>JAFKLL010000043.1 GCA_017304845.1 Solirubrobacterales bacterium
AGCACGGCGGCGTTCTTGGCGGCGCCGGCCATCTCGAAGCCGACCACGTCGGGCGAGCGCTCGCAGACCAGGCCGGCCCGGTCGAAGACGTCGCCGAGCTGGGCGCGCAGGTCGCTGTCGTTGCTGCCGAGGACCAGCGCGGCCGATCCGGAGACGGCCTCGCGAGCATGGGCGGGACCGCCGAGGCAGGAGACGCCGCGCGAGCGGATCCGTTCCTTCACGTACTCGGAGGGGAGCTGGCCCAGCGGGGCGATCAGGCCCTTGGCCAGCAGCAGGACCCCGGCCCGATGGCCGACCCGGTCGGCGACCGCGCCGACGGCCTGCGGGTAGGAGGCGGAGGGGACGGCGATGCAGAGCAGGTCGACGCCGCCGAGCTCGATCTCGTTCGAGGGTCGGACCTCGATCGCGTCGGGCAGACGGACGCCGGGCAGGTACTTGGTGTTCTCCCGGGCGATCGCCATCTCCTCGGCCTGGGCCGGCGTGCGGGTGCCGAGCTGGACCTCGAGGCCGCCTCGGGCGAGCAGCACGGCGACCGCGGTGCCCCAGCTACCGGCCCCGATCACGGCGGCCCGGCGCATCGGCGGCAGCCCGCCGATGTCCTCCCACTGGAGCTCCACGTTCGGCCAGATCCGGTCGGTGACCGAGGCGGCGAGAGCGGGCGAAGGATTCTCGGACTGCGGGAACGACATCGGCCGCCCGACCCGGATGTCGACCTTGCGCGGCCGGATGCTCCAGCCGCGGCGGACGTGCTCGGTGCCGCTCACGGCTACCGGCAGGACCGGCGCGCCGCTGACCAGGGCCAGCCGGCCGACCCCGCGCTTCGGCTTGCCCAGCGATCCCTTACGGATCCGGGTGCCCTCGGGGAAGATGCAGATGGTGCCGCCCCGCGCGAGCACGGTCTCGGCCGTCTCGATCGCGAGCTCGTCGGCCTCCCCGCGGCGGATCGGGAAGGCGCCGACCCGGCAGAGCAGGAACCCCTGCCAGCGCTTCTCGAAGAGCTCGACCTTCGCCACGTAGTTCATCGGCTTGCCCCAGGGCAGGCAGGTGCCGATCACGAACGGGTCGAGGAAGCTGCGGTGGTTGGCCGCGACGATCGTCCCGCCCTTGATGTGCGAGTTCTTGCGTCCCTGGCGTGAGAGGCGAAGGTAGATGAGGAAGAAAGGCTGCAGGACGACGCGGGCGAAGAGGTAGAGCCCTCGATTCACCCCATGCCTGCGCGTGTACTCGTGGTACGCCTCGAGCTGCTCCTGGGTCACAAGAGATTCCTACACGCGCGATCGGGCCCGGTTACAGCTCCCGTGAAGTCTTGAATGGCATCGACCACGCTTTCCGATCGGAGCGACCGGGTCAGGTCGAATCCGTGGTGGGCGCCGGGCAGGATCACCTCGGTGACCGAGGCTCCGGCCTCCCGCAGCGCCCGCACGAACGCGTCCGGGTTGGCGAGCGGAACCAGGCTGTCGTGGTCGCCGTGGACGATCAGGAACGGCGGCGCCCCGGGGCCCAGGTAATCGGCCGGCCCCGAGTTCCTCACTTCGGGGTAGCGCCGTTCCTGGAACTCGATCCGGCTGTAGTAGCCGCCCATCCCGATCACCCCGCTGATCCGGGTGTCGACCTCTTCGAAGCCCGGCTGGAACTCGGGCCGGCCGGGGGTCAGGGCGGCGACGGAGGCGATGTGGGCCCCGGCCGAGCTGCCCGCCACGAAGAGACGGTCGGGATCGGCGCCGAGCTCGACCCCTTCGCCGCGGACCCAGGCGATCACCCGTTTCAGGTCGATCACGTAGTCGGGGAATCGGGCCGAGCGACCGACCCTGTAGTCGGCGCTGACGCAGAACCAGCCTTCCCCCGCCAGCCGGTGGAACATCGCCTTGCTCTCCCGACGGCGGCTGCCGCTGTGAAAGCCGCCGCCGTGGAGGAAGACCAGGGTCGGCCCGCTCACCTCTCCCGTGCGGGGCAGGTAGACGTCGAGCAGGTTCATCCGCCCCTCCGGCCCGTAGCTGATCGGGCCGATCCGCCGGACCCGCCGGGGTCGGACCGGCCAGGGACGGAGCAGGGTGGAAAGGACCGGCGCCGGACCGGCCAGCCGCCGCACCGCTTCGTCGCCCAGCTCACGACGGATCTCTTCGCGGAGGATGCGTCGGCTGGGACGGGCCCGCCGGAGGATCACGCCCAGCTCGACGATGACGATCGCCGCGATCGGGATCGCCAGCCAGCCGACGGTCGAGGTGATGTCGCCGCTGACGATGGCCAGCACCGCCGAGACGAAGATCAGGGCCGCGAACCAGTGAGGCTGCTCGTTGAGGACGACGCAGGCGAAGAAGACCAGGCGCCGGGCCCGCCACGATCGCGGGGACGGCAGCAGGCAGAGGGCGGCGGCGGTTCCGACCAGGATGGCCGGGATCAGCAGGCCGAAGGGCATCGACTCACCTTAGAGGGGTGGGCCGATGCCCTTAGACCCGCACTTGGGGGGGTGCGGGAGGGAAGCTCTATTTCAGGCGGACGGTTCGGACCGCTCGGACGAAGGTGTCCCCGGCGGTGACTCTCACCACTCGTCGCCCCTTGCCGCGGACGACGATCCGGGCCCGGCCGGTCCGGCCGGTGCTGGCCGTCTTGCCACCGACCCGGACCTGGGCCGACTGCACCGGCCGCCGGTCGCCGTAGACGTTCGCGGTGACCGTCACGGAAACCACGTTGCGCTTGCCGCGACGCACCGACTTCGCCCGTGTCGCCAGTCGGCTCTTCTGCGGCAGCTTGTCGTAACAGGCGCCGAGGGTCGGTAGGGCCGGCGCCCGCTTGCCGTCGTAGATCGCGACGTAGGAGCCCGACTTCGCCGGCAGTGGCTGGGCCCCGTTGTTGACGATCAGATCCGACTTGAGCGAGCCGCGATGCGCCCCGGTGACCTTGACGTCGGCGTCGATCGTCCAGTAGGAGCCCGAGTTCGTGCTGGTCACGGCATAGTCGCCGTCGACGAAGGTCTTGCCGTCCTTCGAGTAGTGGTGGTAGTCCACGGACCAGTGGCCCGCGCTCAGGTTGCCGGAGTAGACGAGGTCGGCGGTGCCGCCTCCCTTGCCGTTCACCGTCACCGAGACGTTGGCCCCGGTGGTCGGCACGTAGGCGTTGGGGGTCGGCGCCCAGTTCCCGACGGTGGATGAGACGACCGGAACTCGCTTGCCGGGGCGCCGGTCGATGTGGGCGATGGTCACGCGGTTGGGGACCAGTCCCTTCTGGCCGACGTGTTCGGACGAGCCTTCGGGCGGCCTGGTCCGCAGCCGCTCCTGGAGCAGGACGTCCTGACTGTTCGGGCTCCAGAACTGCTGCCCGGAGAGGTTGTTGCCGGGGGTCAGGGTCTTGCCGGGATACACGTTGAGTGGCTGCCCCAGCACGGTTCCGCCGCGGTCGCCGCGCGATTCGAGCAGCCAGGGCGAGAGATCGCACTGGAAGCCGACCCAGGTCGAGACGTAGTGGGGCGCGAGGGCGGCGAAGGCCGGCATCTCGACGAACGGCTCGATCTCGGGGATCCAGGCGAAGGCGTCGAGACGGTGCCTGGTCCGCCATGAGTAGAGGGTGTACATGTCGCCGTCGGGTGAGATCGCGCCGTCCTCGTCCCAGTCGAGGTTCTTGGTCAGGCGCGTCACCTTGCCGCTCGCCAGGTTGATCTTGAGCGAGTCGACGTTGCCCTCCGGTCCGCCGACCGCGATGATCGAGGCGCCGCCGTCGGCGAAGCTCTTGAGCTCGTAGAGCTGGTTGTTGACCGCCCAGCCGGCGGCGTTCGGGTCGGTCAGCGAGGCCGGCCCCTGCGGGTTGACCGCCTTCTGGTCGACCACCTTGTAGCGATCGGCGAGACGGGTGAGGCGACCGACGACCATCACGGTTCCGTCGAGCCGCAGGTCCATCCAGCCGAGGTGGACTCCGTCCGGCGCCAGATGCCAGGTGCGGCGCTGCACGATCAGGGTGACCCCGGCCTTGTCGTCGGACATGTCGACCGGGAGGTACTGGTGGCTCTGGCAGTCGAAGACGCTCGGCGAGCACTCGAGGACGAAGGCGTCCGCCCCGGGCCCCGAGTCGACCCCGGAGAGCCCGCCCAGCTCATGGCTGACGAACAGTCGCTTGTTGCCGGGGAAGACGTAGGTGAAGCCGCCGATGATCTCGGGGCGGTCGGGGAAGCCGCAGGTGATGCACTTGGTGCCCTTGCCGTCCTTCGAGGTGCTCCAGGTGGTGCCGTCGAGCTGGTTCTGGAAGACGATGCGCTTCCCGTCCGGCGACCAGGTGGGCAGCCAGGGCTGGACCCCGGCCGGCACCTTCAGCGACTTCTTCTCGATCGGGTAGAAGGGCGCCTTGCCCGCCGCCTGTGCCATTCCGGCGCCGGCGAACCCCATGAACAACACCGCCACTGCGGCCCCTGCCGCGACCAGCTTCCTCATCGAATCTCTCCTGTCCTCCCCGCGTTCGACACGCGCGGCCTTTTCGATTCCCAATGAAACGTATATCAAATTCGTACACATAAGTTTCGAATCGCGAATTCCGTAGCATCGGCCTGTAGGCTTGCCGGGATGGAAGCCACGGTCGCCCCCACCTCGAAGGCATTTGCCGCCCATCGGGGCGAAGCCGCGGGAACCTCGACTCCCAAGGCCACGCCGGCCGACGCCTTCCGCCTCGCGATCCGGACCTTCATGCGCGAGCCGCGCCTGGACATGGAGAAGCTGGCCCAGGAGCTCGGCATCTCGAAGACCACCCTCTACCGCTGGACCGGGCCCCGGGACCAGCTGCTGTCCGAGGTGCTCTGCTTCTTCGGCGAGGAGGGGATCCGGATCGGGCGCGAGGCGGCCGACGGCAGGTCCGGCATCGACCGGATCGAGACCTTCACCCGGGGCTTCGTCGAGTCGATCGTCAACTTCGAGCCGGTCCGGCGCTTCGTCCGCAACGAGACCGAGCTGGCCTTCCGGCTGCTGACCACCCGTGGCGGCCTCGTGCAGTCGACCGTGGTCGAGCGGGTCACCGAGGTGCTTGAGGAGGAGGCCGGCACCGGCGCGATCACGCTGCGCGCCCCGGCGGGAGACCTGGCCTACGCGATGACCAGGATCATCGAGGGATTCATCTACAACGACGCCATGACCGAGAACGGCCCCGATGTCGACAACGCGGTCCGCATCGTCTGCCTGCTGGTCGACTGACGCGGCAAGCCCGGCTCCGGGCTCGAACCGGAAACCTCCTGTTTACAAGACAGGTGCTCTAGCCAATTGAGCTAGCCGGGCAGGGGTTCCGGATTGTGTCAGCCCGGAGTCAGACGGCGACGTCGCGTGAGTCGAGGTGGCGGGCGACCTTGCGCTTGACGCGCTGGAGGGCGTTGTCGACGTTCTTGGTGTCGCAGCCGAGCAGCTGGGCGACGTCCTCGTAGGAGCGGTCCTCGAGGTAGTAGCCGAGCACGCTGCTCTCAAGCTCCGAGAGGGTCGACTGGAGGCAGGACACCAGCGACTTGAGCTCCTCGGACGAGATCGCCTGGTTGACCGGGTCATGCGCGGTCGGGCCGGGCAGGATCTCCTCCATGGTGGTCTCCGACTCGGTGTTCGAAGCCGGCGACTGGCCGAAGGAGACGTACTGGTTGAGAGGCGCGTGCTTGTTCCGGGTGGCGGTCTTCACCGCCGTGATGATCTGGCGGGTGATGCAGAGCTCGGCGAAGTTGCGAAAGCTCGACTCGCGGTCGGTCCGGTAGTCGCGGATCGCCTTGTGGAGGCCGAGCAGGCCCTCCTGGATCAGGTCGTCGGAGTCACCGCCGACCAGGAAGTAGGAAGACGCCTTGAGGCGGACGAAGCTCTGGTAACGACGGACCAGCTTGTCGGCCGCATCCTTCTTGCCGCGCTTGGCGAAGGCGACGAGGGTTTCATCCTCAGGCTCAAGTCGAGCGTTAGATCCGGAGGAGATGACTCGGGAACGGACGCCGGAAACTGAACTGCTATGGGAAATTGAGGTTGGGGTAGCCACCGCACATTCTCCTTTAGAAGAAGGCCTGTGGCGCCACTTACCTCCCCTGGACGCCCTGTTCTTACGGATGATCCTCACACTCAAGTTGAGGTTCACCCTTTATCTGAACGTTAGTTTACATATGCGCGGAGTTCTGTCAACCTCGACCCCCGCGATCTGCAAACGGGCTTGCACCCGCAGGTGGATCAGGAGCGCTGTCGGAGCGCTTCGAAAAGGAGGACCGAGGCGGCCGCGGAGACGTTCAGGGAGTCGACACGACCCCGCTGGGGAATCGCCACCAGACCGTCGCAACTCTCGGCGACCCTGGTCCTCATCCCCTTCTCCTCGGTGCCCATGACCAACGCGGTCTTGCCGGTCAGGTCGAGGTCCCAAGGCGCGGACTGGGCGTTGCCGTCAGCCCCCCAGACCCAGAACCCCGCGTCCTTCGCGGCGGCGATCCAGTCGCTGATGTTGCGGACCCTGGCGATGCTCAAATGCTCGACCGCGCCGGCGGATGCCTTGCATGCCGCCGCCGTCACCGCGGCCGCCCGACGCTCCGGGATGACCACGCCGGCCGCCCCGGCGGCCTCGGCCGACCGGCAGACCGCGCCCAGGTTGCGGGGATCCTGGATCTGATCCAGGACGACCACCAGAGCGTCGTCGACGCCGAGCAGGTCGTCGCCCGACACGTACGGGTAGGGCTCGACCTCGGCCACGATCCCCTGATGGTCGCTCGAGCCGCAGAGCTCGACCAGCTTCGTCTCCGGGGTCTCCGGCGCCTTCCAGACCCGCAGCACCCGGCGACGGCCCCGCTCGGCCTCCTCGACCGGGCGGCGACCGTAGATGATCTCGCCGGCCATCTCAGCCACGCGGGACGAGACGAGCGCCCTCGGCGCCGTCCCGAACCTCCCAGCCGAGCTCGGCCAGGCGGTCGCGAATCTCGTCCGCCCGGCCCCAGTCCCTGTCCGCCCGGGCGGCGTTCCGCGCCTCGAGCAGGTCGAGCGCCTCCGGATCGGGCCCACCCTCCCCCGCCTCGGCGAGCGAGCCGAGCCCGACCAGGTCCAGCATCCCCGCAAGCGCCGTGCCGGCACCGGCCAAGGCCGGATCGTCGGGGCTCTGGTTGGCGCTGCGGACCAGGTCGAATGCCTCGCTCATCGCGCGGGGGGTGTTGAAGTCGTCGGCCAAGGCGTCACGGAAGCGGCCCGCTGCGGCGGCGGCCTCCGGGCCCGGCTCGAGGCCGGCCGGGTTGTCGCGCAGGAAGTTGCGGAGACGGTCGATGCGGGCCACCGCCTCGGTCAGCGGCGCGTCACCGAAGGCGAGCGGCTGGCGGTAGTGGCCGGAGATCAGGTAGGCGACCACGGCCTCCGGGCCGTAGGTGTCGATCGCCTCGTGGAGCTGGAAGATGTTGCCCTCCGACTTGGACATCTTCTCCGCGTCGGTCTCGATCATCCCGTTATGCATCCAGATCCGGGCTAGGGGCTTGCCCCGAGCCGCCTCCGACTGGGCGATCTCGTTCTCGTGATGGGGGAAGACGAGGTCCGAACCGCCGCCGTGGATCGTGAACGGCTGGCCCAGCTCGGCCTCGGCCATCGCCGAGCACTCGATGTGCCAGCCCGGCCGGCCCGGGCCCCAGGGCGAGTCCCAGCTCGTGTCCTCGCCCTCCTTGTGGGTCTTCCACAGGGCGAAGTCGAGCGGGTCTCGCTTGAGCGAACCGGCATCGTCGCCCTCGCCCTGCTCCATCTCCTCGGTCGGCCGGTGGGAGAGCTTCCCGTAGCCGTCGAAGCCACGGACCGAGAAGTACACGTCGCCGCCGGACTCGTAGGCGTGGCCGTCCTCGACCAGGGTCTCGATCAGATCGACGATCGGCCCGATCGTGCCGGTGGCGAGCGGCTCCGCGTCGGGACGCCCCAGGCCGAGCCGGCCGGTGTCCTCGAAGTAGGCGGCGGTCATCTCCTCGGCCAGCTCGCCCGATGAGATGCCGCGCTCGGCGGCCGCCGTGTAGATCTTGTCGTTGATGTCGGTGACGTTGATCGCGAGCTTGGCCCGGTATCCCTCCGCCTTGAGGAAACGGGCGAGCAGCGAGAACACCACGAAGGGACGGGCGTTGCCGATGTGGATGCGGCTGTAGACCGTGGGACCGCAGGCGTAGATGCCGATCTCCTCGGTGCCGTCGAGGGCGATCGTCTCGCCGCTCAGGGTGTCCTTGATCCTTACCTCGCGCATGCCGGGCGTGCCGGTCAGAAGGTGCGGTATCCGCCGGCGCCGGGCCCACCGCGACGGCGACGCGGCACGGGGCCGCCCTCGCCCTCGCCGCCCGGCTCGGAACGCTCCCATTCGGGGGCCGTGCTGGAGGCGGCGGTGATCGCTTCCTGGCGGGCGCGGTCGGCGGCCGCCTGGACATCGTCCTCGGCCGACTGGCGGGCCAGCTCGGCGCGACGCTCGGCCTCTCGCTGGATCCGCTCGTCCTCTTCGCGCAGGCGTTCCTCGGCGCGGTTGCGGGCCTTCTCCTCCGCCTCGCTGCCGAAGCGCTCGATCAGGGCCTCGACCCGCTCCGCCGCCTCACGGCGGACCTGCTCGGTCCCCTCCATGACGCGACGGTCGACGTCGGCCTCGATCTCGGCGATCTTCTGGCGGGCCAGCGCCTCGAACTCATTCGCGTGGGCCTCCGCCTGGGAAGCGCGATCCTGGGCCTTGCGGGCCCGTTCCTCGGCGGCCTCGATGCGGTTCTTGGCCTCGCGCTCCGCCGCCTGGCGGGCTTCCTTCGCAAGTCTCTCGGCGACCTCCTCGAGGTGCCGGGTACGGGCGGCGAGACGCTCCTCGCCCTCGGCGGCGACCTTGGCCATCGCCTCGTCGCGGGTCTCGCGCTCCTGCTTGAGCGTGCCTTCCACCCGCTTCAGGTCCGCCTCGACCTTGGCCTGGGCCTCGCGCTGGTCGGCGTCCTTCTGCTCCAGCTCCTTGACCTTCTCCTCCGCCTCGAGCCGCGCCTCGCGGGAGGCGTCGATCTTCTCGCGGGCCTCGGTGCTCAGCTTGCGCAGGGTCTCGCGGGCCTTGGCCTTGATGTCCTCGCGGGCCTCGGCCACCTCGCGCGCGGCCTGGGCCTGAGCCGCCTCGACCCGCTGGTCGGCGGTCGCGGCGGAAGCCTCCGCCTGCTTGGCGCGCTTGTTGGCCTCGCGGGCCTGGGCGACGGACTCGCGGGCCGTGGCGAGCGCCTTGAGCTCCGCTTCACGAGCGGCGATCTCGGCTTCCCGCGCCCGGGTCTCGCCGGCCGACATCTCCTTGGCCAGGGCCTCGATCCGCGAGTTCAGCTTGCCGGATGCCTCACCGACCTGGCTCAGCTCTTTGGGCAGACCGTTCCCGGAGACCGGCTCTTCCTTCGACGGAGCTGGAGTGGAATCGCTCATCGTCACTAGAAAACTACTACCCGAGCGAGCGTTTGAGGATCTTCCCGGTCGCGTTCCGGGGTAGTTCGGGCAGGAAGACGACGTCTCGAGGCGCCTTGTAGGAGGCGAGATTCGCCTTGACATAGGCCCTGACCTCGTTCTCCCCGAGCGCGTCCTCCTTGCGCAGGACCACGTACGCCCTGAGCGCCTGACCGAACTTCTGGTCCTCGACGCCGATCACCGCGGCCTCCACGACTTCCTCGTGCCCGCTGATCAGGTCCTCGACCTCGGCCGGGAACACGTTCTCGCCGCCGGAGACGATCATCTCGTCGTCGCGGCCGTCGATGAAGAGCAGGCCGTGCTCGTCGAAGTGGCCGATGTCGCCACTCGACACGAACCCGTCGAGGCTCTCCTTGTTGCCCCCTCCGGTGTACCCGTCGAAGACCATCTCGTTGCGGATGAAGATCCGGCCCGTCTCACCGCGCGGGACCTCGTCGCCGCGCTCGTCGACCAGGCGCATCGAGGTGCCGTAGGGCGGCCGCCCGGCCGTGCTCGGGTCGATCCGCAGATCCTCGGGCGTGGCGATCGAGCCCATCGCGACCTCGGTCGAGCCGTAGAAGTTGTAGATGTTGTCGCCGTAGCGGTCCATCCAGGCGGTGGCGAGGCCTCCCGGCAGAGCGGAGCCGGAGAGGGTCACGATCTTGAGCTTGTCGGCCCGGAAGCGATCGCTCACCTCGGGATCGAGCTCCATGATCCGCTGCAGCATCACCGGGACGGCGACCAGCGCGTCGGCCTCGTACTCGTCGACCAGTTCCATGCTCTGAGCCGGGTCGAAACGACGCTGGAGCACCAGCCGGGCGCCGACCGAGGTGCCAATCACCGAGTTGAGATAGCCCCATGAGTGGAAGAGCGGGGCGGCCATGACCATGGTCTCGCCCTCGCGGTGCGGGATGCGCTCGAACATGCCGACCATCACGCTGAGGCCGCTCGGGGCCGGTCGCTGCGCCCCCTTGGGGGTGCCGGTGGTGCCGGAGGTGAGGATGATGTTGCGGCCCTTCTGGCTCGGCCAGGGCAGGTCACCGTCCTCGTTGGCGGCGATCAGGTCCTCGACGCCCGGCAGCCCGGAGGGCTCCGGATCGTTCTGCCAGGCGCAGACCCGGTCGACGCTGTCCGGGACGCCGGCCAGCAGATCCTCGAACTCCTGGTCGAGCACGACCAGCTTCGCCTCCTCCCGCTCGATCACGTCGGCGAGCTGGGGACCGGAGAACATCGTGTTGAGCAGGATCACCGTGGCGCCCAGCTTCCAGCCGGCCAGGTTCGCCTCGACGAAGCCGCGGTGGTTGCGGCACATCACGGCCAGTCCGTCGCCCGGGCCGATCCCGAGACCGGCGAAGGCTCGGGCCAGCGCGTTGCTGCGCCGATGGACCTCGGAGAAGGTCAGCGAACCGGACTCGTCCTCGAGGAAGACCCGGTCACCGTGCTTGACGGCGGCGATCCGGATCGCGGTGGCGGGCGTCGCGCCTCCGCGGATCAATGCCGAGGCCGCCACGGGCAGCGCGGCAGGGCCCAGCCCGCCCACGACGCCGGCAGCTCGGAGAGTCTTGAGTTCGAAGCCCTTGTTGGCGAGCTTCTCGCCGACCGACTTGATGGGGTTCATGGCTGCCGGACTCTACTCGGCCTCAGTCGAGATCGACGGCTGCGACCGCCATGCAGGCGATGCCCTCGCCGCGGCCGATCCAGCCCATGCCTTCGTTGGTGGTCGCCTTGACGCTGATCCGGGCGTCGGTGACCGCGGTGAGGCGGGCGACCATGGCCGGGCGGTGCGGGCCCAGCTTGGGCTGCTCGCAGATCAGGGTCGCGTCGACGTTGACGATCGGCCCGCGGAGCATGCCGATCACGGTGTGGAGGAGGCCGATCGAGTCGGCTCCCTCCCAGGCCGGGTCGGTGTCGGGGAAGACCTCGCCGATGTCGCCGAGGCCGGCCGCCCCGAGGATCGCGTCGATCACCGCGTGGGTGAGGACGTCGGCGTCGGAGTGGCCCGCCAGGCCCTTCTCGTGCGGGACCTCGACGCCGCCGAGGATCAGCGGGCGCCCCTCCGCGAAACGATGGCTGTCGTAGCCGATGCCGACGCTCATGGGCATCTCAGACCACCCCGTTCAGCTGGCCGATCGGCACCGTCCGGCGCCGGCGACCCTCGAAGACGGCGAGCTCCGAGACGCCGTGGTCGGCGAGGAACTCGAGCGCGTCCGCGTAACGGAAGCCGATCTGCGCCGGCTCGTGCGCGTCCGACGAGAGTGCGAACGCCGCGCCCGCCTCGACGCACATCTCCATGAAGACGGGGGCCGGGTAGATCTCGCCGACGCCCTTGCGCAGGCCGGCGGTCGAGACCTCGACCGCGATCCCGGACTCGGCGATCGCCTCGATGGCGGGCTCGTACATGGTCCTGGGATCGACCGAGGGCAGCCGGCCGGCCCGGCCCCAGACCTTGACCAGGTCCGGGTGGGCGAGGATGTCGAAGAGGCCGGAACGGGCGGCGCTGGCGAGGGTCTCGAAGTACCGGCGCCAGATGTCGTCCGGGTCCTGGGTGCCGTCCCAGATCGTGTACTCCTCGGTGTCCAGCGAGTAGTCGCCGAGGAAGTGGACGGAGCCGACCACGTAGTCGAAGGGCCGCGATCCCAGCATCGCCTCGAGTTGCTCCTCGGCCCCGAGGACGTAGTCGCCCTCGATGCCGAGCTTGATCGGGCTGGCCTGGACGGCCTCGACGTACTGGTCGATGTCGTCGATCGCCCACTCGTCCCAGAAGGGGTGGCGCCACACGGTCAGGGCCTCGGTGAAGCGGTACATGTGCTCGGCGCAGCCCAGGTCGGTGACCCCGACCCGCTCTGCGGCCTCGACGTAGGCGGCGATGTTCTCCGGGTTGAAGTGGTCGGCGGCGCGAGCCGAGAGATCGTCGCCTCTGAGGTGGAGGTGGTAGTCGGTGATCACTGAATCGGAGGGGCTCATCTGTTTCTTTCCAGCAGGAGGGCGGCGAGGTCAAGGTCGCCCGGAACGGTCACCTTGATATTGCCGGACGGCGACTCGATCACGCCGACCGACCCCCCGGCCGCCTCGATCAGGCTGGCGTCATCGGTGGCGGCGGCCAGATCCCCCGTCGCGATCGCGTCGCGGAGGAACCCGACCCGGAACACCTGCGGGGTCTGCACGGAGACCAGGGTCGACCGATTGAGCGTCTCGACCACGACCCCGTCCTCGCCGAGCCGCTTGACGGTGTCGGTCACCGGGGCGGCGGCGATCAGGGCGTGGAGCTCGACGTCGGCGTCCAGCCCGATCACGGCGGCGTCGATCAGGGCAGGGCTGACCAGCGGACGCGCGGCGTCATGCACGACCACCATCTCGGGCGAGCCCTCCGCCGTGATCGCCGCGAGGCCGTTCGCGACCGAGTGGGATCGGGTCTCGCCGCCCTCGACGGTGACGATGCCCGGCTCGGTGAACCGATCCGCCTGACCCGGGGGGACGGCGACGTAGATCCGGTCGACCCAGGATGCCTGGCGGAACGCCTCCACCGACCAGGCGTAGAGCGGCCTCCCGGCCAGTTCGACCAGGGCCTTGGGCCCGCCGGCCCCGAGTCGTTGCCCGGAACCGGCGGCCACTATCAGTGCCGGAACCCCCATCCGGGCTCCCGGTCGGCCCGCGGCCTAGGCCGCAGCGGCCGCCACCGAAGCTTCGTAGCGCTCCTCGAGCAGACCGTCGAGGTAGCTCTCGGCTCCCTCTTCGTCCTTGTCGAGCGCGTACATGAACTCCGAGGCGAGGATCTTCTTGGCGCGGGTGTACATCTGCTTCTCGCCGGTGGAGAGGCCCTTCTCCATCTCGCGCAGCGCGAGGTTGCGGACCACCTCGGCCAGCTCGAAGACGTCACCCGTCTTGATCTTTTCCTTGTTGTACTTGAACCGGCGGTTCCAGTTCTTGGGCATGTCGGAGACCTCGTCCGACAGCACCGAGATGACCTTCTTGATCTCGTCCTCGTCGATCACCCGACGCAGACCGGCCTCGCCGGCCTTCGCGGTCGGGACCTTGACGGTCAGATCGTTGTGCAGGATCTTGATGGTCAGGTATTCGCGAGTCTCGCCCATCAGCTCGGCGTCGGCCTTCTTCAGGACGACCCCGGCGCCGTGATGCGGGTAGACGACCTTGTCGCCTTCCTCGAAGTCGCACACATAGGGAGCCAGATCGAGATCTTCTTCTGTCACTTCTTCGCCGTTCACTGCCTCTGAATCGGAAATCAGATGCTCCTTGTCTCTTAGCTGACGACCGTGGTCGTCATGTGTTCAAAAACCGGTCAGCCATGACGGTTTCCTGAAGTCTGCGGACGCCCTCGCGGATCTCCTTGGCGCGAGCCGAGCCGACGCCGTCGATGGCGGCGAGCTCGTCGTCGGTCGAAGCAAGGATCTCCTCGACGCTGCCGAAGTGCTGGACGATCTTCTGGACCACCAGGCGGGGCAGGCGCGGGACCTGGCCCAGCATGCGGTAGCCGCGGGGCTCGGTGACCAGGTCGAGCGTGTTGACCTTGCGGTCGTAGCCGAGCAGCTCGGCCAGCCGTCCGAAGTCGAGCACGTCCTGATGGGTGAGCGAAGCGAGCTCCTCGACCATGTACTGGACGTTCTCCTCGGTGTCCTCGATCGCGTAGTCGCGCATCAGGGCGAGACGGTCGGCGGCGACGCCGATCATGGTCTCCTCGAGCTGCATCTCGATCAGCCGGCCCTCGGTGCCGAGCTCGACCACGTAGCGCTCGACCTCGGTCGCCATGCGCGAGACGAGCTCGGAGCGCTGGAGCACGGCCAGGGCGTCGTAGAGCACGACGCTGCCACCGAACTCGGCCCGGGTCAGCCGGCTCGCCATCTCGTTGAGCCGGGTGCGGTACTTGTTGAGCGTGGCCAGGGCCTGGTTCGACTTGGCCAGCACGGCCGGGATGTCCTGAAGGATGTACTTGGCCCCGTCCAGGTAGAGCGAGACCACGTCGCGCCGCTGCGAGATCGCGATGACCAGGGCGTCGACCTGCTTCGAGATTCGCTCGGCGGTCCGGTGCCGGGTCCCCGTCTCCACCGAGTGGATGGTCGGGTCGGGCATCATCTGGACGTTGGCCCAGGTGATCTTGCTGCCGTCGGCGTTGATCAGGATCGCGCCGTCCATCTTCGCCACCTGGTAGAGCATCGCCGGGCTGTAGTCGATGTCCAGCCGGATGCCGCCGGACAGCATGAAGGCGAAATCCTCGGTCTCACCGACCACGATCAGGCCGCCGGTGCGGGCGTGGACGATGTTGTCGATGCCCTCCCTCAGCTCGGTGCCGGGGGCGACGGCGTCGATGGCGCGCAGCAGACGAGGATCCTGACGCTCAGACAGGTGTGCCAAATCACTCTCGCCTACAGGTGACATTCAAGGAATTATGCCAGATTTCGCTTTCCAATGCGGTCTGGCGTCATCCTGGGCGCGGCTTTGCCGAACCGAAGAGCTGATTTGAGTCTAGCCTGAAGATCAGGCGGCTTCGGCCCGTCCGGATGCCGAACTTCCGGAAAATGCGGATTTCAGCGCCTGGCGCATCGTGACGCAGGTCGTCAGGCCCTTCAGGCGCTCCCCGGCCCGCGGCCCGATCACCGGCGAGAGGCCGAACTTGACGGCCTCCGCGACGCGTCTGTCGGCGTGGGCGACATAGCGGACGTCGCCCGTCAGGCCGAGCTCCCCGAAGCAGGCGAGCGGCCTGCCATCCGGGCCCGAAAGCGGCTCCCCACGCTGCGCCGAGGCAACCGCGAGCGCCACGGCGAGATCGGCGCCCGGTTCGTCCACCCGGACCCCGCCGACCACGTTGACGAAGACGTCGGCGGTGCCGAGCCCGAGACGGGCGTGCCGGGCCAGAACGGCGAGGATCATGCTCAGGCGATTGCGGTCGATCCCGTTGACCACCCGCCGCGGCACCTCCAGCTCGCTCGGCGAGACCAGGGCCTGGACCTCGACCAGGACCGGCCTCGTGCCCTCCATCGAGGCGAGCACGACCGAGCCCTGGGCCCCGGTCGCCTCCTCGACGAAACGGGCCGAGGGATCCAGCACCTCGGTCAGGCCGCCGGAACGCATCTCGAAGACGCCCACCTCGGAAGTGGCGCCGAAGCGGTTCTTGACCGCCCTCAGGGTCCGCCAGGTGCGTTCCTTCTCGCCCTCGAAGCGCAGCACGCAGTCGACCAGGTGCTCCAGCACCCGGGGGCCGGCCAGGCTGCCCTCCTTGGTCACATGCCCGACCAGGATCACAGCGACGTCGAGCCGCTTCGCCTGCTCCGCCAGCGCGTTGGCCGCCTCCCGCACCTGCCCGACGGAGCCGGGCGCACCGCTCAGCTCGGCGCTGTGCATGGTCTGGATCGAGTCGATCACGCAGACCGCCGGCCGCTCCGCCTCGATCGTGCCAAGCACCGTCTCCAGCGAGTTCTCGGCCAGCGCCCGGACGTCGAGCGCGGCCGGGCCGAGCCGTTCGGCCCGCATCCGCACCTGCGCGGCGGATTCCTCCCCGGACACGTAGAGCGTCTCCACGCCCGAGGCCTGGAGGTTCGCCATGGCCATGCCGGTCAAGGTGCTCTTGCCGATCCCGGGCGAGCCGCCCAGCAGGATCAGGGAACCGGGGACGACCCCGCCGCCGAGCACCCGATCGAGCTCGCCGATCCCGGTCGAGAGCCGTTCGACCCTCGTCGCCACCACGTCGCGCAGCGCCTGGGGACGGGCCCCGGGGCCGGCGGCCAAGGCGCGGCCGTTGCCGCCCGAGCGGCCCGACGAGGCGGCCGGCCTGGGCTTGGGAGCGGCCTGCTCGACCAGGGTGTTCCACTCGCCGCAGTCCGGGCAGCGCCCGGTCCAGGCCATCGCCACGTGGCCGCAGCTCTGGCAGACGTGCTGTGAACGGATCTTGGCCATCGAATCAATAAGGGTAGGGGCGCCAGAGGACGCCCCCACCCCATGAAAACCCGCCCCTTTCTCTCACTCCACCGATGGAAGAAAGGGGCTCAGCTTTATGTGGGAAATCCGCAGGTCGTCGGAGGTCCTTCGGCAATATCCTCCGACCCATGTTCTGGACCATCCTGATCTTCCTCCACGTCGTCGCCATGGCCTTCTTCCTCGGGGGGCAGATCATGCTCGCCTTCACGGTGGTCCCGGTGATGCGCGCCGAGCCGGCGCAGCCGGAGAGGATCCGGGCGATCGCGCAGCGCTTCGGGGCCGGCTCGCTGATCGCGCTCGGGGTCCTGCTCCTGACCGGCATGATGATGGCCTCGCACTTCCAACTCTGGGACTACGGGCCCTTCCAGGTCAAGATGACCCTGGTGATCGCGACCATCGTCGCGGTGCTGCTGCACACGGTCCGTGGGCAGAGCCACGCCCTCATGGGCATCACCTTCCTGCTGACCCTGGCCACGGTCTACGCCGGGGTGAACCTCACCCATTGATAGCTTCAACGGGAAATGAGCACCTCTGAAGACCTCGCTCCCGAGGCCCCGGGCGGCGCCCGGGAGATCCGTTTCCTGAACATCATCGCCGCCGTCGCGATCCTCGACTTCCTGCTGCTGATCCCGCTGGTCTGGGCTTCGCGGTGGGTCGCGGACAAGCACGACCTGGTCTCGGTCCTCGGTCCGGTCCACGGCTTCTTCTTCGTGGTCCTGATCGGGCTCTGCGCCTACGGCTCGATGCAGAGGTGGTGGGGCTGGTGGTTCCCGCTGATCACGGTCATCACCGGCGGGGCGATCGGCTCGCTGATCGGTGACGTGATCGTCCGTCGCCAGCTCAAGGAGAAGGCGGCCTGATGAGCGCCGAGACGGATCCGATCCTGGCCGAGGTGACCTGGAACCTCGACGACCTGCTCGAGGGCGACACCTCCGATCCCGAGGCCGCGGTCACGGCTCTGCTGGACGAGGCCGAGAAGGCTTCCGGCAAGTTCGCCGACGAGTACGAGGGCAAGGTCGCCGAGCTCGACGGCCCCGGCCTGATCGTCGCGATGACCAAGCTGGCCGACATCTCCGACCGAGCCGGCCGCGCCCTCAACTACGCCCATCTCAGGTTCGCCGCCGACACCGCCGACCCGGCCAACGGCGCCCTGCTCCAGATGGGATCCGAGCGCGCCACCCAGATCCAGACCCAGCTGCTCTTCTTCGACCTCGAGTGGGCCGCGTTGGACGACGAGCAGGCCGAGGAGCTGCTCGCCACACCGGGCCTCCAGTTCTGCGAGCACCACCTGCGCAACGAGCGCCGCTACCGCGACCATCTGCTCAGCGCCCCCGAGGAGCGGATCGCGACCGAGCTCTCGCTGACCGGCGCCGGCGCCTGGTCCCGGCTGTTCGACGAGCTGACCTCGGCGATCCGGGTCGACCTGCCCGGCGCCGACGAGCCGGTCAGCCTCGACATCGCCCTCTCCGGCCTCCACAACCCGGACCGGGAGGTACGCAGGACGACCGCGGAGGCGATCACCGAGTCGCTGGAGCCCGGCCTCCGCACCCGCGCCTACGTCTTCAACACGCTGCTCCAGGACAAGGCGACCAAGGACCGGCTGCGCAACTACCCGCACTGGCTCGCGACCCGGAACCTCAGCAACGAGGCGACCGACGAGTCCGTCCAGGCCCTGGTCGAAGCGGTCAAGGGCCGCTACGACCTGGCCCGCTCCTGGTACCGGACCAAGGCCAAGCTGCTCGAGGTCGAACGGCTCGCCGACTACGACCGCATGGCCGCGATCGCCACCGACGACGTCACCATCGAGTGGGACGAGGGCCGTCAGATCGTCCAGAGCGCCTTCGACTCGCTGGCCCCGCAGGCCGGTGAGGTCGTGGGCCGGTTCTTCGACGGACGCTGGATCGACGCCCCGCCCGCCCCGAACAAGCGCGGCGGCGCCTTCTCGGCCTCGACCGTGCCCTCGGTCCACCCCTACGTGATGCTCAACTACACGGACCGGCGCCGGGACGTGCTCACCCTCGCCCACGAGCTCGGCCACGGCCTGCACCAGGCGCTGGCCGCCAAGCAGGGCATCTTCCACCAGGACACGCCGCTGACCGTCGCCGAGACCGCCTCGGTCTTCGCCGAGGAGCTGGTCTTCGGCCGGCTGCTCGCCGCCGAGAAGGACCCGTCCTCGCGGCTGGGGCTGCTATCGGAGTCGGTCGAGGGCCAGATCGCCACGATCTTCCGCCAGATCGCCATGAACCAGTTCGAGGATCAGGTCCACACCGCCAGGCGCCAGGAAGGCGAGCTCTCGGTCGAGCGCTTCGGCGAGCTCTGGGCCGGCACCCAGGAGGATCTCCTCGGCGACTCGGTCGAGGTGACCGACGGCTACCGCTCGTGGTGGTCGTACGTCCCCCACTTCATCGGATCGCCCGGCTACGTGTACGCCTACGCCTACGGCCAGCTGCTCGCCCTCTCCGTCTACCGGCTCTATGAGGAGCAGGGCGAGGCGATCGTCCCCGGCTATCTGGAGATGCTCTCCGCCGGCGGCTCCAAGTCGCCAGAGCAACTCGGGCAGCTGGTCGGGGTTGATCTCGGTGACCCCTCATTCTGGGACAATGGACTCGATCTGGTGGCAGGCCAGATCGAGGCGGCGCAGGAAGCCGCCGACGCCGTGCTCGAGGCGCGCGCCGGCGACTGACCGTACGGGTGACCCATCTCTTGCGCCGGCCCGGGGTCCTGCGGACGCCTGCAAGGTGCGGGATCATCCCCCCTCGATACCGGATGAGCCGGACCGGGTAACCGGAAAGTTGAACGGATGTCGGAGCAGTCGAAAAAACCGAGGGTTTCGCAGGAGGCTCGGCGCGCCGAGGTCATAGACGCGGCCCTGATCGAGTTCGGCCAGTACGGGTACGCCGGCACGTCGACCTCGATGATCGCCAGCCGGGCCGGGATCAGACAGCCGTACATCTACGCCCTCTTCGAGAACAAGCGCGCCCTCTTCCTGGCCTGCCACGACGTGCTCAACGACCGCATCCGGGAGACGTTCCGCGAGAACATGGACCCGGAGGACTCCTCCTACGAGCGACTGCGGAAGATGGGCCTGGCCTATCTCGAGCTCATCAACGACGACAACCGGGTCCGCTGCCATCTCCACGTCTTCGCGGCAGCCGGGATCGACGACCTCAAGGAGCCGATCCGGGTCGGTTTCAACCAGCTCTTCGACGACGTGGTCGAGATGTCCGGCGCCGAGCCGCCCGACGTGGCGCGCTTCTTCGCGAGCGGCATGCTGATCAACGCCATGACTGCCCTGGACGAGCCCTTCGAGATGATCCGCAACCTCGAGGTGACGCCGGAGGACGAGCTGTGACGCGCGCCACCGTGACCGCCGGCGCCCTGGCGCTGGCCCTGCTCGCCACCGCCGTCGCGGCGCCGCCCTCCCTGCCGACCGGCCCGGCCAAGGCCGAGGCGCGCTACCAGAAGACGATGCCGGTCGGCTGGGGCCCGCGCAGCAGCAAGGCCGCCGCGAGGCTGGTCAAGCGCGCCCGTTGGGAGCCCCGTCCCGGCAACCGCAAGGCGAACCACCGGATTCCCCCGAAGCGGATGCTGAAGGCCTGGCGCAAGCGCAGCGACATGCCCTACAAGCGGTTCGTGAACGGCCGGTTCAAGGGCACCACCGACGAGATCATCCAGTGGGCCTCGCTGAAGTGGGGGATCGACACCGACACCATGCGCGCGGTCGCCGCGGTCGAGTCCTGGTGGGACATGAAGACCCTGGGCGACAACGGCGACTCCTTCGGCCTCTACCAGGTCAGGCGCCCCTACCACTGCTGGGGCAAGTGCCAGATCGCCCGCTACTACACCGCCTTCAACGCCGACTATTACGGCGGCATCATCCGCTCCTACTACGACGGCACCCAGAAGTGGCTGAACACGGTCGAGGGCAACGGCAAGCCCTACCGAGCCGGTGACCTGCAGGGCAGCATGGGAGCCTGGTACTCGGGCCGCTGGTGGGGCCCGCCGGAACGTCCGATCGAGCCCTACCTCGAAGCGATCGAGCAGCGCCGCTCAGAGCGGATCTGGAAGCACCCCGACTTCATCGCCTACGGCCGCGGCTGAGCCTCTCCGCCCAGCCGAACCGTCCCTGATCACTTCCGTGTGAGGCGGGTGATGCTGAGCCGTTCGACCGCGTTCGCGGCCCGTAGCCTGAACTTGACCGGGTACTCCTGTCCCCGCCTGGCCTTGGCGGTGACCCGCACCGGGAAGACGACCTGCCGCTCGGCGTTGCCGGCCAGGTTCCCGATCGAGACGCACTTCTTGCCGAGGCGCAGCACCTTGCGGTTCAGGGTCGGGCAGATCCGAGCGTCGCCGGCCTCGTTGACGGTCAGGTTCTTCGCCGTGACCTTGATCCTGACCGTGGTGCCGGCCTTCACCCTCTTCTTGGCGGGGGTGGACGTGAGGCTGAGCCGACCCCCGGTGCCGCCACTGCCGCTGACCACCGACTGGAGATCACCGGCCGAAGTGTGAGCGGTCAGGGTCGCCGACTTCGGACCGGCCGAGGAAGGAGTGAAACGCAGACGGAACTGGCAGGAAGTCCGGATCGCATGGGTTCCGTCACACCCAGCCGGGACGTCCAACGTGAAGTCGGAGGCGTCCAGGCCGGTGATGTCGAACCCGTTGAACTCGACCGGGGTCTGACCGTTGCTGCGCAGCAGGTAGGCGACCTCCCGTGTCGTGCCGACGTTCACCTTCCCGAAGGTGAACTGGTCCGGAGAGAGGCCGGCTCCGGGGTTGCTGTACCGCGAGATCCTGACCGACGATACGCCCTGCACCGTTGCCGTGTAAGCGGCCAACGTGTAGCCCTCGTCGACCATGATGAAGCTCGGATCCGAAACCTGCCCGTATCCGCTCAGCACATTCGGTTCGAAGCTCTCGTTCGAGAACCTGGTCCAGGACGCGAACGAAGTGTCACTGTGATTCCAGCCGACGATCGCCGCCTTGCCGTTGCCACTGATCGAGGGCCGGCTCACGTCACTGCCGCCGGGAGATGATCCGGTCCAGCCTTGGAAACCTCCGGGTTTCACGTAGTGGCCGGTCTCGATTCGGAACAGGCCGCCTCCCAGGTCGTGGTTCCAGGCCAGGATCGGCTTCCCGTCGAACGGCGTGAACATGGCGAGGTCGTCGACGTCGTTCTCTCGACCGTACTTCGCGGGACTGAGCGCCGTGACCGCGCCCTCCAGGTTGCGGTTTCCCTCAACCATCCGGGCCTTGAACACGACATCGTCGGGATCACCCTCGGGACGATCTTTGGAATCGTCAGGGAAGCCGAGCACCTCCGGGTTGAGCCTGTCCCGCACCCAGGCTATGGTCGGGATGTTCTCGTCGTCGAACGAGATCCGAACGTCATGGGGATCGCCGCCGATCTTGAGATAGAACCGCCCGTCCGGATAGCGGATCGGCGGCAGCATGTAGATGGCGTCTTGCGGATC
>JAFKLL010000044.1 GCA_017304845.1 Solirubrobacterales bacterium
CGGTCTGCTCGCTGCGGGTCGCGGTCAACGGCCGTCGCAAGGACCAGTCCGGCAACTGGGTCGACAAGCCCAACTACTTCAACGTCGTGGTCTGGGGCGCGCAGGGTCAGAACTGCGCCAACTACCTCTCGAAGGGACGCCCCGTCGCGATCGACGGCCGACTCGACTGGCGCGAGTGGCAGGACAAGGAAGGCAACAAGCGGCAGACGATCGAGATCGTCGCCGACACCGTCCAGTTCCTCGGCACCGCCGGCGGCAACAGCAACACCGGAACCAGCGACACCCCACCGGCGACACAGAACCCGGCAGGAATCTCCGGCGCTGACGACGACATCCCGTTCTAACGACAAGCCCAAGGGCGAAACCAAGGAAGGAAGACCCATGCGAACCATGCGAACCACGCCGGAACGTGACCCCGGCGAGTGTCACGCCCCGGACTGCTCCGGGCCCGCACTGCCCGGCAGGAACTTCTGCCGGATATGTCAGGCGGTACTCGACCGGGTGAGAAAGGAACTCGAATCCGGTCGAGGAGCCAACCCTGGCGGCAACGCCAACAGAATCCCCACCGTCCAGAGCATCGACGATGCGAAGGCCGCCAGCTTCGACGAGGGGCTTCGACGCAGGGCCAACAAGCGGGCACCTACCGACACCGAACGCCTGACTCGCGCTGTTCGAATCATCCAGCTCAGAAACGGGGGCAAGTCGGACGACGCGATCGTCGCTCACCTTTGCCTGTCGGGAACCGAGGAACTCGAGGAGGATCTCGAGCGCTACCGGGCACGGACCCGCTCCAAGGCGATCGCTCGGACCAACGGTCTGCGACGAGACGTCCAGCTCGACGAAGCGATCATGACCAAGCTGAAGACTTTCGACGGGACCAGACAGGAACTCGCCGGCGAAATCGGAATCAGCTACAGCGCCCTGGCGTCACGCATCACGAGGTTGCGCCGGGACGGCTACGAGATCCCGGATGCGCGCAAGATCGCGACGAAGGAGGCGACGAAGGACGCGATCGCTGCCTAGCCGACCCAAGGCCCACCGAAGTACACACGAGAGCCGGCCACGTTGCCGGCTTTCGTCATTCCGAGACCGCAACGAGCGGTCCGAACACAACCTTGAAGGAGCAACATGGAACAAGACACGTTCCCTCGCTCGATCCCGATCACATGCGTGATCGACCGAACGGGCAACACGACCCTGATGAGTCAAGAGGAGGCTGGAGCCTTCCTCATGAGCAATCCTCGGCTCGTCACCGGAATTCATCCCGCCTCGATGCAGCCATTCGCGGAGACCGCGGGATCCGGCCAGGGAGGAGAGGGCCGGTGAGTAGCGAGATTGCCACGAATCCCGACGATCAGGCCCTCGATCCAAACAGCGGGTCGACCGAACACCTTGCCGTGAATCTGATCGGCGATCCGACTCGGGCAATCATGCGGGATTACCTCATCGCACAGGAGGCCTGAGCATGGGCGATCAGACGACCATCACCAAGCGGGATGGCATCCGCTTTGCCAACGCCCTGACGGAGGACGAGGTGATCGATAAGTACCTGCCCTCCTTCAAAGAGGCTTTCGAGCGGCTGAGGAAACCCGGACACGACATGGTCTACAACCACGACCTGCTTGGTCAAGTCGAAGGCCTAGCAGGCACGCCGGATGAGTCTCGCGCGATCTACTGGCTCCAGTGTGCCCGACGTATCGAGGCGCACTTCGAACGGGTCGACAACGCTCTCGAGAATGGCTGGGTCGACTACGGCACCCTGCCCGAGGACATGAAGGAGACGCGACCCGAGAGTGTGCTGCTCGTCGGACGCGGAAAGGACAGCAACGTAGTCGGCGGATCGACCGAATGGATCGAGATCCCGAAGGGTCGAATCGTGCTTGACCCCGAGACCGCAGAACCAACCGGCGTCCTTCCCAAGGGCAAGCGTGTATACGGAGCCGAGATCGGGTGCCGTCGCCTGCTGGTGAAGTTCACCAAGTAGCAGCCAGCCAGTAACGGAAAGCGTTCCAGACCCCGAATCTCGAACGCTACTTCCTGGGCCGCAAGAACGGCCCGAAATCGGCATTTGATGCCGATCGATTCGGGACAATATGTACCTGCGCGGGGGTCGCTCCCCGCGAAAAAGCGAAAGGAACAACACATGAGTCACGCAGTCGCAGAAGCACCCGAAGTCTCCTACGTCGGGATCAACAGGATCAAGGTCGTTGACGGATTCAATCCCCGAGGACCCGTCACCAAAAAGTCGGTCGCGGACCTCGCCAAGTCGGTCAAGCAAGAGGGGATCCTGCAGCCGATCCTGATCCGACCCAACGAGAACGGCTACAAGCTGGTCGCTGGCGAGCGCCGGTACACCGCCGCCAAGATCGCCGGCGTCACCGAGATCCCGTGTCTCATCCGAGAGATGACTGACGAGGAAGCCCGGGCCGCGGCATTCGACGAGAACGAACAGCGCGAGGACATGACCGCGATGGCGAGAGCGCTCGCTCTCAACGAGCAGTACAAGTCCCTGGGAACGTTCAAGCTGGTCGCTGAGAAGCGGTCCATGCAGCCCCAGCAGGTCGCCGCGCTCGTGAAGATGTGCGATCTCCCGGCCTCCATCCAAAAGATCGCGCTGGCCAACCCTGACTTCCACTCGGACCTGGCCAAGTCCCTGATCAACGTCGCCGAGACCCCGGGAGGCGAATCCGTCGCGGTGTTCCTCGCCAACCAGGCCATGGAACGAAGGGACCTCTACCGCCGCGTGCGAGACGACGTTCCCGGCCTGCTGGACGAGATGATCCGGTACCGGACGGACGCGAAGTCCAAGAAGGAACGCGACAGCATTCCCTACGTCGCCAAGCTCGGCCGGCTCGAACCGCAAGACGTCTTCGACAAGAAGAAGGCAGCGGCGCTGATCGAACGGGGACTCGCCGCGGTCAAACCCTTCGAAGAGTGGGAGGCCGAGCGAACGACCGGCCTGCGCGCGGTACGCAACAACCAGTACTCGACCGGGGAGCCGGGAGTAACCGTGTCCATGACCACGGAAAGCTTCGATCGCGTCCGGGCGGCCAAGTCGGCGTTCATCTTCGAGAACGAACGCGAGCGAGTCACCGTTCACATCTTCGACGAGGACGTCATCAAGGCCGAGGTGGAACAGATCATCGAGGCAGCCGGGAGAATCGCGGAGGCCGAGGTCAAGGAACGAAAGGATGCGGCCCGCAAGAAGGCCGAAGAAGCCGGTGTCAAGACGCCGGAGGGCGAAGATCCGGTCAAGGTCCAGCGAGCAACCGAGCGTGAGAAGGCAAAGAAGGAAGCCGCCAAGGCACGCGCGGAGAACGAGGCAATCGGTGCTGCGCTGCTCAAGCGTGGATCGAGGCCGCTGCCGAAGAAAGACCAGCTCGAAACCATTCGCCTGATGGCCAAGGTCACCGTCAGGCAATCAGACCATCTCGCAGCGGCAGGAATGCGCCTCTGCTTCACCGCCTGGAAGACGTCGGAGTTCAAGGAACTCAAGTCGAAGGTCAAGCGGGAGAAGGTCACCTGCCTCGAGCCGAACGAGGCCCAGGCGAGACTGATTCAGGCGATCGACGACGCCAAGACCGTCGACGAGATCCTGCGGATCATCACCGACGCCATGATCGCGGCGACGTACTCGAACGAAGCGGAGCTGCCTAAATCAAAGCGGGTCTACAAGGACAGCAGAACCCCGGTCCGGAACGTTCTGCGCGACGACATGGAACTCATCGATCGGCTCGCGAAAAGAATGCTCCCGGAGGCCGTCGAGAAGTCCCGTCAGAAGTCCATCAATGCCGGCTAGGAGCCCCGAGTGGGGTCGCGACGTGCCAGCGTCCGACCCCACCAAGGCACTCACGCAGTGGAGGTGTGAAATGCAGACACAGAAGACCTCGATAGAGCAGGTCATCCTTGACCAGCTACCGGCCACGACAATCGAGCTGTACCGGGGGAACGACCCGACACACAACGGATTCGTCAAGTCGGCCCTCGAGAGCATGCGGCGCAATGGACGGATCGAACTCGATACATCCTCCCGGTGGCGGCTCAACCAGAATGGGCCCGAAGCAATCAGCCGCATCACAAGAGCCCTCACCGCTCGAGTGGATGGACCGATCTCAGGGGTAGTCACGGTCATTCCCAAGAACACCCCTAGTGGGGCGCGCCACTCCGGCGTACTTCTCCGGTGGAACAGCGAGAACGGAGCTGCCACCGAATTCTTCGGAGGGGCTCAGTCCTCTACCGATGTCGCCGAGCGGATGGAAGCGGAACTCCGATGAGCCCCGTCACATCTTCGTGATCGATGACGACCAGCCGACCAGGAAATTGCTCTGCGACTACCTGATCATGGCCAGGCAATCAATCGAGTAACCGATAACGACCACGGTCGCCTCGATCGAATGGAATGGATGCTCCTGCGGTTGAGATGTGGCTCAGTCTGGCTGATAGACGACGTGACACAACACATTCATTCCCATCGATTGATAGCCCGTTTGAACTGTTGGTACACGAGTACTAGAGAATAGATCTGCTTCTGTGAGGATCACTCCTCGCGGAACGAGAAAGGAAGCACAATGCATAAAAAAGCAAAACAGGCGTCCGACAAGGACAGATCTCCCGAGCAATGGAGATGCGATGGCTGTATGACCACTGCGCCTGCGGGATCACTCGGATGGCAACAGGACGGTCCGGACGATGCGGGGGTCACTGTTGAATGGTGTCCCGCGTGCCGTCCGCTGACGGCTGCCAGGGTGCTCGTGGCCCTGTCCCGGGAGGAAGCCGAACGAGTCCAGATTGGAATCCAGGTTTTGGAATCCAGCCTAGGAGCTTGCCAGGCTGACAAGAGTGCCGCCGAAGCGGTCCGGCGTGCCCTGGCCGTGGACCCGGACGAACTGGTGGAGCGGATAGCGAAGGCGTTGTGGGAAGGCGGACGGGCGCAGGCTGGTTCGCTCATCGCTGGGTGGGACGAGACGCGAGCCGAGACGGCGAAGGCTTCGACTCGTCAGCTTGCCCGTGCTGTCCTTGCCGTGATCGGAGAAGAGCAGTCGTGAAGAGCACACGGCCATATGAGGTGACCCGCCGAAGTCGCGATCACGGCTCGGGTCGGAAAGCGATCTGGATCCGCTGCCCGTTCTGCGCGGTGGAGGTCAAGGCGTTCGTGTGGTCCCTGTCCGGCTCCGGGAAGCGTTGCGAGTGCGGCGCGCTGTTCGGTGCCCGCGGCAAGGCGACCAAGGAACAGAATCCGGAGGCCCGTTCATGAGTGACCGGGAACGGAAGTACGCGCTGATCAAGCTCGGCACGGGCGACTACCTGTTGCCCAGCAACACGGGCCTGACCTTCTATCGGATCACCCGATCCGAGGAAGAGGGCTGGGATGTGTTCCGGTGGCGATACCGCCTGCTGAGGCACGATCCGATCGACGTTGAGGACTGGTCGATGTGGGACTGCGTCTCGCAGCTCGAAGAGACCCGTCGTGACGCGATCAACGAGGCGCTGAGGCTCGGTGATGGTCGTGGCTGACCGGACCCCCAAGAGCCCGGAACGATGGGTGAACGCCGTGATCGAGACCCGGATACCCCTTGACGTGGGTGTGGACGCTGACTCGGAGGCGAAGCTCGCGGCGGCTGAGGAAGCCGCTGCCCCGCTGTTCGAGGTAGCCGGCGAGCACGTCGACGTGGTCCGGTTCGAGGACGTGGAGGATGGCGATCCGCTCGCCCCGGAGCGGTGCCCGACTTGCGGTCCGTTGAACGACGGTGTTGTCCCGCACTCGGACGGCGTGAAGTGCTGCGATCCCTGGCACGACGACCGCTCGGTCTCGTCAACCCCGGACGGCGGCGCCGGCGTGCCCGAGCACATGCGAGCGTTCGGTCAACTCCCCGCTTCCCCGGACAGCGAAGGGCCGGACGAGCGGTGTGAACGCTGCGGCAACACCGGGATACCCGGACATCCGCCGACCGCCAAGGGCTTCTGTGACTGCCGTTCGGGTCGGGAGAAGGCGGCGGCGATGTCTCGCATGTTGGCGCTGATGATTGCTAGTGCCGAGGTTGGAGAGAAGCGGGGCACCGCGCCGCCGTTGAGCTCTCACTCCGGCGCTGAACTGCTCAACGCCTTGGAAGCTGCGGGCTGGACGCTGGCCCGGGCCGCTCTCGCTGGGTCCGGGCAGGAAACCACGAGGCTGGTGAGTGTGGGAGAGCGCTTCGGCCTTCCTGCCTACACTCATCCGGACGTTCCTCGCGGGGTCGTCGCTCTCGTTGCTGCTAGCTCGGCCCCGGGCGTTCTTCGCTCCGGTGGTGCCGTCGATGCCGCCGAAGTTACCGCCCCGATAGTTGAGCAGGCCGTGGTCGCTGAGATCCGGGCCAAGGTGGAGGGACTGCGGGTCGACGGACGGCACCCCGCCGTAGCGGCGGCTCGCTTCCACAACCAGGCCATAGCGGATGTTCTCCACCTGCTGGATTCGTTCGGTGAGGAGACGGAACAGTGAGCCGGGACGAACTCCGCGGCCGTGTCCTGACGCTGCTCGCCATGGAGCCGCGGTCGGTTCTGCGCCTGAACGAGGCATGGACCGCGAAGGCGATCGCGTGGCGGCTGGGCGAGACGATCCCGGCCGTCAACGGGGCCTTGCTCTACCTCCGTAATCGTGGCTTGGTGGGCCGATGGGTGCCGTATGAAAATGGTGACCCTCAGCCCTTTGCGAGCCCGCGGTTCTTCGCGACGGGGTCGGGCGGCGCGGCGGTCCGGGTTCTGGCGGCCTCTTCTGGAAACGAGGAGAGTTGATGGGACCGCACCACTGCCCCGGATTCGGCCGATTCACCTCGGGCCACGCCGGGCACGATCAGAGCGGCAGCGAGACTTGGTTCTGGCGGTGCGTCTGCGGGCGCCACGGATCGGAGGGGTACTGATGAGGTGGACCAGCGAGAACGGCCACTGGCGGTGCGTCC
The DNA here is from genome assembly GCA_017304845.1 of Solirubrobacterales bacterium. Lineage (GTDB taxonomy): Bacteria > Actinomycetota > Thermoleophilia > Solirubrobacterales > 70-9 > 67-14. The sequence goes on from JAFKLL010000044.1 coordinate 6,933, forward strand.
AGGCGCCCGAAAGCGAATTGGTCGTCGCCTTCGGTGATGTCAAGCCTGGTCTCGTCACCGTGACTACTGGCCGAGAGATCAGCGCGCATCCATTGGACCTGACGCCGCTCGCGGTATTGGGCCCGGCCGAGGTCGCAGACCTGCGTGATCTCTGCGACGAGTGGCTTCTCGAGCATGGAGTACCGGCTGTCTCTGAGAATGAGGAACACTGATGGACGCCCTAGTGACCCACCTATTCGATATCGCCTCTATACGCCTCTAGAGAGGTGCGGGAAGGCTCTCAGGGGCCGGGAGAGTGCGTCTGCGTGGCAATCACCACGCACGGGCCGGTGTCAGGGCAGATATGTCCGAAGAGGCGTAGCGGTACTCCCAGCGCGCGGGTTAAGGCCGGCTACAATGGTTGTTCCTGTAGTCGATCTGAGAGGGGAAACCTCAGATGGAAGTTGAAAAGAAGTCTCCGGTCGCTGAACTCGATGCGATGAAGGACATAGCTGCCCTACTCGACCCGTTTACGCGCGAAGAACGCGCCCGCATCCTCACTTGGTGTGAAGACATGCTGGTCAAGAGCGAGACTCGGTCCATCCTCAACGAGGATGTGGAACGCATGAGTGCTTATTTCGAAGAGTTGACCAGCCGGGCCAAGGAACTTGGGGTTCCGGCCCGGAGTCTCGTTCATGCATACTCGGCGCTGCGAGAGCGCAAGGTGGCACCGCTAGTAGTGAGGGAAGAGATCGTGGAGGCGGAGGCTCAGGCGGCGGCGACTTAGCGGGACCAGTTTCCCAACGAGTTCCGCGAGCGACACGGGTCACCTTCGGGTGGCTCGTGCTCGTTAACGGGCCGGAGTGCGGCCGGGTTTGCAAATCCTCTGCGGCGGGACGCGGTAGCTGGATAGGCCGAGAGAACGATCGATGGGTCGCTAGGGGCCGCGCAAGTGGCCGGATCAATAGCGCACCGCGGACCGGCCCTCGCGAACTACATCGCGCTCACCGAGCGAGTCTCCGACAACGCAAGATTCTCGACACGAGAACGTAGCTATACACGCATGAAAAGCAGGCATTTCAGCCGGCTCAACACGTAGAATTCACTACCCGTTCCAAACGGGAAATGGCCGGGGGTCGCTCCTCGGCAAAAGCGAAAGGAACAACTGATGAGTGGAAAGCGCAGCCGCCTCGAAGGCGGCGCTCTGACTGGCGCGGTGATGGACTCCTCGCGCAAGGTCCTCTCCGGTGGCCGCGGTGGCACCGGAGTTGGCCTGCAGCAGTACTTCACCCCTCCCGAAGCTGGCCAGCTTCTCAACGCCCTGTTCGACAAGACCCAGCCGACACTCGACCTAGCCGCGGGTGACGGCAGTCTGCTCGAGTGGGTCAACAAGACCGAGCGGTACGGAATCGAGATCGACCGCGACCAAGTCAACTGTGGCAACTACACGGGCCACGCCCTGACCGGTGACGTCCAGAAGGTGTACCCGCTCCTGCGGGGCCTAGGGGCAACCTGGACCCAGATCGTGGTCAACCCGCCGTTCGGACTCGAATGGTCGGTCCCGGGAATCACGAACAACAGGCGCGGCTCGTCCACGCTGAGGGCCTTCCAGATGACGACCAGGCTCCTTGCCCCCCGAGGGCAGGCAGCGTTCATCTGTGGCCGTGACCGCTTCGCCAAGGAACTCCGACGACTTCCGGAGGCAAACCAGGTATGGGCGAAGATCGAAGTCGACGACTTCTTCGACGGCGTCGATCTACCGATCGTCATGCTTCTCCTCACGGGGGAATGGGGCGTCAAGGCAGGGTCGAAGCCGGTCACCATGACCGTGACGCGAGAAGAGCTGGTCACCTCCGGGCCAAGGCTGCTCGCTGAACGAGATTCGATCACCAGCTTCTCAGCAGCGCTGTGTCGACCCGACCGAGAGAAGATCGAATCGAGGTTCTTCACCGCCGCGGCCGAGCATCGCCGGCGAACCAGCGGGAACGAAAGAAAAGGCTACGACCTCACGCTGTCAGGCCAGAAAATCCAGGTTCGCCTCGGTGAATACTCGAAAGTCGCGCTCGGCACCGAAGGCTGGCGGCAGCTCAACAAAGTCACCGACCTCAACGGCTTAGCAACCAGCTGGGTTGCGCTGAACCCGAAGGGTTGGAGGGAGATCGTCGCGCTCTCCGAGAAGGGATGCCTCTCGATTGACCCGGCCCTGACCGAGAAGATCACCACGGTCGAGCAAGAAGCACGGGAAGAGCTCGTCCCGCTGTACGCGGTTCGGCCGCAGCAGCGCCTCGGCTACCTGACCGACATCGAGAACATCAAGTGCGTCAAGAGCGCCCCCGACTTCGAGTACCAGGCAGGCGAAAGCTACCCGATCACAACCAACTCGAAGATCGAGACCACCAGCGAAGAGCGCCCCTACGAAAAGAGGGACGGCACACACGAGATCCGCGAGTTCCGAACCAAGCGAAGGGTGCTCGAGATCAGGATCGGAGAACACGCCTTCTCCGAGGCCAGAACCGATGTGCAGTTCCTGCTTGAGCATTTCGAGATCCCGGACCCGGGCGATATCGCTGACCAGATGCCGGCCGAAGTCGAACGGGCCCGCGAGGTGCTGGATCAGCTGACCGCCGACCACGACTGGATAGAAAAGGAACTCGCGTGGAAAGGGCTCACCGATCCAGAGACAGGAGAAGAAGTGCTCTGGCAAAAGGAGGACCTCGCTCGGATCATCGTGAAGGGCCGCGCGATCCTCGGCTGGGAACAGGGGGGAGGCAAGAGCCTTGGTCTGCTTTCTCTCGCTCTTGGAGCGATGGAGTTCCACGGCCTCCAGAAGTGCATGCTCATGGTGATTCCTCAGGATCTCCTGCCGCAATGGGCTCGCGAGGCCAAGAGGTTCTACGGGATTGAGTTCGAGGTCATCGACTCCCCGGCCAAGGCCCGCGAGGTCAAGCGACGAATGAGACGGGGCGAGGAAGGTTTCTTCGTCACCTGGTATGAGGCACTCTCGATCACAGGTGCCGTCGACGAGCCTCTTCCGGACGCCGTGTTCACGCACGACAAGACGTTGATACATCCCGGTGGCGGCAGCTACACGGAGAAGGTGAAGGTCTCCAGCGAGGATGCCTGCCCGTCCTGCGGAACGGGAGGCGAAGAGATCTGGGTCAACCATGCGTGCCGGTCTTGCGGATACGTCCACAAGTCACGAAAGATCCACTCGATCGGCAAGTACCTCTCAACGGCGTTCCGCGACGGGGTAGTGTGCGTTGACGAGGTCTCAGAGATCCGCGGCCTCACATCGAAGCGAGGCAAGGCGGTCCGGAGCCTCCGAGGCAAGTGCCGGTTCGGCGGGTCGGGAACCCCGATCGCTAACTACATCTCCGATGCGTTCAACGCCCTCTGGTGGGCCACCGGCGGAGGTTGTGTCCGGTTCCCCTACGGCTATCACGATCGGTCCTCCTTCGAGGACTCCTTCGCGGTGATCGAGCAGATGCACGGATCCAAATCCGAAGGTGAGTCGAACGTGATCAAGAGGCGCAAGGTGTTGCCGAAGGTCACGAACGTCTCGCAGCTGTGGCGTCTTCTGGCGGCAACCATGGTTCGACGCCGCCAGGAGCACATGGGCAATCTGGTGCCGAGATCAGACGTGAAGGTCGAGGTACCGATGGGCACCGTGCAGAACAGCCTCAACAAGGGCTGGCTGCAGGGTTTCGCCGCGTGGTTCGAGGGTGAGTACCCAGACCATCCACTGGTCGAGGCGAACGCAGTCGAACGGTTCGCGCCAGCGATCGGTCTGCTCGCCAAGCTCGAGGCGGTGGCGACAATGCCGACCTCGGATCCGCACACCTTCTACGCCGAAGGCCGATTCACCGAAGGTCGGAAAATCACGCCGTGGACTCCGGCGGCCTTGAAGGCGCTCGAGCTGGCGATGAAGCACGTTCGTGAAGGCGAGAAGGTGCTGATCGGATCCAGTCGCATCGACACCGGTCACTTCCTGGCAACTCGACTACGAGAACGGGGGGTCAGGGCGGCTCACATCGTGGAGCACAATCGCAATGGTGGCTTCGCCACCAAGAACCCACGGAAGCGAGCCAAGGAGGTGCAGGAGTTCGCCAACGGCCCCGGGCAGGTGCTGTGCGTCGGAATCGAGGCCATGAAACTCGGCCACGACCTGGCGGCGGCTTCCGTGGCGATCGTGCTGGGCATGCCCTGGTCCCACGCGAGCTTGGCGCAGTTCCAACGCAGGGTGCATCGCCTGACCAGTCCCCGCCCGGTGACCATCTACTCGATCGTGCCGAAGGGAACACTCGCCGAGAAGAAGTATCAGCTGCTCTCCGACAAGTCGGCCGCGGCCGATCTAGCACTCGACGGTCAGCTGGTCGACGAGGAAGACGAGCCGATCGACTGGGCAAGGCAGGTCAAGGAGCTGCGGGCGTTGGGCCTGGCCGTCTCCTCCGAGGACACGGTCGACGAGGACGACATCAGGGCGCTTTGGCAAGCAGCCGAAGGACCGTACGCGCACATCCTGCCGCCGGCACTTCCACCCAGCATCGCCAACCCCCAGAGGGAGGAGGCATCGGCACCGTCGGAGCCCGAAAGGGACCGGGAGGACGTGGAGTTCACTCCGTTTGCTTTCTCGACAGTCGATGACGAGGACGACAACGGCCAGCTCGGATTCGAGTTCTAAGGCCTCGAACCATGCAGCAAGAGAAGGCCGGGCCCGACCATCGGACCCGGCCTTCTTCATCTCCGGGTCTACCGACCCATCAACCCGACCCTGAAATGGAGAACGAAATGACCACAACAGAAATGAATGAACCAACCATCGTCGACGAAGCCGACCTGTGGAAGGAGCTCAAGAGTCGGGACCTCGACGTCGATCTGCTGACCGACTATTACCGGCACCTACTGTGGATCCTCTGGTGCAAGGAGGTCGCCGGCGACGCCGTGCCCGTCACGGAAGTGATTGAGACCATCGTCAGCGAAGCTGAAGCCATGCTCGAGGGGTGCCGTCGTGCCTTCTGCCCCGAGTGCGGTTCGTCCAACCTGGTCGAACTGAGAGACGCAACCGTCTACCTGAAGATCAGAAGCGTCAACTTCGGCGGACACACGTCGCTCATGTCCAACCAGGACCCAGGCGACTCGCTTTCGATCATGGACTCGACCGACCTCGTGCGATGCTCCGACTGCGACTTCGAGTCCGAGAGCGAAGAAGTTCTCTACGACACAGCTCGTCTAGGCGCGGCCGAGCACGGTTCGATCGCGGTCCTACCGTTCGTCCATGCGGCTTCTGTTCTGCTGCCCGGCCCCGAGCTCGGAGCCCGAGTCCACGTTTACGACCCCATCATGGAAACGTGGAGCAAGCTGGTCAGTGATACGCGAGACACCTTGCCGATGCCCGTCGCGGCCGACTCGAGCCTCGACGAGGTCGAACGAGCCCTCCGGGTTATTGCCGGTCAGGTTGCCGACATGCTGGAAGCGATCGTCAAGACTGAAGGACCGGTCGAGAAAAGCGACGACACCTATGTTCTCGGGGAGCTGTTCGACCCGATCTGCTGGTCGGTGACCGCCGAGTACGCGAAGCAGCTCCAGGACAAGTAGCAGCAGGAAAGTATGGGGCCGATCTGTCACAGCACGATCGGCCCCACTTGCTTGCGCGAGAGAATCTGAGTTCGGAGGTTCTTTTCGCGTTTAAGGGGGGTTTCTGGACCCACTTTCAACGCGGCGGGCATGCAGGCGGTGATCGGGTGGTCGGTGGCCCGGGAACGAAGCCGGTCTCCAACTCCCCGAACTCGCGGATCCTCCAGAGAAGTCTCGCTCACGTGAGGATCCGGCCACCGTGACTCTTTTTTTGTTGCAGAATCACCCGCTCCGATTCTCCGAATAATCTTCGATTACTCACGGGGTTAAGGAAGAGAAAGGGAGATAGGTCATCGAGGACATCGCTGTTTCGAAGTCGACGAAGAAGTCGACGAAGAAGTCGACCTCCGAAGCTCACGCGTTCGTGATTACCGAATGCGCTCCGCCCCTAGCCAGGTGGGTCTACAAGCTGATCAGCAACACCCCTGAATCCCTGGTCTTCGAAACCGAAGGTGGACCGCCGGCGATCTGTGGGGTCCGGATCTCATCCTGCTCGGACTGGGCGATCCTGCGGGGCGATGATGGTCGTCAAGCTACCTGAGTGGCCGCGCCTTGGAGACGTCGCATCGCTTCGTCCACCCCCAGCTCGTCGATCATCGAGTCCAGCGCGGACCTACTCGCCGCTGCGACACCCTCCAGATCGTCGGTCGCGAGGCGCAGCGACTTCGCTCGCTCCAGCTCAGCTGCGATCCGATCGTCAACAGGCTTTCCCTCAACGGCCAGTCGAACCCTCGCGGCGCGCTTCTCGTCGTGGACCTGTAGATAACGCTCTGTCGTGGCCAGCTCCGAGTGACCGAGCTGCTGTTGAATCTCCACGGTCGACAGGCCGTTCATCAGAAGTCGGATCGCGTAGGAGTGCCTAAGCGCATGAGGTTGGATCGGTTTCCGAACCAACCTGAGCGGGTGCCTGCCGTCGACTTTCGGCCGAGAAGTGTCCTCGACCTTCGCGGTCAGCAACACCTCAGCCTGCCGGGACAAAGTCGCGAGAGTCGACCTCAGCTGGCTGGTGTCGACCTGGTAGTCCGGCTTCGATTTCTTTCTCTCGAGGGCGCCAGCGGTCGCCACCGACTTGCGGGGTCGGAGTACTGGGTAGAGGGGGCCGTCGACACCTGGGCGATCTCCACTCGCTAGCCACGCCTCGATCGCGTTGGCCAGGGTTGGGCCGATCGGGACGTAGCGCTCCTTGTTGCCCTTGCCCCAGAGTACGAAAAGATACGGCTCGCCACTTCGAGGTTCGTAGTGCTCGGGGCGCACTCCGACCGCCTCAGAACAGCGGAGACCGGCGTGCCACATCAAGTCGAAAAGACCACGGTCGCGCCGGCCGCGCGGTGAGTCGGGGAGGTGGGCCATCAGGGCGAAGTACTGGTGCTGGGTGATCGACTTCATTTGCGCAGCTCCAGATGCCGAACGCACGCCGCGGGACACGTACTGCAGTCGTTGAACGTCAAGCAACGGTTCGTCTGCCGCTGTTTGTGTTTTGCGTGGCAGTAGTCCGTGACGATCGTGATGGCGCACTCGTCTCCGGTCCGGACTCCCACGAGATCCAGGTAGGGGGAGAGGTCGTCGACGCTCACTCTCCGGAGAGCCACGGTGCGCCGCCGGGCTGCCGGTGAGGCGGGGCCTCCGGCAAAGCGCCGGCGCCTGGAGGCGGCAAGGCGTATGAAGCTCGCCGAGATCAGAACTGCCGTCGCAACCGTGACCTTGCCGAGCGGCGATTCGACTCCGACCTCGAAGTCCGGAGCCTGAGCTACGAACCCGAAGAGCGCGAGCGAGTAGCCGGCCAACTCTGTCCAGGTCAATCCCGTCATCAAGAAAGTGCCGAGGGAAACCACCAGGGCGACCTGGCCCAGCATCTCCATGGTGGGATCTGAGAACGTCGTGCTGGCGACCACTCCGCTGGCAGCGGCCACGAGAACCGCGGCTACGAGAACCGCGGCTTCGGCGCCGATCGCCGAGCGCGAGGGCCACGGGTCGTACTGATGGTTGGTCTCGAAGAGAGCCAGCGCAAGCCTGTCGCGATGGGAAAGAGGTGCCTTCCTGAGCATTTCGTGTCCTCCTTGAGCAAGGGCCGTGAGTTGACGGAAATCAGGATAACCGCCAACTCGGCCGGACGCGATTCTGTCATGTTTAGGCGACAGCAAGCCATCATGGATAACGTCGCTACACTGTAGCCATGTCGAAATCGGGGGCTACAGCACCAGAGAGTGACGATCGAGTCGTAGCAGGCAAGCGCCGGCGCCGGCGCCGGTATGACTGGCCGACCCTTCTAAATGGCGAAAGGCACAGGCTCGTGGCCGGCGAGGACTTCTGGACATCAGTCCGAGTCTTCCAGAACCAAGTCAGTCAGATGGCCAAGAGCAGAGGGATATCCGTGAGAACCTGGTCCGAGACGGAGGAGGCTCGCGCAAAGCAGGCGCCCAAGCGGGTTGTATGGGTCCAAGCGGACACGACCGAGTAGGACTCCACAAGGATGCCGAAAGCGTGTCATTCCGGCTAACCATGACGATTCGCGACGATCTAACCATGACGCAGATTGATACGATGCGTGTCGAGATCGGAGAATCGAGCTCCTGTCCGGCACCCCGTTCTAGGCGCGGGCGACGGGTGGGACACCTCGGCAACGCTCCGGATCAATCGCGCAGAATCAGCTGCGCCTTGGCCTAGAAGAGGTGAGAACATTGCAGATCGGATCCATCAAGGAAGGCGACCTGGTCGAGGTCGACAACCACGGCGAGGTACTCGTCGCACTGGTCGCCAAGGCAGCCCACAGGGACCCCGGTGGGAGGAGAGTCATTTCACTCGCGAAGGATCCACTTCCGGGCATGGCAAGGCCGATGCGTCTGACGGCAACAGCACACCAGGTGAAGGCACGCTGGTCACTCCGCGGCCGCAAGCGGAATACAGAATCACCGTCGAAAGGGAGGACCGGAAGTGAGTAGCTCTGCGGCCGAGCACGACTTCCTACGAGCCGGCCATGACCGGGAAGCAGTGGTCTGGTTCCCGACAGGTCCCGCCCTCACTAGGTCGATAATCGTCGACGAAGACGAGGACTTCTTCGCCTTCTGCGAAGGTCAACGAGACTTCTGGAGTGACCTGATCACAAGCGTCGATGCGCTCCGACAAGCTGGGTGGCACATCGGAGCACGGCTCGGATTCGGGTACGCGATCGCTCCGAAAGATCAAAGCCTCGCGGCCATCAGCGATGAAGTGGCGGCCACGGTCTCGGAAGGGACACCGATCGAGTTTCGGACAGAGGCTTTCTGTTGTGGTGGTTGTTTCGCAGGGGAATCCCCGGACGTGCCAGAACCCTTTCCGGCATGGCTCGCCGCCAACCGCGTCGGCAAGGCCGTTCGCGTGGAACGTCTCGAGGATCTCGGTGACCAGCTGATCGAACTCGGCATGAAAGGCATCATGAACAGGGCCGAAGTCGAGGCTGCAGCCAAGGACGGCAACTGGCTGGAACCAGGATTCATCGAGGAGTTCGCCGGTCTCGGTCCAGTCGACCTGATCAGCGAAGCATGGGTGCGTTGGGTTGGTCGTGTCGACGCGCGAGTGGGACACCCCCAGACCGGAATGAACTTGGGGGGATGGAGCAACCCGATCAGATCTATCGTCGGCATAGCTGAGGTCTGGCTTGCTGGCGCCCGGGAGGAATCGGAGGAACTTTCCGACCGTTTCTCAGAAATAGTCGATCTCGCACGCGAGGCGGAGCAGAGGGCGAAGGATCTCAAAGTGCCGTTGAGTGTGGAGCAAGCGGTGGAGAACCTCCTGTCAGACCGCCGTCCCGATGATCCTCGAGGCGAGTAGCAGCAAAGTCGCCTCCGTCGCCGGAATCGGCGTACAAGACAGTGCCGCCAACGGACTGGCAAAGAAGGCAGTTGCCGCCGGAGCAGTCACGAAGAGCGCCTACAAGACCTACTCGCCGGCATAACCATTACCTGCCAGCGGACCGCCGGTCGAGCATCGATTCACATGGAAAGGGCAAGTCACCGAGGAGTGCAGTTTGCCCTGCCCGAGGACGAAAGGAGGCCGCCTATTTAGCAGCTAGCGTCGGGGGGGTGGGGATCAAGTCGACTCATTCGACATACCCCATACGGAGATTCACCCAACCCCGCGCAACCGATGAAACGCACTGAAGCCGCAGAACTTTTCACCAGACTGATCGAACAGCAAGAGAAGGAAGGCCGCGACGAGAAGACGCCCTGCCTCATGCTGACCGGGACGTGGCATGAGGCATTCCCTCCAGCACCGCCGGTGGTCGCTTCCCTGACCAGCGGCCGCGCGATCTATCTGCTCAACCTCGCTCAGGCTCGCGCGATTCAGCAGGTCCTCTCGGAGACGTCGACGAACCTCGTGGACGTCTCGATCGAGATCAGCAGCAAGGCGAACCCCAGAGCGATCACCGACCGACAAAAGGCCTGGCAGCGCGAGCGCATCAGGTCGCTGGTTCGGCGAACCCCAGGAGCGAGAGCAACCCGCTATCTACGCGAGGAAAGACCTTGACCGGGCTCGTCCTGCGCGACTACCAAGAGGAAGCCCTCGTCGCGATCGATCTGAATCTCGAGCGAGGGTTCGATCGCCAGATGCTCGTGTTCCCCACCGGCGCCGGCAAGACGGTCACTTTCGGCATGGGCATGAGCCGCCGACACGCGCGAAATCCTCGAGGCCTTCCGAGTCTCGTGATCGCCCATCGAGACGAGCTGATCAGCCAGGCAGTCGACAAGCTCTGCGAGATCGACCCCGACCTCGAGTTCTCTATAGGGGTTGTCAAAGGCAAGAAGAACCAGATCGATCGACCGTTCGTCGTGGCTTCGATCCAGACCCTTGCCCGAGAGAACCGCCTAAGGCAAGTACCCCGCGAGTGGCACACCATCGTCGTCGACGAGGCCCACCACGCCGCCTCAGACAGCTACACCAAGGTCCTCAACTACCTCCAGGCCGAGCTCTACCTGGGCGTTACCGCCACTCCAGATCGAACCGACAGCCGGCGACTCGACAAGGTCTTTCCGAAGGTAGCGATGGAAGTCTCGATCGACGAGCTGATCCAGCGCGGCTACTTGGTAGCACCACGCGGAAAGCGAATCGGCATCGAGGTCGACCTCGGGTCGGTCAAGCAGCGGGGCGGGGACTTCCAGGATGGTGCGCTAGGGGAGGCGCTCGAAGCGGCAAACGCTCCGACGGAGATCCTGTCTGCCTATCTCGAACACGGCGAGAACCGCAAAGGTTTGATCTTCTGCCCCACGGTCAGCATGGCCCACCACACCGCCGACGTTCTGCGAGCCGCGGGCGTCGCGGCCGAAGCCCTCGACGGCACCACCAAATCTCACCAGCGACGGGCGATCCTTGAGCGACTCCGCTCCGGACAGACACGACTCGTCGTCAACTGCGGAGTGCTCACCGAAGGATTCGACGAGCCGTCCGTGTCGTTGATCGTCGTGGCCCGCCCCACGAAGTCACGCTCGCTCTACTGCCAGATCATCGGTCGAGGTCTGCGTCTCCACCCCGACAAGACCGACTGCCTGGTTCTCGATCTCGCCGGCGCATCCGATGAGATGAGCATCCAAACTCTTCCGGCGTTCTTCGACCTCAAGGACGAGGAGAACGTGAAGGACGCGATCGAACGACGCTCTCGACAGGCGGGGAAGGGGAGAGACGACGCTGAACGAGACTCCAGAACGTCGACCCCGCAACCCGCTCGGGGAGGCACCCGGATCCGCGACGTCGGCTTCTTCCCGCGCGAACGCTTCCACTGGATCCACGTCAACGGCGGATACGTGCTCGATCTCGGAGAGGGAAAACAGCTCGTGCTCCGCGCTGTCGACGACGAAGAGTCCGCATGGCAGGTCCTACTCGTCAACCAGCGCACCGACACCTTCAACCTGCGCGGCCAGCACCGCCGGATCGAGTTCGGCCAAGGCATAGCCGAAGAGATCGTCCGAGAGGAAGGACTACTCAAAATTGTGGACCGTCACGCCGGCTGGCGGAAGGGTCCGGTAACCAGTGCCCAGAAACGGAAACTCGCCCGTCTCGGCTACTCCACCAAACCTACGTCGGCTGGCGAGGCGTCAAACATGATCGCGAAGGCCGAAGCACTCGAGACCCTGAGACGCATTCGCAACGCGCCCGGAGTTCACCAACAGATCACCGAACGGCGAACCCGCGAAATGGCGGCCGCATGACCACCGCGGTCCTCGAGCACCCGACCCCTGGTCCTCCCGAGGAATCTCCCGACGAGGCCAGGCGGCTCGCCGATGCGCTCGCCCAGATCACGGCCCCGGCAGAAGGAGATCTTCAGGTACCGCCGCCGGTGGTCGCGATCGAAGAGCGGAAGGTGGGCACCAAGCCCCTGCTGACCGTCGAAGCGCTCGAGCTCGCGCGTAAGACCTACTACGAGCAAGGCGCCACGCTCGCAGAGACCGCCAGAACGCTCCTACGAGCCGAGGTGGTCGCCGACACGAACGACGTCGACAAGGTCTACGGGCGCCTCCAGACCTGGTGGGCCCGAGAAGGCTGGCCGCGACGATCAATGATGGATACGTTCCGGATCCGGGACGCCAACCACGACGGCGGACTCTTCAGGAGCAACCGAAAGTGCATCGGGGTGGCCACGGGCAACGGTCGGGCAGAAAAGGGAGCGCCGTGCGGCGAGAGCCCGCTCCCAGACAGCGACTACTGCGCAAGCCATGACCCACGACCCCAGTACGTCGAAGCCAGGAAGAAGGCAGTCGAGAAGCTGCTGGCAGGCCGCAAGGCGACCATGGTCACGATCGGTCCGCTCGCCGAGGAACTCGAGCGTCGGTGTGAGCTCGAACTGACGGCAGCCAAAGCGGCGGGGAAGAAGGTTCATCACAACTCAACCGGGCGGGGGCTTGTCGCGGCCAAGATCGGCATCGACAACACCGCCTTCGGGAGGCTCCTCGGCCAGCCCCGAAGTGATGGCCGAGGACCCCTCACACATGTGACCGTCAAGACCGTTCTCAAGTGCCTTGCCCCCTTCGAGGATGTGTCCTTCGAGGACCTCTACGGACATCCCCCACCGGAAAGCAACCAGTGCTCGGTTTGCCCCAGCTGCGGTGGTCGTAAAACTCCCGCGGCCAAGACCTGCCGGACGTGCCACGACGATTCCACATTCAGCCAACGCTGTCGTCACACAACCAGATCCGGGCGACGCTGTCCCGTCACCACCGAGCACCCCACCGGGTACTGCTCCAAATGTCGAACGACGATCTTCCGCGTCCGGGTTCCCTCGACTCGCCAGTCGCACCTGCATCCCAAACTGGTGCTGTTTGCCCTCGACGCGTTCCAGACAGTTCCAACGCTCGCGGGAGTAGCCCGCCGTATCTGGGCCACAAACGCGGCCGACGTGCGAGCGGTTTACACAACCCGTCGCACTCTCGAATCAGGCCTGGTGAAGACCTTTCGCAACCATCGCTGGACCTCTTGCACCTACGCAGCAGAACAAGCTCGCCTGCGGCTCGAGGTCGACCACGGTCCCGTGGCCTGGCCAGAAATTCTCGGTGACGAAGACATCGGCGGCACGCTTCAAGCTGGCCCATTCATCGGGTGGCTGCGAGTCCAGGTCGCGGCGGCTGGCACCTTCAAGGAAGCCGGCAAGAGAACCGGGCTCAACCCCGACCTCATCAGTCAGCTCATACGACACGAAGGACCCGACTGGATTTCGGCACGTGTGGTCCGGAGCGCTATGGCCAGAGCAGGATCAGAAATACCCCTTACGCATCTCTTCGTACTGGAGGACATGAGATGAACGACATCAAGCTCAGGACGTGGCAGGCAGAGTTCCTCGAGCAGCTTGCCCAGACCGCCGACGACGACTTCCTACTCGTGGCTTGCCCGGCCGCGGGAAAGACGATCGCCGCAACCGTCGCCGCCGCGAAACTCATGGACGCCAGGGACGGCGACCAGGTCGTTGTGGTCGCTCCGACGGTGGTCGTACGAGACCAATGGCAGCGAACCCTCGAACAATTCGGGTTCCTGGTCAGCCGAACCCTCCCGATTGACGGGCCTCTGCCGCCATGGGTTCACGGCGTCTGTACCACCTACGCACAGGCGGCCTACCGGGCAGATCAATTCTCGGAGATCTGTGAGAACCGCCGGACCATCGTCATCTGCGATGAGGTCCACCACGCCTCCGAGCAGCGCAGCTGGGGCGAAGGCCTCCAGATCGCATTCAGTGCGGCCGCGTTCCGTCTGATGCTCTCAGGAACCCCCTTCCGTACCGATGCGACCCCGCTCCCGTTCATCACCTACGACCACCGCGGTGACTGCATCGCCGACTTCGCCTACGACTACCGGCGAGCAGTCAAGGAGGGGGTCTGCCGGAACGTCGAGTTCCGATCCCACGACGGACTGATCCGATGGTCGACCGGAGCAGGCGACGAGACGGAAGCCCACTTCTCCGACGAGATCAAGGCTAACGAGTACCCCCATCGGCTCCGTGCCGCCCTGGACCCGACTCAGCCCTACCTACGCACCGTCCTCGAGCGCGCCAACGAGGACCTCGAGAAGATGCGGACGTCGATCCCCGATGCGGCCGGCCTGGTGATCTGCGACAGCCAGAAGCACGCACTTGACGTCGATCGCCTCCTCAACAGAATCGCCGGCGACGTCCCCACGATCGCGATCAGCGACATACCGAGATCACACCAGGCGCTAGCCGCCTTCTCCACCGAAACCGATCCCTGGCTCGTGAGCGTTCGAATGGTCTCCGAAGGCGTCGACATACCCCGACTCGGGGTCGTGGTCTGGCTGACCGGATCCTCCACGGAACTGATGGTCCGACAAGTAGCAGGCCGAGCCCTGCGGGGACGAGCGCGCTACCGAGAGCTCCCCGCGATCGTTCACATCCCAGCCGATCCACGACTGACCCGACACGCCGAACGCCTCGACCTCCTCGCCGGCGTCAGCGTCAAGGATCCGACCAAGCCCCCTTGGTTATCTCACCCGACATCGAACAAGGTCCCGATACCGAAGATGCAGTGGAGGAGATCCCGACCACAGTCAAGGTCCCGGAGCTCCCACCGTCGCCCGCCGCCCTTCAGACGGCCCAGGATCGGCGTGATCAACTGCGAGCATCGATCTATCGGCTGCTCCGCGTCTACACAGAGCTGCGCCGTGACGACGATCCCACCTTCCAGCTTGCGGCCGCCAAGCACGACCTCGAAGCCGCAGTCGGACCTCTGCCGACCGCCGACGAGGACGATGGGCGCCTCGAAGATGCCCAGGTCTGGATGAACGAAAGCACGGCCAAGCTCGCCCTCCGGAAGCCCGACCTGATCAAACAGCTAGCGCGTCGACGCCGTCGAGCCCAACTGGCGGTGGAGGCGGCATGACCGAACTGCCGTCGGTACCCGCGCTCGCCCCTCGAGCATCGGCTGACGACCTCGATGACTTGAAGCTCGTCATCGCCGCAAAGGACGGCGACGAGCGCGCCGCCTCGATCCTGGTACGTCGCTATCGCCCGCTGATCATCAGGCTGGCCAGCAACTACTTCGTGCCAGGCGGTGCCCGAGAGGACGTCATCGGGGAGGGGATGCTCGGATTCGCGCGGGCCCTAGCTGATTTCGATGCGAGCTACGGCACCCCGTTCCGCTCCTTCGCCAAGACCTGCGTTGAACGGCAGATCATCACCGCGGTGAAGACTTCAACGCGTCTCAAGCACCAACCCCTCAATGAGTCGCGCCCGCTCCACGCGCCCCTCGCAAGGCACCGGACTAGCGCGGGCCCGGGCGCCCTCAACCTCGAGGACGTGATCGGCGGCCGCAACACTGAATCGGAGGTTCTGATCCTCGACGACCTGCGTCAGGTCAAAACCACCATCGACACCGGACTGAGCAGGAACGAGCAGATCGCCGCGGTGGGCACCGCCGTAGGTGTCAGCTACGTCCAAATGGCCACCGCGATCGGAAGTCCCACGAAACTCAAGGCCGTCGACAACGCGCTCCAACGCGCCCGCCGAAAAATCGCCTTGAGGCTCAAAGAGGACGCCGCCTGATGTTCACCCACCGTAACCTGATTCGCGAGCTCGACGAACGACTCGATAGCCAGGGCGATGAGCCCGACAAGTCCGAGTGCCTTCGCTGGAAGGCCCACCGGGTGATCGGCCTACCGGGCGCGTGCCCACTCACCATCGGCAGAACCACCGACGGGCGGAACGTCTACTCACTGAACGTCGGCGAATGTCGGTATCTCGGCAACCGGCTCAAGGGAGGTCCAAATGTCTGACTCGGACGAGTTCCGCGCCCAAGTTGAGGAGCACCGGCGCCGAATCGAAACCGCCCTAGCCAAGTTCGCTGACCAACTCAACGATCGCGCCCGTCGACACGACCTGTCGAAACTCGAGGAACCGCAGTTCTCGGCGTTCTCCAACCATCCCCGGGACCGAGCAATCGCTTACGGAAGCGACAAGTACATGGCTCGGCTCGAGGTGCTCGGTGAGGCCCTCGACCACCATTACTCGATTGAGCGACACCACCCCGAGTTCCACGAGGACGGCATCAACGGCATGACTCTCGTTGACCTCGTTGAGATGTTCGTGGACTGGCACATCACCTGGTCCGAGCACGGAGCCGGAGCGTTCCGCGAGGTCATCGACCTCAACCGGACTCGCTTCGGAATCTCCGACCAGCTGGTCGAGATCCTTCTGAACACGGCCGCCCAACAAGCCACCGCGAGCGAATGACCAAACCAACCTCATTGCCCAAGCCCGTCAACGTCTCGATCGTCAACGCGGCCTGCCCCGACCCGATGGGCTCTTCCTACACGCCCCCAACACCCGACCGGCCGTACTGGATCGATCCCACCGGCGAGCGCGTCAGCGTCCGCGACGTCTGGAACGGCGCCGACGACGACACACAACTGCTCGTCTTCGACAAGACGATGGATTGCATCAACCAGGCCTACCGCGAGGGCCAAAGGCGCGCCGTCGAGAACGGGAAGATCTTCCGAGGAGCAGGGGTAGAGCACCTTCTGGCCGAGCTGCGAAGCCAACTCGGACCCGCCCACTGGAAGAACCGATAGATGAACTTTCCGGGGGGGTGGGGAAACGATCCCCCGGTTCGACATACCTCGTATGGGTCGCACGACTACACCCATCCGCCAGAGGCTCGCCAGCATCTCGCGGACCCGAATCAGAACTATTGCCCGTTCCGCGGGTTCTTGTCAGTTAGTTCAACCGTCTGTACCATCAACGGCTGAATGCACTCTGGGGTGTGCTCTGTGGGATTACGCACAGGAGGGCTACGAGCTCATCCAGGCAGCCGGCACTAGGCCGGCACCAAGGGTCCAGGGAGCGTCAACCGACCGAAAGCAAAGGAACGGCTTCCGGGCCGTTTCGCTACCCGAAAGGGAGAAGTAAGCGAATGAGTTCAATCACCAAGAAGGTGTTCGGCGTTGCTGCCGTACTCCTCGTCCTGGCCGGCGGTGTCTACGGTGCCTTCTCGGCAACCGTCAGCTCGACCGGCAACCAGTTCTCCACCGGCGCTCAGGCAATCTCGGCCGATGGTGGCGGCGACGGTGTCGCCACGCACCCGGTCTACTTCAAGACCAACGCGGTGCCCGGCGACAACGGCGATAACGGCGAGGAGTGCGTCAAGATCACCAACATCGGGACGACGAACGGAGCCTCCTACAAGCTCTACGGATCGACCACCGGCACGCCAACCGCGGCCCTGACCAGCCAGCTCGAGCTGACGATCCGTGAGGGCAGCGGCGACGCGACCGACTGCTCCGACTTCGTCGCGGCAGGTGCGCCCGTATACCAGGGCACCCTGCAGGACTTCCAGAGTGGCAAGACGTCCTTCGCAAGCGGTGTGGATCTCGGTTCTCTCGCTTCTGCGGCCTCCAAGACCTACCAGTTCTACGTCGAGCTGCCGTCCGACGCCGATCCGGCGTCGATCCAGAACGCGAACGCCGGCAACCAGACCTTCACCTGGGAGATCCAATCCTAGGCTGAAGACCGTCATCAGCGGCAACTGCCTGCGCTGACAGACGGCTGCGGAGCCGCCGGGATCCGGCATCTGGAAGAGTGCCCCCGGCGGCTACCGCAGCACCTCTCGACCCAATGCTCTACCGACACCAGAGGCGCGCAGCGAACGCGATCGGCATAGCGATCGGCCTCCTCGCGATCACGTTGCTGATACTCAGCAACGTCCCATCTACCGAAGCCGTTCCTAGAATGGGAGCCGCCCTCAAAGTCGACGCATGGCTCGGGTCAGGCATTCGGCCAGAGCCTCTTAGACCCAAAACCTTCATTCGGAACGCGGATCTCACCGCTGGGGGATCTCCAGCGAACGGCATGCTGGTTCTTCATTCCGAGAGCGGAACTACCCGGACGGTGAGCCTCGGTCTCGACGCCTCCTCAGCAGCCACCGTCGCCACGCAGACGTTCGCTCGCTCCGTGACCGTCAGCTTTGGCCATAACGGCTCCCTCGGTTCAACGACAGTCGCCCAGCTGGCCACGGAACCCGCCGGAACATTCACCATCGCAGCGGGGGAGACCATCCAAATACCAGTCTCCGTGAGCATTCCGCTCACCGCCGGCGACGTGGTCGCTGGACAAGAAATCCACTTGACCTTAGTACCGGAATGGCATCGATGAATCGAGTACCAGTACGTCTCGAGGTTGTGGTCCGCTTCGTCGCTCGCACGACAACGATGGCGATCGCCACAGTCGCAATTGCCCTGGCAGCGATCCTCATCGCACCTAAGGCTGTTGGAGGCCAGAGCTTCTCGGTGCTTTCTGGCTCCATGGCCCCGGCCGTCAACACGGGCGACATGGTTGTAGTCGTGCCCGAGCGCGCAGACGCAGTCCGCGTCGGTCAAATCGTTGCGTTCAACGACCCAGATGGATCCGGGCGGCTCTACCAACATCGTGTCCAATCGGTACGAGAGGACAACGGACAGGTCATCGTCGTCACGAAAGGTGATGCCAACAACACCGGCGAGCACTGGCAAGCGCCAGTCGACTCAGACGTTGGCCGAGTAGTAGTCGTCGTGCCACACATTGGCTGGGTCGTTGGGCATGTCACCGGAGGCAAGCCAATAGATGTACTTGGACGCGAGGTCCCGATGGGCACCTTAGCCCTCGCGCTCATGCTGTTCGCACTGGCTGCCGTGGTGATCGCAGGAATTCTGCGTAGCTCGTCTCCTGAGGAGACCGCCACGAGTGACGATAACCCAGCCGAAGAACTCGAGTTTATTCAGCACCGACAGGAGGAGGGGCAATCACATGCGTAAGTTGAGCCGTCTCGTTGAGACGCAGAGAACAAAGGCAGCCGCAGCACTCATACTCACGTGCATGCTGGTAGTCGCGGGAGCGGGAGGCGTGTTTGGTGCCTTCACGGCTTCAGTCAGTTCAACTGGAAACCAGTTCGTCACCGCCAGCGACCTAACGCCACCCACAGTAGCTCGAGCGGTGCTGAGAAAGAGCTATGGAGGGGTATCGGGTTTCACGGGCTGCGGGCTAGGCGGCTGCAGCGTCCTAGACGCAAGGCAGTTCTTCCTCTACGCCCAGGTAGCCGACGGCGGCGACCCGCCGAGCGGGATCAGCTCAGTGAACGGCACCGTTGGGGGCGCATCGGCCAACATGAGCGACGCTGGGGGCCCATGGACGGTTGACGGACAAAGCTTCAACTATCGCTCGAACCTCCTAACCAGGAGCTCCGCTCAGTTGAGTCCGGGCACCAGGTCCTTCACCATCAACGCAGCAGACAGCGGGGGACGTTCGGTGACGAGCTCGCCCTACGCCTTCGACGTCGACACGACGCGCCCGGCACCAACCACGGTCGACGTGGCCAACGGTTCGGGATCCCCTGGCCGGCCTGACGCCGGCGACACCATCACTTACGAGTACGACTCACCGATCGACCCGAGCTCGATACTCGGCAACTGGACCTCGAGCGGGCCCCCCACCACCTACACCGACGAATGGAACGGAGGATCAACAGCGGTGGTTGCCGTGCTCGCAGGCCCATCGAAGTATGGAGGCGAGCCGGACGATTCCGTGAGGATCCGAGTTGAGCGGACGGCCAACATGGGCGGCAACCAGGTCAATGTCGGCGAGATCCGCAGCCACTCGAACGACTGGGCGCTTCAGTGCGAAGCGCGATTCAACGCGACGCTGGCCATGCCGACGTCAACCAAGGTGCTCGTCACCTTGGGATCGGAGATCACATCGGGCGTGATCACCACACCTGCCCCGGCAACACCGAGTCTGGAGGACTGCTGAGATGCGCATGCAGACAAGAAGAACAAAGCTAGTGACCGCGATCATCACGGCGATCGCAGCGGTCGCGTTGTGTGTCGTTCCTACGGCTCAGGCCGCGCAGAGCGGAGGGGCGGTCTACCGGGACACCTGGACAGCGAAGCCGTCCGGGCTGCTTGCAGACCCATATGCCCTAGCTGTCGCTCCCGACGGACTCGTCTACGTGGCCGACAGCGCGAACCACCGCATCCAGGTCTTCACTCAGAACGGCGACTTCGTGCGTGCTTGGGGCAGCCAAGGCAGCGGCCCGGGCCAGTTCCAGTCACCGCGGGGAATCACCACTGACCCGGACGGATACGTGTACGTATCGGACACAGGTAACGGTCGCATCGAGAAGTTTTCGCCACAGGGCCAGTTCATCTGGCAATGGGGCACCCTGGGCACAGGGGCTAACCAACTCCAGAACCCAGCCGGTCTTGACGTGGCCACGGTCCAGGTGGGCGGCACGCCGCAGCTGGTGCTCTACATCGCCGACAGCAGCAACAGCCGAATCTCCCGACTCATCGTCGGAAGGGGCGCAAACCCCACGCGGGTACCGCTCGGCGTCTTTGGCGCCGCCGGCGCCGGCGACGGCCAACTGAACCTACCGTTCGACGTCAAGGTCAGCCCTGACGGCACCCGCGCGTACGTCGCGGACGCACTCAACAACCGGATCCAGGTGTTCTCGTCGACGGGCACCTTCCAGAACAAGTGGACCGGGTTCTTCCTGCCGAACAAGATCTCGATCGACAGCAGCTCAGGAAGCATCTACGTGACCAACACGGGCGCACGAACGGTCCGGAAGCTCAGCTCAAGCGGCACTCTGATCACAGAGTGGGGCACCCAAGGCACCGGAGAGGGCGAGTTTGAGGCACCACGAGGAATCGCGGTTGACAGCACCGGACGCGTCTTCGTGACGGACGCCGGCAACAACAGGGTCGAGCGATTCTCGTCAACCGGCACATATCAGGCCCAGTGGGGCGGAGGCAACAGCGAAGAGGGGCAGTTCTCCAAGCCATCCGACGTCGCTCTCGACAGCGCAGGCAACATCTACGTACTCGACACGAACAACGCCCGGGTGCAGAAATTCGACGCGGCGGGACACTGGCTCCTAGCGTGGGGCTCGCCCGGCACCGGCAACGGAGAATTCAAGGGACCGCTGAGCATCGCGGTCACGTCGACGAACGAGGTGTACGTTGCCGACACGGCCAACAACCGGATCCAGGTGTTCTCGTCGACGGGCAACTATCTCCGTAAATGGGGCTCGTTCGGCACTGGCAACGGGCAATTCAACCTTCCAACCGGCGTCGCAGTAAGCAAGGCCGCGGGCTCCGAAATCTACGTCGCCGACTCGAACAACAGCCGCGTTCAGGTCTTCTCCCAGGCCGGGGCCTATCAGCGCAAGTGGGGCTCACCGGGTAGCGGTACGGGCCAGTTCCAAGCCGCCTATGACTTGAGCGTCCAGAACGACGGCTCGGTCTACGTGCTCGACTCGATCGGGTGCCGAGTCGAGAAGTTCACCTCAGCGGGCGTTTACACGACGCAATGGGGTACCTGCGGCACCGGCAGCGCGCAGCTGAGCGGAGCATTCGGTATCTCGGCCGACCCGGCCGCCAACGGCTCGGTGTTCGTGTCGCAGAACTTCCGCGTGCAGCGGTTCTCGAGTTCGGGCGGCATCCAGAACACTTGGGGATCCTCAGGGAGCGGACAAACGCAGTTCTCTGACGCCCGCGGTCTCGTGGTCGACACCGGCGCAAACAGGGCCTACGTGGCCGACGCGGGCAACAACCGCGTCACCGTGTTCGGTGCCTTCTTCGCGTCCTTCTATGGCGTGATTGGTGGCACGGCGCTACAAGGGCCCGCGGGTGCCGACGTGAGCGCCTCCGGCCGCACCTACGTAGCCGACACGATCAACAATCGAATCGCTGTATTTGACCCAGAGGGCAACTTCATCACCGCATGGGGCATATACGGCACCGACCCCGGACAGCTGAAATCACCTTCCGACGTCGCGGTCGACCCCGTCGACGACGAGGTCCTGGTCACAGACATGGGCAACAACAGGGTGCAGAAGTTCAGCCCCAGCGGCGCATTCGTCGGGCAGTTCTCGTCCGTCGACGGCTTCGCTTCACCGCGCGGCCTCGACGTCGGCGACGACGGCTCCGTGTACGTGACGGACACAGGCAACCAGAGGGTTGCGAAGTTCTCGAACGCTGGTTTCTCTCAGGGTGAGATCGGCCTGGGCCCGGCACTACAGGACGGTGGCTTCGGGGAACCGTACGGAGTTGCTGTGAGCCCGAACAACGAGATCTACGTGGTCGACCGCAGCAGGAATCGCGTGCAGCGATTCTCCAGCTCAGGGGTGTTCCAAGCGAAATTTGGTTCCACGGGCGCCGGCAACGGTCAGTTCTCAGGGCCTCGAGACCTCGCCATCGACGCCTCAGGGAACGTCTACGTCGCGGACACCGACAACGACAGGGTTCAGAAGCTCGCCGCCGACGGGTCGTTTCTGACCAAATGGGGCTCCGGCGGTGCGGCTGCCGGCCAGTTTGGGATGGCTGCGGGCATCACCACCGGGCCCAACGGTCGAATCGGGGTTGCCGATTCCGAGAACGCGAACTACCAGCTGTTCGAGTGGTTGCCGAGCCGAGTGCAGCACAGCAGCTCGATGACCGACTACGGCGGCAACCAGCTGGAGGTTCCAGATCCGACGGAAACCACTGTGAACGGAGGCTTCTAACATGCGACGCACGATTCGCATCACCGCGGCGGTCATGGCGGTGCTGTTCCTTTGCGGAACGGCTGCCTACGCCCTTATCTCCACCCAGCCGAGATCCGACCACGACGGCCCGAGTACCCAACGGGTGGCGATCGACGCCGCCGGTCAGAACGTGTCGATCGAGAGCTCGAAAGGTGGCTCCGCGATCTTGGTGGCAAAGGGAATGACACCTGGCCAGACCAGGTCGGGCAAGGTCAGCATCCGCAACACCGGCAAGGTTCCGGTGACGTTGAGCATGGGCGCCTCGAGTGTCACCGCGGATCCACCCGCGGCTTCGAGCATCTTCCACACGGCTCTCAGCGAGACGGGCCACGAAGGTAGTCCCTTCTACAAGGGTACGGTGGCGGGATTCAAGGGAGCGCGCGTAGGGGATATCTCCCCGGGGCAGTCGCGCGAGTACACGTTGCAGGCGATCCTGCCGGCGTCGGCGGGCAATGAAGCGGAGAACATCGCAACGACGTTCAACATCGACTGGACGGCTAAGGAGAAGACGGATGGGCCGCCGCCACCCGAGTGCAAGATCAGGAGGATGCGGGCGAGATTCTTCGTCTTCCGGAAGAGGCCCGTGATCCGGATGGTGTCGCGCTACCAGGCAACGTCAGGCGGGAAGGTCAAGACGACTTACTACTGGCGAGTCAAGCAGGGCGGGAAGTTCATGCGAGGAAAGCGAATCGGATCGACCTTGTCCAGCTTCAGACGAACGGCGCCAGGGCAGTGGCGACTGAACCGAGTGCCGGTCCGGGTTCGGAACGCCCGACAGATGGAAGCGTACCGATCGGCCCGCTACGGCTTCTACGCCACCCTGCAGCCGTTGAAGACCAAGGGCTACTGCGCAAACTATCTCGGCGTGGATCTCGTGGTGCTCAAGCGGAAGTACGGGCACGGGCAGTACACGTGGTTCCAGCGCGGTAGCTTCAAGTTCCGACCGGCACCCTAGGACGTACGGCCGGAGCCAGATCGCGCGAGTCCGCTTGGCGTGATGTTAGAGGGGCGCTGATCATGATCAGCGCCCCTCTCTGTTCAGGACCGTGACGGTGCGCAGGTCGCCGATAGGTTCAGTGCCGTCGACGGTGTTTCTTGCGGCTCGCCGTGGCCACCCCTGCCTGGCGATCTAGAACCTTGAGGGTGCGCAGGAGAAGGAGATTGCGACGGTTGTTGCCATAGCGCAAGGCATCCCTCCGGAAGTCGACCGATCGGTTGAGGGCATTGGGGCCCTGCCAACCACCGATGGTGTCGAGGTGTGTGCCGCCCTCGCTCTCGAGCCCGTAGTTGACCATGTTGCCGGCCGTGAACGCAGCCCAGATGTCGACGAGCGGGACGCGCTTGGTGCTGGCCACCTGAGTGATCGCGCGGTTGATCTCAACAATGTAGTCCCAATGATGGGTCTCGGCGGTGGAATCAACGCGTGGAGGGAGCGTCATAAGGACGGGGATCGATCCAAAGTCACGCACCTGGTCGACGAGCATCGAGAAGCGATCCACCGCCGCCTGGCCGGTGGCCTGCCAATACGCCTCGTCGTTGGTGCCAACCGAGATGATCGCGTACCGTGGCCGGAGCTTCTTGAGCTCGCAGAGAGTCATGCTCTCGTTGACGTCGCAGGCGGGATTGGGAGTCAGATTGTATGCGCCGCGGACGTCGATCGCCGTGATTGGCCGAGCCAGGTCCTTGGTCTGGATGCCAGATCGGGTTGCGCTCGAGTAGCGAGTAAACGAGTTGCCCGGTGTACAGTCGCCGGGCGCCGGCACGCCCCAAGGCACCGGCCACCCCTGCGGCAGTGTGGCCGCCGTGTAACGATCGACGACCGCGCGGAGGCCCTTGAACCCCGAGTACATCGGACGCCGACAGCCAAGACCGTAGAAGGCGTAGAACGAAGCGGTGTTCGAATCGCCAATCTTGGCGAAAACGCGCGGCCGCATCCCCAGCTCGTCGGCCCGGGTCAGGTCCGTCCGGAACTGCGCCGCCAGCGGAGCCGAGAACGTTGGCAAGACCGAAGCCGTGGCCGTCGACGCTTCAACGGCAGGGCCTGCAGCCGACATGACCATGGTCATGACCAAGGCGAGTAGGGCGATGCATAGTCGTGGATCCTTCGGGTGCGAGCCCGGGCCCGCGGCGACTAGGCGCGTGCCCGACGCGGAGGACGGGTGCTGGTGCTGGAAGGTTGATGTGTGCTGTTGGGACATGTGCTTCATGCGACTCCTTTCGGGGAGTTGCCATATAAGCATGCTAGATAGACAGCGTTTCGCGCCGCCGGTCCTGGGCCGGGGCGACCACGCTTGCTGAGTCGGCGCGATGCTCGAATACCGTGGTGAATGTTGGCGGCGTGCCTAGAGTTTCGCTTCGGCGAGCAGTTCAGCCGCCGTGGTGTGGAGAGCGCGAGCGATCGCAATCAGCAGCGCCACGGTCACGCCCGACTCACCGCGCTCCACGCGTCCGTAGTGGTTCATCGACATGCCGGCCGCGCGGGCCACGTCATCTTGGGAAAGCCCAGCCCAGTCTCGACGTTGAGCGAGCACCTGGCCCAGCGCGATGGAGTGGTTCGAACGAGAGGACGACACCGTGTCAGCTTCGGCGTCGACGAGCGAATCGCTACCACATATATGTGGTATGTTCGTCGGGGAGTCTCGATTGCTCGGGACTCCTTAGGAGGTAGAGGTCACGCAGCGGTGAGCAGCGCGCAGTAAGCAGGGCGCCAAGCAAGTCCTCTTGATTCTCTCCAGCGCCCGGGTGCCAGGTCCTCCCAGTGTGACGGCACCCGGGCGCCTCTCTTTCCCGGCCGGCTGGTCTTGAGCGACAGCCA
>JAFKLL010000045.1 GCA_017304845.1 Solirubrobacterales bacterium
AGGCTGCCGTCCCAGGCATCGCCGTAACAGGCGTTGGGTGAGCAGACGTCGTCGATGTAGCCGTTGGGCTGCAGGAAAGTCGAGGTCAGTGCGACCGCAACGCTGGCCCCGCCCGGCGCTCCGTGCGGATCCTGCGCGACCCGGTTCGGGATGTTGGCGAACGGCGGCACGTCGGTGCCGATCGTCTGGCTCGGGTTGCTCGGGTTCGGCCGCGGCGGGCCACCATCGAAGTAGATGATGTTGTTGCCGTGGTACGGGTAGTCCGACGCCTTCAGGCGCGGCACGTTCCAGAGGATGTCGTAGTTCGGCCAGCGACCCGGGTCGACCGGGACGGCGTTGGTCGACATGCCCAGGGTCCGGGCCATCGTCTCCGAGGCGAAGTTGGACACCTGGTGATCGCCGAGGGCGATCTGCAGCGTGACCCGGTGCTTCGGAGTGTTCGGCGGCGGGTTGTCCGTCATCACGTGGGCGTAGCCGTTCGGCTCGCTGCGATCCCAGAGGATCTGCATCAGGCCGAAGAGCAGCGGACGCGACATCTCGTCCGGGTAGCTCGGGTAGAGCAGCGCCGCGTAGAGGTCGAAGTCGATCGAGCGCGGCAGCAGGATCGAGTAGTTCATCGCCCCGACCAGCAGCGACGACTGGACGAAGTCCGGCGAGACCGCGGTCAGCGGGCCGCCGAGAATTCCGCCCTGGCTGGCACCCATGTAATAGACGTGATCGGTCTTGATGACCGAGTCGCCCGGGGTGGTGCCGTCGCCGTCCTGGAAGGCGGGGTTCGCGCCCAGCCCGTCCGGGTGGTACATGAGGCGGGCCAGGTACAGCTCGTTGATGATCGCCTGGGCCAGCCGGTCGGTCAGCACGTTGAAGTACGACAGGTCCGGCAGGGCCTTGATCATCACGCTGGCCACGTCGTTGCCTGACATCCCGATCTCGTCGGTCGCGCAGATCGTCATGCCCTTCTGGGCGAGAGGCGGGTTGGGGCCGCCGTCGACGCCGCTGGCATCGCCGAACAGGCCGTGGCCGAAGATCATCGGCCGGGTCTTCGGCGCGTTCGGATCGTCCAGCGCCACTCGCGGAACGATGCAGACCATGTTCGCGACGTAGTCGCCGTGCCGCACCGGCAGGCCGTTCGCGTCGAGGTCCATGGTGCTGCCGGAGCCGCAGTCAGGCGACAGGAAGCACGGAACCACGAAGCTGCCCGTGATCTTGCGGGCGACCTCCGGGTTCTGGGCCGGGGTGAAATTCTGGACCGAGTCGATCGTGTAGTCCGGCGCGTCACCCTGGACGATCTGGTCGCCCATCGTGGTGTCGCCGAGCTCCGCGAAGGCGCGGTCGCGCATGCTGAGCACGCGCTTGTAGTTGTTCTCGTTGCTGGCCGTGGTGAAGTCCCAGGCCAGGTAGAGGTCGCCGCGCTTGATGCCGGCCTTCTTGAGGTCGCGGAAGATCTGCTCGTAGTGGCCACGGCGGGCGTTGACGGCCGACTGCTTCGACGCGATCTTGTCGCGGTAGTAGCGGAAGGCGGTCGGCGCCCTGAGCGGCTTGCCGTTCTCGTCGGTCAGGTTCCGCAGGGCGACGATGTAGTGAGCCTTCTCGTCGAAGTTGACGGCCGGCTTGATCTCCAGGACGCGATCCTGATCGGTCGTCGCGTTCGAGTCGATGTTGACCCAGATCGGCTGCCGCTCGCCGGTGTCGGCATTGATCACGACGGCCTTCTGGTTCGGCTTGGCGTAGTCGCCGATGTGGTTGATCGGGACGAAGGCGTTCTTCTGGACGGCTTCCACGGTCTCGATCCCGGGGATCTTCACGACGATGCCCTGGCCCTGGCTGAAGCCGTCCGAGAGGTCGTAGGTGCTCGGGTTGATCGGCTTGTGGAACTCGTTCTGCGGCATGCCGCCCTCGGTGAAGTGGAGGCGCTTGCCGGTCGGGCTCGAGGAGTCGCGGACCGTGTAGTAATCGTTCGGGAAGGGCAGCATGCACATACCGTCCTTCGGCTTGGCGATGAAGTCGCAGTCGGCCGCGTCGCTGACGTCGACCGTGCCGAGCTGGCAGTCCGGCTGGTCGCGGAAGACCGACCTGGTCAGCTTCGCCTGGCGCTTGCCGTTGCGGGCGACGACGGTCAGCTTGCGCGGCAGGCAGCTCTTGGCCGAGGCCTTGGAGGCCGGGGTGAGTCGCATCGTCACGACCTTGGCCCGCTTGCGGCCCAGGCGGGCCACGACCGGGTTGGTCAGCTTGGCCTTCGCCACGTCGTAGGTGCTGGTGGTGGACGAAAGACGGACCTTCGCCCCCTTGTTGGCCCGGACCTGGACCTTGATCAGACCGCGACCGAGCTGGCTGGCGCTGCTGTCGACGATCCGCAGCTTCGGCTTGACCGCCTTCGGCTTCTTCTTGTGCTTGGCGGTCTTCTTGGCCGATGTCTCAGCCGAACCGGCCGCCTGCGCGACGCCACCCGTGAAGACGGCACCCGCGAGCAGGGCGACCAGCAGAAATGCAATGCGACGCATCCTTGATTCCTCCCTCGAAGATTGGAACTACTCCCTGCGGGCAGGCTACAGGTGATCCGGCTCTCTGTGTCGTCGGTCACACGACGTTGCGGGAAAGATCCCCCTGACCTATGGTTGAGGTGGCTTCCACGAGCCCCGGACGAGACGCGCCGTACCCGGTCACGACGACGACGCAGGTTCATCACACCTACGTCAGGAGTCGAAAATGTCGTGGATCATCTTGATCGTCGCCGGGCTGCTCGAAGTGGTCTGGGCGCTGGCCCTCAAGGACTCGGAAGGATTCAGCCGAGCCGTGCCGACCGCGATCTTCGTTCCCACCTACCTCGCCAGCGCGATCCTGCTCGGAATGGCCCTCAAGCAGCTCCCGGTCGGCACCGGCTACGCGGTCTGGGTCGGGATCGGCGCGGTCGGCACCGCCCTGCTCGGGATGGCGTTGCTCGGGGACCCGGTCCAGCCGGGACGCATCGCCGCGATCGGCCTGATCGCCGCCGGCGTGATCTGGCTCGCCCTCGGCGAGGCATCGGGCTGAAACATCCGTTGCCGGCCCCCCGCCGATCGGGCATCGGGGCTCCGACGGATGCGAGCCTGGACAGCGATCGGGGCTACCGCCCGCTCCGATCCGCCCCGAACCGTGTTCCAGAACCTGATGACAAAGACCTCTTGCCGCCGGATCGGCCTCATGGCCGTGCTGCTGGCGGTCCTATTCGTCAGCTTCCAGTCATCCGCGCAACGAGCCCAGGCCAGTCCCTTCGACCGGCATGGAATGTGGATCTGGTACATCGACAGCTCGAACGGCGGCGATCTCGGATCGATAATCCGCCAGGCCCGCAAGGCCGGCGTGCGCACGCTCTACGTCAAGTCCGGTGACGGCGACGGGACCTGGAGCCAGTTCAACAAGCGGGTCGTCCGGCGCTTCCACCGGGCCGGCCTGAAGGTCTGCGGCTGGCAGTACGTCTACGGCAAGCGCCCGCTGGCCGAGGCGAAGGTCTCGGCCGCCGCCAAGCGCCGCGGCGCCGATTGCTTCGTGATCGACGCCGAGGCGGAGTACGAAGGCCGGTACGCGGCCGCCGACCTCTACATCCGCGAGCTGCGCAAACGGGTCGGTTCCCGTTTCCCGCTCGGCCTCTCCTCCTTCCCCTACATCCACTACCACCCGAGCTTCCCCTACTCGGTCTTCCTCGGGCCGGGCGCGGCGACCGGGAACCTGCCCCAGGTCTACTGGCACACGATCGGCGACTCGGTCCGCGAGTCGCTCGAGATCACCTGGGAGCAGAACAGCATCTACAAGCGCCAGATCTACCCGGTGGGCCAGACCTACGAGAACCCCGGGACCAAAGACCTGCTCAAGTTCCGCCGCTTCATGCTCAACTTCGACACCGCCCCCAGCTGGTGGTCCTGGCAGGAGACCAACGCCCGGGAGTGGGACGCGCTCGGCAAGAAGGTCAAGCCGATCGCCGGCTACAAGGCCTACTCCGGGCACGTCAGCCTCGACCGCGGCGACCGCGGCGACCAGGTGGTCTGGCTGCAGCAGTTCCTGATCGCGGCCGGCAACGACCTCGAGCCGACCGGCATCTTCGGCGGCGGCACCTACCGGGCGGTCCGGAAGTTCCAGCGGAAGAAGGGCCTCGAGGCGGATGGCGTGGTCGGCACCCAGACCTGGAACCGCCTGATGCGCCTCACCCCGGTCAGGGTCCGCTGGTCGGCGGCGCGCAGCCGCCGCCTGGCGGCGAGCGTCTCCTCCCAGCAGCCCGCGTCACGGCCGCTCTCGGCCTCGCTGCCGTCGGTGCGGAACGAGATCGCCGGCGCCAAGAAGCACCCCTGAGGCCGGCCTAGCGCGAGATGGTGGTTCTCAGCTCACCCAGCTGTGGTGAGCTGACCACCAGCTCGTCGCCGTCCTCGAGCCAGACCCGGGGGTTCATCGCGAGGCCGACCCCGGACGGGGTCCCGGTCGAGACGATGTCGCCAGGCTCCAGGGTCATCCACTGGGAGAGGGTCGAGATCAACTCCGGCACGGAGAAGATCAGGTCCCCGGTCGAGGAGCTCTGGCGCCGCTCGCCGTTGACATGCATCTCGATGCCGATCCCGTCATGCGGCCCGGACTCGTCCGGGGTGACCAGGGCCGGCCCGCAGGGGGCGGCCCCGTCGAAGACCTTGCCGGCCATCCACTGCATGGTCAGGCCCTGCAGGTCGCGGGCCGAGAGGTCGTTGAGGAGGGTGTAGCCGGCCACGTGGTCGAGCGCCTCGTCGACCGAGACCTCGGAGGCGCGACGGCCGATCACGAAGGCGACCTCGGCCTCGTAGTCGACCTTGCGGCTGGCCTGCGGCAGCTTGACCGTGCTGCCGTCAGGGACAAGGGCGTTGCGGTACTTGGCGAAGATGGTCGGCGCCTTGGGGATGTCGGCCCCGGTCTCCTCGGCGTGAGCCCGGTAGTTGAGGCCGATGCAGACGATCTTGTCGGGGTCCGGGATCGGCGTGAGGATGCCGCCCGGGCTGAGCATCGTCGCCTCGCCTCGGCCCGACTCGACGGCGCCGCGCAGGTCGTCGATCCGACCTTCGGCGATCAGCCGTCTGAGGCTCGGCTCGCCGTCGCCACCGATCAGATCCCAGGCGTCGATCACTCCGGTCTCGGTCTGAACTCCGGCCCTCGGGCCCCGGTCTGATGCGTAGGTGACGAGTCTCATGGGCGGGAGCTTACGACGTGGGAGGGGTCGGGTGCCGCCATTTGAACGAGGCTGCGATAATGCCGGCCCGGTCGATTTCGGTCGACCCCTTTACGGGGGCGTAGCTCAGTTGGTTAGAGCGCTGGCCTGTCACGCCAGAGGCCGCGGGTTCAAGTCCCGTCGCTCCCGTTTCATCCTCGTTCCGCGTAGTACGGCCCCATCGCGGGCCAGTACTCGTCGAAATCGGGCATCTCACCGCCGGCCACCGCCGCGACGAGCCGATCGAGGTAGTACTCCCAGCCGGCTCCGACCGGGCCCGTCTCGACCTCCTCGCCGAGCCGGTGGGTGAAGACCAGCTTCGAGCCGTCCCCGGCCTCCTCGACGTTCAGGATCAGGTGCCACTCGCCGTGGTCGTCACCGACCTCGACCTCGTAGGAGCGACCGGGCTCGCAGGCGACGATCCGGCCCGACGAGGTGGGGCTGCCCTCTTCCGCCGTCATCGTGACCTCGATCTCGGCTCCGACCCGGCCGGGACCGGACCAGGTGCCGAACCAACGACCGAGCCGCTCCGACTCGGTGACCCAGGACCAGAGCTCGTCGCCGGTCAGGGGCAGCTCGCGGATCAGGATCAGGTCTCGGCTGGCGGGAGTCCGTTCGACCACGCCGGTGGGTTCGGGGCTCATGGCCCGAGCCTAATCGGTTAGCTTCGACATGTACCCGAAATCGGTCGGTCAGGAGCATGAGCATGGAACCCGAAACGATCGATCCCGACGACTTCCGCGACGCGCAGCACCGGAGTTGGGACTCGGCGGCGGCCGGATGGAGAGAGTGGAGCGCTTTCAGCGAAGGCGCCTTCCGGCGCGTGAGCGAGCGGCTGGTGGAACTGGCGGGCGTGGGCCCGGGGAGCCGGGTGCTGGATGTCGCCGCCGGCTACGGCGAGCCGGCGCTGACCGCCGCGCTGGCGGCCGGCCCGGACGGCCGCGTCGTGGCGACCGACATCTCCTCCGAGATGCTCGCCTTCGGACGAGAACGTGCGGAGGAAGCCGGTCTGGGCAACGTCGAGTTCATGCAGGCGGATGCCTCCAGCCTCAACTTTCCGCATGAGAGCCTCGACGCCGCGGTCTCGCGGTGGGGGCTGATCTTCGAGCCCGCCGCGGAGGCCGCCGCGGAGCGCATCCGGGGCTTCCTCAAACCGGGTGCGCGGATGGCGATCAGCTCCTGGGGCGAGCCCGGCCAGGTTCCCTTCCTCGCGATCCCGATGAGGACGACGATGGAGCGGCTCGGCATTCCCCGGCCCCCGGCCGGTACGCCGGGCCCGCTCTCGCGCCCGACTCCCGAGGCGATCGGCGGGTTGCTCGAGGGAGGCGGCTTCTCCGGGGTCGCGGTGGAGCGGGAAGAGGTCGTCCTCGAGTTCGACTCTCCCGAGCGCTTCACCGCCTACGTCAGGGCGATCGTCGCCCCGGTCCGGGCGATGATCGAGCAGCATGCCGGTGCGGATCGGGAAGCGGCCTGGGACGCGATCACCCGGGCCGCGTCCGAGGCGGGAGGCGGCGCCGCTCCGCTCCGGTTCTCGAACGCGGTGCTGCTCGCCTCGGGCACGGCCTGACCCGCCTCGGCCGCTACCAGGGTGACGGGTGGTAGTCCTTGAGGAAGACCCCGTGGATGTCCTCGCCGGTCTCGCCCCGGACGATCGGGTCGTAGACTCGGGCGGCGCCGTCGACCAGGTCGAGCGGGGCGTGGAACCCGTCCTCGGCCAGGCGCTTCTTCATCGGATGCGGACGCTCGTCCGTGATCCAGCCGGTGTCGACCGCGGTCATCAGGATCCCGTCGCTCTCCAGCATCTCCTGGGAGCTGGTCCGGGTCAGCATGTTGAGCGCCGCCTTCGCCATGTTCGTGTGGGGGTGGCCCGGGCCCTTGTAGCCACGGGAGAACTGCCCTTCCATCGCGGAGACGTTGACGACGTAGGTGCGGCGGGCGGGGGCCGCGGCCATCGCCTTGCGCAGCCGGCCGATCAGGATGAACGGCGCCGTCATGTTGCAGAGCTGGACCTCGAGCAGCTCGATCGGGTCGACCTCGCTCACCGTCTGGATCCAGCTGTTGGTGTCGACCTTGTCGGGGACCAGGCCGCCGGCGTCGATCGCCCGGCCGGAGTCGACCAGATCGAAGTCGGCCGAGCCCGCGGTCAGGGCCATGGCGGTGATCGCGTGCGGGGTGGGAGCCCAGTGCGAGCCGGCCGGGGTGGCGGCCAACTGGTGGGTTCCGTGACGGTCGAAGGTCTCGACGTCCGGGGTGGGGCCGGGCTCCAGCTCCTCCAGCTCGGCTCGGATCAGCGGCGCGTAGGCATCCGGCGTGCGGCGCACGGTCTGGCAGGCGTTGTTGATCAGGACGTCGAGCGGTCCCCGTTCGGCGACCGAGTCGGCCAGGTCGACCACCTGGGCCGGGTCTCTCAGGTCGATCCCGACGATGTGCAGGCGGTCGATCCAGTCCTCGGCGTCCTCCATCTCCCGGAACCGACGGATCGCGTCCTTCGGGAAGCGGGTGGTGATCGTCGTGTCGGCCCCGTCGCGCAGCAGGCGCAGGGCGATGTACATGCCGATCTTGGCCCGCCCGCCGGTGAGCAGGGCGCGTCGGCCGGTCAGGTCCGTGCGGGCATCGCGCCGGTCGTGGTTGAAGGCGGCGCAGTCCGGGCAGAGCTGGTGGTAGAAGGCATCGACCACGTGGTACGGCTGCTTGCAGATGTAACAGGCGCGGGCCTCGATCAAGGTGCCCGCGGTCGCGCCCCTGGCGTTGGAGACCAGCGGCAGCCCCTTGGTCTCGTCGTCGATCCGGGCCGGATTGGCGGTCGCGGTCCGGGCGGTGACCTCGGCGTCGTGCTCCATGACCTGGCGCCGCTTCTCCAGCTTGCGCCGTTTCTTGACCGATTTGTAGAGCCCGGCCGCGGCCTGCTGCATGGTGATCGAGTCGGGATGCTCGACCGGCAGCCGGTCGAGATCCTCGATCACGCGCAGGGCGGTGGCGAGATCGTCGGGATCGATCCGCTGCTCGCTCTTGGGTCGGTTTCTCTGGTCCATCTCGGTTCCCATGGTCCCTGATCGGGCCCGGTCTCCGTAGTACGGTCCGGCCGGTAGGCTCGGCCGATGATCAAGCTCCTCGTGGTTCTCTCAAGCGTCCGTCCCGGGCGGGTCGGCAAGCCCGTCGCCGACTGGTTCCTGCCGATCGCCGAGGCGGACGAGCGGTTCGAGGTCGAGTTCGTCGATCTGCTCGAACTGGATCTCCCTTTCATGGACGAACCGAACATGCCCGGCCGTCGCGAGTACACGAAGGAGCACACCAAACGTTGGAGCGCGATCGTCGACCGGGCGGACGCCTTCGTCTTCGTCACGCCGGAGTACAACGCCACCCCGGCCCCGGCGCTCAAGAACGCGCTCGACTTCCTGTACCACGAGTGGGCCCACAAGCCGGCCTCCTTCGTCAGCTACGGCGGGGTCTGGGCCGGAGCCCGGGCGGTGCAGGCGCTGAAGCCGACCCTGACCCAGCTCTCCGTGATGCCGGTCCCGGAGATGGTGCCGATCCCCGGCGTGGCCGGGCTCATCG
Source organism: Solirubrobacterales bacterium (assembly GCA_017304845.1). GTDB lineage: Bacteria > Actinomycetota > Thermoleophilia > Solirubrobacterales > 70-9 > 67-14. The sequence goes on from JAFKLL010000045.1 coordinate 8,756, forward strand.
ACGACGAGGGCGCCTTCGTCGCCGACGAGCGCCACGAGAAGGGCGTCGCCGGCATGCTCGACTCCCTGGCCCGCTGGGCGGAGGCGCTCAAGACCCTGCACACCTGAGCACCAAAGCCAACTGAAACTCGAAAGCCCCCGGATCGGGGGCTTTCGAGTTTCAGTTGCTTCTTGCGTGGTCTCTCTCTCGCGGCTGGCGCGAGAGAGGGGTCAGGCGTAGCTCGCGGATGACGCGCCGATGGGGCGCACGATCACGGGCTTCGTCTTGGGCTTGACGCCCTTGGCGCTGACCACGACCCGGATCTTCACCTTGGAGGCGGCCTTCCTGGTCGTCCGCAGCTTGATCTTCGCGGTGGCGACCCGACCGGCCGCGACCTTGGCCACGCGGCGGCAGGCCGGCTTCGGCTTGACGCTCCGCTTGGCCTTGCCGGATGCCTTGACGCAGACCCTGAGGCCGGTCGCCGCGGCGTTGCCGGTGTTCCTCACCCGGACGGTCAGCGTCGCGGTCTTGCCGCGCTTGACCTTGCGGGGCTTCACCTTCGCGCTGAGGATCCGCAGCCTGGCGGCCGGCTTGGCCGGGGCCTTGGCGACCTTGACCGAGGTCTCGGCCTCGTTGCCGGCGCCGTCGGTCACCGTGACCTTGGCGGTGCCCGCCTTCGGGCTCTTGCAGGTGGCGGTCAGCCCATAGACCTTGCTGCCGTCCTGGCAGGTCCACCGGGCCGCGACCAAGGTGCCCTGGCCGCCGGTGCCGGAGACCGAGAGCTTCGCCCCGTTCCAGGCGCGGGAGGCCACCTTCGCCTCGGCGCCCAGCGGCGGGTCGATCGTGATCGTGTCGGTCCAGCTGCGGTCCTTGCCGCCGCCGGTCACCGTGGCGGTCACCTCGTAGCTTCCCGGGCCCGGGAAGGTGTGGTCGAAGCGCTCGCCTCGGTCGGTGGTGGCGGTGGTGCCGTCACCGAAGTCCCAGTCGATCTCGGCCGGCTCGGAGACCGTGCCGTCCTGCGACTTCGCGGCCGAACCGAGGATGTTGATCACCGGGTCTGCCGACTCGTACTGGTCGGGGTACCACTGGACGCCGGGACGATTCGCGACGTCCGCGTTGAACGGCGCGTGGACGGTCTGCGGGGTGGTGCTGTAGCCGATCGCCTGGAGCGCGGCCAGGGCCTGGGTGGCGTTGTCCTGGGCGAGATCGGGACCCACGTTGTAGTCCTCGAAGTCACTCGAGCCGAACTGGAGATCGGTGTAGTCGGTGGGCTCGTAGTAGTAGCCGAGCATGTCACCGGCCTGGCCGATCACGTTGACCTGGCGCGGTCCCGAGACGCCGTCGCGAATCGCCGAGTTGACCTCGGGGAAGGCCTCGCCGGGGTTGGTGGCGAAGGCGACCTCTCCGAGACGGGCGGCCTCGACGTGGGTGCCGATCGTCTTGGTCTCGCTGGTCGGCCCGGCCGTCATGTAGGGGGCCGCCTTCGAACGCGGGATCGAGCACTTCTCGAAATCGTCGACGCAGAGGCCCTCCTCGCCCGGGTTGAGGTTGATGCCGAGGAGCAGATCCTCGTTGTCGGCCAGCGTCTCCACGAACTGTTCGTTGGCGGCGATCGTGTCGTCGGCCAGCGGGGTGGTCTTGGCCATGGTCCGCTGGATCTCGTTGGCGACGATCTCGCCCTGCGGGATCACCTCGCTGTAGTCCGTGACGCTGCCCGGGGGCTCCTGGCGGCCGAGCGTGCCGGCGGCCAGGACGGCGGTGCCGCCGTTCAGGGCGTCCAGCTTGCGGCGGGCGTAGCCCGGCCAGTCGGCCGAGATCTCGTGGGTGTCCCGGGCCTGGAACTGATCCGGGTGGTTGGGGACGTTCGCGTAGAGCGCGTTGGTGGCGCCGGTCTGCGGATCGCGCGCCCAGAGGATCGGCAGCTCGTTGTCGGCCGCGAAGCCGTCCGGGTGATTGGTGCCCTGGCCGTTCTGCCAGATGAAGGAGCGGATGTTGCCGACTCCGGTCCAGATCTCCGAGGGCTTGGCCGCATCGGCGGCCTGGGTCGCCGCCGCGACCGCGGCGTCGCTGACCTTCTTCAGGTACGCGGGGTCGATGGTGCCCCAGATGCCGACCACGGTCGGGGCGGCGTGGACGTGCGTGCTCGAGATTATCACCGATGCGCGGTCGTTCTCGTAGCCGCGCGCCTGGAGCATGTCGGCGATCTTCTCGCGGGTCGCGTCGATCCCGTACGGGGCGTTGGCGCCGTCATAGGCGGCGAACCAGCCGACCAGGTCGACCGAGACGAAGGCGAGCGCCTTCTTGGAGTCGTTGCCGACCACGAAGGCCTTGGCCTCGATGTCGTCGTGCGTGGCCTGGTACGGGCCCGACTTGTAGCCGTACCCGCCGATGTACTGAGGCGAATCGGGGTTGATGTTGGCCGTGCCGGCGCCGACGTCGAAGATCGCGTTGGCGGCCGTGGCCTGCCCGACGCCGATCGCCAGACAGATCGCGAGGCTCGCGATCGCGGCGCAGGCAGCGACCAGGGCTCGCGCCCGGACGAAACCGATACCCAAGGACATGAAGTCTCTCCTCTCACCGGCGCCTAGACGCCGGTCTCCCATTGTCGAGCCGGCCCCTCGCCGACTCCTCCTGCGGTGAGGATACCGCAGGGTATGGGCCCAGTCCGAAAGATCCCGGGCTGGGCCCGGCGCCTCAGTTCCCGCCGGCCGGCGGCGGGGCGGTCGGGTCCTCGCCCTCCTCGCCGAGGCCCTCGCGGGCGATGTACTCCTCGGCCAGCAGCAGGTTCTCCTTCGACCGTTCGACCACGTTCAGCAGGTCGCCCATCAGCGCGACCTCCTCGACCTGCTCCTTCACGAACCACTGCATGAAGTGCTCGGCGCGGTAGTCCTTGACCTCGCGGGCCAGCTCGAAGAGGCCGAAGATCTCGCTGGAGACCCGCTCCTCCTGGGCGAGCGCCTCCTTGACCGGGGTGATCCCGTCCTTGTACTTGGTCGGCTGCGACTTGATGTCGGGGACCTTGACCTCTTCGTCGACGTCGAGCAGGTACTGGATCATCATCATCGCGTGCTCGCGCTCCTCGAGCGCCTGGCGATAGAAGAAGGCGGCCAGCCGGGGCAGCGTCTCGCTGTCGTAGTAGACGGCCATCGCGACGTACTGCTGCGAGGCGGCGAACTCGTTCGAGATCTGTGCGTTGAGTGCCTTGGCGAAACTCTTCTCGGCCATGCCGTCTCCGTTTCTGAAAAGGGCCCGGGGCCCGGTTGACTTGAGCCAACCGTAGCGCAGACCGCGACTTTGGTCAGCCGCAGCCAGAGTTAGACGTGTCTAACTCGGATCCGGCTTTCCGAAGCCGTTTCCGGTCACCTTCATCGGGCTGACCGGGAGGCCTGGTTCGGGTTCGGCGGCGTTGTAGCCGACCGGCGCGGTGTCGTTCGGCGTGTCGGGGTGGAAGAGGGCGGCGAGGTACTGGATCTGCTCGCGTCCGATCCCCAGCTCCCACTGGCCGCCGCCGTAGGCGCCGATGCCGTTGTCCGCGCAGAAGTCGTAGGCGTCGAAGGTGGATTCCAGGCCGCCCATCCGCGACGGCTTGATGTTGATCACGGTCGGCTTGTGGTCGAGGGCCCGGATGTCCCCGACCGAGTGGATGGGGGCGTCCCAGGTCACCCGGTGCCAGTCGGCGGCGAGGACCTCGCGGGTCTCCGGGGTCAGGTCAGGGTCTTCGATCCATGCGTCCGGGAACGAGGCGAGGAGGCGCCGGTAGAGATCCGGGTCGGTCTCGATGTCGACCACGGTGCCCTTGTACTGGCCCTTGAGGTCGAGGGTGTTGACCGCCCCCGTGGCGACCAGCTCGTCGATCAGGCCCTGGTCCCAGTCCAGGGACGGGTCGAGCTTGAACTGGAGGTCCGGGTACCGATCGAGCTTCGCCCTGAGACGGCCGACGTCGGACTCGGTCCCGCCGGGGCCGCCGGCCAGGCCCATCGAGGCGACGAAGGTCAGCGGCGAGAGCTCGCGGCCGAGATGCTCGGCCAGCGAGGTGCCGGCCTGCCAGAGCGCCAGGTCGAGCGCCGCCGACTCGAAGGCCCAGCGCCGGTAGAGCCGGGACACGTCGCGTTCCGGCTCGCTCGGGAAGAGGTCGAGGGTCCCGATCAGGTCGCAGAACTCGCCGACCGTCTTCGGCCCGGTCAGGTCGTGGGTCGGTCCGGCGTCCTGCAGGGCGATCTGGTCGAGCGCCTCGTAGGTGATGTCCTCGCCGCGGCCGGTCAGGCCTGCTCCCTCGACGCGGATCACGGTCGTCAATCGCTCGAAGTCGGGTGCGGGTTTGATCGAAAGCCCCTCCATCGACCACGACTCGATCTCGATCGGCAGCTCCGCGACGCGCTCGTAGGTGCTCATGGGTGCACCTTAGCGACGTGGATTCATCGCTAATCTGGCCTGTTCGTGGGAACTTTGAGAACAGCTTCAGTGGCCGTCGCCGTGGCCGCATGCGCCTTCGTCTTCGCGACGTCAGCGGGTGCGGACCCGTACATCTCGATGGGGGATTCGACCTCGACCGGGGACATGTACCCCGGCCTGCTCTACGGCGGCTACACCGGCCATCAGGGCTTCGACCAGACCCTCGGCGCGGACGAGCACATCTCCCTCGGTCAGGGTGGGCAGGTCCTCGCCGGGCTGAAGGTCGAGCAGCTCCCGGCCGCCCTGGCGGCGATCAACGACTCCGACGACACCAAGGCGGTGACCATCGGGATCGGGGGCAACGACGGTCTGGGCAACGACGAGCAATGCTTCGGCTCCGAGGCTGGTTGCCCGGCATGGCAGGCCAGCTACCTCGACATGGTCGCCCAGGTGAGGACGGCCCTGGACAACGATCCGGGCGAGGAGTTCTTCGGGCTGCTCTCCTACTACAACCCGTTCCGCTGGGATGGCTCCGGCATCTCCCAGGAGGACCAGGACAGGATCGACCTGAAGCTGCTGGGCACGAACCTGATCGCCGACCAGTGCCCCGCTGACGCCGGCATCGGCATCAACGACATCATCCGCAAGGCCGGCTCCGAGTACGGCGCCGTGGTGGCCGACCCGTACGACGCCTTCCTGGACGCCGACGGAACCTTCCTCGCCGACTCGATCCACGCCAACGCCGCCGGCAACGAGGCGATCGCCGACGCGTTCCTCGACCCGGTCCTGCCGATCGACTGCAACCCGCCGCCGGAGCCGACCTGCGAGACCGACCCCAGCCTCTGCCCGCCGCAGCCCACCTGTGAGACCGACGCGAGCCTCTGCCCCGACCAGGTCGCGCCCCAGACCCGGATCGTCTCGATGAAGCGCCGCGGCAGGCATGCGGTCACGTTCAGGTTCAGGTCCTCGGAACGGGGCGGCTTCCTCTGTTCCCTGGATCGGCGGAAGTTCGTCCGCTGCTCCTCGCCGCGCACCTTCCGCGGCCTGCGCCGCGGCCGTCACCTGTTCCGGGTCAAGGCCGTCGACGCGGCCGGCAACGTCGACCGGACTCCGGCCCGGCGGGCGTTCCGCATCAAGCGCTGAATCTCCCACGACACGGCAATCGCATTTCGGCGATGGCGGACGGGGTACGGTGGGTTCATGTCTTCCTTGATCCACACCTGTTATCGCGTGTTCGACCTCGACGAATCGATCTCGTTCTACGAGAAGCTGGGGCTGAAGGAGCATCATCGGCTGCCGATCGGCGACGAGGCGGTCAACGTCTACATGGGCCATGAGGGCGACGGTCCCCGGCTCGAGTTGACCTTCAACTACGACCAGGAGGAGCCGTACGAGATCGGGACCGGATACGGGCACATCGCCTTCATGGTCGATGACCTGGACACGACCCTGGAGGGTCTGGCGGCACAGGGGATCGCCCCTGAGAGGCCGCCCTACACGGTCAGCAACGGGGGTTCGCGGCTCTGCTTCGTGCGGGATCCCGACGGCTACCGGATCGAGCTGATCGAAGGCGACCCGGGCCGGGCCGGCTAGCCCAGGGCGGAGAGCCCGGCCGACCAGGCGGCGTCGAGGTCGGCGCCGTCGGGGAAGCGGCCGTCGAGCTCGAGCATGACCAGGCCGTGGGCGAGCGACCAGGCGGCGCGGGCCAGGTCGGGATCGCCGTCCAGGGCCTGGAGCAGCGGGGCGGCCGCCTTCTCCTCGATCCCCTCCGGCAGGTTCTCGCGATCCAGGGGCCGGGTCGTCGCCACGCGGTAGAGAGCGGGGTTGGCCAGGGCCCAGGCCCGGTACGAGCGGCCCATGGAGGGAAGGTCGGGCTGGCTCCCCAGGGTCTCGGAGATCTCCTTCAGGGCGGCGGCCGCGAGCAGGGTCTCGATCTCCCGGCGGCCGCTCACATGCTTGTAGAGGGAGGGGGCCTGGATCCCGATCCGGGCGGCCAGGTTCCTCATGGTCAGGGCCTCCTCGCCCTCGGTCTCGAGCAGGGCCCGGGCCTCGGCGGCGATCTCGTCGCGGCGGCTCACTCGGCTTCGGCTCGTTGCTTGAGGGCGAGGTTGAGCTCGGTGAAGCCCTGCTCGGTCGCGGCCAGGGTCTTGCCCATGAAGCGGGGGAGGATCCCGGTGAAGCGCTCGCCCTGGTCCAGGCGGGTCCCTCCGTTCTCGGGCGTGAGGCGGAACCAGTGCTCACCGTCGAAGAGCCCGGGCAGGAGCAGCCGGCCCAGCCAACGGAGCTCCCGCGGGCCCTGGCACTCGAGCACGGTCGGCTTGAAGGTCATCTCCCGACCGCCCGGCGGCCGCATCTTCAGCTCGAGCTCCTGTCCTTGCCGCAGCTCTCCGGAGCCTTCGCGGATGAACGGGTTCCACTCGGGGTAGGACCCGAGGTCGGTGAGGATCCGCCAGACCTTCTCCGGCGGCGCGTCGATGTGTTCGCTGGTCTCGATCGTCGGCATGGAACTCAGGCTAACACAGTTAGCCAAGAAAAGCTAACGACGTTAGCCAAGCGTTCCGCTCAGGGGGCGAGCAGCCGGTCCTTCAAGGTGAGGAGCAACTCCTCGTCCAGGTCCAGGCCCTCGCGCATGTAGCCCTCGATCGAGCCGTACCTCTCGGTCATCACGTCGATCGCGGTGCGCAGATAGGCGCGGTCCACTCCGAGCACGGGTCGCAGGGCGGCCGGGTCGCCGCCGATCGAGGCGAACTGGTCCAGCAGCGGCTTCAGCGCCGGCAGCAGCTGCTCGTTGGTCTGGAGGTAGTCGTGGAAGACGTCCTCCTCGCCGACTCCGAGGAAGAGCAGGGTCGAGGCCGCGGCCCAGCCGGTGCGGTCCTTGCCGGTCGTGCAGTGGAAGAGGGCGGGCACGGTCTCGGTCGAGGCGAGCTCGGTGAAGAAGGTGCGGTAGGCCAGGTCGGCCGAGGGCAGCTCGATCAGCTCACGGTAGGCGCTGCGCATCATCTCGGCGCCCTTGCCGTCGTCCAGCGAGGCCCGGATCGCCTCGGGGTCGTCCATCTTGGCCAGCAGACTGGCCGGTCCCTCGCCGGTGCGGTCGGCCAGCACGTCCAGGTTGATCTCGCGGGCCCCGACCTTGCGGTCCGGCGCCGCTTCGTACTCGGCGGCGGTGCGGAAGTCGAAGACCGTCCTCAGGCCGAGCTCCTCGACCTTTCTCACGTCGCTGTCGCTCAGCCGGCCCAGCAGCACGGAGCGGTAGAGCCGGCCGCGCCTGACGGTCCGGCCGTCGGCGGTCGAGTAGCCCCCGAGGTCGCGCAGGTTGGGCAGGGTCTCGACCGGGATGTTCGCTCCCGGGGCGGTTGTCTCGTCGATCATTCCGCGATGACTCTGAGCGTGGTCAGCGCGCGGTCGGCCGCCCCTCGCACGTAGCCGCCGTGATCGACCGAGTCGGTGATGTAGTCCAGCGTCTCGCGGGTCAGGCGCTCGCCGGGCAGCACGTTGGGGATGCCGGGCGGGTAGGTGGCCAGCGGCTCGGCCGCGATCCTGCCCTCGGCCTGGTCGAAGGGCACGACCTCCTGCCGGCCGAGGAAGGCGTCACGGGGGGTCATCGCGGGATCGCCCCAGGGGGGAGGCGGCGCGAACTCGATCTGCTCCGGCGCGGGCTCGGACTCGATCGCCTCGAGCGCGGTCAGGATGCCGTCGACCAGCCGCCGCGCACGCGCCCGGGTGCCGGTGCCCATGCCGAAGACCGCCACCGCCACCGTGTCGGAGGCCAGCTCCAGGTTGACCCCGGCGAGGTCCCGGGCCAGGGCGGCGATGTGGTACCCGGTGCTGCCCGACTCGCGCACGTCGATGGTCAGGCGCAGCGGGTCCCAGCCGGCGACGCTGTCCCGTTCCAGCAGACGTTCGTCGAGCACGTCCAGGCCGGGGATCTCCTTGATCTCCTGGCGCGTCTCGGCGAGGACCGAGATCGTCTTGCCGAGCAGGCGCTCGCCGTCGACGGCGGCCTGGCTGCGGGCCGCGTCGAGCGAGCCGCAGAGCAGGGAGTTGGGGCTGGTCGACTCGGTCATCGAGATGCAGCGGTCGATGATCTCCTGCTCGAAGCGATCCGAGGCGAGGTGGATCATCGCCGACTGGGTCAGGCTGCCGACGATCTTGTGGGTCGAGGAGATGACCAGGTCGGCGCCGCTCTCGATCGCGCTCGGCGGCAGGTCGGGATGGAACTTTAGGTGAGCGCCCCAGGCTTCGTCCACGACCAGCGGGACGCCACGGCTGTGGGCCACCTCGGCCAGGGCCGGGATGTCGGCGCAGGCCCCGAAGTAGGTCGGCGAGACCGCCACCGCGGCGGCGGCGTCGGGGCAGCGGTCGAGGGCCTCGGCCAGGGCCTCCGGGGTGAGGCAGTGGGCCACGCCGAGATCCGGGTCGAGCTCGGGGGCGGCGAAGGTCGGCTTGAGGCCGGCCATGATCATGCCGTCGATCACCGAGGAGTGGACGTTCCTCTGGACCACCAGCTCGCCGCCCATGTGGGCGACCGCGAGGCACATCGCCTGGTTGCCCTGGGAGGCGCCGTTGATCAGGAACCAGGTCCGCTTCGCGCCCCAGGCCTCGGCGGCCAGCTTCTGGGCTTCCTGGAACGGGTTCGGGTCGCCGACGTCGATGCCCTCGATCAGGGCCGGGATGTCGTCGGTCAGTCCGGTCTGACCGGCCAACAGATGCAGCTTGAGCCCGGAACCGATGCCACCCTGGTGACCGGGGACGTTGAAGCGACCGGGATCACTTTGAGCGAACTCGATCAGGGCATCTACATACGGGGTTCGTTCCTGGCCTGAAGACATGCTCCGAGTCTAATCAGCCGCCTGACCGGCCTCGAAGGTAGGGTGCCCGTCTGATGAGAGCTTCTCTCGGTCCGGATCAGTTCCGTCGCGGCGCGGCCCCGGTCGTCGGCCTCGGGCTGGCGCTGCTCCTGGCCGGCTGCGGTGGCGGCGGTTCCAGCGAGGAGGATCTGAGCCGGGACGGATACATCGCCAAGGCGGATGCGATCTGCGCCCAGTTCAACACCGCCTCGGCCGGGCGCGAGGCCCAGTTCAACCAGGCGCTCAAGTCGAGCGACCTCGAGAGCGCCGCCCAGGACTTCGAGGATCAGGCGACCGAGTCGACGGCGATGCTGGATCAGCTCGCCGCCGAGAAGCCGCCGGAGGCGGACCAGACGACGATCGATCAGCTGATCGCGGTCGGCCGCCAGCGGGTCGCCGCCGCCCAGGACGCCGCCGACGCGATCGCCTCCGGCGACAAGGACGCGATGATCACGGCCGGCAAGCAGGGCGCGTTGCTGGCCGGCAAGTTCGATCAGATGGCGGACAGCTTCGGCTTCAAGGACTGCGGCAGCGCCGGCACCGAAGTCTCCGGCGTCACGGGAGCGACCGGGGCGACGGGCGCCACCAACTAGCAACGAACTGAAACTCCGAACGCGTCGCTGTGACGCGAACCGAGTTTCAGTTCGGGTTTGGGTTGGTGCCCATCACCCGTACGGGTACCACCACTCCTTGATCTCGATCTCGGTGTCGATGTGGGCGTGCTTCGCCTCACGGAAGGCGTCGAGCCCCTCGGTGCCGAGCTCGCGGCCGATCCCGGAGTTCTTGAACCCGCCGAAGGGACCGGCGTCGTTGTCGGTGAGCGGGTCGTTGATCCAGACCGATCCCGCCCGGACTTCCTTGACGCAGCGGATCGCGCGCTTCAGATCCCGCGTGTAGATGTTCGCGCCGAGACCGAAGTCGAGCCCGTTGGCGAAGGCGATCGCCTCGTCCAGGTCCTTCACCGGGACGATCGGCGCGACCGGGCCGAAGGTCTCCTCGCGCAGCAGGTCCGCGTCGAAGTGGACCCCGGTCAGCACGCAGGGCTCCAGGTAGTGGCCCTTCTCGAAGCCGGCCCGGCCACCGCCGGCGAGCAGCTCCGCCCCGCCGGCGACCGCGTCCTCGACCTGGGCCAGGGCCTTGCCGCGCTGGGCCGCCGAGACCATCGGCCCGAGATCGGTCGCCGCCTCCAACGGGTCGCCGATCACCAGCGAATCGGTGTGCTCGACGAAGGCCGCGACGTACTGGTCGAAGACGTCCTCCATCACGTAGAAGCGCTCGGAGGAGGTGCAGACCTGGCCGGCGTTCAGGTAGGCGGCCCAGGCACCGCCGCGGGCGGCGATCTCGACTCCCTCGGTCCCGATGTCGTCGCAGACGATGAACGGGTCCTTGCCGCCCATCTCGAGGTTGACGCGCGCGTTGCGTGAGGCGGCGGCGATCCCGACGTTCCGGCCGGTCGCGACTGAGCCGGTGAAGGCGATGCAGTCGATCCCGGGGTGGTCGGCGATCGCGGCGCCGGTCTCACCGGCTCCGGCGACCAGGTTGACCGTACCGGCCGGGAGGTTCGAGAAGACGTCGGCGATCGCGAGGGTGGAGAGCGGGGTCAGCTCGGAGGGCTTGGCGACCACGGTGTTGCCCGCCGCCAGGGCGGGAGCGACCTTCCAGGTCAGCAGGAGGAGCGGGAAGTTCCAAGGCACGATGCAGCCGACCACGCCATGCGGCTCCTTGACTACGACCGAGAACTGGGAGGCCTCGATCGGCGGGATCACCCGGCCGATCTCCGAGCGGGCCACCTCCGCGTAGTAGTCGAAGCAGGCCGCGCACCACTCGACCTCGTCGGCGGACTCGGTCAGGGGGCGGCCGATCTCGGTGGTCATCAGCAGCGCCAGCTCATCGGTCTTGGCCCGGAGTGCGGTCGCGATCTCATGGAGCAGCGGCGCCCGGTCCACGGCCGGCATCCCGGCCCAGGAGGCCTTCGCGGCGGTCGCGGCTCGGACCGCCGCGTCCAACTGCTCGCCGGAGGCCGAACCGACCGTCGCCACGATCTCCTCGGTCGCCGGGTTCTCGACCTCGATCTCCGCCCCCTGGCCGAAGGTCGACTCTCCACCGATCAGCAACCGCGTCTCATGTCCCATGGGGGAAAGTTAACCGCAGGAAGCGGGGTCAGACGGGAATGCTGATGGCGGGCTTGTTCGCCACTTCTTCGGGGCGCATGGCGGCGGCCTTCTCGGCGCGGCGCTGCTGGATGATCACCGCCAGCATCGCGACCACGGTCAGCGCGAAGAGCATCGTCGCGATCACGTTGACCTGGACCGGGATGCCGCGCTGGTTCGCTCCGAAGATGTAGAGCGGGAAGGTGACCTCCGAGCCGGAGTTGAAGTTCGAGATCACGAAGTCGTCGATCGAAAGCGCGAACGACAGCAGGGCGGCCGAGAGCACGCCGGGCGCGATCAGCGGCAGGGTCACCTTGCGGAAGGTGGTGAAGGCGTTGGCGCCGAGGTCGGCCGAGGCCTCCTCGAGGCGACGGTCGAAACCGATCAGGCGAGATCTCACCACGATCACGACGAAGCTCACCGAGAACATGATGTGGGCGATCAGCAGGGTCTGGAAACCGAGCTTGAAGATGTCGAGGGTGAGGAAGAAGGAGAGGAGCGAGGCGCCGATCACGACCTCGGGGGTCGCCATCGGGATCACGATCAGGAGGTTCGCGGCCCGGCGGCCGAAGAACTGGTACCTGACCAGCGCGATCGCGATCAGGGTGCCGAGGATGGTCGCTCCGATCGCGGTGAAGAAGGCCAGCCGGATGCTGACCATCAAGGCGTCGGTCAGCTCCGTGATCGCGAAGGGATGGGCCCAATACTGGGTGGTGAAGCCGACCCACTCGAAGTTGTAGCGCCCGGTCGGGTCGTTGAAGGAGAACATCGCGATGATGAAGATCGGCGTCAGCATGTAGAGCAGCGCCAGGATCCCGACGATCATCACGGCGTTTTCGCGCAGCCAGCGCCAGGCCTTCATCGGGCTTCCTCCTCGTCGCCCATCAGGGCTTCCGTTCCGGCGAACTTGATGTAGACGATCAGGGCGACCAGGATGATCGCCATCAGGGTGAAGGACAGGGCGGCCGCCTCGGAGTAGTCACGGACGACCAGGTACTTCGACTGGATCACGTTGCCGATCATCGCCTGGTTGGTGCCGCCGAGGAAGGTCGCGTTGACGTAGTCGCCGGCGGCGGGAATGAAGGTGAGCAGGACTCCGGCGACGATGCCGGGCATCGTGATCGGCAGGGTGATCTTGAGGAAGGTCTTGGTGGCGGAGGCGTAGAGGTCCTTGCTGGCCTCGAGCAGTCTCCGGTCGAGCCGTTCGAGGGCGGCGAAGAGGGGCAGCACCATGAAGGGCAGGAAGTTGTACGTCAGGCCGGCG
>JAFKLL010000046.1 GCA_017304845.1 Solirubrobacterales bacterium
TCGTGCGGCACGCCCTGCTCCTCGCCGGCGACGATGAAGAGCGAGAGGATCGGCAGCACGGCGCCGTTCATGGTCATCGAGACCGACATCTCCTCGAGCGGGATCCCGTCGAAGAGGGTGCGCATGTCGTAGATCGAGTCGATCGCGACACCGGCCTTGCCGACATCACCGGCCACCCGGGGATGGTCCGAGTCGTAGCCGCGGTGGGTCGCCAGGTCGAAGGCGATCGAGAGCCCCTTCTGGCCGGCCGCGAGGTTGCGGCGGTAGAAGGCGTTCGACTCCTCGGCCGTGGAGTAGCCCGCGTACTGGCGGATCGTCCAGGGCTTGTTGACGTACATCGACGGGTAGGGCCCGCGCAGATACGGGGCGAAGCCCGGCTTGGTGTCGAGGAAGTCGATCCCGTCGAGCGCGGCCGAGGTGTAGGCCGGGTCGAGGGTGATGCCCTCCGGGGTCTCCCAGTGGACCTCGTCCTCGGAGTGCGGGTCGCGGTTGGCCTCGAGGATCGCCTCCAACTCGGCCGCGTCGGCCGGATCGGTGGGGACCGGGCCGAGCTCGACCTCGGAGAAATCGGGGATGCCGCTCATGACTTCACCTCCACGCCGAGTCGACCGAGCGTGGCGGTCAGGACCTCGATCAGATTTGCCCCGTTCTTGATCAGCTCATCCGCGCCGGCGTTCATCGCGGCCTCGTTCAGCTCCGGGGTCGAGTTGACCATGTAGATGTACTCGGCGCCCGCCTCGCGGAGCTTGCCGACCAGGTCGGCCAGGTCCTCGGGGGCCTGGTTCCTGCCCGCGCAGACCGCCGCCAGCTCGAACCCGCCGTCCTTGAAGGTGCTCGCCTGGTCCTCGTTGCCTTCGAGGGCGCCGCTCGGCACGGTCTCGACCCCGCCGACCTCGAAAAAGCTCTTGGCCCAGTTGGCGTAGTTGACGTGGCTGGCGATCGACCCCATGCAGGCCAGGTAGATCTGGGGACGGCTGCCGGCCGCGGCGTTCCGCAGCGTCTCGAACGGGGTCGAGTCGTGGCGCGGGTTCAGGGCGGGCAGCGAGAAGGTCTCTCCGGTCACGTCCGGTTCGAGGATCTCGACCGAGGAGCGGTCGACGGTCTCCGGGCTGGTGCCGTCGTCGCCCAGCAGCGGGAACTCGTTGACCCCGGTCATCACGCGGCGGCGATGCTTCAGGTCCTCTTCGCGCTCGTCGGCCAGGGCGGCCAGCGAGCTCGCGATCAGGCCCGAACGGAGCGCGGCCAGCGCGCCGCCCTCGCGTTCGATGTCGCGGAACCTCGCCCAGCCGGCCTGGGCCAGCTCGTCGGTCAGCTCCTCGCCGTACCAGGAACCGGCCAGCGGATCGGCGATGCGGCCGAGCGAGGACTCGTCCTGGAGGATGATCTGGGTGTTCCGGGCGATGCGGCGGCCGAGGTCGCCGGGCTGCCCGATCATCTGGTCGAAGGGCGTGACGGTGATCCCGTCGGCGCCGCCGGTGCCAGCGGCGAAGGCGGCGGTGGTGACCCGGAGCATGTTGACCCAGGGATCGACCGCGGTGATCATGCGGGCCGAGGTCACGCCGTAGGTCGGGGAGAAGCGGGCGGACTCGTCGACCCCGGATTCCTCCAGGACGCGGGCCCAGAGACGGCGGACCGCACGGAACTTGGCCATCTCGAGGAACTGGTCCGGGCCGACCGCGAGGCTGAACTCGATCTGCCGGGCCGCCTCGGCGGGATCGAGCCCGGCGGCGGTGGCGGCGCGGAGATACTCGACTCCGGTGGCGATCGCGATGCCGAGCTCCCAGGCCGCGGTGGCCCCGGCCTCGACGTAGATCCCGGTGTCGACCGCGAGGGCCCTCGCCTTCCGCCAGTCGCGCGCGGTGTCCGCGGCGAGGGCGCCGGCGGCGGCCAGCGCGTCCTCCGGGGAGGTCGGGAGCTCGCCGGTGCGGGCGAGCGTGCCGAGCGGGTCGTAGCGGAAGGAGCCGAGCGCCTCGTCGGGGGCGATGCCGTTCTCGCGCCAGAGCGCGGTGAGGAGGGCGGCGGCGGCCGGCGCGGCCGCGCCGGCTTCCAGGGCGACGCCGGCCAGGTCGAGGTAGACGCCTTCGAGCACTTCGCTCAGGTGGTCCAGGGTGGAGATCGAGATCCCGTCCCTGCCGAGACGCAGGGTGATCTCGGTCACCCCGCCGTTCAGGTCCTCGAGGATCTCCTTGTTCGCCTTGACCCGGTCGGGCTGGGTCTGGACCTGGCGGATCTGCCAGTGGCGGCCGGCCCGGGTGCCGCGGACGAAGGGCGCCTGGCCCGGCAGTCCGGCGGGATCGGCGGCAATCGCGTCCTCCGAGGTGTAGAGCCACTTGGCCTCGACCCCGTCCTCGAGGATCGTCCGGAGCGCGACCTCCTGGTCGCCCTTGGTGGCGGCTTCACTCCATTGCTCGAAGGAGACGGGCTCGAAACCATCTGCGAGGGACTCAGTCATGGCACTCCAGAGAGGTAAACACGGGTCTTGCAGGGTACCTGTCCCGCGCTTCGCCCGGCCTTGCCGCTCTATGCTGCCGTCAGTTGAAACGGGTGAGAAAACAGCCGCCTCCGCTGCCGATCCCACCTGCCCGGTTCCGCTTCGCGCGGGTCCGGCAGGATCCTCTGAAGGCGATCCTCCAACGGATCGGGCTGGCGACCTTCCTGCTGCTGGTGGTCACTTTCATCACTTGGTTCGGACGCAAGGGATACGTCGACACACAGCACCCGGACCAGTCCCTCACCTTCATCGACGCGCTCTACTACTCGACCGTGACGATCACCACCACCGGGTACGGGGACATCGTCCCGGTGACCCAGGCGTCGCGCCTGTTGACCACGGTCGTCGTCACCCCGATCAGGGTTCTCTTCATCGTCCTGCTGGTCGGCACTACGCTTCAGGTGTTGGCCGAGCAATCCAGATTCCAGTTCCGCCTGCGCCGTTGGCAGCGTGATCTCTCCGATCACGTGGTCGTCTGCGGCTTCGGGGTCAAGGGCCGATCGGCCCTCGACTACATCCGCAACCACGACGGGGACCTGGAAGCCGTGGTGATCGACACCGACGACGCCGCGCTCGAAGAGGCGAACCGCCTCGAGCTGACCGGGATCAGCGGCAAGGCCTACGACAACTCGATCCTCAGCGCCGCCCGGGTCGAGACCGCCAAGACCGTGATCGTCGCCCTGAACTCAGACGAGCAGGCGATCCTCTCCGTCCTCCGGATTCGCGAGCTCAACCCCGAGGCCAAGATCATCGCCGCCTGCAAGGAGGAGAACAACGTGGATCTCCTCTACTCCTCGGGCGCGACCGAGGTGATCGTCTCCTCCAGCTCGGCCGGCCGCATCCTCGGGATGGCGGCCGAGACCCCCGAGGCCGCCCGGGTGGTCAACGACCTGCTCACCTTCGGCGACGGCCTCGACATCAACGAGCGCAGCGTCGCCGTCGACGGCGAACAGATCGAGCGTCACCACCAGGAGACGGCGATCGCCGTGATCCGCAACGGCGACGTCCACCGACCCAACGACGACGCCTGCCAGGTCCTAAAGGCCGGCGACAAGGTCATCTACATCGATCAGACCCAGGCCGCGGCCGAATCCGAAGCCAAGCCCGAAGAGCTCGAAGACTCCGGAGTCTCGTAGGCAGGCGGGCCGGCCTTCGCCGGCCCGCCGCCTTTGAAGGGCCCGGTGCTCAGTCGGTCAGCTCGACGCTCTGGATCACCTGCGGCTCGAGCGGCATGTCGCGGCCGTCGGTCTGGGTTCCCTCGATCGCGTCGACCGCGTCCATCCCCTCGGTCACCTCGCCGAAGACGGTGTGCTTGCCGTCCAGCCAATCGGCGGCGGGGATGGTGACGATGAAGAACTGGGAGCCGTTGGTGTTCGGGCCGGCATTGGCCATCGCCAGGGCGCCGCGCACGACCTTGTGGTCGTTGAACTCGTCCTCGAAGGTGTAGCCCGGACCGCCGGTGCCGGTGCCGAGCGGGCAGCCGCCCTGGACCATGAAGTCCTTGATCACACGGTGGAAGGTGAGCCCGTCGTAGAAGCCGTCGCCGGCGAGCTTGCGGAAGTTCTCGACCGTCTTGGGCGCGTCATCGTCGAAGAACTCGATCGTGATCGGCCCGGCCGTGGTGTTGAGCGTAGCTTTGGACATGGCCCGAGCCTACAGGCCGTCAGAATCAGGGTGTCCGGATCTCGGCTACAGGCCGAGATCCCTCACGCCACCTTCGTCGTAGCCGAGGTGATGGCCGAGTTCGTGCCGGACCGTGCGCTCGACCTGTCGGGCCAGCAGCTCCCGGTCGTGGCCGAAGTCCCGGACCAGGGTGTCCATGAAGATCACGATCCGATCCGGGTAGTTGTCGCGGGCGATCCCGTCGCCCTGGTAGAGCCCGTAGGCATGCCGTTCGCGCCCCTGGTCGGAGACGATCACCGGCACCTGCGCGATCACTTCCCGGAACTGCCGGGGCAGGCCGTCGATCGCGGCCTGGATCATCGCTTCGAACTCCTGGTCTGTGATCGGGGCCTCCATGCCCACAATCATGGCGAAGTCGATCACCCGGCTGAGTCCGATCATCCATTCTTTGCCTCTGTGATCGGACGGGTTTCCTCTGCGATCCGGCCTAGACCGGATCGCGCCCTCAAGCGTTGAGGATCTTGGCCTTCTGGGCCGCGAACTCCTCGTCGGTCAGCACTCCGCTCTGGTGGAGCTCGCCGAGCTCCTTGAGCTGCTGGATCGGGTCGGCGGCCGGGGCGGCGGGCGCCGGCGCGCTCTGCACTGGGGCGGCCATCTCGGCCCGCGGGTTGGCGTACTGCGGCCCGTCCTGCTCGGCCCAACGGGCGGCCTGACGGCGCGAGACCCGGTTGCTGACGGCGGTGGCGGTACCGGCGATGGCGGCGGTCCTGGCCACGCCTCTGAGTAGTCCTGGCATCTTCTCTTCTCCTTCTTTCCTAGGCCTCGGCGGCGTCGAGGCTTGCGATCAGGTCTTGGACCGGGATGCGACCGCTGGCCACGAGCTGAGCCCCGGAGCGCCGCACCGCCGAGGCGAACGGCGCCGCCCAGGCGTTCTCGTAGACGAGCAGCGCGGCCGCGCGGCCCGGCTCGAGCGCGGCTCCCGCCTCACCGAAGTCGTCCTCGCCGAGGAGGCCCGAGGAGGCGCCCTCGAACACCGCGATCTCTTCGATCCCGTCACCGAGATCGGCGATCTCGATCTGGGCCACCGAGCCGTCCTCTGCCTTGATGACGAAGGCCAGGTCGAGGATCCGGATCAGCCCTCGATCGACCAGGTCGACCAGGTGCGGGATCGCTTCACCCGTGGGTTGACCGTCGGCCCATTCGACGATCACGTAGTCGATTGGTCCCATCTCGTCGAACTCGCTCATTCCCCAAATCTCCTCGCTCGGTTTTGACGCTAGTCAACTTTAGCCGCCAAGCGACTCGAACTGAAATCTCCGGTTCAAGGGGCGTGCCCCGACGCTCCCGGAAAGGCCATCTACCTATGTTGGACACCGCAACCGAAGCCGCCGGCGTCGGTTGGTTCAACCATGGTCCAAGCCCACCAGACCAAGTTCCGACTCCTTTTCCTGGCGCTCTTCGGAGCGCTTCTCGTTGCTGCCGTCTTCACCCGGCCCGCGGACGCGACCGTGCTCAAGCCGCCGCCGGGCAAGGTGTTCTTCGGGGCGACCGACACCGGGGACGGCCAGGACTTCCGCGATTTCGCCCGCGCGGTCGGCAAGCACCCGTCGGTGATCCAGACCTTCCACCCCTGGGACAACAGCTGGCACTCGGCGATGCAGCGCTGGAAGGGCGTCCGGGCCCGCCCGATGCTCCACATCACCACCAGGGCCGACGACGGCACCGAGCTGATCACCCCGAAGCAGATCGCCCGCGGCAAGGGCGACGCCTACCTGCTGCGGATCAACGCCTCCGCCGCGAAGAACCATCTGCGCATGTACATCCGCCCCCTGGGCGAGCCGAACCGCTGCCTCAACTACTACGCGGGGGTCGACTGCTCCGGCAACGTGCGGGGCGGCAGCTACGCCTACAAGTGGTATCGATCGGCTTTCCGACGGATCGCGATCATCACCAAGGGCGGCGGCAAACGCGGCAAGATCAACGCCCGGCTCCACGACATCGGCCTGCCGAAGGTGCAGAAGACGCGCAAGGCCAAGAAGCTGCCGCGACGCCTGCGCAAGGCGCCGGTCTCGATCGTCTGGGGACCGCTGCCTGCCGGCTCACCCAAGGTCTCGGCCAACGCGCCCGCCAAGTACTGGCCGGGCAAGAAGTGGGTCGACTGGGTCTCTACCGACTTCTACAACCGCTACAACAACTGGAAGGACCTGGGCCGCTTCTACAAGAAGTTCGCGCTCGGCAAGAACAAGCCGATGGCGCTGGCCGAGTGGGGCCTCTGGGGCGCCGACGGCCCCGGTTTCGTGAAGCGGATCTTCAAGTACGTGCGCAAACGGGACAAGCTGCGGATGCTGATCTACTACCAGGACTTCGGCAGCTCGAACCCGTTCCGGATCCAGAACTTCCCGCGCTCACGCAAGATGCTCTCGAAGTTCCTCCAGAGCTCGAAGTTCCCGAAGTTCGCCCCCGGCTACCCCCGCCGCTGACGGCCCCGGGTCAGTTCCCGCCACGATCCGTCGGGCCAGTTCCCGCCACGTTTGCACGAATAGCGACCACAACGTGGCCAGCTCCGCGCGCGGTCGGCGGGACCGGCCGGGTCTGAGGGATCGGCGTGGTCGGGGGGACCGACGCGGTCGGGGAACCGGGCTTGGTCAGCGGAAGGCGGCGATTCCGGTCAGGGCCATGCCGATCGAGAGCGTGTGGATCTCGTCCGTGCCCTCGTAGGTGAAGACCGATTCGAGGTTGTTGGCGTGGCGCAACACCGGGTACTCGAGCGTGATCCCGTTGGCGCCGAGCACCGAGCGGGCGGTGTGGGCGACCTCGAGGGCGGCCCGGACATTGGCCCGCTTGCCCATCGAGACCTGCTCCGGCTGCAGCCGTCCCTCGTCCTTGAGACGGCCGAGGTGGAGAGCCAGCAGGTAGCCCTGCTGGACCTTGGTCGCCATGTCGGCCAGCTTGGCCTGGGTCAACTGGAAGGAAGCGATCGGCTGGTCGAACTGCTGGCGGGTCATCGAGTAGTCGAGCGCCGCTTCGAAGCAGGCCCGGGCGGCGCCGATCACGCCCCAGACGATCCCGTAGCGCGCCTCGTTCAGACAGCTCAGAGGGCCCTTCAGCGACTGGACCTCGGGCAGGCGGTTGGCGTCCGGCAGGCGGACGTCGTCGAAGGCCAGCTCCGAGGTGACCGAGGCCCGCAGCGAGAGCTTGCCGTGCATCTCCGGGGCGGTGAACCCCTCCATCCCCGGCTCGACCAGGAAGCCCTGGACGCCATCGTCGGTCCGTGCCCAGACCACCGCCACGTCGGCGATCGAGCCGGAGGTGATCCACATCTTCGAACCGTTGAGGATCCAGTCGTCGCCGTCGCGACGGGCGGTGGTGCGCATCGAGCCGGGATCCGACCCGGAATCGGGCTCGGTCAGGCCGAAGCAGCCGACCAGCTCGCCCTTCGCCATCCCCGGCAGCCAGCGCTGCTTCTGCTCCTCGCTGCCCCACTTCCAGATCGCGAACATGGCGAGCGAACCCTGCACCGAGCAGAACGAGCGCAGGGCGCTGTCGCCCGCTTCGAGCTCCATGCAGGCGACGCCGTAGGCGACCGCGCTGGACCCGGCGCAGCCGTAGCCGGTCAGGTGCATGCCGAGCACGCCGAGCTGGCCGAGCGCCTCGGGGACTGAACGGTCGAAGGTCCCGTTCTCGAAGTGCTCGGCGATCCCGGGCAGATACCGCTCGTTGACGTAGCGCCCGACGGTCTCCTTGATCAGTCGCTCTTCGTCGGTGAGCTGCCGGTCGATCTCGAGGTAGTCCTGTGGCGTCATCACATCCTCAGCGTAGATGCTGAGGGCGCCCGGGGGAGAATCGGTTTTCTCGCTCGCGGCGGCTGTAGAGTCGAGCCATGCAGATCGGGGGAACGCTCGTCACCGCGGTGGTCCGGATCGCCGTCATCGCGGCCACCCTCGCCTGCGTCTACTACTTTCTGCTGCGACCCATCCTGGACACCACCGAGAAGGTCTCGGGCGGGATCAACGACAGCATCCAGAAGAGCCTCGACCAGGCCGATCAGGCCTTCGACCAGGCCAACATCTCGACCCACACCCAGCGCACGATCACGACCCGGATCAAGAACGTGCCGACCGACCGGCTGCCGCAGCTCAATCGCTGCATCAGCCGTGCCGGGGCGGACCTGGGTCGGATCGAACGCTGCGCCGCGCGGCTCAGCCGGCCGTGACGGCGGGGTGAAGCCGGCTCCTACAGCCGGCTCGCCCGCACCTTCTTGACCAGCTTGCGGCGCAGGCCGCCGTCGGGCCGGAACCGGGTCACGACCCTGATCTCGGCGCCGTGCCGCTTCAGCTCCGCTCGCATCTGGTCGCTGAGCTTGAGCTCGAGGTTCGCCATCCCGGCCTGGTCGAACCGTCGCCTCAACTTGCCGATCCGGCGGCGACGGCCGTCGATCACGGCGAAGGCACGCTGGTCGACGATGCCGCGGCCGGGCAACCGCAGCTTGCTCAGCACCCTGGCTCCCTCGACCCGGATCGACCGCACGGCGAACGCCTTCTGCGGCAGCGGCTGCAGCTTCTCCTGCTCGATCTTCCGGATCCGGTTCCGCAGGCGCTTGAAGTGCGCCGCCTGCGTCCTGGTCATGCGCTTGGGCCGGTAGGCGAGGTTGTTGCGCTCGAGCGGATCGTTCTGGAGGTCGTACATCTCCCACTGGGTCTTCTTGTCACCCGAGGCGTCGTAGTACTTGGAGAGCTTCCAGCGCCGCTCGCGCACGGTGACGATGTGATTGGGAGCGGGAATGTACGGGCCGCTGGCCTGCCCCGCCTGCCAATCGTCGAAGGTGAACACGATCCGGTCCTGAGTCGGCTTCTTGGTGGTGCCGAGCACCTGCTTCGAGTAGTCGACGCCCGACCACTTCGGGTTGCGGGCTGAGCGAGGGGCGTCGAAGAGGCCGGCCAGGGTCGGCAGCAGGTCGACATGCGAGACGAGTTGCTCGGACTTGCGCTGCTTCGGGAACAGCTCCGGGTTGGAGAAGACCATCGGCACCCGCAGCGTCTCCTCGTAGGCGTTGAAGTTCTTCTGCCGCATGCCGCCGTGGCAGACGCCCATCTCGCCGTGGTCGGCCGTCCGGATCACCACTGTGTCGTTGAGCTGCCCGGTCGATTCGAGCGCGTCGAGCACGTCGACCAGGTATCCGTCCACGACCTTCATCAGGTTGGCGTAGAAGTTGAGGTAGTTCTTCTTCTGCTGAGGCGTGCGCAGCGCCCCGGCCAGGTTGAACAGCTTGATGAACTGCGCGTGGCAGTCCGGCTTGGTCGAGAGATCCTCGTTGACGGTCGGCGGCAGCTCGATGTCGCCCTCGAGCCACGAGTCGTCGTAGCCGGCCTGGATGTACTTGGCCGGGCTCATGTTGGCCGGGCCGGGGTACATGAGGACGTCATGCGGGTTGACCAGGGAGACGATCAGACACCAGGGCTTGGTGGCGCCGGCCCGCTCGTTGATGAACTTGAGCACACCCTCGCCGCCGTCCTCGGGGCTGCCGTCGGCGTCCATGAAGCGACCGTCGTGGTCGGTGACGCCGCCGCCGGCCTCGCTGATGTCCTGGTTGGCGCCGCCGTCCGGCGGATCCCAGCGGTAGAAGCCGTAACGCTCCAGATCCTCCGGCGTCCAGTCGTCACCGGCCGGCTTGCTGATGTGCCACTTGCCCTTGTAGACGACCTCGTATCCGGCCGCCGACATGACGGAGGCCACGTTCTTGAACTCGGTGGAGAGCTCGACCTGGGGGTACTGGTCGGCCGGCATGTTCTCCTCGAGCGTGTACTTGACGCCGTGCTGGGCGGGGTGCAGCCCGGTGAACATGGTGGCCCGGGAGGGCGAGCACATGCAGGAGTTGCAGAAGGCGTTCTCGAAGCTGACCCCGTTCTTCTTGAGCCGCGTGAGACCCGGCAGGTTCTGCTCTTCCCAACCCTTGGGGAAGTGCATCACCTTGCGGTCCTGGTCGGTGATGAAGATCACCACGTTCTTGCCGGCCGCCGGGCTGGCCGCGGATGCGAACCCGGACAGAGCCTGGGTTCCGAGGACGACTGCCGGGGCACCTGCCGCGGCTGATTTCAGAAGCTTCCTTCTAGTGAGCACATTCCCTCCCAACCGAAACTTGACGTGTATCAACTTTTACTCTACGAGATTGAGCGGAGCTTTGCAACCTGACGCTTCCGACCCGGATAACATCGGAGCCGTTCAGTGAAACGTGCCTAATCCGTCGCCTGAGGTGACGGAGCGGGGGACCCAGTGGCGTCCGGGAAACCGGCCGCCGGGGGCGAATCGGGCCACCTGGTCCGTAGCGCAGCTTCTTCAGCGCGAGCCCGTCAGCTAACCCCGCCGGCCATGAGAAGAAGGAGGTAAAGGTGGATCTGGACAGACGTGTGATCAGACCGATGACGGAGGAGACCGGCGTGCGCGCCGCGTTCGGCCTCGTCGTCGGCACGCTCGCGGGTGCGGCCATCGCGCTGCCCCTGCTGGTCGGGGTCTTCGGGCTCTGACGGAGGACCGGCGCGGCCACCACGCTCCGCGGTGGCCGCGCCGCCTTCATCCCCGCACCCGGATCACGACCGGCCTGGAGACCGCCCCGACGTAGGGGAAGCGCGGCGCCGGGACCAATCTCGCCCGCAGTCGGATCCGGGCCAGGCCCGTGATGTAGCGGAACCGATAGCCACCCCGGAACCGCCCCTCACGGTCGGTCCTGACCAGCGCGACAGGCCGCCACCGTCGGGCCGACATCTCGAAGTACTCGACCTGGACCAGGTTGCCGCGTCGCGGCGGCCAGGCGCCGAGCGACGCGACCCGGCCTCGGAAAAGGGCCCGCTCCCCGGTTCGCAGCCGACGCGGGCGCACCGAGAACCGCAGCCTCCCGGCAACCCGCATCTCCAAGGTCCCGGAGGAACTCTCCTCGAGTTGCTTGGTGCCGGGGAAGGAAACCTCGACCCGCCGGCCCGGACCGGCCTCGAGCCAGATCTCGAAGTCGCCCCGGCCATCGGTCGGTACCGACCGGCGGCGCACGGCCCAGCGAGATCCCGGGTACGGGCTCTCGGTCACGATCACACGCTCCGCGGAGAGGCCGCCCCGGCCGTCGGTCAACCGCCCGGCGAGCAGTGCCCGTCGCCCATACGCGACCCGTACCGCGCCACCGACCCGGCCGTTCTCCTTCGAGAGCCCGGCCGAGAGTCGCGTCTCCTCTCTGAGCGGAGTCCTGACCTCCATCCGCGAGCCGTTGGCCCGACGGTCGGTCACCGTGAGATTGCCGGCCCGGTCGACGATCGCCGCTCGGAGCACCCAGCTTCCCCGGGGCAGGGACGGGACCCTCGCGACCAGCGCCGGTTCCGCCCCACCATCCAGGCGAGTCGGGACCTCATGCCACTCGTCCCCGCCGGCCGACCGCCAGGAGATCGTCCCGCCGGCGACGCCGGAGTACGCGTCGGAGATCGGCGCCCGGATCAGTTCCGGATCGTCGGCGGGCGGGTCGAGGAAGTACCCGGTCGGCGGTACGTCGTCCAGCTTCAAAGTCACTTCCGCATGGTTCGCCTCGTTCGTGTTCCCGGCCCAGTCGGCCAGCCAGACCCGGGCCAGGTAGACCCCCGGGCCGGGAACCTCGACCTCCACCCCGCCCGAGCCGAAACGGCTGGACGGGACCAGGGAACCGCGGTCCGAGGTGAGTCGCAGCCAGCTCGCCGCGATCGGCGACGCCCGGCCCTGGTCCGGGTCGGTCCAGGTCAGGTCGAACCCGTTGGTCCGGTGCCAGCCCTCTCCCCCTTCCACGGCCAACCCCCGCGGCGCCGAGGGCGGGTTGTTGTCGACCCAGATCGTCCGGTCGGGCGAGCAGCCCTGGTTGCCGGCGAAATCGATCGCGCAGTGGCGCAGCAGATGCGGGCCGTCGGTCAAGCCTCTGGTGTCCACCGACTGGCTTCCGGAGCCGGCGAGCGAGCACGGCCTCATGGTGCGGCCGCGCCACTGGCCGGTGATCTGGACCTTGGCGCAGCTCAGCTCGCTCCTCGCCCGGACCGCGCCGTCCACCGCCGTCTCGGCGAAGCGCAGACCGGAACCGACATCGCTGTCCTCGAAGGAGAGCGACTGGGTCCCGCGCAGCCAATCGGAGCCGGCCAGGCCACCGCCGATCCGGGCACCGGGCCGGTTCGGGTCGTCCAGGGTGAGCGTGAGCGCCCGGATTCCGGCCAGCACCGTGCCGTCCGGCCGGCATTGCCGGTCGCTCGGCTTCGCGCAGAGCAGCCGCGACTCGAAGGCCTGGGCGAACGGCGCGAAAGCGGAGGAGAAATCCCGCCGGGTCGAGTCGCTCTGGGCCAAGGAGAGGAAGGGCGCGAAGGAACCGCCCGAAGAGACCGAGCCGATCCGGTGCTCGAAGCCGTCCCTGACGAACTGCCAGCGCTGGCCGTGCACCGCCACGATCGCGGCGCCGGCCGGCGCCTGCCAACGCCAACGCGCGTAGCGGGTGCCACCGACCACGGCCGCCCCCTTCACCTCGCTGCTCAGGTGGACTCCGTCGAACGGATCGGCCGAATCCGGGGTCTGGCAGTACGAGCTGCGGAGGTACCGCCCGGAAGCGTTCTCGGCCCAATCCGCGTCCTGGCCGACATGCCACCCGCATTGGGTCACCACGTAGCGGGCCGCGGCCGCGCCGTCGGTCGAGATGATCGCGAAGGACGTGAGCACGGCGAGCGTGAGCAGGGCCACCACCAGGGCGGCAACGCGTATGCGAAAGGACATCGGGGCTCCTCGGTCGGGGTCTTCTGACTCCATGAGGCCCGGCGCCGCAAAACTCGCCCCCCGGCCCCGGCACCCTGGCTCTGCGAGAATCAGGGCATGTCCCTCCCGACCGAAGAGCAGATACGCGAGAAGCTGACTGCGGTCATCGACCCGGAGCTCCGGCGCAACATCGTCGAGCTCGGGATGGTCCGCAGCATCGAGATCAAGGAAGACGGGCAGGTCAACGTGACCGTCTCCCTGACGACCCCCGGGTGTCCGATCCGTTCCCACTTCCAGGACGCGGTCGTCCAGCAGGTCTCCTCCCTCGACGGGGTGACCGGGGTCGGCGTCGGCTTCGACGTCCTCTCCGACGACGAGAAGGCCGGCCTGCGCGAGACCCTCGGCCGCGGCAAGCTCCCGCAGGGCGCCCTGGCCCAGGTCAAGAACGTGATCTGCGTCGCCTCCGGCAAGGGCGGGGTCGGCAAGTCGACCATGACCGCGAACCTCGCCGCCGCCCTCCAGGCCCAGGGCCAGAAGGCCGGCGCCCTGGACTGCGACGTCTACGGCTACTCGATCCCCCGCATGCTCGGGGTCGATCAGAAGCCCGAGGTCAACGCCGAGCGGAAGATCATGCCGCCGATCGCCGCCTCCGGCGTCAAGACGATGTCGATCGGCTACTTCGTCGAGCAGAACTCCGCCGTCGTCTGGCGGGGACCGATGCTCCACAAGGCGATCCAGCAGTTCCTCGAGGACGTCGCCTGGGGCGAGCTCGACTACCTGCTCCTCGACCTGCCGCCCGGCACCGGCGACATCGCCATGACCCTGGCGCAGCTCCTGCCGCAGGCCAAGATCACGATCGTCACCACGCCTCAGCCCGCCGCCCAGTCGGTCGCCCGCCGCTCGGCCGAGATGGCCGACAAGGTCGACCTCGAGGTGATGGGGATCATCGAGAACATGTCCGGCTTCACCACCCCGACCGGCGAGACCTTCTCGATCTTCGGCGAGGGCGGCGGCCAGCTGCTGGCCGACGAGCTCGAGGTTCCGCTGCTCGGCACCGTGCCGCTCTCGGAGGAGCTCCGCGAGCACGCCGACGTCGGCACCCCGCTCGCCGTCGAGCAGCCGGACTCCCCGGCCGGCAAGGCGATCGTGGACATCGCGAAGCGCATCATCGCGAGCTCGCCCCGCGAGCTGCCGATGCTCCAGACGATCCAGTCCTCCGCTTCCGAAGCCCCCAAGATGGGCGCTCGGGCTCGCGAGCTGCCGGTCGTCCAGTAGTCGCGACCAGACCGAAAAACGGGCTCCCGACCGCAACCGGCCGGGGACGTCCTTGTTACGAGCAGTGATGCGTTCTCTCCCGAACACTCACCAATCCCCCCGTTCCCGATCCCTTCTCGCCGCCTGCGCGATCGCGCTCGTCGGCCTCGCCTGCCTGGCTGCGCCGGGCGGCGCGAACGCGGTTCCGAAGGCGCCGCAGGACTTCCTCGGCGTCGTGCCGCAGGCCGAGTTCTCGCGCCTCGACACCCAACGCATGAAGCGCGGCAAGGTCCGCCACATGCGCATCGCGCTCGCCTGGGCGACGGTCGAGGGCGTGCGAGGGACCTACAACTTCGACTACGTCGACCAGATGTTCCGCTACGCCGCCCGCGAAGGCGTGCGGCTCATGCCGACCCTCTACGGCACTCCCGGCTGGATGAGCAAGGACTGGACCCGGCTGCCCGTCGCGAACTCCAACCAGATCACCAAGTGGCGGCAGTTCGTCGCCGCGATGGTGAAGCGGTACGGGTCCGGCGGCGAGTTCTGGAAGGAGCCGCAGCAGATCGACTCGAACCTGCCCAAGCTGCCGGTCCGTGACTGGCAGATCTGGAACGAGACCAACTTCCACTACTTCGCCACCCCGGTCTCACCGGGCCGCTACGCGAAGCTGGTGCGAGCCTCGTCGTCGGTTATCCGCAACGCCGATCCCCGAGCGAACGTCGTCTTGGCGGGCCTCTACGCGAGGCCGAAGGGACCGGCGTCCAAGGCGCGGCATGCTGACACCTACCTGCGTCAGCTGGTCGCCAACGTGCCGAGGAGCAGCTTCGACGTGATCGCGATCCACCCCTACGCCGCCGACACCGCACGGCTGCGCTCGATCATGCGCAGCTACCGCAACGCCGCGAACCGGATGGGCCTCCGGTCGAAGCCGATCTACATCGACGAGATCGGCTGGGGCTCGGGGCCGCGCACCAATGCCTTCCTGCTGGGCAGCAAGCGACGCCAGGCCACCCAGGTGAAGTCAGCCCTCAACTACCTGCTCGGCGACCGTCACCGACTGAGGCTGCGCCGGGTCTACTGGTTCGCCTGGAAGGACCTGCCGCGGAACGTCCAAACCTGCAGCTTCTGCTACTCGATCGGCCTGTTCGAGCCCGGCGCGAAGCGCCTGGTGGCCAAGCCCGCCTGGCGGACCTTCGTCAAGTTCACCCGCGGCCGCCCCTGAGCGGCCCGGGATCAGGCGTTCTGGAAGTAGGCGGCGTTCTTCTCGGCGAAGTGCGCCCATTCGGCCGGGAGCTGGTCCTCGGCGAAGCAGGCGTCAACCGGGCAGGCCTCGACGCAGGCGTCGCAGTCGATGCACTCGTCCGGATCGATGTAGAGCATTTCCGCCTCTTCGTAGCCAGGCTCGTCCGGGGTCGGGTGGATGCAGTCCACCGGACAGACCTCGACGCAGGAGTTGTCCTTCTGACCGATGCATGGCTCTGCGATGACGTAACTCATGGAGTCAATATTAGCCATTGGCCCCCGGGAACCTCCTGCACGACAGAGCCGATTCCGCCCGGCTCCCGACGCCTCTAGACTCAGGCTCGTGATCCTTCTCACCGGCGCCACCGGCTCAATCGGCTCCCGGCTCCTGCCCCGCCTGCTCGAGGACGGCCATCAGGTCCGATGCCTCGTCCGCGAACCCCGCAAGCTCGGCCCGCACCGGGTCGATGTCCAGATCACCATGGGCGATCTGCGCGAACTCTCGGATCCCTACATGCTGCGGCAGGCGATGCGAGGCGTGGACACGGTGATCCATCTCGCCGCCTCGATCCGCGATCAGCCGCCGTATCGGGTCGAAGAACTGAACGGCCTCGCGACCGTGAGGCTGCTCGAAGCGGCCGAGCGGGCCGGGGTAGGCCGCTTCGTCTTCTTCAGCGCCCTGAACGCCTCGGCGGTCCAGCGCACCCGCTTCTTCCGGGCCAAGTGGATGGCCGAGCAGGCGGTGACCGCCTCGACCCTCGACTCGACCATCTTCCGACCGTCGATCGTCTTCGACCATTCCGATCCCTGGGTGACGCTGCTGCGGCGTTTCTCCTTCCTGCCCGCCATCCCGGTCAGCGGCAACGGCAAGTCCCGCTACCAGCCGGTCTGGGCCGACGACGTCGCCCGCGCGGTCGAGAGCTCGCTGAAGAACGACGGCCCGGGCGATCACCTCTACGAGCTGGTCGGCCCGGAGACGATGACCTACGCCGAGATGGCGGAACTGGTCGGCCGCCTGGCCGGACGCCCCCGCCCCGTGATCCCGCTCCCGCTCCAGGTGGTGCGTCTCGGCCTCGGCCTGATCCACCGCCTCTTCGGTGACAATGCCTTCGCCACCTGGCAGGAAGCCGAGTTGATGCGGGTCTCGATGGTCTCGGACCGCGGCCCCACCGATCTCGAGTCCCTCGGGGTCGAGCCGTCGAGCATGGCCGCGGTGCTCGGCTCCTCCCAGTAGCGACCGCTCCCGCAACTCTCCTCGACGGTTCGGGTTTCCTGGGCACCCCTGTCCCCGGAGGAGGACCATGCGCATTCCCAGTCTCGCCCGTCTCGTCCTGCTGATCGGCCTCGCGCTCGTGGTCGGCCCGGTCACCGCCCATGCCGCGACGACCGCTTCGCTCGACAGCTGCAGCGCCGCCTACGAGACGATCTCGAAGCCTGATGGCTCGACCATCGTGCTCGGCAACACGTGGCAGTGCCAGAGCGAAGACGCGCGCAGTGGGCTCGTTCTCGAGCTGCGCCCGGACGGGAGCCTGAACCCCTCGTTCTCCGATGGCGGCATCCGCCTGCTCGGCGAGTCACAGCTGCCCGTCGGGGCCGAGCTCACCGCCGACGGAAAACTCCTCCTCGCGACCTCGGACAGGCTGTACCGGCTCATGGAGGATGGGAGCGACGACCCGTCCTTCGGCGATCAGGGAGTCGTCACCGGGGTCGATCAGTTGCTCAAGGAGACGCCGTCCGTGTCGATGCGGACCGACTCTCAGGGTCGCATCGTCGTGCTCGGCGTCCACCGCTACAAGGAGGTGACCGCCGACTTGCTGGCCCGCTTCGGCCCCGACGGCCAGCTCGACCAGACCTTCGGTGACGAGGGGGTCGCCGTCTACCCTCCCGCCGTCGACGGCGACTTCCACGGTGCCTACTCGATGACCATCGACGGAATGAACCGCGTCCTCCTCCTGGTTTCCCACTGGTACGACCAGAGCGTGGCGCGCCTCGCGGAGGACGGCTCACCGGACCTCTCATTCGGCCCCGACGGCAACGGCATCGCGCCGATCCCGAAGCAGGGCACCGGAACCGGGATAAGCCTCGCCGCGGATGGCGCGATCCAGGTCACGGAAGTGACTCCCACGGGCATCTACTGCCCGGGCAACTACCTCTCCGTCCTCGACCCCGAGGGGATCCCGCTGCCGGCCAGGTCCTATGAGTTCGGCTGCGGCTACTCCGAGATGTTGCCGATCGGAGAAGGCAGGAACGCGTACACCGTGGACTATTGGCGCCCCGGCCCCGAGATCTACGGGCTGGGAGTGAGGACCAGGCCCGACCAGTACTGGCAACAGCTCTTCCCGGTCTCTCCCGGCGTCTCCGAGACCCGCGGAATCGAGTACGACCCCGACGCCGACCAGATCGTTGGCTCCGGGTACGCCGACGGAGGTGACTGCGCCGCGCCCGACTGCGAGATCCGGCGCCACATAGTGATCAGCCGCAGTGACGCCGTGACCGGACAGCCGGACGACGACTTCGGCACAGGTGGCGCCGTGATGCTGCCGCTCAACAGCTGCCGCTATGGCGAAGCCGGCGCCGCGGGCACGCCACGGCTCTGGCGTCGCTGCCGGGTCAAGCCTCCGACGTTCGCTGCCTCGGCCCGCATCAGCCGCGGCCGCCGGCCGGCCCTCAACGCGAGGGTAGCCCTGCTCCATCCGCCCACCCATCCCGTGGCGATGACCCAGCGGGTCGCGCTGCGGCTGCCCGCCGGTCTCCGCCTACGCCGCATGACCGCCCGGAGCATCGTCGCCCGGGCAGTCACCAAGGCAAAGGGCCGGTTGACCAAGGCCGTCCGCGGTCGCAGCGTGGTGGTGACCTTCATCCCGTACGTGGACACCAGCAACCCGGTCGACCCGACCGGATTGACCAACTACCCGCTTCGACTGCGGATTCGGATCCCGCGCGGGCATCTGGTTCGCCCGCACGCCCGCGGCGGGCCACGCCCTGCCCACATCCGGGTGGTCAGCGCCCCGCACCGGATCATTTCCAAGAGGTGGTACGCCCCCAACTCGAGGTCGAGGAGCCTGGCTCTTCGGCGTTGACGCAACTCCCGCCTCCCGGTCGGGTTTCCTTGTCTGAACCCGTCCCTGGAGGAGGACCGTGCGCGTTCCCAGTCTTGCCCGTCTAGCCCTGCTGATCGGCTTCGCCGCCGCGATCGTCCCGATGCCCGCATCGGCGGCCACGCCCAGCGCGCTCGTCCCGTACAGCACGGCCACCCAGACCCTCCGACTCACCCGGTCCGGGCTGCGCGGCAGAGTCTCCGCCACCGTCCCGACCGACTCGACGCCGGGCTCGGTCACCGCCACCCGGGTCTCAGGTCGCACCGTGACCGTGCGGTACAAGCCCTACGTCGATCCATCGCTCGACCAGGATGAAGCCCTGGCCGTGAGGAACTCCCCGCAGTCGTTCGTGATCGGCGTCTCGCCGGGAGCCTTCAAGCCGCTCCGGCTCGCACAGGCCAGGCGGCTTCGGATCACCGTGCGTGGTGGCTATGCGCTTCCCAACCTGTCCTGGAGCAGCAGGTGGTTCTCCGCGAACTACCGGACCAAGAGGTTCCGGGCCAAGCTGCCGTGACGCGCCCCCGTCTCCTCACCGCGCTCCTCCTTGCCTTCGCGGTCCTTGCCTGTCCGGCGCAGGCGGCCGAGATCTTCGGGCCGAAGGTGGGCAAGAAGCTCACGGGCGTCAGCGACAACGGGACGCTGGAGGGCTTCCAGAACTTCGCCGAGGCGACCGGCAAGCATCCGGCGATCCTGCAGACCTTCCACCCCTGGGGCAACGGGCTCGACGTCGCCTACAGGCGTTGGCAGAACGCGGAGGTGATGCCGATGCTGCACATCTCGACCGCCGACGACGAGACCCGGGAGGAACTGATCACGCCTCAGGAGATCGCGATCGGCGCCGGCGATCCGTACCTGATCCAGATCAACCAGTTCTTCGCCGAGAAGGGCCAGCGCGCCTTCATCCGGCCGCTGGGAGAACCGAACCGCTGTCTCAACCCTTACACGGCATTCACCTGCTCCGGGGCGCGCCGGGGCGGCGAGCACACCACCTACTGGTACCGCAAGGCCTTCCAGCGGATCGCCGTCATCACCAGGGGCGGGCTGCCCTCCAACCGGGTCGACAAGAAGCTCCGGAACCTGCGGATGCGCAAGGTCAACTGGGGCTCGATCCCCCGGCCGGGCGTGATGCCCGCCGCCCCGGTCTCGATCGTCTGGAGCACCCTGCCGGCGGGTTCGCCGCGGGTGCGCGGCAACTGGCCCGGCAACTACTGGCCGGGGGCGAACTTCGTCGATTGGGCGGGCACCGACTTCTACTCGGACTATCCCCACTGGCGTGACCTCGACCACTTCGCAAAGGGCCGGCCGTGGCGGAGCAAGCCGCTGGCGGTGACGGAGTGGGGCGTTGCCGGCGTCGACGACTACCCCTTCGTCCGCCGTCTCTTCAACTGGATGAACAAGCGGCCCCGCGTGCGCATGTTCGTCTACTACCGGGGCTTCGGCGGCCTCGAGGACCGCTACAACCCGTACAACTACCCGACCACCCTCAAGGTCCTCCGCAACAAGCTGAGGGACCCGCAGTACCTGGCCTACGCCTTCGGCTTCGCCCGCAGGCGCTGACCCGGTTCAGCCGGCGAGATAGCGGGCCACGTCAGCGGCGTCCCGGTCCAGCGACTCGGCCACGGCCGGGTCGAGCGACTCGAAGGGCGCGGTCTCGACCACCCCTTTGGGCATGGTCCAGGTTCCCGAGATCCGTCCTTCGACCATGAGGGTCGGTCGGAAGATCCCGTTCGTGGTGACGACCGCGCGGTCTTCTTCCCCGGGGATGATCCATTCGCGCGACTCCCAGCCGTGGAGGATCGGGTCGAACGAGCCGAGCAGCCGGGTGGGCGCCTCTCCCTCCGGCGCCGGACGGTCGGCGAGGTCGACCAGGCCGTCGGCCTCGGTCAGCTCCGAAGCGATCCGAGCCAGGCCCTTGCGCGCCTGGCCGAGGGCGATCCCGGCCCACTTGGACAGGTCCCGGTCGGTGGCCGGGCCGTGGCCGGCCAGGTAGCGACGGGCCAGCTCGGCCAAGGCGGCCTCCTGCTCCGGGACCCGCTGCTCGCCCAGCCAGTCGTGGGCCAGGACGAATGCCTGTTCCCTGCCCTTCATCGGTCCCCGGAGGATGTGGCCCTGAAGGGACGCGAGGAAGAGGATGTGGACCAGGGCCTGCCCGGCGACCGGGATGTCGGCCGATTCGAGCAGCTCCTTGATCTCGGTTCTGGTCGCGGGGCCGTCGGCCAGGTGCGCGCGGATCAGCTCGACGGCACGGTCCGCCTGCTCGGCCGAGACTCCTTCCTGCCCGAGCCGGGTCCGGTTCGAGGTGATGAGGCGCGGTGAGGTGAGCTCGGCCAGCCACCTGTAGTCCTCGGTACGGACCAGGTGGAGCGTCCCCCGGTTCAGCCAGCCGATCACCAGCGACCGATCGTTCAGCGCCTCGTCGACCGCCGAGGCGACCGGGCCCTCGACCGAATCCGCCAGCCGGGATCGCACCGCGAGCCTGGCCCCACGCGGGTCCTGGGCCTGGATGGCGAGCAGCCGCCCGGTCACGGCGACCGGGTCCCGAAGCTCGGAATCGATCAACCCCTGCGCAAGCAATCTTCTGGACGTCAAATCCACCCCTGCAGGCTACGAAACGAGCGCGAGATGCAGATCGGGTGCGCTATGTGGCGCGAATCTGCATCTCGCGGGCGTTGGGGTGTCTCGGGGCCGGGCAAAGAAAAGGGCCCCGGTTTCCCGGGGCCCTTTCGTGAGGCCGGAGCCTCGACGGATCGAGATC
>JAFKLL010000011.1 GCA_017304845.1 Solirubrobacterales bacterium
CGCGGCCAGGAAGATGACCGTGGTCGTGTTGTCCCAGCTGGTCTCACCGGCCTTGGTGAAGCCGTAGACCAGGGAGACCAGGCCGGCGGTGCCGAGCAGGGCGCCACTGAAGTCGATGCTTCCGGTCTTCTGGACCTTGCTCTCGCTGACCACGCGATAGGTGGCGAAGGCGGCGATCACCGCGACGGGGGTGTTGACGAGCAGGCACCAGCGCCAGTTGAGGAGCTCGGTGAGGATGCCGCCGAGCAGCAGGCCGACCGCGGCGCCACCGGCCGAGATCGCACCAAAGACGGCGAACGCCTTGGACCGTTCCTCCGGGTCGTGGAAGGTGGTGGTCAGGATGGCCAGGCCGGCCGGGGCGAGCATCGCTCCGAACAGGCCCTGCAGGGCGCGAGCCCCGAAGAGCACCTCGCCCGAGTTCGCGATTCCGCCCAGGGCGGAGGCGAGGGCGAAGCCGATCATGCCGAGCATGAACGTGCGTTTGCGCCCCCAGTAGTCGGCGATACGGCCTCCGAGGAGGAGGAAACCGCCGAAGGTGAGGGCGTAGGCGGTGATCACCCACTGGCGATCGGCATCGGAGATGCCCAGCGCGGTCTGGAGGCTGGGCAGCGCGATGTTGACGATGGTCGCATCGAGGACGACCATCATCTGGGCGCCGGCGATGACGGCAAGAACGAGCCAGCGGCGCGGGTCGGGTTCAGGCAGGGACAAAACGGAACTCCTTGGATCGGGAAGTGCAGAAGCGGCGGCCGGCGGTGACGGCCGCCGCCTCCCGAAGCAGCCCCGTCTCATCGTCATCGACCTACTTCAAAAAGTATAGGAAAACGCCTCCCGGCGAAGTGATCCCTACTTCGGAGCCATTCGCAGCGCTCCGTCGAGGCGGATGACCTCGCCGTTCAGCATCACGTTGTCGACGATGTGGAGGGCCAGGGCGCCGAATTCGTCGGGCACGCCGAGGCGCGAGGGGAACGGGATCGTCTCGCCGAGGGCTTTGCGGGCCGGTTCCGGCAGCAGGGCCAGGAGCGGGGTGTCGAACAGGCCCGGGGCGATCGTCATGACCCGGACGCCGTGGCGGGAGAGATCGCGCGCCGCGGGCAGGGTGAGGCCGACGACTCCGCCCTTCGACGCGGCGTAGGCGGTCTGGCCGATCTGGCCGTCGTAGGCGGCGATCGAGGCGGTGTTGATGCAGACGCCGCGCTGGCCCTGCTCGTCCGGCTCGTTGCCGACCATCGACTCGGCGGCCAGGCGCAGCACGTTGATGGTCCCGATCAGGTTGATGTTGATCGCCCACTTGTAGCCCTCGAGCGGGGCGGCGCCGTCCTTCTGGACGATCCGACCGGCCGCGCCGACCCCGGCGCAGTTGACGCAGATCCTCAGCCCGCCGCTGGTGCCGCCGGCACCGGGGCCGGCCGCCTCGGCGATCGCCTCGCGGACCGACTCCTCGTCGGTCACGTCGGCCTTGACGAAGGTGCCGCCGAGCTCGCCGACCAGCTCGATCCCCTTCTCCTCGTTCAGGTCGGCGACCACCACGCGGTGGCCCGCCTCGACCAGCCGGCGGGCGGTGGCCTCACCGAGACCAGAGGCTCCTCCAAATACGATCGCGCTTTCGGGCTTCATCTGTGCTGCTCCTCGTTGTCGTTGCCGTAGAGTGCGGCGCATGGACCGAGCCATCTTCGAACCCGAACATCAGGACTTCCGCGACAGCGTGCGCCGTTTCGTCGCCGATGAGATCATGCCGAACTTCGAGCAGTGGGAGGCCGACGGCATCGTCCCCCGCGAGCTCTTCCAGAAGGCGGGCGAGAAGAACATGCTCGCGATGTCGGTCGACGAGGAGTTCGGCGGGCTCGGCCTGAAGGACTTCCGCTTCAACCAGGTGATCATCGAGGAGGGCGGCTACGCGGGCGCGACCGGCCCGATCCTCGGCCTCACCCTCCACAACGACGTCTGCCTGCCCTACTTCGAGGAGTACTGCAACGAGGAGCAGAAGGAACGCTGGATGCCCGGCATCGTCGACGGCTCGCTGATCACCGCGGTCGCGATGACCGAGCCCGGGATCGGCTCGGACCTGGCCGGCATGGGCACCAAGGCGATCAAGGACGGCGACCGCTACATCGTCGACGGCTCCAAGACCTTCATCACCAACGGCATCAACGCCGACCTGATCATCACCGCGGTGAAGACCGACCCCAAGGAGAAGCACCGCGGCATGTCGCTGATGATCATCGAGCGCGGCATGGACGGCTTCGAGCGGGGCCGGAACCTCGAGAAGGTCGGCATGCACAGCCAGGACACCGCCGAGCTCTTCTTCAACGAGGTCGCGGTTCCGGTCGAGAACCTGCTCGGCAACGAGGGCGAAGGCTTCAAGTACCTGGTCAACAACCTCGCCCAGGAGCGGATGTCGATCACGGTCGCCGCGGTCGCCGCCGCCCAGGCCGCGCTCAACTGGACGCTCGACTACGTCAAGGAGCGCTACGCCTTCGGCACCCCGATCGGCTCCTTCCAGAACTCCCGCTTCCAGATGGCCGAGATCAAGACCGAGGTCGACATCGCCACCTCCTACGTCGACCAGTGCGTACAGGCGCTCAACGCCGGCACGCTGACCGTCGAGGACGCGGCGGCCGCCAAGTGGTGGACGACCGAGATGGCCGACCGGGTGATCGACAAGTGCGTCCAGCTCCATGGTGGCTACGGCTACATGCTCGAGTACCCGATCGCCCGCGCCTACGCGGACAACCGCGTCACCCGGATCTACGGCGGCACGACCGAGATCATGAAGGAGATCGTCGGCCGCTCGATGGGCCTCTAGGCCCGGCTTCCAGTCGCGAGATGCAGGTTGGGTGCGCCATGTGGCGCCGATCTGCATCTCGCGCCGACCGGGTGGGACGGGTTACTGCGTGGTCATTGCCCGGTCGGGCTTCGGCTTCTTGCTCATCTTGGCCTTGCGGTACTCGCGGTTGAGCATGCCGATCACGTCGATCGAGATCTCCTGGGGACAGACTCGGGAGCACTCGCCGTAGTTGGTGCAGCCGCCGAAGCCTTCCTGGTCCATCTGCTCGACCATGCCGATCACGCGGGACTCGCGCTCCGGCTGGCCCTGGGGAAGGATGTTCAGGTGGGTGACCTTGGCGCCGGTGAAGAGCATCGCCGCGCCGTTCGGGCAGGCCGCCACGCAGGCGCCACAGCCGATGCAGATCGCCGCGTCCATGGCCCGCTCCTGGATCTCGGGGGAGACCGGCATGGAGTTCGGCTCGGGCTGCGGGCCGGTCGTGGTCGAGATGTATCCGCCGGCCTGGATCACCCGGTCGAGGGCGCCACGATCGACCGCGAGGTCGCGGATCACCGGGAAGGTGTTGGCCCGGAACGGCTCGACCTTGATGGTCTGGCCGTCGATGAAGTCCCGCATGTAGGTCTGGCAGGACGTGACCTGCTGGGGACCGTGCGGGGTGCCGTCGATGACCAGCGAGCAGGCTCCGCAGATGCCCTCGCGGCAGTCCGAGTCGAAGGCGATGGTGCGCTTCTTCTCGTGGCTGAGCCGCTCGTTGAGCTGATCCAGCATCTCCAGGAAGGAGGCGTCCGGGTTGATGCCGTCGACCTTGAAGGTCTCGAAGCGACCCTCCTCGGAATCCTCGAACTGACGCCAGATCTCAAGGGTGAATTTCACTTGTAGCTCCTCGTCGCCAGCTTGACTTCGTTGTAGGTGAGGCCTTCGTCATGGGGCACCGGGCTCTCGCCACCGTACTCCCAGGCCGTGACCTTGGCGAAGTGATCGTCGTCGCGGAGCGCCTCGCCGTCCTCGGTCTGATGCTCCTCGCGGAAGTGGCCGCCGCAGGACTCCTCGCGGCGCCGCGCGTCCTGGATCATCAGCTCGGCCAGCTCGAAGAAGTCGGAGACCCGGTTCGCGTACTCGAGGCTCTGGTTGAACTCCTCGTCGCCCGGATCGACCCGCAGGTCGGACCAGAACTCGCCCTTGATCCGCCGCACTTCGGTCAGCGCCTCGTCGAGGCCTTCGGCGGTGCGGGACATGCCGCACTTGTCGAGCATCACGTGGCCCATCTCGCGGTGGAAGGCCTGCGCCGAGGTGGAGCCGCCGACGTCCATCAGCTCCTGGATGTGACCGCGGACGTCATTCTCGACCTGGTCGAATGCGCTGTCGCTGGTGCTGACCGGATCGTGGTTCTTGGCCAGGTGGTTGGTGACCGTATGCGGGGCGATGAAGTAGCCGTCGGCCAGGCACTGCATCAGCGCGCTGGCGCCGAGGCGGTTCGCGCCGTGATCGGAGAAGTTCGCCTCGCCGATCGCGAACAGGCCCGGGATGGTGGTCTGGAGCTCGTAGTCGACCCAGAGCCCGCCCATCGCGTAGTGAGGGGCCGGGTAGATCATCATCGGCGTCTCGTACGGATCGTCGCCGGTGATCCGGTGGTACATCTCGAAGAGGTTGCCGTACTTGCGCTCGATCGCGTCCTTGCCCTGGTCAGCGATCGCGTCGCGGAAGTCGAGGAAGACGCCGCGGCCGGTGCCGCCGACCCCGAGCCCGTCGTCGCAGACCACCTTGGCGGCCCGGGACGCGATGTCACGCGGCGCCAGGTTGCCGAAAGCCGGGTAGCGCTCCTCCAGGTAGTAGTAGCGCTCCGCGTCGGGGATCTCGGCCGGGGGCCGATCGTCGCCGCCCTTGCGCGGGACCCAGATCCGGCCGTCGTTGCGGAGCGACTCGCTCATCAGGGTCAGCTTCGACTGGTACTCGCCGGTCTGCGGGATGCAGGTCGGGTGGATCTGCGTGTAACAGGGGTTCGCGAAGTAGGCGCCGCGCTTGTGGGCCCGCCAGGTGGCGGTCACGTTCGAGCCCATCGCGTTGGTCGAGAGGTAGTAGACGTTGGTGTAGCCGCCCGAGGCGAGCACGACCGCGTCGGCGGCGTGGCGCTCGATCTCGCCGGTGATCAGGTTGCGGACGATGACCCCTCGGGCCTCGCCGTCGATCACCACGACGTCCTGCATCTCGTGGCGGTTGTAGACCGTGACGTTGCCGGCCGCGACCTGGTGCTCGAGGGCCGAGTAGGCGCCGAGCAGCAGCTGCTGGCCGGTCTGACCGCGGGTGTAGAAGGTGCGCTGGACGAGCACGCCGCCGAACGAACGGGTGGCGAGCGAGCCGCCGTACTCGCGGTTGAAGGGCACGCCCTGGGCGACCGCCTGGTCGATGATGTTGGCCGAGAGCTCGGCCAGGCGCCAGACGTTGGCCTCGCGGGAACGGAAGTCGCCGCCCTTGATCGTGTCGTAGAAGAGGCGGTGGATCGAGTCGCCCTCGTTCGCGTAGTCCTTGGCCGCGTTGATGCCGCCCTGGGCGGCGATCGAGTGGGCGCGACGCGGCGTGTCCTGGAAGCAGAAGCTCTTGACCTTGAAGCCCTGGGCGCCGAGGCTGGCCGCGGCCGAGGAGCCGGCCAGGCCGGTGCCGATCACGATCACGTTCTTGCCGGCGCGGTTGCGGGGGCCGACCAGCGAGTGCTGATCGAGCCAGGTCCGCCACTTGCTGTCGATCGGGCCGTCGGGGATATTCGGATCGAGCAGGGTCATGCGAACACTCCTGAGAGGGCGGTGACGACGGCCTCGGTGCGGGGCGGGTCGAGCACGTCGGTGAAGAAGAGGATCGGCACCGAGGCGAAGCCGAGCACGATCACCAGGACCAGCGCGGTGGCGCCGTGGCGGAGCTTGGCGTTGCGGCTCGGGCTGTCGAGGCCGAGGGTCTGGAGCAGGCTCCAGGCGCCGTGCCTGAGGTGCATGCCGACCAGGATCAGGGCCGCCAGGTAGATGACGACGAAGTACCACTTCTGGAAGGCGTAGTAGAGGTTGGCGTAGACGTCGCCGTGCTCTAGCGGGGTGATGTCGATGGTCAGCGTCGTGAACTGGAGGATGTGGAAGACGATGAAGGCCAGCAGCAGGCTGCCGGTCCCGAGCATCGCGATCGACTCGATGCTGCGGCCGATCCGGCGGGCCGGGAAGTCGGCCGGACGAGCCTCCCGGTTGCGCTTGACCAGCTGGGCGATCCCGGTGATGTGGACGACCAGCGCCGAGAGCAGGAGAACCCGGACCGCCCAGAGCACGAAGGCGTGCGGGAGGAGGGGCTCACCGAAGTCCCGCAGCCAGTGCGAGTACCAGTCGACTCGGGGTTGGTCCCCTCCGGGACCGAAGGCCGAGTTCAGATTCCCCAGCATGTGGAGGATCAGATAGCCGATGAGGATCGCGCCGGTGATGGCGACGATCTGCTTCTTGCCAATGGTGGATCGCCAGTACTCGATCACGCGTTGATTCCTGACGGGACGGACGTGCTCACGAGCGTCGAGTTTATTCCTCGGCGGTCCCCGATGACGCTCCGTATCTGGCTTTGGTGAGCCTAATCCACAAAGACGAAGCCCGAAAAGGGCCTACTTCCGAGCGGTGATGCGGTCCAGCTCGACCTCGACTCCCTCGTCGGTGTCCTCCAGGACGACGTAGGCGAGGGGCGGGCCGCCGAAGAAGGTGGCGTTCTCGCCGTCGCCGACGAAGACGGCAGGGCGCTGGCCGCCTCCCTGGGTGTGGACCCAGACCTTCTCGCCCTTCTCGAAGCCGACGAAGTCGGGCACGTCGGGCTCGTCGGATTCCGGGCGGGGATGGCCGTGCTTGTGCTTGCTCATGGCCGAAATCTACCCCGGTCCTACGGACCCGTGGCCGGGAAATCCCCGATCCGCCGCCCGAGCAGCCCCGCGAGGGTCACCGCGTAGGTGGCGCTCAGGTGGGCGGTATCGCGGTAGACGACCATCCCGTCCCGCGAGGCGGGGCAGAGACCGCCCCGGCAGACCACGTCCTCGAGGTCGATCAACTTGACGCCGTCGACCCCCCGGGCGGCGACCAGGTCGAAGCCGGGCGGGTTCTTGCGGAAGGGCTCGAAGTCGCATTCGGTCAGCGCCTCCGGATGTTCGAGCAGGCAGTCTGGAGGACGGCGCTTGGAGCGGGGCAGGTCGCGGAGGACCACTACCTCTCCGGAACCGTCTCGGGTCAGCCGCCGCATGTGACGCAGGGTCGCGGCGAAGGCGTCCCGCAGGATCGGCTCGCTGGCGGCGCGATCGGGCCCCGCGCCCTTGCCGAGGGCGTAGCCGTCGCCGGTGTCGGTCGCCATCAGGATCAGGCCCGGCCGCTCCTTGCCGATGCGGCGGATCGCGGCCTGCCGCCAGGCGTCACAGGCCGGTTGGAACTCGATCTCGGCCACCAGGCAATCGCCTCGGAACATGGTCACGAGGCGCCAGCCCCGCGTCTCGGCCAGGCGGATCAGGGGCGGCGCGTACTGCATCGCATGCGAATCGCCCCAGAGGACCGCGGTCCGGTCCGAGGCGGGATCGCCGTAGACGCAGGCCCAGGCCTCCGTGTACGGGCCGCCGGAGCGGCAGCCGTCGAGGATCACCGGGCCCTTGTCCAGCCAGGCGGTCGCGGGGTCGGGGACGAGATCGTCGGCGGTCGGGGTGTCGGCTCCCCCACCGCAGCCGGCCAACAGGACGAGCGCGGCCAATGCGATTGCGGCCAGCTTCACGATGGGACAAACCCAATCAGTTGCCGCCGGTTTCGGTTGCCCGCCGACCTGGGACCGTGGGTGGCCTAGAGTTGAGACATCGCTGACCTCGGCTTCACACATGTATTCGAACCGGGCGATCCGACCCGGACCCTGCTGCTGCTCCACGGCACCGGCGGGGACGAGAACGACCTGGTCCCGCTGGGTCGACAGCTCGCGCCCGGAGCGGGTCTGCTGAGCCCGCGCGGCAAGGTGCTCGAGAACGGCATGCCGCGGTTCTTCCGCCGGCTCGCGGTGGGTCAGCTGGACATCCCGGACCTGGAGGCGCGGACCGACGAGCTGGCCGAGTTCATCGCCGCCGCGGCCGACGAGTACGGGTTCGAACCGGGCGGCGTGATCGGGCTCGGCCTCTCGAACGGGGCCAACATCGCGGCCAGCCTGCTGTTCCGCCGTCCCGGCGCCCTGGCGGGAGCCGTCCTGCTGCGCCCGATGCTGCCCTACGCCCCGCCGGCCGACCTCGACCTGGCCGGGGCTCCGGTGCTGGTCGCCTCCGGCGGTCGCGACCAGTTCGTCCCGGCCGAGGAGAGCCAGGCACTGGTCCGCGAGCTGGAGGGCCACGGCGCCCGGGTCGAGTTCCGTTTCGACCCCGCCGCCGGGCACGGGCTCGGCCAGGAAGACCTCCAGACCACCTACAACTGGCTGGCCGCCCTGCCCGGGGCGGCCAAGTAAACCCCACAATTTCGATCAGGTTTGGCTAGATTTACTCGGACCTGAACAGCGCCACGAGAACCACAGGAGAGCAATGAGCGAAGAAGCGAAGAACTACGGCCCCGAGACCAACGCCCTGCACGCCGGGCAGGTCGCCGACCCGACCACCAACGCGCGGGCGGTGCCGATCTACCAGACGGTCTCCTACGAGTTCAACGACGCGCAGCACGCCCAGGACCTTTTCGCCCTGGCCGAGCCAGGCAACATCTACACCCGGATCATGAACCCGACCTGGAGCGTCCTCGAGGAGCGGATGGCCGCGCTCGAAGGCGGCGTCGCGGCCCTCGCCCTGGCCTCCGGCCAGGCGGCCGTCACCTACTCGGTGCTCAACGTGACCCGGTCCGGGGACAACATCGTCGCCCTCTCCACCCTCTACGGCGGCACCTACAACCTCTTCGCCCACACCCTGCCCCAGTACGGGATCGAGGTGCGGTTCGTCGACCCGGACAAGCCCGAGGAGCTGGCCCAGCACGTCGATGACAAGACCCGCATGGTCTTCGGCGAGACGATCGGCAACCCGCGCCTCAACGTGGTCGACATCCGCGCCTGGGCCGATGCCGCCCACGCGCTCGGGCTGCCGCTGGTGGTCGACAACACCGTCGCGACCCCGGTCCTCTCGAACATCTTCGAGCTGGGCGCCGACATCGCGGTCCACTCGGCGACCAAGTTCATCGGCGGCCACGGCACCACCCTCGGTGGCGTCATCGTCGACTCCGGCAACTTCGACTGGGTCGCCAACGCCGAACGCTTCCCCGGCCTGACCCAGCCCGACCCGTCGTACCACGGCGTCGTCTGGTCGGACGCGCTCGGCCCGGCGGCCTACATCGGCCGGGTCCGCACCGTGCTGCTCCGCAACACCGGCGCGGCGCTCTCGCCCTTCAACGCCTTCCTCCTGCTCCAGGGCCTCGAGACCCTGCCGCTGCGGATGGAGCGTCACAGCGAGAACGCCATGGCCGTGGCCGAGCACCTCGATGGGCTCGATCAGGTCGGGTGGGTCAACTACCCGGGCCTCGCCTCGTTCAGCCACCACGAGACCGCCAAGGAAGTCCTCACCGGCGGCTACGGCGCGCTGGTCACCTTCGGGATCCAGGGCGGCCGCGAGGCGGGCCGGAAGTTCATCGACTCGCTGGAGCTGTTCTCGCACCTGGCCAACATCGGCGACGCGAAGTCCCTGGCGATCCACCCCGCCACCACCACCCACTCGCAGCTGAACGACGAGGAGCTGGCCGACTCCGGCGTCACCGCCGACACGGTGCGCCTCTCGGTCGGCATCGAGTCGATCGCCGACATCCTGGCCGACATCGACCAGGCCCTGGCCAAGGCCGCCGCTTAGTTGAGCGACGCCGGCCTCGGCATCGTCGAGACCAGGCGGGCGGTCGTCTTCACCGGCGACCGCCCGCTGCGTCTCGCATCCGGCGCCACCCTGCCCGAGGTCGAAGTCGCCTACGAGACCTACGGGCGACTCAACGAGGAGAAGACCAACGCGGTCTTCATCTGCCACGCCCTCTCCGGTGACGCCCACGCCGCCGGCACCCACTTCGGCGACGACCCGAAGCGGCCCGGCTGGTGGGACAACATCGTCGGCCCCGGCCGGCCGCTGGACACCGACCGTTTCTTCGTGATCTGCGCCAACGTGCTCGGCGGCTGCAAGGGCACGACCGGGCCCTCCTCGATCAACCCTGCGACCGGCGAGCCGTACGGGCTGCGCTTCCCTCTGGTCCAGGTCCGTGACCTGGTCGAGACCCACCGGGCCCTACTGAGGGAGCTGGGGATCGAA
Source organism: Solirubrobacterales bacterium (assembly GCA_017304845.1). Taxonomy (GTDB): domain Bacteria; phylum Actinomycetota; class Thermoleophilia; order Solirubrobacterales; family 70-9; genus 67-14. Next base: position 10,077 of record JAFKLL010000011.1, read on the forward strand.
CGGCTGCTGGCCGCGGTCGGCGGATCGCTCGGCGGCATGCAGGCGCTGCAGTGGGCGATCGACCATCCCACCGAGGTCGACGGGGCCGCGATCATCGCCGCCTCGGCCCGGCTCTCGGCCCAGAACATCGCCTTCTCCGCGGTCGCCCGGGAGGCGATCATGCGCGACCCCGACTTCGCGGGCGGCGACTACTACGCCAACGACCGGCGACCCGACGCCGGCCTCGCCCTGGCCCGCATGATCGGCCACATCACCTATCTCTCCGAGGAGTCGATGCGGGAGAAGTTCGGCCGCCGGATCCAGGACGCCGAGGTGCCCAGGTTCGGGTTCGACGTCGACTTCCAGGTCGAGAGCTACCTCCACTACCAGGGCCAATCCTTCGTCGAGCGCTTCGACGCCAACACCTACCTGTACATGGGGCGGGTCATGGACTATTTCGACCCGTTCGAGGATCCGGTCCACGTCCAGACCCAGATCGCCAAGGGCGGCACCAGCTTCCTGGTGATCTCCTTCGACTCGGATTGGCGCTTCTCGACCGAGCACGCGCGGGTCATGGCATCGGAGCTGCGCGGGGCCGGGGCGCCGGTGACCTTCCAGGAGATCTCCTCGCCCCACGGCCACGACTCCTTCCTCTTCGCCGAACCGCCCGAGTACCACCGCACGGTCGCCGGCTACCTCGATCGCCTCGCCGCCCAGGCGGGGATCGCTTCCCGGGAGGGCGCCGCGTGAGGCCGGACCTCGACATCGTCGCCGACCTGGTCGGCTCCGGCCAGCGGGTGCTCGACCTCGGCTGCGGCGACGGCGCCCTGCTCGAGAACCTGATCTCCGAGCGGGACTGCTCCGGGCTCGGCGTCGAACGTGAGCTGGACGACTTCCACGCCTGCATCGCCCGCGGAGTGCCGGTGACCCAGGGCGATCTCGAGGAGGAGCTGCCCCGCTTCGGCGCCGGCGACTTCGACGTCGCGGTGCTCTCCCTGACCCTGCAGGCGGTCCGGCGCCCCGATCAGGTGCTGACCGAGATGAAGCGGGTGGCCTCCCGCCTGGTCGTCTCCCTGCCGAACTTCGCCCACTGGCGGCTGCGTTCGACCCTCGCCCTACGGGGCCGGATGCCGGTCACCGACGCCCTCCCGTACCACTGGTACGACACCCCCAACATCCACCTCTGCACGATCGCGGACTTCGAGGCCCTGTCAGACGAGCTCGGCCTCACCGTGGACCGCCGGATCCTGATCGACGCCCGCGGCCGCCGCGCCCCCGCGATGACCCGCCGCGCCCCGAACCTCCTGGCCGAACGCGTCGTCTACTCGCTGATCGCCTGATCAGGCGAGGTCGCGCAGCTGGTCGAGTCGGTGGATTGCCCGTTGGACCGTGGTGACCTCGGTCCAGACCAGGCGCTGCCTCTGGCCCTGGGTTGACTCGTAGCCGGCCGGGAGGGTCGGCTCGGGGTTGATCGGCCCGGTGGCGGCGAGCAGGCGGAAGCGCGGTGGCCTTGGCGTGTCCGAGGGGTCGATCCAGATCGACAGGTGACCGGGGCGGCCGGGCGCCAGCTCTCCCTGCCAGGCGATCTGACAGCGACCCCGGAAGGGGACCTCCAGGCGATGGCGCAGCTCCTCGTGGTCCTCCCGGGTCAGACCGGAGTGGCGGGCATAGCCCGCGGCGAAGGCCTCGATGCCCCAGGGGATCGCGCTGGAGTTGATCCGGTCCTCCATCGCCTCCTGGCCGGTCTCGAGGCCGATCCGGTTCGCGGCCAGGGTCCCGGTGGCGACCGAGACGATCGCGACGGCGATCCCGATCGGCAGCTCGCCCACGGCCCAGCTCACGGCCAGCCCGATCGCCGCGACCAGCAGGCCGAAGACGAAGAGCGAGACGCCGACGATCCCGTAGACCTTCCAGCCGGTCCGGGTGGCCTGGGGCCGGACCTCCTCCTTGTACCGCTCCTGTGCCGCGATGACGCTGACCGGCGGCTCGTCCCACTCGAGCAGCCCCGCCCCCGCCTCGACCCAGCGTGTCCGGTCGTCCGGCTCCGGCATCGGCAACGGCCGGCCCGGCTCTATCGGCTCGGCGGCGCCGTCCACTTCGCCGAGCCCCTCGGCGATGCCCGACGCGAACTCGCAGAGCGCGTCGAGGGCGGCGCCGTCGACCAGCGCCCGGCCCTTGACCCAGACCGCGAGGCGGCCGCACTCGTACTCGACCTGGACCCGATCGACGGGCAGCCGATCCAGGCTCCGGGTCGCGGTGGAGACGATGCGGCGGATCCGGTCCTCCGGCTCGGCCGGGAAGCCGGCCCAGAGCAGGCCGCCGATCACGGCCTCGCCGCGCGGCGCCGGGACCACCGTGTCCAAGGGCCCGGTCGCCTCGCGTTCCCCGCCGATCGCGAAGGCCGCCTTGGGTCTGGGGCCGCCGGCCGCCCTCGCCTCGAGATGGAAGACCGGCCGCCCCCGGAGCGGCAGGTCGGCGAACACGACCGTGTCGGTGTGGGCGACGAAACGATCCTCGCCCTCGCCGGGGTTGTGCCCGCGGTCGGCGAGGTGGACGTGATGACCGAGGCGTCCGGGCAGCCCGCCGGGCAGCCTCCCCTCGCAGACCCCGACAGTTGCCCGCTCCGGGCGCTTCCTGGAGGAGTCGAGCGTGGTCACCCCACGATCGGAGACCGTCTGCATCGAGGAACGATGCTCGCCGACCCCCACCCCGAGCCGGAGACGCTCCGTCACCGGGGGAAGCGTGTCCTCCGGCTGCCAGGCCAGCCCACGGCCGGCGGCCCAGCCCTGCAGCGCATCGGGATCGGGTCCGCTCATGGCGCGCCAGCTTAGGGCGCGGGACGGCGGTGGGCGAAGACTTGCATACCGAACGAACTTCTGTTTGCGATTTCGAGAGCCTAGGCTAGACTCGCTCCAGATAGGTCAGGAAAGTCCTGATCGACCAATAGACACCAGGGATTACCGACCTCTTGCGGGCCTCAAGTTGTCGTTTCCCACTCGTACACCGAATGGAGAAATGACGTGACCGCAAGTTGGCAAAGGAGCCTATGCAGGTTCCTGCTCGCCTCATTGTTCGCCGTTGTCGCCGCGCTGGGGCTTTGGACAGCCACCGCGCAGGCAGCCAGCGGCCAGATCAGCATCATCGGAACGAACTCGCCTCCCGGTTCGCCACCCCAGCTGTCCGGGGCGCCGACCAACTACGTGATCAACTTCACGTGCTCGGCCACCGAGGTGGAGAGTTGCGGGACCAACCCGACGGTCCGCATCCCGATCGATGTCACGTCCTCCTACCCGGGCACGCCTCCGCTCTCGGACTGGACCTTCGACGTCAACGGCGGCGGTAGCGGCCTGATCACCAGCTGGTCGCTGGTCGGCAACGAGATCGTGGTCGAGCTCGACCCGAACCAGATCGAGCCAGGCGACTCGAAGACCTTCAACCTCTCGGTCGCGCCGCCGAACGGATACACGCCGGACGGCACCACCTGGGAGATCCAGCCGACCTTCGAGTCGTCGACGATCCCCGAGACCGAGGCGCCGGATCCGGCCCTGGGCGAGGCCCAGGCCACGGCCCAGCTCGCCACCTCGAAGAACACCAACGACGGCGGCTCCATCTACGTCGTCGGCAACCGGGTGATCTACAACATCACCGCCAGCTGCAATCCCGGCTTCCCGCGCGGGAGCCTCTACCTGACCGAGGCCAGCCTGGTCGACACCCTGCCCCCCGGCGTGACCTACATCAGCGCCACCCCGGCCCCCACCTCCGTTGCGGGTGGAACCCTGACCTGGAACTTCACCAACCCGGGCACCATGCCTCCGGGCTGCGTTCCCGGCGCCGGCGGCACCTCCAACTACCAGGTCGTCGTCGAGATCCCGAACTCGGTGCCCGACGCGACCGTGCTCCACAACTCGGTGACCCTGAGCGGCAAGGCGATCGGCAATCCCGACGACGAGCTCACCTCCACCGCGAACAAGGACGTGACCGCGATCAGCGAGCCGCCCGCCGACCCCGGGACCTTCCTCGGCAAGGGCTCGCAGGGCCCGCTCGAGATCGAAGGCACCGGCTTCAAGGGCACCTACCCCGGTCACTGGATGCAGCCGTCCAGCAACGCCCCCGGCCAGAACCCGGGCGCCGCGGAAGGCCGCTACACGATGACCGTCAACTACCCGGCCTCGCGCGCCTTCGAGACCGACCTGATCGACCCGATGCCGTGCATCACCAACAAGACCGGAGTGCAGTACGAGTCACTGCCGGTGGCTGGTGACGTCGACGGCTCCGCCTCGGCGCCGATCTGCGCCCAGCCCGCTTTCCACCCGACCGCGATCCGCGTCGCCTCGGCCAGCATCCCGCAGGCCGCCGCGAACAGCTACACGATCGAGTTGATCCTCACCAACGGCTCGGTGGTCACCGTGCCCGTGGGGAGCATCAGCGGCACCAGCGCCTACTTCCCGGTCCCGCCGGCGAACGTCGGCCAGGTCACCGCGGTCCGGATCCCGCCGAGCTCGGACCTGACCGACCGCACCATGACCATCGATGTCTGGGGCTACGCGGACGCGTCGGTCCAGGCCGGTGAGATCCTCAACGACGTCGCCAAGGCGACCGCCTACCCGACCGACGATCCGAACACCGCGGCCGGAAGCGGCCAGGACAACGATCGGCTCTACATCGAGGAGACCCAGCCTCAGCTGGCGATCTTCAAGTCGTTCGGCGGTTACAGGTCAGGGGCCGGCGGCACCACGCCGCTCAACCTGGTCGGCGGCGTGACCATCCCGACCGGGTACACCCTGTCCGGGCCGGTGGTCCTCACCGACCTCCTCCCCGAGGACATGACCTGGACGAACCCGCCCGGTGGCGGGACCGTCAACTTCACCCTCAGCCAGGGGCTGGCGAACGTCGGCCCGATCACCGGCGATGTCGAGTACATCCCCAACTACCAGAGCACCGGCCGGGATCTCATCCGGATCAGCTTCGATCCGGCCGACTTCCCGGGCACCGGCTACTTCCGGCTGACCCCGCCCGCCAACACGATCCTGGTCAACGTTCCCCAGGAGGCGCGGGCCTACAACAACACCGCCCAGATCTTCATCTCGGAATCCGGGCAGAACACCAGCCCCACCTGTGGCGCCGCGTCGGGCAGCACCGCCTCGGAGTTCGAGTCGGAGGACCCGCGCGATCTCGACGGTGACGGCGAGACCACGCAGAACCACTGCTCGTTCGGTGCGACCCTCCAGGCCCAGGGCCTGCCGGGCGCGGCCTTCAGCCTCAGCAAGAAGGTCCAGGGCGAGCTCGACCCGTCGCCGCTCGGCGCCGGCCAGGTCGCCCAGACGAACAACGGCGGCACCGGCGAATACACGCTGGTCTGGCGGAACACCGCCACCGACCCGCTGACCGACCCGGTGGTCTACGACATCCTGCCCTACGTCGGTGACACCGGCGTGGATCAGGGACAGTCCTCGACTCCTCGAGGCAGTGAGTTCCAGGTCTCCTTCGAGGAGATCAGCAACCTCGATCCCGGAGTGACGGTCGAGTATTCCGACTCGACCAACCCCTGCCGGCCCGAGGTCTACCCGGCCGCGCCCGGCTGCGTCAACGACTGGGTCTCGACCCCTGACGATCCCGCCGACGTGCGGTCGCTCCGGTTCACCGCGAACGGCACGTACAACTCGGGCCAGTCATTCGAGATGCGGTTCAAGATCCGCCTGCCTCTGGGCGAGGTGAACACGATCGCCTGGAACAGCTCGGCCTCGACGGCCAAGGTGAACAACACCTACCTGCTGCCGGCCGAGCCGCCGAAGGTGGGCATCACCGCCGAGTTGGACCCGGTGACGCCGACCCTCTCGACGCAGGTCTCCTCGGACGACCTCAAGCCGGGTGACGAGCTGACCGACCACATCACGGTCGCCGGTGCCGATGACATCAACGGCACCCTCGATTGGACCCTGTACGGGCCGGTCGACGTCGGCAATGCCACCGATTGCTCGGCCGCCAACTGGGGCAACGCCCCGGTCGCCGACCAGGGCAGCATGCAGATCGCCGGTACCGGGGAGTACGACACCACCCCGACCGCCGTCACCGATCTCGGTTGCTACGGCTACGAGGTGACGATCGACAGTCCCGGGTTCGACGAGCCCGTGACCAGCCCGGTCGGAAGCGCGAACGAGGTCGCGATCATCCGGCGGCTCCAGCCGACGGTGAGCACGAACGTGTCCTCGGCCCGGATCACCCCGGGCGGCAGCGTCACCGACCAGATCACCGTCGGTCAGACCGAGGGACGTCCCGGCACCATCGAGTGGAGCCTGGTCGGCCCGGTAGCCATGAACGGCGAGTGGACCTGTGACGGGGTCAACTGGGACGGCGCCGCGACGGTCGCCCAGGGAACCCTGGAGACCGACGGCGACGGCAACTACGAGACCCCGGCGACGAACCTGCCGGACAGTGGCTGCTACGGCTACGTGGTCAGCGTCGGCGGCGAGCAGATCGGCGGTACCGCCGACAGCCCGGCCGGCAGCCCGAACGAGGTCGTCCTGGTCCGCGAGGATCCGGGCAAGCTCACGGTGACCAAGAAGGCCGGCCGCAAGAAGGTCCAGGCCGGAGCCAAGGTCAGGTACACGATCGTGGTCACCAACACCGGCCAGGGCCCGGTTCCGGACGCCCGACTGGTCGACAAGCCGGCCAAGCCGATGGAGTTCGTCTCCGCCCACCCCAGCCAGGGCACCTGCGGCGACGCGTTCCCGCTGGTCTGCGAGCTGGGCACGATCCCGGTCGGAGGCAAGGTGACCGTGACCGTGATGGCGAAGCCGACGACGATCGGCGACGTGCCGAATACGGCGACGGTGACCACCCCCGATCCGGAGGTGCCGCCGAGCACCGACCGGGAGAAGATCAAGGTGGTCGCCCATCTCGAGATCGAGAAGATCGCCTCGAAGAAGAAGGTCCGAGCCGGTCAGCGCGTCACGTACCGGATCAAGGTCACCAACCCGACCGACATCGCGGTCCGCAACGTGAAGGTCTGCGACCGGCCGCCGGCCGGGCTCGAGGTGATCGCGACCCGACCGAAGGCGAAGCTCCAGGACGGGGCCTACTGCTGGCGGATCCCCCGCCTCGCGGCGCACGGCTCCAAGACCATGCGCGTGATCGCCCGTGCCCTGAAGGGCGCTTCGGGCCGGATCACGAACGTGGCCTGGGTCGAGGGCCAGAACGTGCCCCGTAAGAAGGACCGGAGCGCGATCAAGGTGATCGGCTCCAAGGCGAGGCCCGGTGGAGTGACCGGGTGATCCGAGGGCGGGCGACTTTCGCTCTCGCGTTGGTGTGCGCCGTCATCGGGACGGCGCACACCACGCCCGCCCTCGCGAACCCGATCTCCGGCGGAGTCACGCCGGGGATCACCCCGCCCAGCCGCGCCGGAGGCTCCTACTCGGCGCGGCTGGTCGCCCCGGTGCGAGTCACCTCGCGGCCCGGTCGCGGCCGCGTCGTGGCGCGTCTGGGGACGGCGACCACCTGGTCGCACTCGCCCCAGTCCCTGCTGATCCTGCGAAGCCGCGAGATCGAAGGCCGCGAGTGGCTGAAGGTGCTGCTGCCGGTCCGGCCGACCGGCAGCAAGGGCTGGATCCCGCGCAGCCGGGTCGTGGTCCGATTCCACGACCTCTGGGTGGAGGTCCGCAAGAAGAACCGCTGGTTGGTCGCCTTCCGGGACGGACGCCGGATCCGACGCTTCCGGATCGTGATCGGCACCCGTTCGACCCCGACCCCGGTGGGTCTGGCGGCGATCTACGAGCGCAACCGCCAACCCGACCCGGACGAGTTCCTCGGCCCCTGGTCGCTGCCCCTGACCGCGCTCTCCCCGACCTTGAAGAACTACGGCGGCGGCCCCGGCCGGATCGCGCTGCATGGCCGCGGTGGCGACAGCTACCTGGATCCGCTCGGCAGCGCCGCCTCGCATGGCTGCATCCGAGTGCCGAACCGGGGCATCCGGTGGCTGGCAAGACATGCCGGCCCCGGCACCCCGGTTCGGATCCTCAGGGGTTGACGCGCGGGCGCTGCCGGATCAGCGCACCCGGCCGCGGACCGCGACCGCCTTGGTGACCCAGGCGCCCCCGGCCGCCTTGGCCGAGACCTTCAACGAGCCGCGGAGCTGGCGGCCCCGCAGGGCCCGGCGCTGGGCCGGACGGGCCACGATCCGCACCGCAGCCACCTTGCCGGCGGCGACCGTCTTCGGGGCCCGGACGACGAAGCGCTGACGGACCGCCCGGCGCTGCCGCCGGTTGAGCTTCCCGTCCACGGCCAGCTTCACCTTGGCCGGCGCACGGACCGCGCAGGCCGTGGTCGAGTCGATCGGGCAGGAGACCCGGGCGACGACCGTGCGGGCGACGATCCGCTTGACCTGGACCCTGGTGATCCGGGGCTTCGCGGGCTCCGGATCGGGATCCCGGGGACCGACCGTGAGGGTCATGTCAAGCGGGTCGAACTGCTCGCCGGCCGGGTAGGTGATCACGCCGGCGCCCTGCTCCTGCAGGACGGTGGCCAGACCCTCGAGCTTGACCTCGCCGTCCCGCGCCTCCAGGTCGAGGCCGGAGGCGTCGAAGCCGGCCAGCTTGATGTCGTCGTACCGGAACGGATCCGGGTTCTCCATCGTCGACCCGGCCGCGTCGGTCAGGACGAAGCCCTGCCCGGTGGCGAGGTCGGCCCTGATCTTGAGGTCGGAGAGCTCGGTGTCGAGCAGCGGGATGCCGTCCGGGGCGTGGTAGCTGTGCCCGAGGAACCGCACGGTGCCCTTCAGGTCGACCTCGAGCGTCTGGGTGGCCGGCTCGTAGCTGCCGCCGGCGACGGTGAAGCGGTACGCCTCGCCGCCCGTGCCCCAGGGCTGATTGGTCGACGGGTTGGTGCCGACGCAGAGCGACCCGGTCGGGGTGGTGCCGGCGATCTTGCTCACGCCCGCACCGAGCTCGACCGAGCCTCGCGCGATCTGCCCGGTGACGTAGCAGCGCCAACGATTCGAGATGCCCCAGTCGACGCTGCCTCCGTTGAAGGAGACGGGCTCGGTCGAAGGCGGGACCACGGTCACCGTGGCCCGGTCGCTGATCACGCTTCCGAGCTCGTTCTCGAGGCGGGCGCGGAAGGCGGCGCCGGAGAGGTTGAGCTCCACCTTCTCGAAGGTGAGCGTCGGGTCGGTGGCGCCGGGGATGTCATGCCAGACCCCGTTGAGGCGCTGCTGCCACTGGACGCTCGGCTCGGGGTTGCCGACCGGCATCACCTTCAGCTCGACGTCGTGGCCGGGACCGACCGAGACGTCGGTGGGCTGGACCGTGATCGAGGGCGGGGTGCGCAGCTCGAGCGAGACCCGGTCGCTGACCACGCGGCCGTACTCGTTCTCGGCGATGACCCGGTACTGCCTGCCGCGATCGGCCTCGCCGACCGTGGTCGCGAGATGGCCCTCGTCGGCGCCGTCCTCTGCGGTGAGGTCCTGCCAGCCGCCGGATCCGGGGATGCGGGTCTGCCAGGTGAGCTCCGGAGCGGGGCTGCCGTCGGCCGCCGCGCTCAGCTCGATCTCGGCGGTCTCGCCGAGCAGCCTGGCCACGGGCGCCTCCGGCTGGGTGGTGATGCGGGGTGAGACGCCGGCCACGGCCAGGGTCTGGAGCTTGCCGGCGGCTTCGCCCCAGATCTCTCCGGCCGCGTTCACGCCGACCATCCCGCCCGGGTAGGGACCGCCGTCGACGGCCGCCCGGTAGACGAGCTCGCCTCGTTCGATCCGGGTGATCAGGGTGTTGGAGTCGGTGAGGCCGATCAATGTGTCGGTGGCCGGGTCGAAGCTGACCTGGCCCTGGTTGAGGTTGGGGTCGAGGAAGGGCGAGAAGCCGACCGGCGGCTTGGCCTCGCCCAGCCGGCGGTCATCGGCGTAGCCGACGTAGGGGATGTAGACGGCGTTGCCGTCCTGGCTGGAGACCGCGTACAGGCCGTTGCCGCTGGCGAAGAGCCGGTCGGCGTTCACGTTGCCGGCCTCCTGGAGCTTCTCGGGCCGGAACTCGCCGCCGACCGGCGTGAGCCGGACCACGTGGCCCGCTCCGAACAGCGTGGTGCCGACCAGGGTCGAGCCGCCACGGCCGTCGGGGATCGCTTCCAGGTTGACCAGGGCGTTGGCGAAGAGCGAGCCGGCGGCCACCTGTCCGACACGACCGACCTTGGAGGCGGTCCAGACGCCGTCGACCTGCTTGACCTGCCAGATGAAGTGCTGGGCCACAGAGCTGGCGCGGGCGATCACGTAGCGGTTGTTCGCCGCGTCCCAGGCGCCACCGCTGCCGCTGTCGTAGGAGAGGGTCGAGTCGTAGCTTCCCGCCACCTCGGTCGCGGTGAGGTCGGTGCCGTCCCACTCGTAGGTCACGAGCTTGCGGTCGCCGACGTTGGTGGTCCGTTCGGCGGCGAAGATGGTGTCGGTCGCCGGGTCGATCGCGATCGAGTCGCGGAACAGGCTGGGGTTGCTGGCGCTCACGCCGGACAGCCACTGGCTCTCGGGCTCCAGGGTGTCGGGGTCGAGCACCGCGATGCTGCCGGAGTTGTGCCAGCCGACCAGCTCGCCGGTGCTGAGCCTGCCGACCACGCGGCTGGCGATCCGGCTCGGCTGGGCGGCGGCGTCGGAGGCGGTCAGCGCGGTGACCCCGGGGGCGTCCCAGGTCTCGCCGACCGGCTTGCCGCCGGGCCCCTCGTAGGTGAAGGCGATCGGGTCGAGCACGGTGCCGAGCGGGTAGGTGAAGATCCGGCTGCCGTCGACGGTGAGCGTGTTCGCCAGGGCCGACCAGGTGGTCGTTCCGTCGGCGACGACCGGCGCAGCGTTCTCGAGGTCGAGCTCGGCGAGCTGCACGTCCTCATCGACGACCACCTCGCCGCCTTCGATCGGCCGGCTCTCGGAGTCGACGAAGAGCGCGGCGTGATCCTCGGTGATCTCGATCCGGGGGTCGACCAGGGTCATGTCGAGCGCGCAGGGCCGGACATGCGTCCCACCGGCGCCGGTGCAGTGCCCGAGGAACTCGACACCGCCACCGAACTGGACGACGGTCTCCTTCGTGTCGGCGTCGTAGCCGCCCCCGGTGACCGGGAAGCGGAAGGTTCCGTCGACGTTTTGGGTGGCTTCGCCCAGCATGGTGGTGCCGGCCGCGCCGATGTAGTTGCGCCAGGACTCCTTGAGCCCCCAGTCGAGGTGGCCGGAGCTGATCTCGACTGGGTCGGCGGCCGCGTCGTCGGCGACGAGCGGCGGGATGAACAGGACCATGAGCACCGCTGCCAGGAAGGCCGCGATGCGGACTGGGTGAGGACGAGGGGAGGTCACTTCGTTGCTCCTTGAGGGGAATTAATTAGGGTGGCCTAAGAAGTATCAGAATTCCGACTGGTCATGTCGGAATGCCTCGTGAGAGAACCTGCGATCATGCTTATTCCTGAAACCTGATCGGGTTTCAGGTATTAATTGTTTCCCCCACCGCAGGGCCGATTGCCGCCCGCAGCCGAAACACGCCATGACCGAACTCACCATGCCCAGCCCAGAACTGGCCGGGACGACACCACTCACCGACAACCAACTCGCCCAACTCGCCGGTATCGCGACCTCCCTCAGTCGCGAGCAGGCCATCTGGCTGAGCGGATACTTCGCCGGCCTCGGCGGGACCCAGGCGCCGCCGACGGTCCCGACCGCCGGGCCCGACGTCCGGTTGACCACCATCCTGGTCGGCAGCGAGACCGGAAACTGCCGTGAGGTGGCATCCGCCCTCGCCGAGTCCGCCCGAGCCCAGGGCATCGAGACCAAGATCGCCGACATGGCCGACTACAAGCCTCGCTCGCTCAAGGACGAAGGCGACCTGCTGGTCATCACCAGCACCCACGGCGAGGGCGACCCGCCGCAGACCGCCCTCGACTTCTTCGAGTTCCTCGCCGGCCGCAAGGCCCCGAAGCTGCCCGAGCTGCGCTTCGCGGTGCTCGCCCTCGGCGACTCCACCTACGAGCACTTCTGCGCCGCCGGCCGACAGGTGGACAGCCGCCTCGAGGAACTGGGCGGCACGCGACTGACCGACCTGGTCGAGTGCGACGTCGACTACGACGACGACGCCGAAGCCTGGGTCGAGACGATCGTGAGCGAGCTCGTCGCCTCCGCCCCGGCCGGCGGTGAGATGAACTTCGCCACGCCGGTCGCCGCCGCGAACGGAGCCACGCCTTCCGCCTTCAGCAAGAAGAACCCCTTCCAGGCCGAGATCATCGAGAACATCGAGCTGACCGGCCGCGGTTCGACCAAGGAGACCCGCCACGTCGAGCTCTCGCTCGAGGGATCCGGGCTCGAGTACCGGCCCGGCGACGTGCTCGGCGTGATGCCGCAGAACGACCCGGAACTGGTCTCGACCCTGCTGGAGCGCCTCTCGCTCTCCGGTGACGCCGAGGTGACGCTGAAGAAGGAGACCGTCACGCTCCGCGAAGCCCTGACCAGCCGACTCGAGATCACCGCGGCGACGCCCCGGTTCCTCGAACAGTGGGGCGAGGTCGCCGACTCGTCGGAGCTCCGCGAGCTCGCCACCCCGGACCGGGCCAAGGACCGGATCGCCTACCTGAACGGCCACCACGTCCTCGACGTGGTGGAGAGGCATCCCGTGCCGGGGCTCGAACCGGACCAGTTCGTCGCCGGGCTTCGCCCGCTGCAGCCCCGGCTCTACTCGATCGCCTCGAGCCTGGCCGCCGCGCCGGACGAGGTCCACCTGACCGTGAGCACGGTGCGGTACTCGCTGCATGACACCCCGCGCACGGGCGTCGCCACCGGCTTCCTCGCCGGCCTGACCGGCGACGAGGACACCGTGCCGGTGTACGTCCAGTCGAACGACCACTTCCACCTGCCCGGCGACGACACGCCGATCCTGATGATCGGCGCCGGAACCGGGGTCGCCCCCTACCGCTCCTTCATGCAGGAGCGCGAAGCGCGCGGCGTGCTCGGCAAGTCCTGGCTCTTCTTCGGCGAGCGCAACTTCCGCAGCGACTTCCTCTACCAGCTCGAGTGGCAGGACCTGTTCCGCAGCGGGGTCCTGGACCAGTTCGACCTGGCCTTCTCCCGCGACTCGGCGGAGAAGGTCTACGTCCAGGATCGCCTGCGGCGGCGCGGCCGGGAGGTCTACTCCTGGCTGGAAGAAGGCGCCTTCGTCTACGTCTGCGGCGACGCGAACCACATGGCGCCCGACGTCCACGCGGCGCTGGTCGACATCGTCGCCGAGCACGGCGGGCAGGACTCCGATGGCGCCGAGGAGTATCTCTCGGAGATGCGCCGCAGCCACCGTTACCGACTCGACGTCTACTGAGGATCATGGACCCACACAAGGAAACGGATCGCAGCCGCGATCGCTCCCAGCCCCTTGAGAATCTCGGCCCGGACGAGACCCTCAAGGCGACCAGCGACTACCTGCGAGGCACGATCGAGCAGAGCCTCGCCGACGAGATCACCGCCGGCGTCGCCGAGAGCGACAACAAGCTCCTCAAGTTCCACGGCATGTACCAGCAGGACGATCGCGACATCCGCGACGAGCGTCGTCGGCAGAAGCTGGAGCCGGAGTACACCTTCATGGTCAGGCTGCGGTTGCCGGGCGGCGTCGTCAGCCCCAGCCAGTGGCTGAGCATCGACGATCTCGCCCGCCGCTTCGGTCGCGACTCGCTGCGGCTGACCACCCGTCAGACCTTCCAGTACCACTACATCGAGCGGCAGAACCTGAAGACCCTGCTCCAGGACCTTCGCGACGCCGTGATCGACACCAAGGCGGCCTGCGGCGACGACTCCCGAGGCGTGATGAGCACGGTCAACCCGCACCTCTCCGCGCTCCACGGCCAGGTCTATGCCGTGGCCAGCGAGGCCAGCGACCACGCCGTGCACAGGACCACCGGCTACGAGGAGATCTGGTACCAGGAGGAGCGTCCCGCGGGTGAGAAGAAGGCGCCGCTCAAGCAGGTCGCGACCGGCGACGAGACGGAGCCCTTCTACGGCAAGACCTACATGCCGCGCAAGTTCAAGATCGGCTTCGCGGTGCCGCCCAGCAACGACATCGACGTCTACAGCCAGGACCTCGGCTTCGTCGCAGTCGCCGAGCAGGGCGAGCTCAAGGGCTTCAACGTGATGATCGGCGGCGGCATGGGCCGGACCGACCGGGCCCCCGAGACCTACCCCCGCCTGGCCGACCTGATCGGCTACGTCGACGCCGACCAGGTGATCCCGGTGATCGACGCGGTGATGAGCGTCCAGCGGGACTTCGGCGACCGGGTGAACCGCGCCCACGCCCGCTTCAAGTACACGGTCGACGACAAGGGCGTCGAGTGGATCAAGGCGGAGATCGAGAACCGCCTCGGCTTCGAGCTCGGCCCGGTCAGCCCCTTCGAGTTCACCTCGAACGGCGACCCGCTGGGCTGGGTCGAGGGCGAGGACGGGCGCGAGCACTGCACCCTGTTCATCCAGAACGGCCGCCTGGTCAACCGGCCCGACAGCGCGCTGCTGGACGGGATGCGCGCCCTGGCCGAGATCCACAAGGGGACCTTCCTCCTCACGCCGAACCAGAACGTGATCGTCGCCGATGTCGAACCGGAGGACCGGCCCGCGATCGAGGCGATCATGAAGGAGCACCGCCTCGGCGAGTTCGAGGGCGCCAGCGGCCTGCGTCGCAACTCGATGGCCTGCGTCGCCTTCCCGACCTGCGCCCTGGCGATGGCGGAGAGCGAGCGCTACCTGCCGGAGTTGCTGACCAAGGTCGAGGAGATCCTCGACCGGCACGGCCTGACCGACGACCCGATCACGATCCGGATGACCGGCTGCCCGAACGGCTGCGCCCGCCCGTACATCTCCGAGATCGGGCTCACCGGCCGCGCCCCGGGCAAGTACAACCTCTACTTCGGCGGCGGCTTCCACGGCCAGCGGCTGAACCGGATGTACCTGGAGAACGTCGGCGAGGAGGCGATCCTCGAGGCGTTGGAGGAGACCCTGGGCCACTACGCCCGTGAGCGCCGGCCCGACGAGCCCTTCGGCGATTTCACGATCCGCGCCGGCTACGTCACCGAGGTCAAAGAGGGTCGCCTCTTTTCCGCGCCCTGAGCGCGTGATACAAATCAAATAACGCGATGTTCACGATTAGCTGAGCCGGAGGCTAGGGCTTCGGCAGGGATCGGAGGAGGACTGAGGCGATGAGTGAGGCACGGGACACGGGCCGGCTGCCGGTCGGCCGCGTGATGTTGGTGGCGCTGCTCGCAGCGATGGCGATGAGCATGTTCGCCGCCGGCACGTCGGAGGCCAAGGTCTCCCTGAAGGTGACCACCGGGACCCAGCGGGCGCTGCTCAAGCAGAAGTCGCTCACGGTCAAGGTGCGGGCCAGGGGACGGACCACGATCCGGCTCTCCGCCAAGGTCGGCCGGGACGGAAGGTTGTTCCGGTCCAGGTCCGTCCGCTTCGCGCGGCATCGGGTCCAGTCGAAGCGGATCCGCCTGCGTCTGACCAGGCGTGGCGTGAAGCGGCTCGCCACCTGCGGCGCCAAGGTGGTGCGCGTGGTCGGCACCCATCGCGTCAAGCGCCGCCGGGCGACCGCGCGGACCCACCGCCGCCTCGCGAAGGACCGGAGTCGCTGCCGCGGGCCGGTGGTCAAGCCGGAGAAGTCGACCTGCGACCCGCTCGACCCGGCGATCTGCCTCCAGCCCTTCCCCAGCAACTACTACACGAAGCCCGACAGCTCGACCGCGACCGGGATCAGGCTCGACTTCCCCGAGGACGGCATGCCGGCCAACAAGGCCGGAGTCCGGGTCGACCCGACCGAGATAAACCGGGGCGACGGGTTCAGTCCCGGCAGCATGATCGTCACCAAGATTCCCGGGGTCGATACCCCGGCCGCCTTCGAGAACACGGGCTTCGTGCCGGAGACCGACATGCACGACTACAGCCGGCCGGACCAGCCGGTGGTCGTCTACGACACCACCACCGGCGAGCGCTGGCCGATCTGGGCGGAGCTGGACAGCAACCCAACCTCGATCCAGCCCTACGAGGCGACCGACGGCATCGGGGGCATCGGCCTCGACCCGTCGAATACCGGCCCGGTCAACCTGATCGTGCGGCCGGCCCGGAACTTCACCTCCGGCCACACCTACGTGGTCGCCTTCCGCAACCTCAAGGACGCGGCCGGCAAGCCGGTCGAGGCGCAGCCTCCGTTCAAGACCTGCCGGGACCGGCTGGACACCAGGAACCCCGCCCTTCTCTACAGGTGCGGGCAACTCGAGAAGACCGTCTTCCCCGAGCTGGCCGACGAGGGCATCTCACGCGACGACCTCTACCTGGCCTGGGACTTCACGGTGGCGAGCAACCAGAGCATCACCGGGCGGGCGGTGCAGATCCGGGACGACGCCTTCAAGCGGCTCGGTGACGACGACCTCGCCGACCGTTCCCTGGGCGGCAGCGCCGCGCCGACCGTCGAGGTGACCCATGCCTGCGGCGGCGGGTTCACCGACTGCAGCGTCAGCCAGAACGACGGCCTTCCGCCGCAGCCCGACTCGAACGTCTACAGGTACGTCGACGGGCTGGTCAAGGACGTGCCCTGCTACCTGAACCAGAACGGCTGCCCGCCCGGATCTCACTTCGAGTTCAACGCCGACGGCACCGTGAAGTTCAACCCGGCCTTCAAGACCGACGTGCCGTTCCGCTGCGTGATCCCCGCCTCGGCCGACGACGGCGGGACCGCGAATCCCGGCCGGGCCGGGATCTTCGGGCACGGCCTGCTCGGCAGCTACACCTCGGTCAACGTCCAGGCGCCGCTGGGGAACGAGAACGACCAGACCTGGTGCGCCACCGACTGGGCCGGGTTCTCCGCCGCCGACCTGGCCGGCGGCGTGGTGCCGGCGATGTCGGATCTGACCAACTTCTCGAAGTTGGTCGACCGCATGCAGCAGGGCTTCGTCAACTTCATGATGCTCGGCCGCGCAATGATCCACCCGGACGGGTTGGCGACCAAGCCCGAGTTCCAGATCGGTGGCCAGTCGGTGATCGACGTCTCCCAGGGCGACGACACCCGGCTGCTCTACATGGGGATCAGCCAGGGCGGGATCATGGGCGCCGCCCTGACCGCGCTCGAGCCCGACGTCGACAACGGGGTGCTGGCGGTGCCGGCGATGAACTACTCGACGATGCTGAGGCGAAGCGTCGACTTCGACCACTACGCCTCCCTGCCCAACCTCGGGCTCTGGGCCAACTACCCGGATGAGGAGGTCCGGCCGCTCGGCCTCGGCCTGGTCCAGTTGATGTGGGACCGCGGCGAGGGCAACGGCTACGCCGCGAACCTCCGGCCCGGCAACGAGCTGCCGAACACGCCCCCGCATCAGGTCCTGCTCCAGCTCGCGGTCGGCGACCACCAGGTCACAAACGTCGCCGCCGAGGTGGAGATCCGCACGATCGGCGCCAAGCTCTACGGTCCCGCCGTCAACCCCGGCCGCCACTGGGACGTCGACCCGTTCATGGACATCCCGTTGGCGGACCCGCCGATCGCGGGCGGCAACACGGCCGTCTATTACGACGGCGGCCCGCCCTCGTTCACCGGGACGCTCGGTCAGGGCTCCCTGGTCGAACCCGCCCTCAACGTGCCGCCGCGCCCGGAGTGGGGCTATGGCGGGGACTCCCACTACTACCCGTGGCAGTCCACCGACGGCCGGGACCACGAGGGCAGCTTCCTGGCCGGCGACGGGGTCGGGGCCTGCGCGAGCGGGAGCTACTGCTACAGCAACGGCTGGTCCGGGCCCTGACCCGGTCGGGCCGCCGGCGGGGGTTCAACCCTCGCCGGAGAAGGCCCTGACCATCGCCGCCTGGCACTCCTCGTCCTGAAGGGCGGCGAGCAGCAGCTCGACCTCGCGGAAGGTCTGGAGGGTCGAGGCCGACTCCTCGGCGACCGCGTCGACATGCCGCTTCGTGGTCGTCAGCGCGTAGGCGGGCTGCGAAGCGAGCTTCTCCGCGACGGCGCCGGCCTCCGACTCGAGCTCGGCCGGCGAGACGAGGCGGGTCACCAGCCCCATCCGGTGAGCCTCCTCGGCGTCGAAGCTCCGGCAGGTGAGGACCAGGTCCTTGGTCAGCGACGGCCCCAGCTCACGCACCAGGCGGGGAACGCCGCCCCAGGTGAGCGGCATGCCGAGGTCGACCTCCGGGATCGCGAACCGCGTGCCCTCGGCGGCGATGCGGATGTCGCAGGCCGAGGCGAGGACGACCCCGCCGCCGACGCAATGGCCGTGGATCGCCGCCACGGTCAGCGCCCGCATGTCGGCGATCGCGTCGATCATGCGACGGCCGAGGTCGAGGCCCTCGCGGAGGGTCTCGTTGCCCGGCCCGGTGTTGCCGGTCGCCGAGAGGTCGGAGCCGGCGGTGAACGCGCGCCCGGCACCCCGGACGAGGACCGCCTTGACCTCGGGCCGGTCGTCGAACCACCCGGCCGCGGCGATCAGCTCCTCGAGCATCTGGGGAGAGAGCGCGTTCAGCTTGTCCGGCCGGTTGAGGACCAGCGTGCCGACCCGGTCGGCCAGGTCCAAGCTCAGGCATTCGAAACAGGGAAAGTCGGTCATCGCGTCCCTCCGAGCTCGGCCCGCGCCTCCTCCGGCATCCCCATCAGGGCCAGGTAGGTGTACATGATCAGGCCCTGCAGCGAGCCCAGTTCCTTCACGCCTCCCCTCCGTATCCGCTCGGCGATCAGCTCGTTGCCGGCGGTGACCGCGGCGGCGAAGACCTCGTCCGGCAGCAGGCCGAGGCCGGGCCGGTGTCGGCGGAAACTTTCGTAGGACGAGCGCATCAGGTCGACGTACTGGCGCTGCGCCCGCTCACGACGGACCGCCGCCTCCGGGCCGACCGCGTGGATCTCGAGCACGAACACGCGGGCGTACTCGGGATGCTGGGAGAGCCCGTCCAGGTAGGCGCGGACGGAGGCGCGAAAGCGATCGAGCCGGTCACCGTCGGCTCGCGCGGCAGCGGCGATCACGGCCTGGAAGTGCTCGTCGATCCCTTCCTCGTAGGCCGCGAGGAGACACTCCGCCTTGTTCTCGAAGTGCTCGTAGAAGGCTGTCTTGGAGACCCCGGCGGCGCGCACGATGTCACTGACGTTGGTCCCGCCGAAGCTCTTCTCGGCGACCACCAGCGCCGCCGCCTCGCAGAGGCGCCGACGTTGGGTCGCCGCGACGACGGTCCGGGGGAGAGCGTTCTGCCCGCGGGGCAGGCGCCTCGGCGTTCGCGTCGGCAGGGCGAGGGCGCCTTCGGAGTCGGTCATACCGTTCAGCCTACAGTACGTCTGTGTACGTATGGGACAGGCTTCCGGTTGATGAGAAGATGGGGCGTGTCCGCCCAGCCGCCCAGCCGCCGAGAGACCACGACCCTCGACGACCGCCGCGCCGTGCGGCGGGAGCAGTTGATGGAGGTCGGCGAGGAGATCGTCGGCACCAAGGGGGCCGGCGACCTCACCGTACGCGGCGTGTGCCGGGCCGCCGGACTGTCCGAGCGGTACTTCTACGAGAGCTTCCCCGACCGGGAGAGCCTGCTGCTGGCGGTGCATGAGAGGGCCGAGCAGCAGGCCCGGGAACGGATCCTCGAGGCGCTCACCTCGGCCGACTCCAGGGATCAGGCAATCCGAGCTGTGGTCGAGGCTTTCGTCGGATTCTTCGAGGAGGACCCGGGTCGGTCCAGGATCCTCCTGCAGGAGCCTCTGGTGCAGCCCGCCCTGGCCCGGGCCTGGCGCCGCAGCCTGACCACCCTCGCCGCGATCCTGGCCGGCCTGATCGCCGGCGAGGGCGACGATCCGGAGGGCCCCGAGATGCGCCTCACGGCGGTCGCCCTGGCCGGCGGGCTGACCGGCATGTACCTCGGTTACCTGCGCCAGGCGATCGAGGCCGAACCGGGGCAGATCGTCGATCGCGGGGTCGACCTGATCGAGCGGTCAATCGGGGGTACCCCTAGTAGCTGACAACGCCCGTTGCTAACATCGCCATCATGATCGCCCGTCTCGCACGGCCGGAACCGATGGCAGAGCCCATGCGCGCGCTCGGGGCGGAGACGGTCTGCGAGGCCTTCCAGCTGACCGTCGCGGACCATCCCGACCTGACCGCGCTCCGGATGCCGGGCGGCGAGTGGGAGTTGAGCTGGAGCGAGTACGGCGAGCGGGTGCGCCGGACCGCGGCCGGACTGTCCGCGCTGGGCGTCGGAGCAGGAGACGTGGTCGCCACGATGCTGACCAACCGGCCGGAGTTCCACTGGGTCGACACGGCCGCGATGCATCTCGGCGCGATCGGGGTCTCGATCTACAACACGTTCCCGGTCACCCAGGTCGAGCATCTGCTCCGGGACTGCGAATGCGGGACGGTAGTGACCGAGTCGCAGTTCCTTCCCGCCATCCTCTCGGCCCGCCAGGGCGCCCCGGCCCTGCGACAGGTGATCGTCGTGGACGGCGACGGGTCGGAGGGAATGACCCTCGAGGAGCTGGAGGGACTCGGCAGGCCGGGCTTCCCCTTCGAAGAGACCTGGCGGAGCGTCGGAGCCGACGACGTCCTGACCCTGATCTACACCTCCGGCACCACCGGCCCGCCGAAGGGGGTGCAGCTGACCCATCGCAACATGATGTCGATGGTGCGGATGTGGGAGGAGTTCGTGCCGACTCCCGGCCCTGGCGCCCGGATCCCGTCCTATCTCCCGATGGCCCACGTGGCCGAGCGCGAGTTCAGCCACTACCAGGCGATTCCCCGCGCGGCGACCGTCACCACCATCGCCGACCACAACCAGATCATCGCGGCGCTGCCCGACGTGCGCCCGACCGCCTTCCTCGCCGTGCCCCGGGTGTGGGAGAAGCTGAAGGCGGGGCTCGAGGCGGGCTTCGGCGCCGCCCCGGCCGAAGAGCGGGAGCGGTTCGAGCGTGCCGTCGCCGCCGGGGTGAGCCGGGTCCGCCTGGAGCTGGCCGGAGACCCTGTCGATCCCGAGCTCGCCGCCGAGACGGAGGCGGACGAGGAACAGGTCTTCGCCCCGCTGCGCGCGGCGCTCGGCTTCGACCAGCTCGAGGGGGCGATCGCCGGGGCGGCCCCGACCCCACCGGAGGTGCTGGAGTTCTTCTTCGCGATCGGGATCCCGATCTACGAGGTCTGGGGCATGTCCGAGACGAGCGCGCTGGTCACCGCGAACCCGTTGGAGCGGCCGAAGATCGGGACCGTCGGAGTTCCGCTCCCCGGCGCCGAGGTCCGGCTGGCCGAGGACGGCGAGGTGCTCGTGCGCGCCCCCAACGTGATGCTCGGCTATCTCAACGCTCCCGCCGAGACCGAGCGGGCGATCGACCCGGACGGCTGGCTGCGGACCGGCGACATCGGCGAGCTCGACGACGAGGGGTACCTGCGGATCGTCGACCGCAAGAAGGAGCTGATCATCAACGCCGCCGGCAAGAACATGTCCCCGACCAACATCGAGGCGCGGATCAGGAGCGCGAGCCCGTTGATCGCCCAGGCCGTGGCGATCGGCGACCGGCGCCCCTACAACGTCGCGCTGGTGACGCTGGAGCCCGATGCCCTCGCCGGCCGGGACGAGGACGACCCCGCCCTCCGGGAGGAGATCCTCGACGCGGTGGCGCGAGCCAACGAGCAGCTCGCCCGGGTCGAGCAGATCAAGCGGGTCAAGGTCCTCCCCGGCGAGTGGCTGCCCGGCGGGGACGAGCTCACACCGACTTTGAAGCCGAAGCGAAAGGTCATCGCCGAGAAGTACTCGGCGGAAATCGAGGAGCTCTACGAAGCCGATTCGTAGCGCCTGGAAGGAGAGGGTCCGATGAGGTCGAGTCGTCTGGTTCCGATCGTCGCCGTGATGATCGGGGTTCTGGTGGGAGGCGCCGCCGACGCGGGCGCCAAGAGCGGGGGGCCGGTCCCCAGCGTGACCATCCGCACCACCGAGTACGGGGTCCCGCACATCATCGCCGACGGGTTCTACGGGCTCGGCTACGGCTACGGCTGGTCGCTGGCCAAGCAGAACATCTGCCCGATGGCGCAGATCTACACCACCACCCGTGGCGAGCGCTCCAAGTACTTCGGGCCCGACGAGACCTGGAACTTCACCGGCAACGCCCGGGTCTACAAGAACATCGACTCCGACCTCTTCTTCAAGATGATCGCCGCCCGCGGCGTGGTCCGAAAGCTGCTGGCGCAGAAGTACCCCGCCGGACCGAAGCCCGAGGTCAGGCAGGACATCCGCGGCTACGCCGCCGGGTACAACGCCTACCTGAGACGGGTCGGGGTCGACAAGATCCACGACCCCTCCTGTCGCGGCGCCGCCTGGGTCAGGCCGATCACGACGGCGGACGTCTACATGCGCCTCTACATGCTCGGGATCATGGCCAGCCAGGGCGCCGCGATCGACGGCATCGTCAGCGCCTCGCCTCCCGGCACCCCGGCCAACCTGCTCGACCAGAGCGAGTCCATCCCCGATCCCGACGCGGCCGACTTCCGGGCGATCGAGGAGGGCCGCGCGGCGATCGGCTCCAACGCCGTCGCGCTGGGCCGTCAGGCGACCAGCACCGGCAAGGGCATGTTGCTCGGCAACCCCCACTTCCCCTGGACCGGCACCGAGCGGCTGTTCGAGTCGCAGCTGACCATCCCGGGGAAGGTGAACGCCAGCGGGGCCAGCCTGCTCGGAACGCCGGCGATCAACATCGGCCACACGAGGAACCTGGCCTGGAGCTTCACCTACTCGACCGCCTACCGATTCGTGCCGTACCAGGAGAACCTGGTCCCGGGAGACCCGACCTCCTACTACGTGGACGGCCAGCCCCGCAAGATGGACTCGACCACGGTGAAGGTCCAGGTCAAGGAGCCGGACGGCACGCTCTCGACCCGCAGCCACACCTTCTACTCGACCGTCCACGGCTTCGTGACCACCTCGGTCCTCGGTCAGAACGTCTTCCCGTGGACCAGCGCCCACGCCTACACGATGGCCGACGTCAACGCGGAGAACTTCCGCTTCCTGAACCACTTCTACGACTCGAACCGACTCCAGAACGTGCGGCAGCTGCTGCGCGTGATGAGGCGCGACCAGGGCCTGCCCTGGGTGCATACGACCGCGGCCGACTCGAAGGGCAACGTGCTCTACGCGGACATGTCCGTAGTGCCCAACGTGCCGGACTCGAAGGTCACCGAGTGCAACACCCCCGGCATCGGCGATATCGCGTACCAGACGCTGGGCCTGCCGGTGCTCGACGGCTCAAGGTCTTCCTGCGATCTGCAGAAGGCGCCCGGCGCCGTTGCCAAGGGGATCCTGCCGCCGAGCCAGCTGCCGTACCTGATCCGCAGGGACTACGCGACCAACTCCAACGACAGTCACTGGCTGGCGAACCCGAAGCAGCCCCTGGCCGGCTTCGCCCGGATCCTCGGCACCGAGAAGACCCCGCGTTCGCTGCGGACGAGGATGGGCCTCATGATGGTGCAGCAGCGGCTCGCCGGCACCGACGGGCGCAAGGGCCGGAAGTTCACCCTGGCCCAGCTGCAGGCGACGGTCATGAACGACCGCACCCTCTCGGGCGAGATGTTCCGCGGACCCCTGGCGGCCTACTGCGCCGCTCATCCGGTCATCGCCGGCGTCGACGTCAGTGCCGCCTGCCCGGTCCTCGCGAACTGGAACGGCCGCGAGACCCTGGACGCGCCGCTCCTGTTCAGTCGGATCGGCGCCCACCTCCCGCTGACCGCGGCCAGCACCTACACCACGCCCTTCGACGTCGACAACGCCGTCTACACGCCGTCGGGGGTGGATATCGACAACCCGGCCGTGACCGGCGCGCTGGCGACGGCGGTGACCGAGTTGAACCAGGCGGGCATCCCCCTCGACGCGACCCTGCGCCAGTACCAGGTCGCACCGAAGAAGGACCTGCACATCCCGATTCACGGCGGGTCCGGCGACCCGGAGGGAACCTTCAACGCGATGATCGCGCCGTGGAACGGCAAGGGGCTCGACCCGATCCGTCACGGGTCGAGCTTCGTCATGGCGGCCTCGATGACCGGCGCCAAGTGCCCGCCGGTCAGGACGGTTCTGTCCTACTCGCAGGCGGCGGAGAACCCGTGGTCCAAGCACTACGCGGACCAGACCAGGCTGTTCTCGCGGAAGAAGTGGAAGATCGACCGCTTCTGCAACCGGCAGCAGCTGAACTCGCCGCGACTCCAGGTGGAACGGTTCCACGGCGGCTCGAAGCTGCTCAAGCGGCGAGGTTTCTGACCCGAACCAGTCGGTGTGCGAACCTCGCCTCATGCATACCGCCCCGAAGGCCGAGCTCGGCGCCGTCATCTCGACGCCGAGCCTGGCCGCCCCCACGGGTGACGCCCTCGCCCGCCACTCCCGCCTGGCCGAGGAGGCCGGTGCGACCTCGCTATGGGTGGACGACCACCTGGCCCAGATCAGGGACTCGAGCTCGCCGTACCCCTTCGCCTCCGACGGCGAGGCGACCTGGGAGGTCGACACCCCGATCTGGGAGTCGCTGACCTCGCTGGCCTTCATCGCCGCCGCCACCGAGCGGGCGACGATCGGCACCGCGGTCCTGATCCTCCCGCAGCGCCACGTCATCGAGCTCGCCAAGACGACCGCCACCCTGGACGTCCTCAGCGGCGGACGGCTCGTGCTCGGCTGCGGCGTCGGCTGGCTCGCCGAGGAGATGGAGGCGCTGGGCTGGTCGTTCCACCGACGCGGCGCCCGCGCGAACGAGCAGCTCGATGCTCTGCGCGCCTGCTGGACCGGGCACCCGCCGCCGTTCGAGGGCGAGCACGTGACTCTTCCGGCGGGACTGGTCATGGAGCCGACGCCTCTCCAGCAGCCCGGTCCGCCGCTGCTGGTCGGAGGGATGAGCAAGGCGGCAAGACGCCGGGCCGCCGAGCGCGGCGACGGTTGGCTCGCCCTCGCCACCGCCGACACCTACGACACCGCCGAGCTCGCCGACCAGATCGGATCGGTCCGCGAGCTCCGCGCCGCCGGTCCGCGAGCGGCGGAGCCCTTCCGGGCCAGCTTCATCCTCGGCGACTGGCCGGAGGATCGCGACAGGCTGATCGCCCGCGCGATCGAGGCCGCCGAGCTGGGATTCGACGAGATCATCCTCGAGCCAGACTGGAGCGACCCGGACCTCTGCGCCACCACGATCGCCGAGGCGAAGGCGGCCCTCGACGGGTGACCGCCGGGCGGGCGTCCCGTTGAAGCCCGGAGAAGTGGTGCGATATGTTCGGGACATGGCCGGCGGGGGCCAATTCGTCACTCGAACGATCGCTGTCGTGGCGGTCTCTCTCGGCCTGCTCGCCGGAGCCGAGGCCGCCTCGGCCTCCACCATCGTCTACCAATGCGGCGGGTACGACGTCTGCGCGATCGACCCGGACACCGATGCCGGCCCGCGCCAGCTGACGACGGACGGTCGCGTTGCCGGGGTGACTCGGGACGGAAAGACCGCGGCCTGGGTCGCTTCGAACCCGATCCGGATCGTGAAGGCGCCCCTCGCCGGCGGCGCCGAGACCGCCCTCTTCACCGGCGAGGTGTACGACTACCCGCAGATCTCGCCGAACGGCAGCAAGGCGCTCTGGACCTGGTTCTTCGCCGGCTACGGCTGGTACACGTACGTCTACACCGGACCACCCGCGCCGCCGCCGGCGCCACAGTACCCGCCGGCAGTGGCCTCCTCGACCTACCAGACCACGGCCGGCTGGATGGGCGAGGAGCCGATCGTCACGCTGCGCGGAAACGACTCCGGCACGCTCAAGGCTCAGATCTGCAAGGCGGTGGACGGCGGGCCGATGTGCGACACCTTGCTCGCCTCCGATCCGGACTCGCAGCTCTCCTTCCCCGATGCCTCACCGGACGGTTCGACCGTCGTCGCGATCCACGGCCCGGCGCCCTCCAGCTTCGGCACGCCGGTCGCCGGCACGATCGCGCTCTACTCGACCCAGACCCACACGAGGATCCGGGACCTGATGCCCGGGGCGAGCGAGGACACCCACCCTGTCTTCTCCGCGGACGGCAAGCGGATCGCCTTCGAACGTGACGGCGGGATCTGGGTGGTCGACGCAGCCGGCGGCGCCCCGCGAAGAGTCGCGACCGGGAACACGCCCTTCTGGGGAGGACCGAAGACCGTCCCGGGTGATCCGGGTGACCCGACCGACCCCGGTGATCCGACCGATCCCGCCACTCCGGCCCTGAAGCTGAAAGTGCTCGGGAAGCCCCGGATCAAGACCCTGCTCGGGCCGGGCCTGCGCGTCCGGCTCTCCGGCGCTCCCGCCGGGAGGGCGACGGCGCGCCTCACCGTCTCGAGCAAGGTCGCCCGTCGGATCGGCCTCGGCAAGCGCCGGATCCTCGCCACCGCCACCTCCAAGTCCGGCGGGGCCGTCCGGGTCCTCCGCCTGCGGGCCAAGGGCCCCGTCGCCAGGAAGCTGCGCCGCTCCAAGCCCTTCGTAGCCACGGTCCAGGGCACCGTCAAGCCCGA
Organism: Solirubrobacterales bacterium; assembly: GCA_017304845.1. GTDB lineage: Bacteria > Actinomycetota > Thermoleophilia > Solirubrobacterales > 70-9 > 67-14. The sequence continues at coordinate 36,518 of JAFKLL010000011.1, forward strand.
CGGCGGAGCTGCCCTGAAGGCGAAGAAGAACCTCCGCCTACGACGCTGACCTTCGCGCCGACCTCGACGAAGGTGAACCAACGAGAAGCGGGGGCCGTTTCCGGCCCCCGCTTTCATCGTGGTGTCTGACCCGATCAGCCGCCGTTGGAGGCCGGCTGATACGTGCGGTTGGGCTCGCCGCGGAGCGCCGTCGGGGCGGGCAGGTCATGACCTGGCTCGCCGACCGGCGGGGCTTCGACGCCCGGGATCACGGGCAGAACCAGCTTCGACGGGGTGGCCCCACCGATCTGGATCGTGTTGACCGCGGTGCCGTCATCGATCGGAACATGTGCGCGACCGGGAAGATCGGCACTCGCACCTCGCTGAACTGGCCCGCGGGCAGGTCCGCCCCGTCCGCTTCGAGATGCGTCGGAACCGGCATCAGCGCCGTCGACTTGGCGGTGTCGAGCTTCCGGTGGGAAGCACGCAGCCAACCGGACTGGACGTACGTCTCGTTGCCGTCCGGCCTGACCTCGGTGATCGCGACCTGGATGTCCGTGTCGGGCGCCGTGGACTTGAGCTGAAGGTCCAGGCTCGAAGGCCCGGCGATCAGCGTGTCCTCGGAGAGCGCGTCGGTGGTGAAGCCCAGGCCCTTGCCAGCCGGCAGAGGCTGCCAGTTGTACGGGGGCTGAGCCTTCCAGGCGTCGGCGTCACCCGATCCGGGCAGCGTCTGCTTCGGTCGGGCCGACGGGTCGGCGGTGTAGCTCTCCTCGTCCGTGCCCGAAGGCGCGGTCTGCTCGAGCTCGCCGCTGTCACCCAGGTAGTAGTTCACCGCCTGGGTGTTCGGCACCGGCCAGTCGGGCAGGTCGATCTCCCAGTTGGCGCCGATCCCGCCCAGTGCCGGAGCACCCGGGTTCGGGTCGGACGGTCCCTGGACGGTCGCCGCACCGTTGTCCATCAGCAGGCGGAGCCGCGGCGTGTTCGCCTTGAAGTCCGCCTTCGCCTGAGCGACGCTGGTGTAGGTGCAGCCCGGGATGCCACTGGACACCGGGCAGTACTTCGACTCCTGGACCGGCAGGGCCGGCGCGTCAGCCAGCTGCCCGTAGAGCATCGGGCTCAGGCTGGTCAGGAGGCCGGGCATCTCCGGCAGCTTGTCCGCGACGAACAGGTTGATGAAATCAGCCCAGTCCGTGATCACGCTCGGACCGAGCGAGTCGACGTGGACTCCGTTCTGGAGCATGTACCAGACGTTCGGGTTGTCCTTCAACCCGGCCAGCGCGTTGCCGAACTGGCCGCCGGTCTGCTCGTCCTGGAAGGAACCGACGAGGAAGACGGGCACGTCCACCTTCGCCAGCCACTTGCCGGGCGAGCGGTTCTCGAAGACCCCCGGCGTGCGGTACGGGTTGTCTTCGATCATCTGGAAGACGTCCCGGGTCTGCAGCCGCAGGTTCTGGTTGTCGAGGCAGTGCTGCTTCTGCTCCTCGCGGAGCGTGGGGTCGGTGATGTCCGGGTCGCCGGTGGTGCTCATGACCCGAGCCCACTGCTGACCACCGTCCGGCGTCGGCTTGGCGTCGTTGACGCGGTCGGTCACCCAACTGAGGGCGAAGCCCTGGTTGAAGATGCCGCCCGGGTAGCCGGTGCCGGTGTAGATGTCGGTGGTCACCGACATCGGGGCGATCGCCGCCAGGTGAGGCGGACGGGTGCCACCCGCGAACAGCTGGCTGATCCCCGAGTAGGAGATCCCCACCAGACCGACCTTGCCGGTCGACCAACTCTGGTTGGCGACGGTCTCGACCATGTCGTAGCCGTCGTAGGTGGTCGGCAGGTCGAACAGCCCGTAGGCGCCGCCGGAGCAGCCGGTGCCGCGCATCTGCACGGAGACCGAGGCGAAGCCGGCCTGCGGGGCGATCAGGGCGCCGACCGCGGTCGACGTGTCCGGGGCGAGCGGGTCGCCGCCGGTGAGCACCGCCTGGAGCAGGTCGTGCGGGCCGGCGGTGCCGTACCCGGAGTGCTCGATGACGGTCGGGAACGGGCCGTCGGCGAGCGTCTTGCCCGGGGGCAGACGCACCGTCATCGCCAGCTCGATGCCGTCACGCATCGTCACGTAGTTGAGGCCCTCGTGCAGGGTCTTGCCGTCGTAGAAGGACTGCGGCGGGTTCTCGTCGACATCCAGCACCTCGAACTTGTCGGTGCCGAGCACGGTCTTGTCGTCGACCACCGTGCGGACCGAGTATCCGTCGCCCGGGGGCACCTCGTAGAAGATCTTCGAGCCGTAGCTGTCGGCGGTGCCGGTGGCGACCACCTGCTCGTCGTCGTTGATCAGCATCAGGGTTTGGCCTTCCTGAGCGCCGGTGACGTAGGCGTCACCAACCGAGCCTCGACCCTCGTAGGGGGCCTTCTCGGTACGCCTCGGCGCCAGGTGCGACAGCGCCTCGTTGTAGGCCTTCTCGGCTTCCTGCACGCAGGCGGCCGACTGCTGCTTCAGCTTTGCGATCGGGCTCTTGGCCTGGCGGAGCTGCGTCCGGGCCTTGCGGAGATTACGCTGGGCCTTCCGGGCACGCTGCTTGGCCTTGCGGAGCTGCTTCTTGGCCTTCCGGGTCAGCTTGGCGCTGTGGCGGGCACGCGCCTTCTTGGCCTTCTTCTTGGCCTTCTTGACCTTGTTGTTGGCCAGCCTGGCGCTCTTGCTGGTCCGCTTGACCTTGCCGTTGGCCTGGTTGACCTTCTGCGTGGCCCGGGTCAGCGGCGCCTTGCACTCCTGCGTCTTCTGCTGCAGCTGCTGGTCCAGCTGCTCGTACTTGTCCGCGGCTGCCGCCCCGGAAGCACTGAAAGCGCCCAGCAAGACGATCGCGGCCAACGCCATAAGCGTGGCCACAAGCCTTGATTCGGCTCGATTCTTCACTCTCTCCCACTCCTCTGTCTCCCCGGCAAGGCCCCATTGGCCCGTCGCTCTTTATGCGCCCGCCCGCCGTGGCGTCGAGTGCGTTGCCGTGAGTTTCAAAAACGCGACAGTTCAAGGATAGTCAAAAATGCTCAGGATTTGTCAACCAATGGGTACCGATGAGTTTCACGGAGCCCGATCGTCTGAGCTTTTGACGGCCCAGGAGCCGTCTCGAGCAAACGAAAGGAAACCGTGAAATCGACGATCATCGAGGCGAATGGCGTGCAGCTCGGTGTCGAGCGCTTCGGCGACCCGACGGCGCCGCTGGTTCTCCTCGCGGGCGGGACGACGATGCTCTCCTGGCCCGACGCGCTCTGCGAAGCGTTGGCCGCCGAGGGGCGTCATGTCGTGCGGTACGACCTCCGGGACAGTGGCGCCTCGACCACCGTCGACCCCGAGGCTCCCGCCTATACGCTGCGCGATCTCGCGGCCGATGCCGCAGCGCTCGCCCGCGAGCTCGACGACCGGCCGGCGCACCTGGCCGGCATCGGCGTCGGCGGGATGGTCGCCCAGGTCGCCGCGCTCGACTACCCGGAGGCGTTCTCGGCCCTGACCCTCGTCGGCACGCGAGCGGTCGCACCGGGGCGGGTCGACGAGGATCTGCCCGACCATGACGCGGCGACGATGGGCCCGCTGTTCTCGCATCCGAAACCGGACTGGTCCGACCGGGCAGCGGTGGTGGAGTTCGCGGCGGCCGGAGCGGAGGCGCTCGGCAACGACCCCGCCATCGCGGGTGAGACGGCGGGGCGCGTCTGGGATCGCACGCCGAGCGCCGAGCCGGCGGTCCAGGCCGCCAATCAGCTGGGCATGGTGTTCGCCAAGCTCAACTGCCGTCCGCGCTGGCGCGAGCGCCTGCCCGAGCTCGAGGTCCCGACGCTGGTGGTCCATGGCCGCCGCGACCCGTTCTTCCCGGTCGGCAACGGCGAGGCGCTCGCGAAAGAGATCCCTGGCGCCCGGCTGCTGGTGCTGGAGCAGGCCTCGACCGCGATCCCCGAGGGGGAGGTCGATCGGGTCGCCGAGGCGATGGCCGGGCTGACCGGGTGATCCCGGTCGCGAGGCGCTAGCCCGTCACTCGGACCGGCGGTAGCGGATGTGCGTGGCGAGCCGCGAGTGGAGCACCTCGACCGGCTCGAACCCGAAGGACTCGATCCCGTCGAACAGCCGCTCGCCGGAGCCGAGCAGGACGGGGGCCACATCGAGCGTGAGCTCGTCGATCACCCCGGCGGCGAGGGCCTGGCGGACGGTCGAGGCGCCGCCGGCGATATCGACGCCGTCCTCGCCGGCCGCCTCGCTCGCCTGCGCGTAGGCGGCGTCGAAGCCCTCGGTGACGAAGTGGAAGCTGGTGCCGCCCTCCATCTCGACCGGGTCGCGGGCATGGTGGGTAAGCACGAAGACGGGTGCGTGGTAGGGCGGCTCGGGGCCCCACCATCCGTCCCACGCCTCGTCCCACTCGCCGCGGATCGGGCCGAACATGTTGCGGCCCATGACGTAGGCCCCGCGCGGCCGCATGAGCCAACTCTCGGCGATCGCGTCGGCCTCGTTCTCCCGCTCGTCGCCGAGATGCCATTCATGAACGTCCCGGCCGCCCTTGCCCAACGGATTGTCCCGACTCTGGTCGGGCCCGGCGACGAAACCGTCGAGCGAGATCGACATGTGGCAGGTGGTGTCAGACATCGGCGGCCTCCAATCGGCTGCGGTTCGAGAGCGTCAGCACCGTACCGCACGGGTGCTCGCCGCCCGGCGATTGCGCGACCGGAGCCCGAGGCGATCCGCCGCCTGCGTCTGAAGCCAACCTTGCACTGATAGTCGCCCGACCGTGGCCCCAACTCGTCCGAGACCCGCGCCCGCCGGATCGGTCAGCGGCGCACCCGATAGCGCAGGTGGAGCACTCCTCTCCTCTTCCTGCACGATGGAGCCAGCCGGGATCGAACCGGCGACCTCCTGCTTGCAAACCGTGTTACTCGGTGACCATAAATCCCCAAGAAATAGGCTATTTGCAGGGATTTTACCCTAAGTCCGAACAGGCCCATCTACCACTTAAGTGCCCGAATATGCGCCGATATGCGTGGGTTGCTGGCACTAACGGCCTTTAGTGCCCGGTTTTCGTGCCGCCAGCCTCGACGGTTTGAATTCCCTGCTGGCCTGGCTATCTGAGAAGCCGAACGAACTCGTCCCAGCTGAGACCGGTGGCCACAAATGCTGGAAAGCGTTCCGCTCTTGACCTCGTGGTTGTCGGGAACCGGCGCTGGGATCGCGTCCGAGGTCCCCGCCAGTACCCAGCCTCCTCCTATGGAGTCAGCTTTCCGATCACCACGAACGTCCGTCGCTTGGCATATGACAAGCTAGCCATAGAGAAAGAGTCTCGGGAAGGAATTCCCAGTCGATTCTGAAGGGATAGGGGCTGCGTTGGAAATGACGCTAGAAGAACGAGTTTTGGAGTGGGCCAACGAGCTGACTCCCTGGGAGCAGGATCTGTTTGCAAGATGTGCCAGAGGACCGCTCTCCGAGACTGACGTGGAGGAAGTCGCAAAGCTACTGACCAACCCGTCCGTCGAGGAACCTGAATCCAAGGAGTTCACCCTTACCGACATCCCCGGAGCGGTGACAACGACCGACCCCTTGTCTATCCAGCAGATTTGCGAGGTCGTCAACGTAAACGCTCTTTCAGAAGGACAAGTTCTCGCCTTCTCAGAGACTGGACTGAATGTTGTGTACGGACGGAACGGCGCCGGCAAAACCGGATACTCCCGAGTCCTTAAACACGTTGGGCGATCACTTAATCGCGAAGAGGTGCTTGGGAACGTACTGACACGGTCGAGCGATGCTCCGTCAGCGACGATTCATTATGGGTTTGGGTCGGAGAATCACGCTGCCACCGTCGACTTCAGTAGCGATCCAGACGGCGACTTGGCTCGAATCTGTGTCTTCGATTCGTCGGCAAGCCGCAGCTACGTCAGAGACGAGAACGAGATCGACTACCTGCCGGGAGTCCTAGGAGCGCTTCGCGACTACGTCGGCGGACTTGATGCCATCAAGGAAATCCTGGATCAGAAGATCGCGGATGTCGAGAAGGAGCCCATGGACCTGACGGCCTTCCCCAAGACGGGTGAGGTCAGGGACTTCCTTGAATCGATATCCAAGGAAACGACTGGCCAAGAGATCGACAACATCGCAAATCTCAGCGATGAGGAGGCGACTGAGCTAGCCAAGCTCAAACGTGAGAAGGCCGAGATCGAAAGTCAGCAGGCGCCGGCCCTAAGGGAAAGCGCTAGTCGGGATATCACGGCAGGTAAGGCGCTCAAGGATGGACTAGCCGATATTCAGGCAAAGACCGACGAGAAGACTATGGCTCGGTTTGAACAGATGATCAGCCATCGAGATACCTGCGCAGAGGCGCTGAAAGAGGCTGCCGACGATTTCAAAAGCGAGCCGGTTGCTGGGATTGGTGGAGGAAAATGGAGGCTCCTCTGGGACGCAGCCCAAGCGTTTGGTCAAGAGCATGACTGCTCCGTTCCGCCAGAAGGCGACGAGGGTCATTGCCCGCTTTGTCTCCAAGAACTGGATGAGCAGGCCGCCAGCCGTTTACGTCGTTTCGATGAGTTCGTCAAGAACAACCTCAGCCAACAACTCGACAAGGCAGGACGAGCCATCGACGATTTCCTACGCGAACTTCCCGAGCTTTCGGTGTTTCGCGCGACGCACAGTCAAATTCTCAACCAGCTCGGGGGGCGCGACTCGGAGCCGGCCAAGTCGATCTATCAGTGGCTCAATGACGTAGACAACTTCATCGAGAAGATCCGAAGAGAGAATGTTGACAGCGAATCTCCTGAGCTAGATCTCGAAGCGCTGGAGACATGGCTTGACGGACGCGACACCGACCATAAACGTCACCAAGAACTGGAAGAAGATCCCGAACAGAAGCGCGTCGCCGGGAGGCTTGAAGAGCTAGAAGCCAAGCAAGCGGTTGCGGAGATCCGCGACACGATCGTCGCCTACCGAGACTCGCTCGTAGAGAAAGCTCATCTCGAAGACCACCGCAACTCTGCGGCAACCGGCAGTGTCAGCAGCCAGATCACTCGGCTCACGAAACAGTTCGTTAGCGACCAACTGAAAACCGAACTGGTCAACGAACTCAAGCAACTCGGCTTCGGTGGACTTGACATTGAACCCACGGTACGGACCATTTCCGGCGTCGCCCACATAAGGCTCGCCTTTTCAGATAGTCGCCTTCGAGGCGTCGATCTAGCATCAGTCTTGAGCGAGGGACAGCAGCGTCGCGTTTCGCTGGCACTTTTCATGGTGGAACAGCAGCATCTACCGGCAGGCTCCCCCATCGTCTTGGACGATCCGGTGACATCACTGGACCAGGAAGGGCGCCGACACATCGCAAAATCCCTCGCTGCGGCAAGCCATCACCGCCAGGTCATCGTGTTCACCCATGACCTTTCGTCCATAAGAGAGCTGGAGCGACAGAGCGACTTCCTGTCCGCAGAGATAACCATCCAGCACGTCGTTGAAGATGCGAACGGAGCCGGCCAGGTAAAGCCAAGCCTGCCTTGGGATGGGCTCACGGCAAAGGACCGATTGGGCGCTTTGCGCGACCGACTCGTAGCGATGAGGGCGGAAGATCTCGAAGGAAACGTCGAAGCCGAGCGAGAAAGAGCCGCTAGCTTCTGTAAAGACCTTCGTGGCGCATTCGAACGTGCGGTTGAGGATGACGTGTTTGGTCAGGTGGTCACTCGAAGAGTTGATGACGTACAGACGTCAAGGATGAAAGACGTTGTACTAGATGACCCTGTACCGAAACTCGTCGAGAAAGGCATGAGCGCAAACTCACCTTGGGTTCACGATCGCACTCGGGCAGATGGGTCAGACCCGCCCACTCTCGACGAACTGGAAGAAGGCCTCAACGTACTGGGGGATCTGCTCGAAGAGATCAAGAAAGTCAAAAAAGCGAGACAGCGCGAAGCCGAAAAGCGTAAGACTGAAACGAAGAAACCCCTCCGGGCAGCCATCGCGCGCCCCAACTCGGGGGCTTAGAGGCGGACCTACAATCGACGGCACAAAACAAGAGCATCTGGCGACCCATAAAGATCCCCGAAGAAATCGCGATTACCCCTTGCCCACGAGCGCAATCTCCTAGATCTCGTCGTCGTTCGGTCATCGCTGGCACCGTCAGGGTCAGTCGTCAAGGTATTCATCGGACGCGACAAGCCAGTCTTCGCGTACGCGCCCAAGTTCGATCAACGCCTCGACCATCGCAGCATCGTCGTACTCGACACGCGCGAATTCCGGGTCTATCGCGTCGGCCATCGAGTCGATCTCTTCTGAGGCACCGATCAAACCGACGAGAAACCTCATGACCGCATGCATGAGGTCAGGTTCCTCTGTCCAATAGCCGAATTCCAAACTTCGCCGCGATCCGTAGGTGAAGTTCGCAGACGACACCCATAGCCGCCGAGGAGAGAACCAGATGTAGTCGTCTACTCCGCCGGCGGGGTGCTCATCGGTCCAGCAGATGTTCCCGAGCAGAGCGAGCTTCGCGTGAGCAATCGGCGGTCGGTTGCGGCCAGACTTTCGGAACCCGATCGAGCGGAACGTTGGTATTGCAGCATCTTCTTCATGAATCTCGTCGTATGGTCCGATGAGCCGTGGCTTCCCGTCAACCCGTGGTGCCATGTCGCCTAGACCGGAGAGAGCGCGGAGCGGGATGCCGTTACTTCGCGTATTGACCTCGAGTAGTCGATCAGTCCCGGCTTCACCACCAGCCGTCCGAGGGAACTTGCTGATGACAACGCAGGCGCCTGGCAGCGCCTCAATCGCATTCAGCAGCTTGTCGTCGTTGACCCACGGCGAACAACCAAGCATGACCGGGGAACCAATTCGGTGGGTTCGTCGTTCCCAGCGAGGTTGACGCTCCTCGACAAAGTCCTCGATCCCATCGATCAAGCCTTGAAGGACATTCCGGCCGAACCAGGCGTAGTTGCCTTTCTTTCCGCCCAGTTCAACACGGGAATCAAGACGCAGATCATCGTGGAATTCCTCGGTCGCCACGCCGAGAAGCGTAGCCACAGCCGTTCGCATTCGTCTACGCGCTGCTGCTTCAATCGGCGTTAAATTTTTCTGCCGTGCTCGGGACTACCATCCGAGCGCAGGATGGACCAGCTCGACATCGACATTCTCATTGCCGCAGACCGCCTGACCAACGGTCCCGACGATTCAGTAGACGGAACCGACATCGCGGATCAGCTCGCCGCGATGGGAGTCTCGTACAACGCCGATATAGCCACCCAGCGAATCAAGCGTCTCCATCAAGCGAGGTATTTCGACCAAGCATTTTTCAAGTTGGCGGGAGGGCTGCATTCCCCCTATGGGCTGATGATCTCGGAAGGTGGCCGTGCCGTTGCGCGGGAGGCTGATAGCGATGGGTTTCAACGATCCACTGACGAGGTTCAGCGTCTCGTCTCCAGTGATGGCTTCAGGGCGGAGTTCCCCGGCGCGTACGAAGCGTGGGAATCAGCAGAAGCGGCGCTCAGGGAGCCCTCTAGCAACGCCAACCTTCAGACCGTTGGACATCATCTGCGAACCGCCCAGCTTAGATTCGCCACGGCCTTGGTCGAAGCACACGACCCTCCCGATGTAGAGAGCGATGTTGAGAAGGTCAACAAGAGAGTTGGTGCAGTCATTGCCATGTATCGACCCGACCTCGGAGAGAAAAAGAGGGCCTACCTCGAAGCCATGGGCACTACCTGGGAGGCCACCACCGGAGTCATCCAGCGACTCGTCCATGCAGAGAGCAAGAAGAACGAGCCAGTGCACGTGGGAGATGCGCGAAGCGCCACGTTCACGATGCTCTTCCTGATGTTCCAGCTCGCCGGGCTACTGGAAGATTGCGTTCCAGAACCTAACTACGCAACTCTCGAAACCAGCGCCGGGCCACGCTAGAAGACGACGTGAGCTGGCGAGGATCGGGGTGACCACCGTCGATGTGTTCGCCACCATCGCCCCGATCCTCACCGGGTCAGTGGGAGTGTGGTGGGGAGCCAAGGTCACTAGGAAGAGTGCCGCCGAAGCACGCCAACACCAAGACCGCCGCGCTCGGGAAGCAGAACTCATCGAGCTTCGAGCGGCCGCTCGCCTGCTCGACGAGCAATTCTCCAATGTTCAGATCGCGATCTCCCGAAGCTTGGTGGACCAAAACTGGCCCCGGATCGACTGCACGGTATTCAACGAATCAGTCTGGGCAGAGAATCGGAGCGTCTTGGCACGGCTGCTAGATGAGGACGAGTGGTACCAAGTGACCGAGGCAGTACGTACATCCACCGAACGCTGTCAACGAGGATCGGTGACGGAAGGCGACCTCATGCATGAAGGTCAGACTCGACTGATCAAGAGTTTCCACGGGGATATCGAGAAAGCACGAGATGTCCTCCGTCATCACCGAGCTGCGGGATCAATCGTTCACGTCACTCGGAACAAGCCAAGTTGAGCGGAGCATCCGAACGCATCCATGACGCCAATCTCCTCTGGACGCAGGGCCGGCGCGAAGGGGGACTACTAGCCTGTGTCGCTGTAGCCGCACGCGCCCGCGAGATCTACCCCGGAGTCAAAGACAACGAGGCATTTCCCCGCATGATTCGCGAAGCGCTGTCGATTCAGTGGAGTATCGAATTCCGCGGAGAGCAACGTCCCGTCGAGTGGCTGCTCTACAAATGGGTTCGCTGCGAACTGGTCCACAATGCCTCCTTCCCACTCGATATTGAAACTGACGGCGAACTCGGAGAAGGCCTCGCGGTCCGTGCCGGAGGTGCCCCTGACTACGTCGTCAAGCACTCCCCGACCTGGTTCGACTTCTTGATTTCTGTCGCCTTGAGGCACGACTAGCATGCTTCTGGGCCAGATCCTGTGCGACGCCAGGGTCATCCCCAGTTGGGCCTTCGTTGGCCTACGCTAGCTCGGATGCCGGGGCTCATTTTGCCTGAACTGCTTGTTGATCGAGTTCCCAGCTGCCTCGAGAAGAATCGGCTCTGAGCACCCCCTGATGGATTAGGTTCGCTCTCGCTTTTGACAGGTGGGTCTGCCAGCGCTGCATGCCGCTCGGCACTCTGTCCAGGTCAACGGGGGTCATTCTCGGGGCGAGGTCTGCGTGGACTTGGTCGGCGATCTCGCGTCGGGTGGCACTGCCGCCGAGATCGGCCAAGGCCCTGAGGATCGGCTGCTCGTAATCCCTAGATCGAAGCCCGCGAGTAGGTACAGAGACGATGGACCGCTCACCTTTCACGAGTGCTTTGAGTCGAGCTCGTTCTTCCGGGTCGCGGTTCATCATGTGCGCGTAAACCCGCAGGGTGAATCCGGGGTCGGTGTGGCCGATCTGGGTCATGAGCGAGATTGGGTCTTCCCCGCAGGCGATCAGCACCGACGCGAAGGTGTGTCGGAGCTTGTGGGTGGAGAGCCCTTTCGGAAGGGGAACCTCCCCATTGGCGACGAGTAGTTCGCTGGCCCGATCGAAGGCTGGGCCGAGTACGGCAGAGCGGAGGTTGTTTCGGTCGCGCATCCCTCCAGTGCCGGTCGGGAATACGAGATCGTCCGGGCCAGATCGGTAGGCGTTTGCCTTATGCGCGGAGAGGATGTCCCGCAGAATCGGCATGAGCTTGATCTCCCTGAGCCCAGCCTGGGTCTTCGAGCGACCGATGAAGATGCGACCGGCAGCGATGTCCACGTCACGCCAGAGCAAGTGACAAAGCTCGTGAGCACGTGGGCCGGCGAAAATCAGCGTGGCGATGGCCGCCAAGCGGTCGGAGATAAGAAATCTTAGGTTCTGATCCAGTTCACCAGCCGCACGAAGCACCGCCTCAATTTGACTTGCCGAGTCCAGGTGGACCGGCGGCTTGCGCTCTGTCTTGAGTCGACGACGTTTTCCGACTGCCGGGTTCTCGGTGATGTGTCCGTACTCGCGGGCTATCGAGAGGACCCACCGGAGGAAGTCGATCGTCATGTTGATCGTCCTGGGCGCGAGCGGCCGGAGCGGGTTGCCGTTTTCGTCGAGTAGCGGTTTGCGGCGCTCGATTGCTAGACGACGTGACTCCGACAATCTCATCATGTGGCGGCGGAAGTCGTCCACGGCCTGCACGTCGATCTCAGGAAGGGTCCAGTCGGCGAAGAAGTCAAGTGTGTATCCGAGTGCCCATTCTGCGTTCTCGATGGTGCGCTGTGCGACCTCACCTCGGCGGGCTGCGACAAGGTCGCTAGCGAAGGGACCGAAGATCGGTACCTCGATCTCCTCCTCACCCGGCTTGGCCCGTCCGCGGTCCTTCTTGGGCGGCACCCAGATACCACGGCGTACGTCGGCCATCACGTTCGCCAACTCTTCTTCGGCTCGTTCCAAGGTCCAGCCGTCACGCTCAAATCCGAGCGTCAAATACCGCCGCTTGCCGTAGGCCGAGAACCGCAGTGCGTACCCGCGGCCTCGTTTCCAATGTCGCTCCAGAACCTTGCCGCTTGTCTTGGTTGCCATCGGTGTCCTCTCGCGTCCGACGTCGAGAAGGCAACGCGGCGACACACCGATCCAGCGGGGCTAGTCTGTGTCTCGCGTCGAAGGTCCTCCTTCGGCGCCAGGCCGGGGGACGTTGCACCGTCGCCCCGGCCGCTTTTTGTCCGGTCCCTCGAAAATATCGCGGCACGGACCAGAAACCCAACCCGAATCTCGGGCGAGGCGGGGCAAACGGGCCGGGTCAAGACGTTCCGGCGTGGTTTCCCCCGTGGCTTCCCCTGTCCCTTCCTCACACGACCGGAGCCAACCGCCAGTTTTCCCCATCAGGACTGGGATTGCGGCGTTTTTATTTTGCCGACATCCATGCGTCACATTGAAGATGCGCCCAATCCGTTCACCGGGGAAGCCGATCTGGTTCTCACGCGGGCCTTCCGGCAGGTCGATGCCGAGCCTCCGCTGGCCGGCGCCGCTCACGGCTAGTGGCTTGTCCCGACGGCTCTCGGCTCGACCCTGATCGCCTCCGCGCTGGCTACACAACGCTGACCACGACTCGCCGCTCGATCCGATTCAGGACTTCACGTCGCGTGTGGCGGCCTCGGGGACGAGGGACGACCAACCCGGCGCCGCTTCGATTTCGAGAGGTCATAGCCCCGCTCAGCCTCAGCCGCGAGGATGTCAGCGATCTCGGGAGTGACCTCTGTGCCGGCCTTCGTCCTCGGATCCTTCGAAGCTGTCTTCGCCTTCGCCATCTTTACCAAACAATATTGGCCGCTCAACCCGACTCACCCACCTCGACAGCTGCAGGGTGAGTCCGGGTGGACAGCTACGCTCTCGCGGTGACCATTTCGCTACGCACGGAGGATCTGGAGCGTGCCCTGGATGATGCGTACCTTCTCGCAACCAGCAATCGGGAGCTTCCAGAGCAGTGGCTTGATCGGGCTCGACGCCTTGGGGAAAGTCCGTCTGTCGCGTTCATCGCCGCGGTTGGTGCGGTCCTCCTCGCCAAGGCGGCTGATCCGAACATCGACGCGTTCGTCATCCAGAAGCAGGAAGGAAGCGCCGGCGCCTACTCGCTCCGAAGCTCGGCCAAGGCGCTGGGAGAAAAGCGGCACGCTTACGGCTACGACATCGGGTCGAGCAGCGACCGGGATCCGATCAATCACGGAACCCTCATCGGGTCGAAGCGCTGGGACATCGCGCTGGATCGCATCACCAAGGCCCATAAGCCGTTCTTCCAGGTGATCCTCACCTGGCTTCCAGACATCAACCAAATGGATCAGGAAGAGGCGACCTTGGCGTTCGCCGCCTATATCCGCGTTCGACGGGAGATTGCTCCAGGCGCAGCGGTGGGAGAGATACCCGAGACCCTCGATCAACCGCCTCGACTCACCGACCTCGTCGAAGTACTCGACGCTTTCGTCTCGGCTGATCCCGAGGACGGGGCGAGGGGCATGGCACTCGTGGCCGCGGCCTTCCGAAGCGCAGGCTTCGATGCCGACGTTCCTTCTCGAAATGATCCGAGGCGCATCGACATCCCGATCAAGCGCGGCAAGGAGCTCGTGATCGGATCAGAGGTCAAGCAGCTTGTTACGTCGGACGCAACCGCTGACACCTTGGTTCGTGATGTGCTGGATCAGGGGGTTAGGCACGCGCTGCTCGCGGTCCTTCCACCCGGTCGCGTCGACTTCGATCGACGCACTGTCGTTCGGCGAGCGGAGCGGGACCATGATGTGATGCTCCGGATCGTCGAAGGATCAAGGGAGCTTCTGCACGAAGCGCTCATCGGGAGCGTTGCGTCATTCGATGAGTTTTGCTCCGTCTTGCCTCGTGCCTTCGCAGAGGCACTTCGGGACATCAGGGTCGCGGATGAATCGATCGAGACCTGGGCCGCGATATCCGAGCGGTGGACCCGGCAACAGGAAAGCTAGCCTCGAGCCGCCTTACGCGGCGAGCAGCTGATCTTCTGATCTGGATGGGTCCACGATCCCTTCGAGGGTCACCTGAACGTGCGCGGCTACGGCTTCGGCGAGCAGGGGTGGCACGGCGTTGCCGATCTGCCTGTACTGGGCCACCTGAGACCCCTGGAAGCTCCACTCCGGGGGGAAGCTTTGAAGGGCTGCGGCTTCCTGGACCGTGATCCTCCGGAGACGCTTGGGGGCGCGAAGGCGAGGCTTGCCTCCTCGTTGAAGCCTCTCGTGGTACTCGACGACCCAAGGGTCGGCGCCATGCTCAAGCTCTTCTTGATCGATGATTGGGGTGGCGTTTCCGCCCATTGAGGCGGGGATCGTCTTGGCTGGCCCGTCGAGGTCCAGCGGGCGACCGGAGCCGTTGAAGAGGAGGCTGCCGGCATGGGCCGTGGGTCGCATGATCGGGTTTCGGGCCGGCACCACCCGAGCCGAGCAAACCCCGTCGTTGCCAGGTTGCCCAACCGCGGGTAGCGAAGCCAGTGCCTCTCGTACGGTTGGCGGGTCATCCTCGGTCGTAGGCGCCGGCTTGGTGGGTCGTGCACCTTGGATACCGATGAGGAACATGCGCTCCCGGGCTTGCGGGACACCGTAGTGGGACGCGTTCAGCACGAAGATCTCGGCCTCGAAGCCCAACCGCTCGGCGCGAGATACGAGCTTCTCGCGTACCTGAGCCCACCTTGGGTTCTCTGCCAGAGCCTTCACGTTCTCCATCACGAACGCCCTCGGGCTCAGGTCCTCGACCACGTTCATGAAGTGCTCGACGTGCTGGCTTCGAGGGTCCCCGGGATCCATTCGACCAATGACCGAGAAGCCCTGGCACGGTGGCCCACCGAAGACCACGTCAGGGCTCAAGCCGGTCGGTGGAACAGTCGTGAGCACATCGCCACAGACCGCGACAGAGTCCAGGTTCTCGGTGTAGGTGCGAACGGCCCAGGGGTCGTTGTCGATCGCCCACTTGATCGAGAACCCTGCCTGATCGAAGCCGCGATCGAGCCCTCCAGCCCCGCTGTAGAGCGAAACAGCACTAAGTTGACCTGAGCTTTCCACAGACCTCATTGTGCCCTCAGCATCGGACATATGTTCGCTCCAGCCACGTCCCTGAAAGACCTCGACCAGACCCCGAAGCAACTACTCTCGACCTTATGGCGAGCCTTCCCTACCCGCACCCAACCAGTGAGCAGGTGTCCGTTCGGATGCGGGCGAATCGTCGCGCGGACACGAAGCCGGAAGTCGCGGTCAGATCTGCCCTTCACCGGCTCGGACTTCGTTTTCGCAAGCATCATCCGATCCGGCTGCCGAACCGACTCGTGAAACCGGACGTCGTCTTCACAAGGCAGAAGGTCGCTGTCTTCATCGACGGATGCTTCTGGCATGGCTGCCCCGAGCACGGAACCACCCCGAAGGCGAACAGTGACTACTGGAAGCCCAAGCTCGAGCGAAACAAGGCCCGAGACCGAGAGGTGGACCTCGGCCTCGCCGCGGCCGGCTGGACGGTCATACGAGTCTGGGAGCACGACGACGCCTCTATGGTCGCGGCGACAGTTAGGTCTGCCGTCGTCAAGCAATCGAATACTTCTCAGGTCTAGCCAAGATCTTCGTCCGGCTTTTTCGTGAGCATCTCCACGAGCGGGTTCGGCTCCTTCGAGCTGGCCGGATGGATCGACACCGCCTCCGGCACCTCGTCCACGTCCTCACCCGCCGCGATGCGCTTGTAGAGGTCGAGGTTCCCCGGAGCCGGGGCAGAGACCAAGTCCCACTCCTCCCCGTTCCAGTACCTCACCCGGTCTCCGTAATGCGGGTCGAGCTTCCAACCGGGGCTCAGGTCCGGCGGCGGTTCGATCCCAGCGACCAACTCTGGGTCGTCGCTCCATGCCATCCCATACGTATCTTTAGGGAACAGCGTCGGCCAAAAGACCGTGAACCTGTCGAATCCGAACTCTTCCGCCCGGAGCGCTGCCGCCGCGTACTCGACCCCGCTGAACGCGGACTCCAAGAGCGGGAGCATGTTCTTGATCTCGACCACGACCTGCTCCAGGCTCTCGCCCCAGTTGATCTCCGGCTCGTCCTCGTCCAGATGGCTCTTCTCGTCGTCGTGCATCTCGTGCTCCTTCCCATCCGGCCAGGGATGGTCTCGGTCCCAGCGGCCGACGGGCCGCGCTGGTACCCACACATATCGCGCCACGAGCCCGAAGCTGGGCCGGAATCGAGAGAAATCGGCGCATATCCGCGCATATCGAGCTGATTTGAGGCACTAGTGCAGTAAATGGAGCAGATATGCGGGGTTGGTTTGAAGTTCCCCGGCGCACCTATTTCCCATGCCCACTGGGATGGAGCCAGTCGGGATCGAACCGACGACCTCCTGCTTGCAAAGCAGGCGCTCTGCCAACTGAGCTATGGCCCCAGGGGGAGGGGATTCTATGTGTTGTCAATGCGGCCGGAGGGTTGGCGCAGATAGCCTGGGCCGGTGTCGATCGACGATCTCGCCAACGCGCTCGATCAGACCGGCGGTGGCGCCGGTCAGGAGGTGGTGCGGGCCGAGGGAGTCGACGTGTTCCGGTGGTCGGCGAAGCTGAACCGTCGCGTCTACCTGCTGGAAGGCATCGACTGGCTGGTCGAGCTGGGGCAGCACTGGGTGGTGCTCGGTCCCAACGGAGCGGGCAAGACGACCCTGCTTCACCTGGCGGCCGCCGACTCCCACGCCTCCGACGGAACCGTGGACGTGTTGGGCCGGCGGCTCGGCGCCACCGACATGAGGAAGCTAAGGGAGGACATCGGCCTGGTCGACGCCCGCACCTCACGGGCGATCCCGCCTCGCCGGCCGGTCCTGGAGACGATCGAGTCGGGCGCGTTCAACAGCATCGCGCTCCAGCATCAGCGCCTCGAGGAGAGCCATCTCTCCCGAGCGCGGGAACTGCTGACCACGGTCGGCCTGGACGATCTCGCGACCCGCAGCTTCGGCGAGTGCTCCCAGGGGGAACGGCAGCGCATCCTGCTCGCCCGGGCCCTGATGGCCAGCCCCGACCTGCTGCTGCTCGACGAGCCGGCGTCAGGTCTCGACCTGCCGTCCCGCGAACAGCTCGTCTCCGCCCTGGTCGCGATGGCCGGGCACGACCCGAGCCTCACCACGGTGACCGTGACCCATCACCTCGAGGAGATCCCGCCGACCGTCACCCACGGACTGCTGCTGCGGGGCGGGAAGGTTCTCGCCCAGGGAACGATCGAGGAGACCCTGACCTCCGAGAACGTCTCGGAGTGCTTCGGCCTCCCGATCGAGGTGGGTCGCCGATCCGGTCGTTGGTCGGCGACGATCCGCTGAACCCGGGGACTCAGTCCCCGAAGTCGAAGTCCTTGGGTTCCTTCTGCTCGAACCAGAGACGATCGTGCTCCGGCGTCTCCTCGAGGAACTCCGGGGTCGCTTCGAGCACGTCTTCCTGGTCGTAGAAATCGCTCGAGTCCTCCTCCGACTCCTCGTCGGAAGCCTCGGTCTCGGACTCGTCGGTGGGCTGGTCCTCGGCGGCGGCGTCCTCGTAGAGAAGCTCCGCGGAGTCCACCTCGTCCTCGTCCTCTTCGGCGACGGGTTCCTCGGTGACCGGATCCTCGGTCGGGAACTCGGCCGACTCGGGCTCGTCGGTCTGGTACTCGGCCGAGTCCGGTTCGGCGGTCACGTCGTACTCGACGGTCTGGCCGCCGGAAGCGACCTCGCCGCTGTCGAGAGCGCGGTCCAACTCGTCGGAAAGCGAGCTTTCGCTGAGCAGGTCGATCTCGTCCTCCTCGGCGATCGCCGCGTCGACGTCGTAGTGCTCGGTCGGGTGGCTCGCGAGGTGGTGGCGCTCGGCTTCGAGCATGTCCCCGGCATCGCCCTCCTCCTCCACGGCGGGAGGCTCCGGGGCGGGCTCGGAGGGCTTGGCCTCCGGTGACTCGACCGTGGCCGCCTCGGCAACCGTCTCCTCGGCCTTGGCGTCAGTCTCGGGCTCGGCGGAAGCGGGGGCCGGCGGCTCGGGAACGGGGTGTTCGGCGAAGGTCGCCTCGGGGTCGGGAGCGGCCGGAGCCTCGGCCTCGGCCGGCTTCGCCGCGGTGTCGGCCTCGGCTTGCCGGGTCGCTTCGAAGACCTTGTCGAGCTGGTCTCCCTCGCCGGCGGGAGAGGTGAGGCTGGAGCCGGGACTGATCACCTGGGTCTCGGCTTCGGCAGCGGCGCCAGGGGTCGTGGCGTCGGGCCGATCGGCCTGACCGAAAGCCTCGTCCTCCAGTCCCTTCAGTTCGGATTCATCGGCCCCATGCTGACGCTTCAGCTCGAGGTGTTCCCGGATTGCTTCGTCGAGAATTCCCATTGATCTCTCAGTAGCTGACGGTAGGCCTACAGCCTATGCGGTTTCTGCGGATACGGTGCATGACGTCCCTTCTTTGCACGCCGAGACTCCGTATCCTTGTCGGACGCGGGGCTATAGCTCAGTTGGCAGAGCGCTTGGATCGCACCCAAGAGGTCGCCGGTTCGACTCCGGCTAGCTCCACTGGACGGTTGGGAAGTTCGTTCCGACCGTCTGCTGAGGTCAGGAACCCCCTGATCCCCCGTCGCGGGACTCGGGGGTCATGAGGGCCGTCTTCACGAGACGAACGAAAGTCTCTCGTTCCAGCTCGTCACGATTCGCGTTGCCCAGAGCTTCCGCGTACAGGCCCTCGGGAATCCAGACCATGCGATCCCCTCCGAGGTTCTGTCTTTCCAGCATCTTGATCGTCTCTCTCTCGCTTCGGTGCATATCGAGAAACGACCAAGACGCCGACGCCAAGGTGACGGCAGTTCCCGCTGCGAAGCCGGCGATCACCAGCGAATCGTGTCCATCCAAGGCGACCTTTGCGGCAAGGATGGTCGCACTTAGCGCGACCAGTCCGAGCATGGTCTGCAGGAGCCGCACGCCGAAGACCAGGGGAGGTTTCTTCCTTATCTCGGCCACGGCAGTCTCGTAGACGAGACCTTTGTGCCCACCGAGTTCGGCGTTGACCTCGTCCTCGAGGCGTCGCCGGGTGACGCCGATCGTCGTCAGATCGGCGTACTGCTGGAACATGTACGAGAGCAGCAGAAAGATCAGGGCCGGTAACGGGATGACAACATCAAGGGTCTCCGCTGCCGCGCCTATCGACGCCGCGATCGCAGACACCGAGAAGATCAGGGCAATGACTCGTTCCGCCGCGGTGCGGGCTGCCTGATTGACGTGAAAGAAGGCGATCGCCTCTTCGCGACGGGTTTCGAGCAAGGCTTCCTTTCCACTCATGTGCGCAGCGTAGTCAGATGAAGTGTTTCGTGATGTCAGAAGTACCGTCGTTCAACCCTCCATCCGAAAGTCAAAGGTCCGCGGATATAGTCCACGACTCTTGTCCAATGCTGGTATGGAAGGAACTATGCAGCACATCAATAGATACACAGGCTTTACCTTGGGGATTGCCGCTTTGGCAGCGGTTTTCCTTGTAAGCATCACCGCTCTGGCAGGTGCCGATGCGTCGAAGCTGGAAGAACAGCCGGTTTCGAATGAAGTAATCGAAGAGTGGTACGCACAATTGGGCCCGAAGGCATCCGAGATGTGGCCCAATGAATACGGCGCTATCTGGTATCGCACGCCGGGAGACCCGCAGGGCGGAGTCGATATCGGCTTCACCGAGTACGCGGAGAGCAAGGTGGCATATCTGGCCAAGGACTTCCCGCGTCCGGAACTGCTTCACCCCATCACCGTCCCCGTGTCAGACAGGGAGATCAGTCGACGCGTCGTGGAGGTGGCACGTGACCACGCGGCGCTCAAGAGCGGCGAAGCGCCGTTCGACCAGGAGATCGACCAGAACTACGACGTCAAGGAAGACCTGAAGACCGGCGAAGTCATCGTCGTCATGAACGAGCCCACGACTCTCGCAAGGCAGAGCTTCGACAAGGCCTACCCGTTCCCGGTGACCGTCGAGAAGGGCGGGGTCAGCCGCCTCGCCTGTGTCAGCCGCGCGGACTGCGGGAATCAGCTGCGAGCGGGGATCCAGTCCCGTCGGACCTATGACCCTTCGGTGAAACGATGCTCGACCGGCTTCACCGTCTGGAGCCATGCCGAAGTGCAGATGCTGTCCGCGGCCCACTGCACCCAGCCCGATCCGACTCGACAGCCTGGAGAGCTCCGCTACCACGGTCAGGCTCCGGGGGATCTCGCCTACGGAAAGGTCAAGCAGCTCGAGTTCGGCAACGGGGTCGATGTCGAGCGGATCGCTCACAGCGTGAACGACTTCGTCTTCCGTCCCCAGATCTACGCAACCGATACCGACCAGGCGAAGCCCGTGACCTCGCAGGGCAACTACCTTTCGATTGCGCTCAACCAGGAACTCTGCCGCGCCGGCAACAGCACGGGTCGACGCTGCGGCATCGTGCAGAACCTGCATCTGACACCGGGTTCATACGGCGGCCAGTTCACCGACTTCGTCAAGTTCAGCGCGTGCAGCGCCGGCGGCGACAGTGGCGGGCCGGTGTTCTACGGCGGAAAGGCCTGGGGCATATACGACGGTTACGTCCCCGGTAACGACGGAACCGGATCCTGTGAGGGCAACGGGACGACATCGTTCTTCGGACCGATCAATCGTGCCTTGGCCGCGGTCGATGCGACCCTGATCCTCGCCAACTGAAAGGGCGGTCGCGTCCTGGCGCCTAGTTTCCGCGCCAGGACGCGACCGTGTATCGCACTCTGGTCGTCCAGCCCCGGTCGTTCTCTTCTTTCCACCAGGCGAGCTGACTTCCATCGGGAGCGGTGTCCACCATCGCGGGCATCGGAGTGACCCGGCGGGGAATGGCAAACCGATAACGAGGTCGCTCGAAGCGACTCCCGGGATGCCAGGGTCGGAGTCCGAATGTGTGACGGAACCGATGCCCCGAGTCGGTCCAGGTGCGGGTCCAGAGGTTGACGAGGTTGCCGTTGGGCAGCGCGGCCGAGTCCAGGAGTACATCCCGGACTTTCTTCGGGTTCATCCGCACCCCCTTCATCGTCCTCACGGGTGAGGGCTCTCCTCCACCGTTGGCCCTTATGTACTGGTAGGCGGTCGGATGCCCGCCGCCCGTCGCCTTGGTCCAGATCAGGGTCATCCGGCCGTTGGGGCTCACCGAAAGATCGCCGTTGGCGCTCCTGTACGTATCGGTGACGCTTGACATCGGAGGAAACGGGCTCCCGGGCTCCCGAACGGCGAGACGAAGCCCCGTCCACGTGCCGATCTTGAGGTACTGACGGCCGAGACGGTCGCTTTCCAGATCGAGACCCCAGACCGTGCATCTCGAGTTCGAGAGCTCGACGGGAGTCGTCTGACCGTTCCCGTCGAGATCGACGTAGTAGGCCGGGTTTCCGGATCCCGAGTTCGCGCAGGTGCCCGACCACGCCACCGTCCCCCGACCCTCCGTCCGGGCAACTACATCCAGGTCGAATCCCACCGTCTCAGGATCCGTGCTCACGATCCGCCAGGGCGAGAAGCCTCCGCTTCCCGGCATCCGAGTCGCGGCCAGGACGCGGGCGTTGGGATCGTTGACGCCCCGCACCTCGACGCGACCGGCTATCGCCGTGCCGTCACTCCCGACCGAGAGCACCGCGTCGTTCGCGGGAAGGCCTTCGATCGTCTGGGGACTCGTCCACGCGGATCGCGGTCGGCTCGTGGCATATCGCAGGTATCCGTCGCGCCCCGGCCAAGTCACCACGGCCAGACCGCCGGCCCCGATCTCGACTTCGATTCCGCCGACGCCGGCCGGGCCCAACCGGACGGCCGGGCCGACGCCCGAGTCACCGGGTCGCTTGACTCGGGCAAGCGCCACCAGGCCGTTGCGACTCGACCGCCGCTCCAGCCATGCGATCACCACATGACCTCGATTGCCGACGTCGATGTCGACGTCAAGGACACGGTGCTTGTTGGTGGTCGCTTCTCGTGGCTTCGTGAAATGAGCATCGGCGCTCGCCGACCAGCAGAACGCCGAGATGAGCACAACTAGTGAAAAGGCAATTGGACACCGCTGCTTCATGCGTGACGTCAACTCTCTCATGCTGATCAAACCGACCGGAAGGTACTTAGTTGCTCGCCGATGGCCGACGCAACGCCAGGACGACGATCTCGTTCTCGCCTGACCTGAACCTGTCCGGCGGAAGAGTGAAGGCGAAATAGCCTTCACCGAAGGTCCGGAAGGTACCGACGACGGTTCCATCGAGAGAAAGAGCGTATGTGTCCTCCGGCGATGGAGCACCCTTGACCCTCCCGGTCACATAGGCCGGGAGCACCTTGGCCTTGGGATTGACGATCGTGACCGGCCACGGCGGGTCGAAACCGGCTTCCACCGGAGTCGCATCCGGGAGCGTCTCCGCCGGACGGCCGATCAGGTCGGCGTGGCCACCCATCGCCCAGGGTGAGCCACCCTCGAAGGTCTCGTCTCGTAGCCGTACGGCCTCGCGGCGGAGACGCTCGACCTGGGAGCGATCGATCGTGAACGTCCCCTCCGCGGTGCTCTCGACCTGGACTTCCGGCCTCGTCTGGGCCGCGCCCCGAAGGGAGCTTCCGACGAACTCGGGCATGGGTTCGAGCCCGGTCACCGCCGCCACCGTGGGCAGCACGTCCAGCGTCTCGGCCGGTCGCGGGTCCGTCCGTCCCTGACTTTGGCCCGGGTACTTGACGAACAGCGGCACCGGGAGGATCCACCCGGCGTTGCCGGCATCGGCGTGGCGGCGCATCAGGCCGCTCTGGAAGCTGCCGCCGTGGTCGGCGACGACCACGAACATCGACTCGTCCCAGATGCCGAGCTGCTTCATGCGGGCGATGATCCGGCCCAGTTCGCGATCCGCGAAGGCGACCTGGAGCTGCTGACGCTGGAAAGCCGAATCGATCTCGCTCTGGGGCGATTCCCAGGGCACGCTCTGATCGCCGCCCTCGAGGTCGAGACCGGGGGCGAGCGGGGCCTCGAACTGCTGGCCGGATGGCAGGTAACGCCACGGGACATGCGGCAGCATCACGTGGACGAAGTCGAGCTGGTCACGGCCCGGGCGGAGGCCGGCGACGAACTGGTCCACGACCTTGGCCGGCTGGGGAGTGAGTCGGTTCGCCTTCGAGACCAGCGGCTCGGTCGCCTTCTCGGCCAGGTCGCCCGGAAGGGTCGTGCTGTTGTCTACCCCGTTGAGGATCAGGCGCGAGACCCGGCTGGACGCCGAGCCACGATCTGAGCACAGGTCATGCGGGCAGAGATCGGTCACGTTCTCATCCGCGTCGACCCGATAGCCGGCGCCGGCCAGGAGCGTGAAGAGGTTGTCCGGGTACCGGCCGGAACCCGGCGGGTCCTCGAGCTTGCCCCGCTTCGAGGCGAGGATCGCCGGCACCGCCGCGGTCGTCTCGTCCGCCACCGAGTAGGTGTTCGGGTACCAGGTCGCCCGCCGCTCGAGCGCGGCCAGGTTCTCGAACCGCGGGTCGATCCGCCCGTTCTCGTCCTCGATCGAGGCGAGCGGAAACTCGTCGAAGGTGACGACGACCACCGGGGTGCCGTTCGCGGTCGTGTCCGGCACGTCCGCCTGGCCGCTCAGGACCTGCCGGGCGGGAGCGGAGAGGAAGAGGCCGACCAGGACCACCGGGATCGAGAAGGCCAGCAGCCCGGCCATGCTCCGCATGAACGGAGTCCTCACATACAGGAGCCCGATCAGGACCGCGGCCGCGAGAAAGACGACGAAGGCGAGTGCCGACGGCAGCCCGAGCTGGCCGGCCGCCTGCCAGACCACCGCGCCGAGCAGCAGGCCGATCAGGGTCGCCCGGACCGTCCGGGCCGCTTCGGGAGAGAATCGATTGACCAGCCGCTCGACCGCCCAGGCCACGGCCGGAATCGCGAACAGCGTCACCAGAGCGAAGGCGACCAGGTCGGCGACGCCTATCCGAGATCTGGTGAATGCGTCAGGGCCGGACGTCGCGCCCTGGAAGATCGGCCAGGCGATCGCAATCGCCCATACCCCTGTGATCTCGGCCCAGCTCCTGAAAGCCGAGCATCCGTTCCTCTCGCTCACCCGTGCGGGAAGGCTATCCGCTCGGGGCTTCTACCGCCGGAAGCGCCTCAGCGTCACCAGGTCGGGCCCGGTCTCCGGGTCGACCTTGTGAATCGCGCCTCCGACCAGGACTCCGCGCTCACCCTGGGCCAGGATGGACGTGGCGGCGGTGGAGAGGTGCTTCGTGTCGATCAATGCCCCCCTCTTGCCGAAGGAGCGGGCGAGGTCGCCGCGACGATTCAGGGCGATCAGGACCGAGGAGCGCCTGTCGTCCGATCCCTTGGCCTCGATGGCCACCGTGCCGGCGATGGTGATCGCGCCGCTCTTGGTGACGGCGGCGCCGCCCAGCGCGACCGACGCGATCCGGCGATAGCCGGGCACCGATCTCGCGGCGGGAACCAGGCGGGCCGGTGAGACCGTAGCCACGCCACGACGCCCGAACGACTTGATCCGGGCCCCGGAAGGAGCGAAGCGCTCGATCACCAGGTTCCGGTTCCACGGAGCCGAAACCAGGGTGATCCGCCCATTCGCGTTCACGTCCAGCGCGGTCCGAGAGCGACAGGTGAGATTGCAGGGCAGGTCGGGATTCGCTTTCGAAGCGACGATCCCACGCCTGCCGAAGCCGTGATCGAGCTTGCCCGCGGCGGTCAGGCGAACCACCACCGGACGACCCGAGAGGAAGCCGGAAACCAGGATCTTGCCGCTCGGCAGGACCTCGACCTCGTCGAAGTCCGATCTGCCCGAGTGACCGTCCCGGGCGACGCGGACGGTCCCTCCCTTGCCGAAGCCGCGAACCAGCTCGCCACGGCTGGAGTACATCCGGACGAGGGCGGCACGGTCGTGCCACAGCGCCTCGTTGACGGAGCCGACCACGACGATCCTTCCCTTCCCGTCGATGTCGACATCGCGGTAGATCTCGCCGCCGCGGGACCGCAGCTTCGTCTTCACGACCCCGCCGTGACCGAAGCGGCGCTGAAGCGAGCCGCTCGGACGCAGCTTGGCGATCAGCGCCGCCCGGTAGTTCGCGAGCGCCTGGTCCTGCTCCGGCAGGCGATAGCCGACCGCGACTATCGAACCGTCGCGGCCGATCGCGACACCTTCGCCCTGGGCGGGGTTCATGCCCTTCTCGAATGGCGCGGCGAAGCCACGGCCGCCGAACGCCTTGTACCGGCTGCCGTCGGGCCGGAACTTGAAGACCCGGAAGGCCGCGGACTCCTCGCCCACCGCTCCCACCATTCCCACGTGGGATCCGGCCGGCTTCGCCTTGGCCAGATCCCAGATGGTCGAGTCGTACGGGCCGGGAAACTGCGCGGCGCCCGCGGCGCCCGCCCAGACCGATGCCGCGATCAACCCCGCGCCCAACAAAGAAACGAACTTCATCACGACCCTCCTAGCCAGAACGAACCATCGTGGTCAAAACACCACCCGCGATGGATATCAACCAGCAGCCGACGCCGAAGTTGCGCCGGCTACTCGTCTTCCCACTCGTCGACCGACTCGAGCTCGTCGCAGACGTCCCCGACCCCGTTGTCATCGAGATCGGCCTGGTCCTCGTTGTAGATCTCGACGCAGTTGTCGACGTCATCGGCGAACCCGTCGCCGTCGCCATCCGGGACCACACAGGCGTCACCCATCGCGTCGAGGTTCTCGTCTTCCTGGCCCGGGTTCGGGGTGGCCACGCAGTTGTCCGTCTCGTCCGGCACACCGTCATCGTCGGTGTCGGTCGAGTCGACCTCCTCGACCAGGCTGTACTCCGGCTCCTCGACCTCGCTGTTGGCGACGTGCTCGGCGATCACCTCGTCGGGCAAGGCCTCCGGGTAGATCAGCACCTCGTCGATGCCGCCATCGACGAAACCGGACGTCCCGTCATCGGACCCGACGTAGGTGTTGACGTCGTCCTCGGTCTCGGGGAACACGCTCTCGCCGTAGCCGAGCGAGAACTCGAACCCGTCGACGAACAGGGAGATCTTGTCGCCCTGAAGCGTGCCGACCAGGTGGTGCCACTCGCCCACGGAAACCGGGTCGAAGGTCTTCACCGTCGGCTCTCCGGCCTCCAGGACCGAGCGGAAGACGATCTTGCCCTCGACGTTGCGGGTCAACTCGAGGCGTTCGTCACCCGACTCCTGCGAGTACAGGTACTCGACACTGGACGCGGGGTCGTCGAACTTCGCCCACATCTCGATCGAGAATCCTCCGTCCTCGTACTGGGTGATGGTCGGAACCTCACCCAGATCGAGGTAGTCGTTCTGGCCATCCAGCTCGATCGACTGGTCGTCGGGAGAGGTCAGGATCGGGCTCTCCTTGCCGAGCTCGGGACCGTTGCCATCAGCGTTCGCACCGACTTCGTCGCTCGCGTAGGTCGCGTCGGGGGCGGGTACGAGAGCATTCTCGGCAACCACCCCGTTGTCCTCATCAAGCGGGTAGTCGAGGATGGGCTGGACCGCTTGGACCTCGGCATCGATCTCGTCGACGTCCGCGCTGTCGACCAGCGCCTTGGACTCCTCCTCGGCGGCGACCAACATGCTCGCCACCCCGGCCCGGTTCTCACCGTAAGTTCTGCCCTTGTACGACACGTTGGGGCAACCGTGAGGGATCTTCTCCTCACCGACATCGATGTGAACCGTGTCGCCGGAGTTGCCTCCGCACTCGAGCGTCAGGTCATTGCCCTTGTCCTTGGCGCTGAGATTGTCCTTGCCGTTGCGACCGAAGAGCCTGTCCTTGCCTCCGCGGCCGAGCAGCATGTTGTTGCCGCTGTCTCCGAGGAAGTAGTCCCCCTGCTCCGACCCCTCGAGGTCGTCGATGTTCTTCAGCGGTTCGAAGTGGCCGTCGTTGCACCTGTGGTTGGACTGATTCGGGCCGCGCACCAGACCTATCTGGTTGTCGCGGATGTCAGCGAACACCCCGATCCTGTCCCAGTCATCGGGGTCGTTCCCCCACTTGAACGGGTGGAACTGCGCGTTGTCGGAACCGCCGCTGCCGTCGATCGAGTCGTTCTCACAGAGCCCGGCCGAGATCAGGAGATCGTCGCCGCCCTGGCCGTTGACGCCATCGCCACCATCACCCTGGATGATCACGTCGTCGCCGCCGGCGCCGTTCAGCGTCTCGGTCCCGCCACGCTGGGTGGGGCCGTCGACGATCATCTCGTCCATCGAGCCACCCTGGAGCGTGTCGTAGTCGGGTCCGCCCAGCAGCGAGATCGAGGCGGAGTTGTTCTTCTCCGACAGGCTCTGGGCGACCAGGGTGTCGACGCCCTCGCCGCCCCACATGCTGACCACGCCCATGTCGGACTTCCTGAGATTGCAGACCACGGATTCTCCCGCCAGACGGCATCCCTCTCCGGGTTCGAAACGGCTCGCCTGGTTCGCGTTCGCGGCCTTGAAGATCACCTGATCGTTGGTGCCTTCCTTGAACATGAACCGGATGTTGTCGTCGAACTTGCTGCCGTTCACGAAGAGGTCGTTCTCACGTGAGTTGAGACTGTCCGGCTGCTGGAAGCCGACCTCGATCTTGTTCGGGTTGCGCTGGTCGAGCGAGTAGCCGGTGCCATCGCAGTGAGTAGAGCCCGACTTCGGCACGCACTGGTCGATGCTCGCGGCTCCTCCGGTGCCACCACGGAGGGTGGAGCTGGAGTTGCCCTTGATGAAGTCGCTTCCGCTGCCACCGTCGAGCACGTCCACGCCGCCTCCGCCGACGATGATGTCGGCGCCGGGGCCACCGAAGATCCGTTCGTCTGCGTTGCCGCCGAGAATCAGATCCTGGAAAGGCGAACCGAAGACCTTCTCGAAATCGCCCTCAGTCTCGACCTTGTTTGGATTCGTGTTGGTGATCTTGACATCGCCCGTCTTTTCTTCCTTGGGGATGTAGAGAAAGTCGGCCGCACCGCCGGTGTCGACCGGGCCGTTCCAGGCAACGTCCGTCTTGCCGTTCCTGAGGTCGACGACGACGCCGGGATCGCCCGAGCTCGCGTTCTTGGGGAAGCCCGAGACCGCCTGGCCCGTCAGGTTGTTCAGGTTCGAGATCTGATTGGACCCGGTGCCCGGTGTGGTGGCGTTCGCGAAGCTGAGCGTGTCGAACCCGCCCTCGCCGGTCATCCGGTCGAGGCCCTGGCCGCCGCGGATCACGTCGTCGCCACCGTTGCCCCAGATGTAGTCCGCTCCGGGGCCGCCGTCGAGGATGTCGTCCCCTCCGAGGTTGGCCTTCTTGTAGTCGCCGTACATGTGGTCGTCGCCGATGCCACCGAAGATACGGTCGTCGCCCGAGCCTCCGTAGATGGTGTCGTTGCTTCGATTGCCGCGGATGACGTCGTTGTCGCCACCACCCATCAGCACCTCGGAGCGAGCCGTGCCGATGATCACGTCACAGCCGGGGCCGCCGTCCACGACCTTGACGTTCCGCGGGACGACGATGAAGTCCGAGTGCGGGGTGCCCGTCAGCTTTCCGCCGGAGATGTCGTAGTGCCGCTTCGTGGCGTTCGTCGCGCAGGCCGACGGGTTGCTTCCCTTGGGCACCAGGTTGATGGTCCCCTCGGCCGGCGTGTTCTTGCGCCAGGCCACCGGGGTCGCCGCGTTGCCGAGCGCGTCCTTGGCCTCGATGCGGTAGTCGTGCTCACCGACCGCCACCTGGTAGGGCAGCTCGAGATCGCGCAGCAACGACTGCTGGCAGGTCTCGAACGCGTACACGCAGTTGGACGTGTCCGTGTAGCGGAGGACGTTGTCGACGTAGACGTCGATCTTCTGGACTCCGGAGGAGTAGCCGCTGTCGGTCTCCTCGCCGTCGACCACCTCGACCGAGAGGCCGAGGCCGGGCTCTTCGTCTTCCGTGAGGTCGCCGGTCGGCGTGCCGATCTCCGGCGCCGTGGTGTCGATCACGAACTGGCGTACCGCCGGGGAGACGTCCCGGTTGCCGGCCCCGTCCATCGCCCGCACCTTGAAGACGTGCTTGCCGTCGCTCAGGCCCGAGAGCGGCGCGCCGGTGCCGGCGCAGGGGTCGAAGGCGCCGAGGTCGAGCGAGCACTCGAAGTCGGCGCCCGGCTCGGAGGACTCGTAGGTGAAGGTGGGCGAGGTGTTGGCGCTCGGCTGCTTCGGTCCGGTCAGGATCGTGGTGTTCGGACGGGTGGTGTCGACGTCGAAGGACTGGGTCTTCGGCGTGGCCTCGACGTTGCCGGCCGCGTCGACTGCTCGGAGGCTGAAGACATGCGAACCGTCCGTCAGCGGGGAGGCCGGGGTCTCGCTCTTGCCGGGCCCACTGCAGGCCCGGAACGACTCCGCCTCGAAGTGGCACTGGAAATGCGCCTTGGAGTCGTTCGAGGAGAACAGGAAGGTCGGCTGGCGCTCGTCGGTCACCGAGAACGCCTCCGAGGTGATGGAGCTGGTCGGAGCGACCGTGTCGACCGTGAACTCCCGCGAATCTGAGTTCTCGTCGTCCAGGTCGTCGAAGGACCTCACCCAGAAGATGTAGGTGCCGTCGGCGAGCGCCGGCGTGACCTCGAACGGGTTGGCCTGCGAGCAGGGTGCGAACTCCGCCTCGTCCTCCGCGGTGCCGAAGGCGCACTCGAGGTTCTGCGGGTAGTCCGACTCGAAGGTGAACTCCGGGGTCGTGTCGTTCGTGTAGGTGCCCGGGCCGGTGAGGATCTCGACGTCCGGGCCGGTCGTGCGGACGGTGATCGTGCGACTGGCCGGAGTGCTGTCGATGTTCCCCGCCTGGTCGATCGCCCTCGCCTCGATGGTGTGGGAGCCGTCCGACATGTCGGCGGCGACGTAGCCATCGGTGCAGGGCTCGTAGTCTCCGCCGTCGATCCGGCACTCGAAGGTGACCTCCGATTCGTCCGAGTCGAAGGCGAAGCTGGCGCGGTCCCGACCGATGGTCCCGGTCGGCCCGGAGTCGAAAGACGTCTCGGGCTGATCGTTGTCGATCTCGAAGGTCGCGGTCCGGGTGGTGACGTTGGAGGCGTCGTCGGTCGCCCGCACGCGGAAGACCCTGGAGCCGTCGCTGAGGTCGGAGGCCGGCTGATGCGCGCCGGTGCCGGAGCAGGGCCCGTAGCCGGGGACGCCATTGTCGATCGAGCACTGGACGGTCACCCCGGCCTCGGCGGTGAACTCGAACACCGGGCGGCGGTCCTTGGTCGGGATCCGCGGGTAGGTGTCCAGGCTGAGGCTGGGCGGGGTCAGGTCGATCGTGAAGTCGCGGACCGCGGGGGTCGGGTCGACGACGCCCATCGGGGTCACCGAACGGACCTGGAACTGGTGGGCGCCCTCGGCCACGTCGGTGGCCTCGTATCCGTTCTTGTCACAGGCCGCGAACGGCTCCGCGTCGAGCTTGCACTCGAAGGTCAGGTCGACGTCCTGGCCGTAGTACTCGAACTCGAAGTCGTCCTCGGGGATCGAGCCCGAGGGCCCGGCCGAGATGGTCGTCTCCGAAGGACCGACCCGGAAGGTGGCCTGGGCCGGAGAGCTGTCGACGTTAGCCGCCCAGTCGATGGCCCGGACCTTGAAGGTGTGGAGGCCGTTGGTCAGCGTGTTCGGGATCGCGTAGCCGCTGGACGGGCAGCTGGCCCAGGCCCCGGCGTCGATCTGGCACTGGAAGGTCGAGAACAGCTCGCTCGAGTGGTAGGCGAACTTCTTCTCGGTGCCCGGACCGGAATCGATGATCGTGTCCGGCTTGGTGCGGTCGACGATGACCGGCACGGTCTGGAGGGTCGAGGTGTTGCCCTTGGCGTCCTGGGCGTAGATGGTGAGGTCGATGACGCCCATCTTGAGGTTCGGCGGGTAGTTGAGGTTCGCCGTCCAGGTCGCGGGGCAGGGATTCGACGAGATGCCGGTACAGGTCGGATGCTCGGTGACGGCGGCGCTGTATCCACCGCCCTCGACCTCGCCGATCACGACGAACTTGGCGACGCCGAGACCGCCGTCGCGGCCGGTCACGGGCACCGCGGTGTTGACGCCGATCGGGGTGCCGACGGTGACCGTGTCGAGGGTCGGGCTGACCCCGTCGGCGAGGTAGATCGACGCGGAGCTGACCGCGAAGTCGCGGCCGCAGACGATGTTGACCGCGGAGCTGGCCGCGCCGATGCCGGCGACCGCGTGCCTGGTGCCGGTCGTGCCGGCGGTCGACGAGTCATACGAGCCGGAGGCCATGCCGACGGTCGGCGAGAAGTTCTTGATCCACGGCCAGGTGCCGGTGGAGTTCTTGTAGAGGCCCGCGTACATGTGCGGCTGCGCGGCGCCGGTGCAGTTGTTCGCGGTCGAGTTGAGGCCGAAGACGACCCTGGAGATGTATGCGTCGGAGCCGCCCGGCGCGTTGTACACCCACTGGCCGTAGCTGTTGGCCGCGTAGTTCACATTGGCCTTGCTGCGCATGTACAGACCGCCGGCCCCCCAGCAGTTTCCGGCCACGATGCATGACGTGCTGTGGAGGTAATCGCCCGTCTGGGCCCAGGTCCAGGTGTCCTGCCCGCCGCCGTACGAGTACCAGTTCCACGACTCGACGTTGCTGATCACCGGATCGACCAGGATCGGGTAGGCGACATCCTGGTCCTGGTGGGCGACGGCGATCGCGACCTCATGGTCGCCGACGACCTTCATCGTCGCCTCGACCGGCGTGCCCTGGGCGTCCACCGCGGAGACCGGGGAGACCGTGGCACGCTCGCCGCCGGCCGGGCCTTCGAGGGTGATCTGACCGTCGGGGCCGGCCTCGAGGTGGGTCTTTTCGCCGGATCCGACCGTGAGGGAGAACCGCTCGGGACTGTCCTGCGACCGCAGGAGGTGGAAGACCTCGACGCCGTTGAAGACCGGGCTGTACATGAGGTCCGTGTCGTCGTAGGCCTCGTGGTAGAAGACGTCCTTCTCTTCGAGGACGGTGCCCTCGGATTCGGGGTTCGCGCCTTCGGCGTTGACCTTCACGGAGTCACCGACGGAGAGGGTGCCGTCCGACGTGGCCGGGATCTGGAGCGGAACGCGGGCGTTCTGGGGGGCGAAGCCGCCGTCTTCCTCGTCCAGGGTCAGGTCGACACGGCGACGTTCGCCGTTGAACTTCGCGGTCGAGGTCGGCAGCGGCGACTCGAGCAGCATGTCCTCGCCGTCGTCACCCTCGACCAGGGAGGCGCGTCCGCCGATCGCCTCGACGACCTCGGAGTCGGTCAGCACACGGTCGGGATCCGTCGCCAGCTTCTCGAGCTGATCGGCGAAGCGTTCCAACAGGAGGTCGATGGCTCCGTCCTCGTCCAGGCCGGCGAAGGCGGTGAGGGAAGCGAGCCTCTCTTCGCGGGCCTCGTCGCTCGAAAGCCACCGCAGGCGCTTCGCGTCCTCGGCCTTCTCCTCGGCGTTGGCGCGATCGATCTCGGCGACGCTGGGAGCGTCGAGCCGCTTGGCATCGGACTGATCGGCGCTAGCGGTATTGAAATACCCCTGAGCGAGAACGATGGCCGCAACGAACACCGCGACCGTGACGAAGACAGACGCGGGAACCCGCACCAATGGACGATTCACTTTTCCCCCTTATTCGAGACTCAATTCTCAGGCCGCCCCTCCAGGACCGACCGACGTCGCTGCAACGTAGCAGAGGCTGCAGGGATACAGATAAGACGTTCTTCTTTCGCTACAACATGTCTAAGTTCACCTCGTCGCGACTCCGAGATGAGGATTCACCTGCGAGCCGATCAAGTGCCGGCTCGCAGGCGAATAGACATTCAGTTGCTCACGTAGACAGTGGTCGCGTCGGTGCACTTGGACTCTCCGCTGTAGTCGGTCGCGCAGGCGAAGACCGAGTTCGCGCCGTTCTTGAAGGGCGCGCTGGCCGTGTTCACCGTCCACGTGTGGGTGATCCCGAAATAGCACGGCCGGAACGAGGTGGTCGACCCGGTGCTCGGATCGCAAGAGACGCCTGGGGCCGACCCGACGTTGTCCTGGTATCCGACGAGCTGGCCATTGACCATCAGGATGATGCGCCAAGTCCCACTTTCGCCATCGGTGCCCAGAACCTCGACCGTACGCGAGCCGGACACGACTCCACCCGCATAGAGCGTTCCCTGGTTCGAAACGGCCACCGGCTTCGTACTGTCCCTCACGGTGAGGGACACGCTGCCGATGTCCATGAAACCCGTGTTGGTCGGCCGACCGACGCAGGTGGTGGTGGTGCATTTCAGGTTCGCCTCGACGTCCTGCCGGGCCTGCCCGGACGGCAGGTCGTAACTGATCTGACCCAGCCCCGAATAGGGGAGAGAGACCGCGACACCATTGGCGCCTGCGTCGTGCATCACGACCTTGGGACTCCACTGGGTGTCGTTGATCAGGTTCGTGTAGACCCACGCGTCGATGCCCGTGATCCCGATACCCGATGGAGCGTGGAACTTGACCCGGCCGATGTCCCCCTGGTTGTAGGCCGGATTCGGCTTGAGGTAGATGTCGTAGCCGTAGTAGTCGACGTTGCCACCACAGGCATTCTCGAACTCGAATCCATTCGCCGGGGTGCTCGAGAACGCGCCCAGCGCGCCCGTCGTGAAAGGCATGCAATCCCGAACCTCATAGCTACCGGCCTGGGCCGGGTTGGGCGTGACGTAGAGGACCGCCATCAACAGCAGGGCGGCCAAACCGGAGAGACGCTTCATCAGTTCCTTTCGTTGCCGAACGGGGTCGGAGCCAATGATAGAAGGACCCCTAGTAATCGAGGAGATCTGTTCGGTGGCGGTCCGCGAGGGTCGCCTCGGGCTCGGGCTATATCGTCCTGGCCATGACCCGGACCCGGCCCAAGCCACGGACCCAGGCGGAACGGCGTGCGGAGACGCGGGCGGCGCTGCTGGACGCGACGATCGAGTCGCTGGTCGAGTACGGGTACGCCGGGACGACCACGGGCCGGATCGCCGAGTTGGCCGGCGTCTCGCGCGGGGCGCAGACCCCCTACTTCCGGAGCCGGGCGGAGTTGCTCGGCGCCGCCGTCCAGCACCTGGCCGAACGGCGGATCGAGGACTTCGACCAGCGGATCGCCGGCAAGTCGGTCAGCCTCGAGGTAGGGCTCGACGTGATCTGGGAGGAGCACCAGGGTCCCCTCTTCGATGCCGCGCTGGAGCTCTGGGTCGCGGCTCGGACCGACCCGGAACTGCGCCGGGGGCTGGTCGAGATGGAGCGGAACGTCGCCTCGGCCATCGCCAAGGAGGCCGTGACCGCGCTGGGGGAGATCGCGAAGCGCCCCGGCTTCACTGACGACCTGATCTTCGCGATGGCGACGATCCGTGGCCTCGCCCTGCTCCGGATCAGCGACGGGGCCAGCAGCCGCAGCCTGGCCGAGCGCTGGAGCAAGGCGCGCGAACGCCTGATCCGCGTGCTCTCCTGACGGGGCTCAGAGCCCCATCGTCTTGCCGATCAGCTCCTTCATGATCTCGTTCGTCCCGGCGTAGATCCGGGACACCCGCGCGTCGACCCAGGCCTTGCCGATCGCGTACTCGGTCGTGTAGCCGTAGCCGCCGTGGAGCTGGACCCCGGCGTCGGTCACCTTGCCGAGCAGCTCGGTGGTCCACCACTTCGCCATCGCGGCCTCCTCGACCGAACAGGTGCCGGCGATGAAACGCTCGATGCAGCGGTCGATGAAGCAGCGGCCGATCTCGACCTCGGTCCGCAGCTCGGCCAAGGTGAAGCGGCTGTGCTGGAACTTGCCGATCGGGCGGCCGAAGGCATGGCGCTCCTGGACGTAGTCGAGGGTCCAGGCCAGGGCGGCCTCGCAGCCCGCCATCGAGCTGACCGCCAGCACGAGCCGTTCGGGCACCAGCCGGGAGACGAGCTGGAGGAAGCCTGATCCCTCCTCGCCGAGCATGTTCTCGGCCGGCACCCGGCAGTCGTTGAAGAAGAGCTCTGCGGTGTCGGAGGCGTGCTGGCCCAGCTTCTCGATCTGCTTGCCGCGTTCGAAGCCCTCGGTGCCCTCCTCGACCACGAAGAGGGAGAGACCCCGGTGCGGGTCGTCGGAGGTGCGGACCGCGACCACGACGAGGTCGGCGTTGATCCCGTTGGTGATGAAGGTCTTGGCGCCGTTGATCACCCAGTCGTCGCCATCGCGCTTGGCGCGGGTGGCGATCGCGGCCAGGTCCGAGCCGGTGCCAGGCTCGGTCATCGCCACGGCCAGCACCTTCTCCCCGGCGGCGATCCCGGGCAGCCAGCGCCGCCGCTGCTCCTCGTTCGCCGAGGCGGTGATGTACGGCAGGACCACGTCCGAGTGGAGGAGCGGGCCGGCCATCGCGTCGGAGACTCCGGCCCAGACCGATTCCTCGGCCAGGACCACGTTGAAGCGCCAGTCGTCGACCCCGGGGCCGCCGAACTCCTCCGGCACCTCCATCGCCAGGAACCCGTAACCGGCGCATTTGGTGAAGAGGCTCCGGGGCACCAGCCCGGCCTTCTCCCAGGCCGGGTACTCCGGCACGACCTCGGCCCGCAGGAAACGACGGAAGCTCTCGCGGTAGTCGTCGTGCTCGTGGTCGAAGAGAGTGCGCCTGCCGACCACGGTCGCCGCGCTGGCGGGGATCTCCATGGCTACAGCCGCTCCGCGATGTCGTCGATCCGCCAGATGCCCTCGCACTCGATCGATCTGGCGACCGACCAGCCGGTCAGCTCCTGGATCGACCCGCCCTGGACCGCGTAGACCTGGCCGGTGGCCGGGCAGTCGGCGGTGGCCAGCCAGGCGACCAGCGGCGAGATGTTGGCCGGGTCGAAGAGGTCATGCCCGGTCGCGTCCTCGACCCCGGCGGCGAAGACCGCGCCCATGCCGGGGGTTGCGAGGGTGAGCCGGGTGCGGGCGATCGGCGCGATCGCGTTGACCCGGACCCCGTAACGCTCCAACTCCATGGCGGCGACCTGGGTCATGGCGGCGATCCCGGCCTTGGCGGCCCCGTAGTTGGCCTGGCCCGCGTTGGGGACGGTCACCCCCGAGGCGGAGGCGGTGTTGACCACGGCCGCGTTCGGCTGCTCGCCGGCCTTCGACCGTTCCTTCCAGTGGGCGGCGGCGTGGCGGAGCACCGCGAAGTGGCCTTTGAGGTGGACGTCGACCACCGCGTCCCAATCGGCCTCGTCGAGCGAGGCGACGAAGCCGTCCCGGAGGATGCCGGCGTTGTTGACCAGCACGTCGAGCCGGCCGAACTCGCCGACCGCCTGGTCGATCAACCGTTCGGCTCCGGCCCAGGTCGAGATGTCGTCCGTGTTGGCGACGGCCTCGCCCCCGGCGGCGACGATCTCGTCGGCGACCTCCTGGGCCGGGCCGGCGTCGGAGCCGGACCCGTCGTTGGCGCCGCCGAGGTCGTTGACCACGACGCGGGCCCCTTCCCGCGCGAAGAGCAGCGCGTGCTCCCGCCCGATGCCACGGCCTGCCCCCGTGATCACCGCCACCCGTCCGTCCAGTGCTCCCATCTCTTCTCCCATCAAGTCGTCTCGGTGAACTCGGCCAGGCCGTCGCGGATGACCAGCGTCTCGCCGACCGCGGTCTCGAAGGCGAAGGCGGAATCGGATCCGCTCAATCCGGTCGCCCAGGCCTTGGTCTGGATCTCCTGCCCGGGCAGGACCGGCTTGGCGAAGCGGCAGGCCAGCCTCCTCAGGCGGCCCGTCTCCTCGCGTCCCAGCCCCTCCATCAGGCCCCAGCAGGTGAAGGCGAGGACGCAGAAGCCGTGGGCGATGATGCCCGGCAACCCGGCCTGCTCGGCGGCGTCCTCGTCCAGGTGGATCGGCATCGGATCTCCCGAAGCCTCGGCGTAGCGGAAGGTCTGGTCCCCGTCGATCCGCTGGGTGAAGGAAGCCGCGGGGACCTCAGACCGGAGCGCCGGATCGAGCCGGTGCGAAGACGAGAGCTCGCCGAGGCGGCGGCCGTCGTCGAAGCCGCGGACGAAGAAGGTCACGTACTGCTCGTTGACCAGCTCGCCGGCCCCATCCCGGGACTCGAGGTAGACGCAGGCCCGGGTCCCGTTCTCGAGACCCTCCCAGCCGGTCATCTTGCCGCGGGCGGTCAGCCGATCCCCCGGCACGATCGGCCGGTGGAAGCGGAAGTCCTGCTCGCCGTGCAGGATCTTGCCGAACAGCGAGACCGGCACGACCTCCAGGGCCGGCGCCAGCAGCGCGTGGAAGACCGGGACGATCCCGAAGACCGGCGAGGCCACGTCGCCGTCGCGGTGCGCCGGGATCGGGTCGTTCGTGGCAGCCGCGTACTGGACCAGCCGCTCGCGGGTGACCTCGAACTCGACCGGGTCGGTCCACTTGCCGAGCCCGGCCTCGTCGAACTGGACGACGGCTTCGGTCACGGTCAGAGGACCAGCTTCTCGAAGGCTTCGAGCGAACGGTCGAGCTGCTCCTTGGCGTCCTTCTCGACCGCGGCCCCGAGCGCTCCGACGATCATCTGGCCTTCGAACTCGGCGTCCATCTCGACCCGGGAGCCGCCGTTGCCGTCCCCCTCCACGCTGAGCGTGAACGCCGTCTTGACGCCGGCCATGCCGGTGCCGGAGATCCGCATGCGGCTGGGCACGTCGAACTCGTCGACGGTCCAGGTGATCGTGTTCGCCATCCCGAGCATGGTCACCACCTCGGCGACCTGCGCCCCCTGGCTGAAGGCCGCCGGGACCTCGTCCTTCCACTTGGTGTGGATGGTCAGCCAGTTCTCGTAGCCGGCCGGGTCCGAGATCGCCGCCCAGACCTTCTCCTGGGGCGCTGCGATCTGCACCTCTGCGCTGACTTTGCCCATGTCGTTCCCTTCGTTTCGGTTCGGTTCAGTTCACGGCTCGGCGGTAGGCGGTCACCACCGCCGCGCCACCGAGCCCGATGTTGTGCTGGAGACAGGCGTCGACCTCGTCGACCTGCCGGCGGTCGGCATCGCCCCGTAGCTGCCAGGTGAGCTCGGCGCACTGGGCGAGGCCGGTGGCGCCGAGCGGGTGGCCCTTGGAGATCAGCCCGCCGGAGGGGTTGATCACCCACCTGCCGCCGTAGGTGTTGTCGCCGGCGTCGATCAGGTCCGGCGCGCCGCCCTCCTCGCAGAGGCCGAGGGCCTCGTAGAGGAGCAGTTCGTTGGCGGAGAAGCAGTCGTGGAGCTCGATCACCTGGAAGTCCTCGGGGGCGAGCCCGGCCTGCTCGTAGACCGCCTGG
Source organism: Solirubrobacterales bacterium (assembly GCA_017304845.1). Classification (GTDB taxonomy): domain Bacteria; phylum Actinomycetota; class Thermoleophilia; order Solirubrobacterales; family 70-9; genus 67-14. The sequence goes on from JAFKLL010000011.1 coordinate 74,995, forward strand.
GACGCCTTGACGTTCATGTCGTAGCCGATGATGTCCTTCGCGGTCCGGGACTCGAACGAGCTCTCGAAGTCGGTGGTCATGGCCTGGCCGACGATCTCGATCGCCTGGTCGGCGAGGCCGTGCCGGTCGACGAAGTCCTCGCCGGCGAGGACCGCCGCCCCGGATCCGTCGGAGGTCGGCGAGCACTGCAGCCTGGTCAGCGGCTCGTAGATCATCGGCGCGTCGAGGATCTGCTCCAGGGTGTACTCGTCCTGGAACTGGGCGTAGGGATTGTTGACCGAGTGACGGTGGTTCTTCTCGCCGATCTTGGCGAAGTGCTCCGGGGTCGAGCCATGCTCTTCCATGTGTTCCCGGCCGGCCGCGCCGAACATCCAGGGCGCGGGCGGGAACTTGACCTCGGAGATCTGCGCGAGCAGGTCCATGTGCCGCAGCATCGGCTGCTCACGGTCGGTGAAGGTCGCCCCCAGCGATCCGGGCTGCATCTTCTCGAAGCCGAGGGCGAGGGCGCAGTCGACGGTCCCGCTGCGCACCGCCTGGGCGGCGAGGAAGAGCGCGGTCGACCCGGTCGAGCAGTTGTTGTTGACGTTGAAGACGGGGATGCCGGTCAGGCCGAGCTCGTAGACCGCGCGCTGACCGGAGGTCGACTCGCCGTAGACGTAGCCGACGTAGGCCTGCTCGATCTGGTCGTAGGAGACGCCCGCGTCGGCGAGCGCCTTGGTGCCGGACTCCCGCGCCATGTCGGGGTAGTCCCAATCCTCGCGGCGACCGGGCTTCTCGAACTTGGTCATCCCGACTCCGATGACGTAGACCTTGTGTTGCGACACGACTTCCTCCGGACTCTCGATGTGAGCGGCAGCCTAACATTTTTATGCAGATCTGCAGCTAAGTGTCGAGCTGCATGTTACTCTCGCCGCATGGAGAGGGTGCCGATGGCGGGCAGGCTTGCCCGATCGATCTTGTTTCTGGCAATCGGGTTGGTCCTGCTGGCCCCGGTCACGCGGGCGGGCGCGGCCGAGGCGGGCAGCACCCAGACCTACACCTGGGGCTCGGGGGACCAGAGCCGCGAGTTCATCGTCTACACGCCGTCCGGCTACAAACCGTCCCGGCCGATGCCGCTGGTCGTCCTGGCCCACGGCTGCATGACCACCGCCGACCAGATGATGCGTGCCAGCCTCTTCAACGAGGAAGCCGAACGGAAGGGCTTCATCGTCATGTACCCGGACGTGGACCAGGCCCAGGCCGACCTGCCGCAGCCGCTCAAGCGCTGCTGGCGCTTCTACGAGGAGAGCAGCTGGCACCGCGATCAGGGCGACGCCGCCGCGATCGCCGGCATGACCCGCGAGACGATGCGGCTGCGCGCCGTCGACCGCCAGCGGGTCTACATGTCGGGCGCCTCCGCCGGAGGCTTCATGACCTCGATCCTGACCGCCGCCTACCCCGACCTCTACGCCGCCGTGGCGATCGCCGCCGCCGGACAGTACGAGGACACGGCCTGCGTCGCGGCGATGCCGGGCCTGATGCCGCCCTCGACCAGCGCCCAACTGGCCTTCGAGGAGATGGGCGACCGAGCCCGGATCGTGCCGCGCATGGTGATCGGCGGCGACGCCGACCAGGGCATCGTGCCGGCCTGCGCCGACAAGGCCCTGGAGCAGGGGCTCCGCACCGACAACCTGGTGCTGGGATCGAGCCAGGAGAGCCCCATCTCCCTGGCCCCGGCCATGTCCCGGGAGGTTCCGAAGGCCGGCGGCTACCCGACCACGGTCAGCACCTATCTGGACCCGGCGGGATGCGTGATCGGCGAGCGCTGGATGATCCACGGCATGAACCACTTCTGGCCGGGTGGATCCACCGACCCCGAGCTGGCCAACTTCACCGACCCGAAGGGGCCGAACGGAGCCGAGGCGGTCTGGCAGTTCCTGCAGCGCTACACCCGCGACGAGACCGCCATGCCCTGCGCCGAGACCCCGATCTGCCGGCGCCACTTCATCTTCGTCCGCGTCGCCAAGAACGTGAATCGGGCGGTCGCCACCGTGGACGGCGAACGGGCCCCGACCCGGCTCCGACGCGGCTGGCTGCGGATCAAGGTCCCCGTGACCCGGCGGGCGAGGACCGCGATCGGCCTGAAGCTCCGAGCCAAGGGCGGTCGCAAGGTCGAGCGTCGAGCGACCTTCAAGGGCTGCGGCCCGGCTCGCTGAGCACCGCAACCCTCGGCCCGCCCCCGGTTTGAACGCCCTGTAGGGCGGTCACGCGCCGCACCCGGTCGACAGGGAGGTTCGAGGTGTCATCGAAGGGAGGCCGCTTCACGGCGGCGACGGCGATCGTTCTCGCGCTCGCGCTCGGTTGCGCGGGGAGCGCGGCCGCGGACGGCTGGACCAAGCCTCGGCCGGCCACTCCGAAGGGTGCGGTCGACATGTCGGCCGCGGTCGGCGGCCACGGCTACGCGGTGATCGCCTACGCGATGCCGCTGAGCAGGCGGCCCTTCGTGGTGAAGCTCTTCACGCGCGTGAAGCCGGCCGGGCGGAAGGACTTCGGCCCGCCACGCCTGCTCGGGCGAAGCCACAGCGGCTGGACCAATCTCGAGATCGGGAGGCGAGGACTCACCCTGCTCTCGTGGAGCGGGCTCGACGATCGGCTGCGGGTCAGCAAGCGCAACCCGCGAGGCGGCTGGGCGCCGCCTCAGGTGATCCGCGGAGGCGAGTCGAGCGGAGCCCAGCTCGCGATCGGGCGAGACGGGACGGCGGTGCTCTACGACGTGATCGCCCGCTCGGTGAGAGACCCCGAACGTCGCGTGATGGCATCGGTCCGCGACCCGCGGACCGGACTCTTCTCCGATTGGCGGAAGATCAGCACCGACATCGAGCGGGTCGGGTTCAAGGGCGCCGCGGTGGCCGGGACCAAGGGACGGGCGACGGTGGTCTTCACGCCGCCCTGCGACGGCACCGCCCGGCCCTCGAGCTGGGTCGACATCGGGCCCGGCGGCGCGACCGAGCCGAAGCTGATCCCGAACTCCGGCTGCGTCGCCTGGGACATCGACCTCCAGGCCGACGATCAGGGCAACCAGTACCTGCGGCTCGGGCTTCTCACGGGGGTTCAACTCGCGATTCGCGGGCCCGGCGAGGATTTCGGCCCGGCGACGACCGTCACCGCGCCCACCGACTCCGGCGACGGGGGCTATCTGAGCGTCAGCCGAGGCGGCCAGGCGACCCTGCTCTGGGGCCACACCGAGACCCAATCGACCGGGCGAACCTCCTACCTCTACGTACGTTCCGTGAACGGGTCCGCGCCGAGCCCGGCTCGGCGGATCCCCGGCGTCAGGCTGGATCGCCACAAAGGACGGATCGACCTCCTGCAGGACGCCGCCCCGCTGCCGCAGGGGCGGATCGCCATGATCTTCGAGGAGGTCTGGGAGGCTCGGGACGGAGATTGGAAGGAACGCGTCGGCACGACCGTCTGGAGGCCGGGCGGTCCCTTCCGACGCCCGCGATACGGGAGCGTCCAACCGAAGCTGACCCTCGTCTACCCGGTCGAGATCACGACCTCCCACCAGGGCTCCCAACTCGCCTGGTGGGGTCGGGAAGGGGACCTGCACGCCGATGCCCTCGGCTACACCTGGCGGGGACGGTTCGTCAGATGAGATGCTCTCCCTCGTGGAGAGCCCGTCGAACACCCTGACCGACCACCCCGTCCTCCGCGCGATCCTCGATCCGGGCCCGGCGGACCGGGTGGCGCTGGTCGTCGAGGGTGGCGGCATGCGCGGGGCCGTCTCCGGCGGGATGGGCCTCGCCCTGCACGAGTTGGGACTGGCCGATCGCTTCGGCGCCGCCTACGGCTCGTCGGCCGGGGCGCTCAACGCGATGTGGCTGATCAGCGGGCATGTCGAGGCTGGGGTCCCGACCTGGATCGACCCGGACCTCAACCGCGAACTGGTCGACATGAAGCGCCTCTTCGGGAAGCGGCCGATCGTCGACGTCGAGACCCTGGTCGAGCGACGCTACGAGGAGCTCGCGCCCGGCCTCTTCGACGATGTCCTGCGAGCCTCGACCGGGTTCCACCCGATCGCCACCGACGTGGACACCGGGGAGGCGGTCGACCTCCATCCCGAGATCACCGACCCGGTCTCGCTCCGGCTCGCGATCCGGGCCTCCTCGACGCTTCCCCTCCTGGCCGGCCCGCCGGTGGAGCTCGGCGGTCGCCGCTACCTCGACGCCGGGCTGAGCGCCGCGATCCCCTTCCAGGCTGCCCTCGACGACGGCGCGACACATGTGCTGGTGCTGCGCTCGCGCAAGCTCGGCGAGGTCGCCTCCGACCCGACCGGGCTGGGCGGACGCCTGACCTCCCGCATGCTCGGGCGGATCAGCCCCGCAATCGCCCGCAACTACCTCACCCGAGGCCGGCGCGAAGGGCGGGACGAGGACTTCCTGGCCGGTCACGACGAGACCTCGCGCGCCCCGAGCATCCTCCAGATCCGGCCCGCGCCCGACTCGCCGGTCCCGTCCCGCCTCGAAAGCGACACCGAGGTCGTCCGTGGCGGCCTCGAAGCCGGCCGCGAAGCTCTGCTCGCCGCCTTCGGCGAGGGCTAGATGCCGATCCCGTAGGGCGGGATGTTCTGTTCCAGCGCGGTGCGGGGGTCGTCCTGCGCGGCCTGGTCCTTGGCGCTGACCGTGCGGGTCCCTTCCGGCGCCTTCGGCGACGGGACCGCCAGCTTCACGACCGTCCAGGAACCATCCGGCTGCGGGCGCGGCATCCAACTGTGGGTGTCACGGTCGGGGCTGCCCTCAGCGAGTTCGGCGCATCGGGCTCTTGCTTCCTGCTCGTCCATGCTTCCTCCTCTCACGGGCATCGTAGCCGCGGCGTCGTCAGCGATGTGACCGGACGCGGCTCTTGAAGGTCGCGGTCCGCGTGATGCGCCACGAGTCCTGTGCCGTCACCAGGTCGATGTTGAAGGTCGCCTTGAAGCGACGGGCGCGGGCCCGGGGGCGCAGGAACCTGGGGCGAGGCCTGACCGCGATGCGGATCGTCTTCGCCTTGGCCAGGGTCCTCTCCTTGGTGACCACCTTCGAGCCGCTGACGCTGATCCAGCCGTGGTCGGCCACCCGGATAGTCGCGATGGCCCAGTGCCGGCCCGGCCCGAAGGCCAGGCCGAGCAGGCGAACCGGACCCGGCGGCGGCGGATCGACGTGACAGTCCGGGCCAGGAGGAGCCGCTCCCGCCTCGGACTGGTCGTAACGCTGAATGCCGTCGCCGGTCGTCGCGTAGATCGAACCGTCCGGGCCGACGTCCAGGTAACCGCCATGCATGGAAGTCTGCTTGGGATCGATCGATTCCTCCCAGATCTGGTTCAGCCCGGAACCAAACTTGAGGACGACCGGCTCGCCGCCTCGAGAGCCAAGCACGTAGACGACATCGTCTCCGTCGATCGCCACATCCGCCAACCAGTACTCGGGTAGGCAGTTCGAGACCCGCACCTCCCAGTTCGCGATCTCCTCACCTGTCCGATCGAACTCGTGGATCTCCGTCCGAGTGAGCTGGAAGATGTGGCCTTCCGAGTCGACCTCGATTCGTTCGTAGGCCCGCTGGGCCGGATTGACCGCCGCGACCGGAACGGAGCCGGTGAGCGAGCCATCAGGCGCGAACAGACCCACCTCATCCTCGCTCCACATCAGAGCCGCGTAGCCACCGATCGGATCGATGGCCACGTCGAGGATCTTGTCTTCGGTGTCCAGCTGGACCGAGGGCAGGGCCGCCCCCTGGTCGTCGAATCTCTCGATCGTCCCGGTCGTCCGGTCCAGCAGCTCGGTGCCGCCTCCCGGGGTCATCATCAGTCGGATCACGTCGTTGTACGACTGACTGTTCGCGGGAACCTCGAAGCGGTGGAGGAAGCTCCCGTCCGAAGTCGAGGTCTGGGCGCGCGAGAGATAGGGGTCGTAGCTTCCGACGACCCCGCCGTCCGAGACCGCGAGCTCGTTGGCGACGATGAACTCGCCTTCCCAGAACTCGTCGCCGGTGTACTTGGGGAGCTCGACGCGGTGCCAACGGCGGAGCTTCTCCCCGGCGGCGTTCATGCGGACGATGCTCGACCTGTCCGAGTAGATGAAATCCCCGTTCGGCGCCAGGTCGAAGGAGCTCGGCACGACCCCACTGCCGCCGACCCTGTCCGTCTCGCCGCTCGGGCCGATCTTGGCGAAGAACCCGGCGGGCGGGCGGATCGCCCAGACATCGCCATCCGGGCTCGGTGCGATCGCGTAGTCCTGCTCGACGCCGGTGATGAAGCTGCCGCCGTGCGTGTACCCGAGATAGACCTGGGCCGGCGAGCTCCACTTGGAGAGCCGGGTCCCGTCGAGGTCGAAGCGGTAGATCGAGGTGGTCGCCTCTCGGTCCGATCGTGCGGTCGCCGAGACGATCAGATGGCCTTCGCCGTCGCCCCGGATCAGCGGCGAGGTCCACTGCGGATCGCTTTCGAAGCCTCCCCAGCTGTCCTGGAGCTGACCGGACGGGCTGTACCGCCGGACCAGGTCGTCGCCGATCACCCAGATCGATCCCGACTCCCAGGTGATGGAGTTGACGTCGACCCCGCCCGGGACGGGGATCTGCCAGGAGGTGACGGGGTCGCCGTCTTCGGTGAAGACACTGACCCGATCGCCGATGTGATCGAGCGCGTAGACGTTGTCGTCATCGTCCAGGGCCAGATCGACGGGATCCTCGCGAGGGATGTCTCGCGGGGGAGAGATCTGCCAATTGGTCTCCGAAGACCCGTCGGCCTCGATGCGGATGATCCAGTTGCGCTCCGCATCGGCCACGAACGCCCGCCCTTGATCGTCGACCGCCACGGCCGTCAGCCTGACCTCGACCGGCAGGCTCTCCCCGCCCCAACTCGCGGTCTCCCTCAGCCCCGCTTCGGCCGGCGCGCTGAAGGCCGCCCCCAGCAGAGCGCAGGCCGTGAGCGCGTAGACGAAACCGAAGAACCTCATGTTCAAACTCCCCAGACTGGTCATGTCCTGTGCAAACCGTCCCCGTCCGAAGGTTGCGGTCTCCCGGCCAGGGTAGGTTCCCGGCATGAGAACGATCCTCGCAGGGGTGGTCGCGCTGGTTTGCTGGTTCGGCATCACCGGGTCGGCCTTCGGGCTTGGCCTGGTCCGGGTGACCCCTCCCGGCTTCCTCAACGCCGACGCCAGCTTCCTCACCGCCCCGCCGGACGACGACCGGGTGTTCATCGCCGAGCGCGGCAACCCGGCCAGTGACGTGGCTCGGATCATGGTGCTCGACGACGGGGCTCCGGTGGCGACGCCCTTCCTCTCGATCTCCGGGGTCGACACCTTCAGCGAACGGGGGCTGATGTCCTTCGCCTTCGCGCCCGACTACGCGACCAGCGGCCGGTTCTACGTCTTCTACATCGCGACGGGCCCGGACTCGCTCGACCCCACCGGGGAGCAGGGAGACATCCGCATCGTCGAGTACCGGGTCTCCGCCGCGAACCCCGACGTCGCCGATCCTGCCTCGGCGAGGCTGGTGCTCAGCGTCCCGCACTCGGCCGGAAACCACAACGGGGGCTGGATGGCCTTCGGCCCGGACGATCTCCTCTACTTCACGATCGGGGACAACGCCGACTCCGCCAACGCCCAGAGCCTCGCCAACCTCTACGGAAAGGTGAGTCGGATCGACCCGGCCGACCCGCCGGGTGCCGCGGCCTACTCGATCCCAGCGGGGAATCCCTTCGCCTCGACTCCCGGGGCCCGTGACGAGATCTTCGCCTACGGGCTGCGGAACCCGTACCGGGCCTCCTTCGCCCCGGACGGGCGCCTGACCATCGGCGACGTCGGGGAGGGAACCTGGGAGGAGATCGACGCCGGCGACCTGAAGGGCAAGAACCTCGGTTGGCCCCACTGCGAAGGGTTCTGCTCGCCCCCGAACCCGGCTTACACGGATCCCGTCTACGCCTTCGGGCACAACGGCGGCGAGAACTGCGCCGTGGTCGGCGGCCACGTGGTCGAGGATCCGGACCTCACCGGGCTGACCGGCCGCTACCTGTTCTCGGACTACTGCAACGGCCAGATCCGCAGCCTCGATCTCGACGCGCCGGGCGGCGATCCCCGGAGCACCGAGCTCAACACCTACAGCAACGTGGTCGCCTTCGGCCAGGACTCGCGCGGATGCTCATACGTGCTCACCCCCGCCGAGGTCTATCGGATCGTCGGGGACGAATCCTCGGACGGCGCCGCCTGCCCCATCCCGCCGAAGCCCCCGGTCGACGTCACCTACCGCTCGTTCATCCCGAACCGGGCGGTGATCGCCCGGCGCGTCTTCGTCTCGGCCCAGTGCTCGATCGCCTGCTCGGCGACCGCGAAGGCGACCGTGCGGATCAGCCGCAACCGGCACCGTCGGCGCCCGGCGACCTTCCGGATCAAGGCGGCCGCGACCCAGCTCCAGGCCGACCGGCGCGGGGCGCTCGCCCTGCTGATCCCGGCTCGGCGCATCCGACCGATGCGCATGGCGGTCCGCAACGGCAGCCGCATCGTCGCCCGGGTGACCGTGACCATGACCGGCGCGGATTCCTCCGGGGGCTCCGGCTCGAAGACGACGCGCCTGGTGCGGCCGAAGCGCCGCTAACGGTCGGCGCAGGTCCGGCGGACGACCCGCGTGGCCCGCCGGACCGCCCGGGTCGCACGGCGGTGACGACGGGCCGCGGCCTTGATCCGAGGCCGTGCGGCCCGCGTCCGCCGCAGCTTCTTCAGGCTGCGGCCCAGACGGGCCTTCTTCTTGACGGCCCGCTGCCGGGCCGCGCGGGCGGCGCGGCAGGCCCGATCGGGCCCGGGATCGGGATCGGCGAGCAACCGCTGATCGAAGCCGATCGCCGGGACGGCCGGGATCGGGTCGCCGAAGAAGTCGGTCGCGCCGCTCCCCGGCACGGCGAGCCCGGCGCCCCGCAGAGGCGAGCCGGCGACGGGCCTGAACCCCTGGGCGGCACCCATCCCCGAGCCGGCGATCAGGGGGCCGGCCAGCAGCGGGTCGAGGCCCAGGCCGTCGGTGCCGCCGACCGGCAGGTTGAAGAAGGCGTTGTGCGAGCAGTGGTCCCCGCAGGGGACGGCGTCATGCGCCTGGCGGGCGTAGACGAGGTTGTTGACGAACTCGAAGCTGCCCGGCTGGTACATCGAGTCGAGCGGCGCGAGCTGGATCGACGCGGTCGGGCTGTCCCCGACCACGGTGTTGTTGAACATGCGGATCCCGGAGAGATCGCCACCGATCCCGTCTTCGATCCCGCAGGGGCCGTGGTTGATCATGGTGGCGTCGTCGACGCTCAGGTTGAAGCGGACATCGGCCCGGTGGACCGCCTCGTCGGTGCAGAGCAGGACGAACCCGCCCTCGTTGTCATGGCTGTAGTTGCCCTCGATCACGGTCCCGTCCTGGCGGTAGTCGACGTCGAAGCCGGTGCCGTCGCAGCCGTTCTGCTCCATGCCGAAGACCTCGTTGCCCCGGATCACCGTGTTGTTGGCGCGGAAGGTCCAGATCCCCGCGTTGCAGATCGGCCCCGCCGGATCGAGCAGGGGCCGCCCGGCCAGGTTGCCGCGGCTGACCACGTTCCCTTCCACCAACGCGCCGTCGGTGCCTCTCGGCACGATCCCGTCGCCGGCGACGAGGTCGATCCGGTTGCCCTCGATCACCACCCCGGTCGAGGCCTCCGGCCAGGGCTGGTCCGCGGTCGGGCGGTCCGGGTCGTTGGTGCCGGAGATCGAGATCCCGCTGCGAGAGACCGAGGTGATCCGGTTGCCCTCCACCCTCAACCCGTCGAAGCGGGCCGGGACCGGCCCGGTGACCGTGGCCTGGATCGCGGCGCTGCCGTCGCCGTTCTTGGTCAGGTCGCCGCCGACGTCATGGATCGCCAGGCCGGAGAGGGTGACGTCCTCGACCTCGTTCTGCGCGGTGACCATGACCCCGTTGCGGACCTCCGTCCCCTCGCCCAGGGCGCCGCTGCCGGGGTTGGAGATGTCCAGATCCTCGAGCCTCAGATGCGAGGCGTCGTCGAGCCGTACCGCGTCCCGGCCGGTGCCGACCACCTTCGGCGCATTGCCGGTGCCGTAGGCGCCGACCGAGGCGGGCTGCGACGCGGTCCCGCCGCCGCGCAGCCTGAGCTCCCCTTGGCAGGTGCTGCCGCGCCGGAGCAGCAGGCGATCGCCGGGGCCGAGATCGAACTGAGCCGGCAGCGAGTTGAGGGGACTGGCGGCCGAGCCGTCCCCCGGGGTCGCCGCCGAGCAGTCGAGGTGCAGATCGCTCGCGGCGGCCTGGCCCGTTCCGACGAACAGCCCGACCGCAGCCACCCAGAAAGTCATCCCGACCATCCTCAGCCTCGCTCCCATGCCGGCAGCGTAGCCGAGTCTCAGCTCTCGCCGACCAACTTCTCCAGCCGGTCGAAGAGCGGCGTCTGGCCTTCGATCACCAGATTCCTGGCGGTGGCCGGTGAAACCCACTCGACCCGGTCGACCTCCGGGATCTCCATCTTCTCGCCCGATCGGGGCGGCCACTCGATCTCACAGGTGACGCTGCTCGCCTCGGCCGGGTCGAGGTCACCCTCCAACGCCCAGGCCAGCACCCGCTTGCCGGATTTCTGGGTGATCTCGCCGAGGTGGATCGGCGCCTCGGCGGGCGGCTCGACCCCGACCTCTTCCCGGAATTCACGCCGGGCGGTGTCCAGGGGTTCCTCGCCGGGATCGATCTCGCCCTTCGGGATCGACCAGCCCCGCTCCTTCTTGGCCCAGATCGGGCCGCCCATGTGGGCGATCAGCACCTCGAGCCCGGAAGGCCCGGTCCGGTAGAGGATCAGCCCGGCGCTGACCCGGCCCGCTTTCTTCTTCTTGGCCACCCGCCCGAGGCTACTCGGATCGCAGCAGCTCGGCCCGGACCTCGGCGGCGGACTGCCCGGCCTCGACCCGCTCTTCCAGGGTGATCGCTCCGTGACGCTTGGCGAGGCGCCGGCCGTCCTCGCCCAGCATCAGCGGCACATGGGAGAAACGGCGTGGCGGATCCAGTTCGAGCCGGTCGTAGAGCCAGAGCTGGCGGGGCGTGGTGTCCAGGAGGTCCGCGCCCCTCACCACCTCGGCCACCTCCTGCTCGGCGTCGTCGACGGCGACCGCGAGGTTGTAGGCGAAGTCGCCGTCGTTGCGGCGCACCACGAAGTCGTCGAGCACCTTCTCGGTCGGGCCGCAGACGTGATCCTCGAAGAGGACCCGGGCGCCGGCGGCGCGGACCCGGAGCGCGGCCGGGCGGCCGGCGGCGCGGCGCTCGGCCCGCTCGGCGTCGGTCAGCTCGCGGCAGGTGCCGGGGTAGGCCCCCTCGGGCGACTCCCCATGCGGGGCCGAGGCCGCCTCGCGGATCTCGGCCCTGGTGCAGAAGCATTCGTAGACGAGGCCGTCGGATCTGAGTCGGCCGAGAGCCGCCTCGTACAGCTCGTGCCGATCGCTCTGGCGAACCGGGTCGCCGTCCCAGTCGACGCCGATCCGCCGCAGCTCGTCGAGCTGGATCTCGACCCATTTCTCGCGTGAGCGACCCGAATCGACGTCCTCGATCCGGAGCAGGAACGGGGCGCCTCGTTCACGGGCGGCGCGGTGGGCGAGCAGCGCCGTCCGCAGGTTGCCGAGGTGGAGGCGGCCGGTCGGGCTCGGTGCGTACCGGCCCGCGCCCGCGCCCGGATCCTCGTCGCGGTGGATCAGGTCGGCTTCGCTCACCGGAGCGCCTCCGCCAGATCGGCGGCGAGATCCCCTCGGGGCTGGACCTCGACCCGTTCCAGGCCGAGCCAGGTCGCCATCAGCCGCAGCTCCTCGGCCAGCGCGGCCGGGGTCTCGGCCGGCGCGTCCTCCTCCGCCCAGGCGGCCTGGACCAGCAGGACGGAGCCGTCGCGGTCGGATTTGAGGTCGACCCGGGCGACCAGGGACTCGTCCATCAGGAATGGCAGCACGTAGTAGCCGTGGCGCCGCTTCGACTTCGGCACGTAGATCTCGATCCGGTAGTGGAAGCCGAACAGCTCCTCGAGACGGCGGCGCTCGAAGATCAACGGGTCGAAGGGGGCGAGCAGCGCCCGCGCCTCGATCCGCCGTGGCCGCCTGGCCTCGGGATGCATCCAGGCCGGCCCGGTGAAGCCCTCGACCTCGGCCGGGATCAGCCGCCCCTGGTCCGCCAGGCGTTCGATCGCCCGACCGGCCTCCCGGGCCGGGAGGCGGAAGTAGTCCCGCAGGCAGCGGGCGGTGCCGACCCCATGCGCCTGGGCGGAGATCTCGATCAGCCCGGCGATCGCCTCCTCCGGCCCCGGGGCCTCGGCCTGGTGCACCTCACCCGGAAGCACGCGCTCGGGCAGGTCGTACAGCCGCTCGAACTGGGCGGTGCGCCCGGCCGAGGTGATCCGGCCCGACCAGAACAGGTACTCCAGGGCGCTCTTGACCGGGGGCCAGTTCCAACCCCAGTTCTTGCGGTCCGGGACGTGGTCCGGGTCGACCGCGCCCGCGACCTGGCCCGCGGTCAGCGGGCCGGATCGCTCGACCTCGGCCATCACGTCGGCGAGCAGCTCGGTCTGTTCGGCCGCCGCGCGGACCGTGCGCCAGGCCTCGCGATCGGCGCGGTCCATCCGCCACCTGAGCAGCCGGTGGGTCTCCGGCGGGACGAAGGAGGCCTCGTGGGCCCAGTACTCGACCAGCCGCCGGGGCCGTTTCGAACTGGCTCGTTCCAGCAGCCCGATGTCGTAGGGGCCGAGCCGGGAGTAGAGCGGCAGCAGATGCGCCCGGGCGAGCACGTTCACCGAGTCGATCTGCAGCAGGCCGATCCGGTCGATGGTCGCCTGAACCTGGCGCATCGTGACCGGCCGCGGACGCTCGCGGCCGAACCCCTGGGCCGCCAGGGCGACGCGGCGGGCCTGGGACGAGCTCAGCCTGACCGGCCTCGTCGGAGCCGGGACCGGGGTCGTAGATTCCTGATTCGATTCGCGTCCGCGCACCCGCACATAATTACCGGGCTATGCCACCGAGCCGAGGGGAGTGCCGATGAGTGGGGACGTGAGGGCGCATGCCTACCGGAATGTCATCGTCACAGCGGCGACCGCGGGCCTGGCCGGGCTCCTGTTCGGCTACGACACCGGCGTGATCGCCGGAGCCCTGCTGCAGATCACCCCGGACTTCGGCCTCGGCAGCTTCCAGTCCGGCCTGGTCGTCGGCGCCGTGCCGATCGGAGCCGTGTTCGGCGCCTGGTTCGCCAGCCGGGGCGCCGACAGGTACGGGCGGAGGAGCCTGATCCTGCTCGCCGGCGTCATCTTCATCATCGGCGCGATCATCTCGGCGATCTCGCCGGGGACCTGGATCCTGGTCGCCTCCCGCGTGGTGATCGGCGGCGCGATCGGCGTCGCCTCGGCGGTGGCCCCGGTCTACATCAGCGAGATCGCCCCGCCGGACATCCGGGGCCGGCTCGTCACCTTCTTCCAGCTCGCGGTCACGGTCGGCATCCTCGTCGCCTACCTGGTCGGGCTGGCCTTCGCCGACGCGAACGAGGGCTGGCGCTGGATGCTCGGCCTCGGCGCCGTCCCCGCGCTCGCCCTGGTGCTGGGCGTCGTGCGGCTGCCTTCCAGCCCGCGCTGGCTGCTGATGAAGGGCCGCGAGGATGACGCCCGGGCGGCCCTCCAGAGGGTGCGGACCGAGGGCCCGGAGGCGATCGAGCTGGAGATCAAGGAGATCGAGGCCAGCATGTCGATCCACGAGGGAACCTGGCGCGACCTGCTCGCCCCCGCGGTCAAGGCGGCTCTGGTGGTCGGCATCGGCCTGGCCGTCCTGCAGCAGGTGACCGGCATCAACACGGTCATCTACTACGCGCCGACGATCATCCAGGAGACCGGCATCGACTCCGACTTCTCGTCGATCCTCGCCTCGCTCGGGGTCGGGATCATCAACGTCCTGATGACCGTGGTCGCGCTCAGGCTGCTCGACCGCCAGGGGCGGCGCACGCTGCTCTTCGTCGGCGTCTCGGGGATCTCGCTCTCGCTCTTCCTGCTCGGCCTGGCCTTCCTGGTCGGAGCCGACTCGACCGCCGCCACCGTGGTCGCGATCCTCAGCCTGATGCTGTTCGTCTCCTCGTTCGCGATCTCGCTCGGGCCGATCTTCTGGCTCCTCAACGCGGAGATCTACCCGCTCTCCGTGCGCAGCAAAGCGGCCTCGGCCGGGACCATGACCAACTGGTTCTTCAACTTCCTGGTCTCGCTGACCTTCCTGCCGTTGATCGATCTGCTCAGCCAGACCGGGGCCTTCTGGTTCTACGGCGCGATCGGGTTGGTCACGCTCTGGTTCTGCTGGAAGTACGTGCCGGAGACCAAGGGCCGGAGCCTGGAGCAGATCGACGCGATCTTCGAGCGGCGCGCCTCCGGCAAGTAGCGCTACGCAAATCCGGCTGCGGGATCCGGTTCGATCCGAACTGGTCCAACAAGTCTGCGGTAGCTTTCCGGCATGGAGATCCGCCCCCTCCGCGCCCTGACGATCCTTCTCGCCGCGACGATCGGCCTGTTCCTCGCCGCCGGACCCGCGGGGGCGAAACCGAGCCAGTCCTCGCTGCGCAACCCGATCCTGCCGCTCGACGCGACCGGCGACGACTCGCCCGACCCCTGGGTCTTCCGGCACGACGGCAGGTACTGGATCAACTACACCTCGAACGGGCAGCTGGTCTACCGCTCCGCCCCCCGCCTCGGGGCGCTGGCCGACGCGCCGGAGCGGAGGATCTGGCCGCCTGAGGGCCAGACCGAGCCCGCCGACCGCAGCCAGGAGCTCTGGGCCCCGGAGACCCACCGGGTCAACGGAGGCTGGTTCGTCTACTACACGGCCAGCGGCGGGTCCGACGACTTCGGCAACCACCGGATGTATGTGCTGGAGAGCAGGACCAAGAGCCCGGCCGGACCCTACGAGTTCAAGGCCGAGCTGGCGCTGCCCCAGCCGTTCGCGATCGACGGGACCCTGCTGCGGCTGAACGGCAGGCTCTACCTCGCCTACTCCGGCGGGCCCGGATTCACCCCCACCTCGATCTACCTGGCCGAGCTCTCCAACCCGTGGACCGTGAAGGGCCTCCCGCTGCTGATCTCCAGCCCTGACTATGGGTGGGAGCGCGAGATCTTCCCGATCAACGAGGGGCCCGAGCTGCTGACCCACGGCAACCGGATCCACATCATCTACTCGGCCAGCTGGTGCGGTTCCGGGCTCTACGCGCTCGGCCGACTCACCGTCTCGAAGCGGGCGGACCTGATGGACCCGGCGACCTGGGCGTCGGCCAAGTACCCCGACCCGGTATTCGAGACCGATGCCTCCCGGGGCGTCTTCGGCCCCGGCCACGGATCGTTCTTCACCACCGGCGGCGGCAAGGAGTTCTGGAACGTCTACCACGCGACCGAGGAGGCCGGGAAGGGATGCTTCACCGGGGGCCTCAGGACCACCCGGGTCCAGCGCTTCACCTGGAACCGCGACGGCAGCCCCGACTTCGGCCGGCCCGTCTCCCTGAGCACCGACATCCGCGCCCCGAAGCTCGACCGGACGATCGCGATCCAGGCGGAATCCTCAAAGTTCTCCAGCCCGGGCCGCGTCAGCCGGCTCGACGAGCGCCGCTTCTTCGGCTACGCCGGCGTGACGCTGCTCCCGCGGCGCGGCGTTCTGCCGGCGATGAAGTTCCGTCTGGCCCAACGCGGCCGCTACCAGGTCTACCTGC
Organism: Solirubrobacterales bacterium; assembly: GCA_017304845.1. Taxonomy (GTDB): domain Bacteria; phylum Actinomycetota; class Thermoleophilia; order Solirubrobacterales; family 70-9; genus 67-14. The sequence goes on from JAFKLL010000011.1 coordinate 90,703, forward strand.
GGGTGCTCGACGGACCGGACGCCGGGACCCTCACCCTGACCCGCCCGGACGGGACCAGGGTGAGCCCCGGGCTCCCGGGCGCGACGAAGGGCGCGATCGAACTCGACATGGGGACGATGCGGATCGGCCGGGGCCTGCGGACCCTCCGCCTGCGCGCCGCGACCCCGGTCGCTCTCGACCAGATCCGACTCCAACCTCAACCCACCCCGAAGCGAAAGAGCCGCTGAGCGCCGCGGCCAGACCCTAGGATTCGTTCATGTCACAGACTCCAAGCTGCTCGATCCGGGACTTTCGGATCGAGGACACCGAGGCGGTCCACCGCTGGTTCAACAACAGGGAAGCGACCAAGACGCTGATGGAGCAGCGTGAGTCATTCGAGATGGAGAACGCGGAGGGCTGGACCCGAGCGGCCATGAAGCAGGAGGGCGAGGACCGCAAGTACGCGATCGAGGTCCCCGGGTTCGAGCAGCCGGTCGGCTTCACCGCCCTCTACGGGCTCTTCCGCCAGACCGCCCCGGAGCTGGGCTGCCTGATCGGCGATGACGTCCGCGGGAAGGGCGTCGGCCGATGGGCCGAGCGCCTGACCGTGACCAAGGCCTTCGAGGAGTTCGGCGCCCACCGGATCTACGGGCGCATCCCCGCCTTCAATACCGCCGCCAAGAAGGTCGTGACCGCGCAGGGCTGGCAGTACGAAGGGAACATGCCCGACCACATCAGGCGCCCGGACGGGACCCTGCTCGATTGCGAGATCTGGGGCGCGTCCCCGCAGCAGTTCTTCGCCGCCGTCGAGAAGTGGTGAGTCTCGCCGCCGTACTGGTCGAGGATGCGGGCCGGGCCGCCAGCGGCCCGGACTTCTTCCGTTCGGTCGAGTTCCTCGCGGCGGAGAAGGCGACCCACTCGCTGCTGATCCACGAGCCCGACGACCCGACCGCGCTGATCGCCTCGGCGCCGCTGCTGGTCCGCGACATCCCCGGCAGCGGCCGCCGCGACGCGATCTCGCCCTACGGGTATCCCGGGTTCGCGATCTCCGACGGGCCGCAGTTCAACTTCGAGTTCCCGATCGACCCGGCCACGATCGACTTCAGCTCCACCGGCCTGGTCACGATCTTCGTCCGGCATGCGCTGGGCGGGCCGCCGCCGCTGACCGGCGCCACCCCGCGCAACGTCTGCCTGCTCTCCGATCCGGACCTGCCCCGGAAGAGCCGAGCCTCGGACCGGCAGCAGATCCGCAAGAACCTCAAGCTCGGCCACACCGTCGAGATCACGCCCGGGCCCGAGACCTCGATCGAGCAGAAGGCCGAGTTCTTCGCCGCCTACACGGAGACCATGGTCCGGACCGGGGCCGCCCGGCGGTACTTCTTCTCGGAGTCCTACTTCAAGCGGATCCTCTCGGCCGAGGGAACCTGGCTCTTCATCTGCCGCAACGCCGAGGGCCAGGCCGCGGCCGCCTCGATCGCCGTGCTCAGCGACAGGCTGCTCCACTACTACCTGTCAGGCACGGCCGACGCCCATCTGAAGGGCGCGCCGATGAAGAACCTGCTCGAGGAGATGATCGGCTTCGGGGCCGAACGGGAGCTGGCGGTCAACTTCGGCGGCGGCATCGTCCCCGGCGACGCGCTGGAGGAGTTCAAGCGCGGCTTCGCGAACCGCGAGGAGCAGTGGTTCACCTCGGAGCTGGTCTGCGACCCGGCCGCCGACGTCGAGTTGACGGAAAGCCTCGCCCCGGGGGCCGACCCCGGCTTCTTCCCGTCCTACCGGGCCTGATTCAGCTGGCCGCGGGCGCCGCGCCAGGGCTGGGCGGCACGTAGCGCGCCGAGGATCGCGCGGGTCGCGGGAGCCTTGTTCAGCGCGTAGAAGTGGATGCCGGGAGCGCCCGCCGCGAGCAGCTCGGCGCATTGCTGGGCGGCGTAGGCGACGCCCAGGTTGAACTCGGCCTCCGGATCGCCCTCCGCCGCGAGCATCGCGGACTCGAGCTCGGCCGGGATAGTCGCGTCGCAGAGATCGCAGATCCGCTTGGTGTGGGCGTAGCCGGTGACCGGGATGATCCCGGCCAGGATCGGCACCCCGATGCCCTTCGCGCGGGCCGCGTCGACGAAGTCGAAGTAGGCGCGGTTGTCGAAGAAGAGCTGGGTGATCAGGAACTCGGCCCCGGCGTCGACCTTGGTCTTCAGGTAGGTCAGGTCGGTGTCGAGATCCGGCGCCTCGGGATGCACCTCGGGGAAGCAGGCCCCGCCGACCGAGAAGTCGTAGTTGGCGGTGATGTGGGAGGTGAGATCGGCGGCGCTGCCGAGCCCGCCCTCGGGCTGGACGAAGTCCTCCTGCCCGCGGGGCGGATCGCCGCGCAGGGCGAAGATGTTGTCGATGCCGGCGTCGCGGAGCCGGCCGAGCGTGGCGTCGAGACCGGCGACGGTCTCACCGACGCAGCTGAGATGGGCCATCACCTCGAGCCCGACGTCCTCCTTGAGGGCGGTGGTGATGTCCACCGTCCCCTCGCGGGTGGAGCCTCCCGCCCCGTAGGTCACGGAGACGAAATCCAGCTCCAGCTCCGCCAGGGTCCGGGCGGTCTCGAACAGCTGGGTGCGCCCCTCGTCCGTCTTCGGAGGAAAGAACTCCACCGAGAAGACGGGCTTCTTGACGCCGATGATCTCGCCGATTCGCATCCGCGAAGCCTAGCCAAAGCAGAGAATCAATCGGGTGCGAGGCCGTGGCCGGTGGCCGCCAGCCAGATCGTGCGGCGCAGGATCTCCAGATCCAGTCGCAGCGAACGGTTCTCGACGTACTCGATGTCGAGCTCGATCCGCTCGTCCCAGGGGATCCCCGCCCGGCCCTGGACCTGGGCCCAGCCGGTGATCCCCGGCCGGACCTCGTGCCGGCGATGCTGCCGGGGCGTGTAGTCGGCCACCTGGGCCGGGATGGTCGGCCTCGGACCGACCAGGGACATCTCCCCGCGCCAGACGTTGACCAGGTTGGGCAACTCGTCGAGCGAGGTGCGTCGGAGCCAACGCCCGACCCGGGTCACTCTGGGGTCGTCCCGGCCGACCACGGTGCCGACCCCGACCGGGTCGGAGCCGGGGCGCATGGTCCGCAGCTTCAGCATCTCGAACTCGACCCCGTCCTTGCCGACCCTGACCTGGCGGTAGATGGCGCTGCCGCCGCCTTCCAGCCGGATCAGGATCGCCGCCACGATCGTCAACGGTGCGGTCAGCAGGAGCAGCAGACCGGCCAGGAGCTTCTCAGCCGGACGGCTCAACGGGTTCCCTCCGCCTTCTCCCAGGCGGCGGGCGGGCCCTGGCGCCAACGGTCCCAGAGCCCCAGGGCGATCGAGAGCGTGACCTCGACGTAGTACCGGCTGATCCGGAACGGCAGGATCTGGAACCAGCGTCCCAGCGCGGCCCCGACCAGGAGCAGCACCTGGAGCAGCATGGTCAGCCCGTAGAACCAGCCCTGGCCGAGCAGGGCGAGGTTGGTCAGGAAGGCGATCAGGTGCAGGGCCGGGCTGAGGTAGCGCAGCAGCCGGTGCGAGATCAGCTCGAAGAGGTAGAGCGGGGAGTATCCGCGCGGGTCGAGCATGCCTTCGCCGACCACGATGTCCCAGAGGCCGATCATCATGCGGCGCTTGCGGGCCAGCTCGCCTTCGAGGCTGGGGACCAGCTTCTCGGAGGCGCGGGCGCGGGGCCGGTAGAGCGAGACCAGACGGCGCTTGGCCAGGGCGAAGGGAAAGGAGAGGTCGTGGCTGCCGGAGGGGTCGAGCGGGATGTAGGCGGAGGCGCGCACCGCGTAGATCGCGCCGTTGCCGGCCGTGACCCCGGCCAGCTCGGACTCCATCTCCCGCACCCGCATCTCGTAGCGCCAGTAGGCCCCTTCGAGGTTGCCTCCGTCCGGGCCGGTGAACCGGACCTGCCCGCAGACGTAGCCGACGCGCCCGTCGCGGAAGGGCTCGATCAGCTCGCTCAGCGCCCCCGGCTCCCAGGTCGAGTTGGCGTCGGAGAAGGCGAGCAGGCTTCCGGTCGCGGCCTCGGCGGCGGCGTTCTGCCCGGCGACCTTGCCTCCGCGGGGCAGGTCGAGGACCAGGTCCGCGCCCGCCTCCCGGGCGATCTCGACGGTGCGGTCGGTCGAGCCGTCGGAGGCGACGATGATCTGGAGCAGGTCGCGCGGGTAGTCCAGCTCGAGCGCGTTCTTGACCTTCGACTCGATCACCACCTCCTCGTTGTAGGCGGCGATGATCAGCGAGACGGTCGGCAGCAGCTCCTCTTCCGTGTCCGGGTCGATCGGCGGCGGGATCTCGCTCAGACGGCGGCCCCGGACCTCGCCGGCCCGACCACCGAGGCCGATGAAGTCGAGCAGCCAGAGGGCCACCGGATAGCCGAAGTGGGTGAAGACGATGAGTCCGGCCGAGAGCCAGAAGAGGACGAAGATCAGGATCACGCGGACACCTCACGGTAGAGGTCCAGCGTCTGACGGGCGATCTGGTCCCAGGCGAAGGGGCCATCGGCGGCGGCCCGGGAGCGGGCGGCGAGCTCCGCGCGGGCGGTGGCTCCCGCGTCGCCGGTCAGCGCCTCGAGCTCGAGGCGGAGCGCTCCCGCGTCGGCGGGCGGCACCAGCCGGGCGACGCCGTGCTCGGCGGCGACCTCTCCGATCCCCCCGACCTCGGAGACGATCATCGGCTTGCCGAAGGCGATCCCGGTGTAGAGCACCCCGGACTGCTCCCCGTCCGTGTACGGCAGGACCAGCAGGTCGGCCCGGTCCATGATCGCGGGGATCTCGGCGTCCTCGATGAAGCGGGTCAGCCAGCGCACGCGGATCGGCAGGCGGTCGGCCAGTTCCCTCAGCCCGGTCAGGTCCATGCGGGGATTGCCGACGATCCAGAGCTCCGGCGGCTCTTCCCCGAGCCGCATGCCCTCGATCGCCCGGAGCAGCACGTCGACCCCCTTGTAGGGGCGGATCAGCCCGAAGAAGAGGATGACCGGCGGCCGGGCCCCGCCCTCGTCGGCCAGCTCGGGCGGCAGGTCGCGGACCGGGAGCCGGGTCAGGTAGTCGAAGGCGCCGTGCGGGATCACCCGCACCCGTTCGGCCGGCAGCCCGACCTCCTCGACGAGCCGCCGGGCGCCGCCCTTCGAGTGGGCGATCACGGCGTCCATGGCGCCGAAGGTCTTCTTCGCCTCGGCGACCTGCCGCGCGGTCGGGTCGGGGGCGAGCACGTAGTGCGCGGTCATCACCCGGGGCCGGCGATCGGCGATCAGGCGTCGGTCGATCCGGGGCATGGTCAGCCACTGGTAGTGGGTGACCAGCGGCCCGGGCTCGCGCTCGATCCTCTGTCGCAGCCGACGCATCTCCGGGACGTGCTCGACCGCCTTGGAGAGCCGGCGGGCCCGGCTGGAGACGCGACGGTAGAACTCGTAGCTGACCTCGTAGCCCTCCGGTTCCGGCACCGGGCCGTAGGTGAACTCCGAGGTGATCAGCTCGACCTCGGCCCCTTCGGCGGCCAGCGCAGCGGCCAACGCCCGGTCGTACGGCGGGGTGAAGGCGGAGGGGTCGATCAGCTTTACACGCACTCCCCTGATTATCGTGGGCATTCGTGTTCGCCCCCTCTCCAGCCGAAGAGCCTGCAACGGATGCCACGCCGCTCGATCTGAGCTACTGCGTCGTCAACAACGACGGGCGCGAGTACCTGCTCGACTGCCTGGCCGCGATCGAGCGCTTCCATCCGGCGGAACTGACCCGTGAGGTGCTGGTCCTCGACAACGCCTCCAGCGACGGCTCGGTCGAGGCGGTGGCGGAGCGGTTCCCCGAGGCCCGGGTGATCGCGCTCGAGGCGAAGCAGGGCAAGGCGGCCAACGACACGCTGCTGATGGAGACCGCGGCCGGGCGGTACTGCCTCCTGCTGAACGAGGACTCGGAGCTGCGGGCCGGCGCGGTCGACGCCCTGTTCGCGGCGCTCGAGAACGACGCCGAGGCGGGCGCGGCGGGCGCCCAGCTCTTCGACGGGGACGGCAATCCCTACGCCTGCGCCTGGCGCTTCCCCGGGGTCGAGGCCGCCGTGGTCGGCGCGCTCTTCCTGCATTCGCGGCTCACCGTCCAGAGCCAGGGCGAGCTGACCCGCCGGGTCGACTGGGCCCAGTCCTCGGCCCTGATGGTCCGGCGCGACGCGGCCGCGGAGATCGACTACATGGACCCTCAGTTCTTCGTCTACTACGACGAGTGCGACTTCTGCAAGCGGCTGTCCGATGCCGGATGGCACACGCTCTACGTCCCGGCCGCCGAGGCGGTCCACCACAACCAGCTCTCGACCGATCTCTCCTCCGGCCTGCCCCGCATCGTCGAGTTCCACCGCAATCGCGATCTCTACATGCGAAAGCACCACGGCCGCGTCACCGCCCTGGCGGTCCGCGTGCTCACCGCCTGGGCCTACGGCCTACGGACAATCGCCTCGGTCTTCATGCCCGCCGCCCCCACCGACGTCTACGCCGCCCACACCCGCCAGGCCCTCTTCCCGTACCGGGGAGAAAGCCTCGCCGACCGGGCCAAAAGCCCCCAAAATCCCAAAACGAACCCGAACTGAAACTCCGTTCGCGTCTCATCGACGCTTTTCGAGTTTCAGTTGGTTAGTTGCGTAGGTCCTCGTCCCACTGTTCGACCTCGACCGCTTCGGGGAGGCCTCGGCCCGGGCGGCCCTCGGCCTCGGCCGCGCCTTCCTCCTTGCCGGCGGCGCGGGCCTCGAGGATCTTCTCCTTCAGCTCCGCCGGTCGGGTCAGGAGCAGCAGCCAGCCCCGTTCCTCCTCGGTGAAGAAGCCGGTGACCAGTAGGGCGAAGGGCAGAGCGGCGACCAGCAACAGACGGATCGCGAGGAAGCCGATCCCGTCATCCGGGACGAGCACCTCGCCGATCGCCACGAGGATCGCGGTCGCGAGGAGCAGCTTGGTCAGCCGCAGCCACTCGTAGGGGACCGGGAAGAGGCGCTGGGTGAAGACGTACATGAGGATCACCACCACCAGGTACGAGACGACCAGGGACACCCCGGCGCCGACGATCCCCCAGAGCGGCAGGAGCAACAGGTTGAGCCCGACGTTGACCGCGACCCCGGCCAGGGTCGCGGGCAGGTTGTACTCGGTGCGGCCGGTGCGGCCCAGCACGACGAGCAACACCATGTACAGCGCGTAGAGAGCGGCGCCGGCCGAGACCGGGCCGACCACGTCCGCGGCCGGGAAGAAGTCGGGCGCGGCGAAGACCCGGACGATCCAGGGCGCGACCAGCCAGAGGAAGCTCACGACCAGCGCCATGACCGCCACGAACCAGGTGACCACCGCCGAGTAGGCCTGACGGGCCTCGTCGTCGTCCTCGATCGAGTAGGCGAGCGGCGGGAAGGCGAGCTGGAAGCCCCGGACCAGGACGCTGATCCCCTGCGAGACCTTGATCGCCAGCGAGTAGAGGCCGGCCTCGGTCAGCCCGAGCATGCGGGCGATCAAGATCCGGTCGATGAAGCTCAGCGAGTAGAGCGAGAGCTCGGCCGGCATGGTCGGCAAGCCGAAGGCCATCATCCGCTTGAGCAGCGGGCGATCGCCGGTCAGCGCGAGCCGCCGGCGGTTGTAGGCGATCAGACCGAGCACGACGCCGAGGCCGGTGCCGTAGCTGCCGAGCAGGAGGCCTTCGGCGCCGAGGTCGAGCGGCACCACCAAGATCACCGTCACGGGAATGGTGATCAGGACCGAGAGCATGGTGACCGTGAAGAAGGCACGGGCCCGCTCGTCCAACCGGAAGATGGTCAGCAGGTACTCCGAGAGCGTGAGCACGAAGAGGCCGGGGATCGCGATCCGGGCCAGGGTCGGATCGGATTCGCCGAGCAGGGCCTCCGAGATCGGGCCGGCGAAGGGGAAGAGCACGATCACCGAGACCAGGCCGGCCCAGAACAGCACCGCGAAGGAGCTCGAGACCACCTTCGCCTGATCCTCGCCGCCCTTGTAGTAGAAGCGGAGCAGGGCCTCGACCACGCCGAGCCGGATCACGATCGAGGCCGCGACCACGGCCGAGAACATGACCTCGGCCGCTCCGTAGTCGGCAGGGGTCAGGTACCTCGTGTAGAGCGGCAGCAGAGCGACCGCGATCAGTTTCGAGAGGATGCTGGCCGCCGTGTAGGCGGCGCCGGTGGTGGCTAGGCGGCGGAGGTATCCCGACATGGGAAGGCGAGGCTATAGCCGATCGCGATCAGAACCCAGGTGATCGGGTCGTCGAGAAATCCGGCATACGTGAGCGTGTGGACCAGGACCGCGACGAAGGCGGCCAGCATCGCGGCCCGGGCGGCCGGCGGCCCACGGTCGGGATCGTAGGATCGGGCCGGGGCGCCCAGGCCGGGCATGACCCGCCGCATCCCGGCCATCAGAGCGGCGAACATCGCGACGATCAGGGCGACGTAGACGGCCAGCCCGACCAGGCCCTGCTCGGCCGCGACGGTGATCGGCTCGGTGTGGGATTCGGTCACCGGCGCGTTCGGCCCGGCCACCTCGCGCTTGAAGGCGACCGAGAACGACCCGGGCCCGTAACCCTGGATCGGCCGGGCCTCGAAGAGATCGAAGCCGCCCTCGACCAGGTTCGCCCGGCCGCTGGTCTGCTTGTTGATCGCGCCCAGGTCGAGCTTCACCAACCCACCGGCGAAGGTGCCGAACAGGATCACCCCGACGACCAGCCCACCGACCCCGACCACCGTCCACTTGAGGCTCCAGCGCAGCGCGATCAGCACCCCGAGGCCGGCGATCAGGGCGATGAAGCTCGACTGCGAGTAGGTGGTCATCAGGGCCAGCCAGAGCACGGCCGAGGTCAGGGCCAGGGTGATCGCGTCCTTGCCGGGCCGGGCCCAGAGCAGGGCGGCGGCGACCACCGTGATCGCCAGGGCCAGGTACCGCCCGTAGACGTTCGGATCCCAGAACAGCGAGTTGACCCGGAAGTAGACGTGGAAGTCGTTGGAGCGGATCACCACCTGGTTCCAGAGCAGATCCCGGTTCGCGAACTCGACGAACCCGACCAGGGCGCAGACCAGGGCCAGGCCGACGATCACCGCCAGCAGGATGCGGAGCCGGCGCTTGGTCCACTCGACCTCGGTCAGCAAGGAGAAGACGACCGCGAAGGGGACGAGGAAGAAGCAGAGGTTCTGCAGGCCGGTCGAACGGTCGTCGGAGTAGAAGAGGCCGATCGCGTAGAGGACCACCGAGGCGGCCAGCAAAGGCTTGAGCCAGCGGGCCACCCCGTCCGGCGCCACGGTCGGGCGGGCCGGGAGGGTGTCGCCGCGCCGGGCCTGGAGCAGCGAGGCGAGCACGCCACCGGCCATGACCAGGTAGAGCGGGACCAGCAGATTGGCATCCTCGCCACCGAGGGCGAGCGGGACCCGGAAGGGCACGGCGACCAGGACCAGGACCGGCAGCAGCACCGGGCGGCGATCGAAGAGCCAGGCCAGGCCGCAGATCACGGCCAGGCCGCAGACCGTGGCGAGGGCGATCAGACCGGGGTTGTTCCGAAGCTCGGTGATCGGCCCGGAATGCCACTGGTCGGCGGCGATCAGCACCGGGACGAGGATCGCGGCGGCGGCCATGGCGAGAGACCGCCGCATCGACGGCGCGTCGAGGATCGCGATCGCGGCGGCGACCGCGGCGAGGAGGGCGACCACGGACTCGATCACGAGGCCCCCACCTTCCCGGCCTCGGTCCGGTCGATCAGCTTGGGGCAGGCCGACTTGCCGCGCGGCGCGTAGCGGTGGAGACGGATCCGGCCCGGCAGGTAGAGCACCCGGTCGTTGTCATGCATCGTGACCCGGACCCGGTACTTGCCGGTCAACGGGATGCGCCCGTTGTCCTTGCGCCCGTCCCAGACCAGGGTGTGCTCCCGGTAGCGCTTGAAGAAACGATCCTTCGCGAGGCTGCGGATCGGGTTGCCGCCCCGGCCGATGATCTCGACGTCGGCGTGGTCGGACTTGGTGGTGCGGAAGTGGATCGACATCCGGTCGCGCTTGCAGTCGCCGTTCGGGCTGAAGACGGTCGGCGCCTCGCCGTTGTCGGTGAACCCGAGCGCCCGGAACTCGACCCGGTCGATGACCAGCGGCTCGCGCTTGAGCCGCTGCGAGTAGCCGAACGCGGCCACGGTGGCGATCAGGAGCAGCCCGATCGTGAGCGGCGCCAGCCAACCCGGGCCGCGAGAGCCACCAGGGCTTTTCACTATCCCCCGGAGGGCAGCGGTCCGTGGTCGGTGCCGATCACCACGGTCACGTCGGCGCCGGAGGTGAGGGTGGTGACGTCCGGGGTCATCGCCTCGGTGGATGAGATCCCAATCGCCTTGCCGACCTTCTTCGCGGCCGCCTCGTTGCCGTCGGTGTACATGACCACGCTCTCGGTGTAGGTCTCGGTGGCGTCGGTCACGACCCCGGTCGTGAAGCCGTCCTTGTTGAGCGCGTCCGCGTACTCGGCGGCCAGGCCGACCTCGGCGCCGCCGGTGCCGTTCAGGACCCCGACTTTGATCGAGGACGGGTTCACGTTGCGGGCCTTCTTGGCCGCCGCGCCCTTGCGTGCCTGGTTCGGGCTGGTGCCGCTGTCACCGCCGAGCAGGCTCGAGGCGGCCCAGGCGGCCGCCGCGCCGAGGATCAGGACGACGGCGACGATCGCGATGATCCGGCCGCTCCGGCCGAGCCGATCCCAGAAGCCGCCCTCGGACAGGCCGGCCCGTTCCAGGCGGCGCTCCTCGCGCTCGGCCAGGACGCGCAGCTCCTGCGAGCGCTCCTCGGCCACGATCTCGCTGACCTCGCGGACCTCGGCGTCACGCTCCGGCGCGCCTCCCGCCCACTCGCGCAGACGGCGGATGTCCCGCGCCTGCGAGAAGCAGAGGAAGGAGAGCACCCCCAGCCCGAACAGGGCGACGAGGCCGGCGTAGGCGCCTACGGTCTGGATTACGTCGGTCAACTGATCTCCACTTTTCTAGGTCGCGGCATCTGTGGCCGGGTCGGTCTGCCCTCGCCCCGGAAATGCCGACCGGGGCATGTTAGAGAGGATCGGCGGATGAACGCGCCTCAGGTGATCCTGATCGGATCGCTGCCCGGGTCGGCGGCGAGCGCGACGATGGTCTCGGCGAGGTTCGACTCGTCGCCCGTGTGGACCACCGTTTCGAGCCGGTCGAGCGTCTCGACCACCCAGTCGGGATCGATCGGCTTCTCCCGGACCGCCCGCATGATCCGCTTCGACGCCGTCGGCTGCGGACGCTCGTCGGGCCCGAAGAGCTCCTCGTGCAGCTTCTCGCCCGGCCGCGGCCCGGTGAACTCGATCGCGATGTCGAGCTCCGGCTCCCGGCCGGCGAGCTTGATCATGTTCTCGGCCAGATCCGTGATCTTCACCGGCTCGCCCATGTCGAGCACGAAGACGTCGCCGCGGCTGACCCCGGTGTCACCGGCCCGGATCACCAGCTGGACCGCCTCCGGGATGGTCATGAAGAACCGGGTCATGTCCGGATGGGTGACCGTGACCGGCCCGCCCTGCTCGATCTGCCGCTTGAAGATCGGCACGACGCTGCCGGACGATCCGAGCACGTTGCCGAAGCGGACGCTGACGAAGCGGGTCGCCGGGTGGCGTTCGTCCGCGGCGGAGACCGCCCACTCGGCCATCGCCTTCGAGGCGCCCATCACGGTCTGCGGGTTGACCGCCTTGTCGGTCGAGATCAGCACGAAGCGCTCGGCCCCGGCCGCCGCCGCGCAGTCGGCCGTGATCCGGGTGGCGAAGGAGTTGTTGCGGAGCGCCTCGAGCGGGTTCGACTCCATCAGCGGGACATGCTTGTAGGCGGCGGCGTGGAAGACGATGTTCGGCTTGAACCGCTGCATGACCTCGAACATCCGCTCGGTCTCCTTGCAGTCGGCGAGCACCGCCTCGACCCGGCTGAAGTGCCGTTCGGCCACCATCTCCCGCTCGATCTGGAAGAGGTTGTCCTCGGCGTGGTCGAGCATGACCAGCAGCTTCGGGCCTACCAGCGCGATCTGGCGGCAGAGCTCCTTGCCGATCGAGCCTCCGGCCCCGGTCACCATCACCACCTGGTCCTCCAGGTAGGCGCCGACCCGGGCCAGCTCGACGACGACCGGCTCGCGGCCGAGCACGTCTTCGACCTGGACCTCGCGCAGCTGCTGGCTGAGCTGGACCCCACCGCGCAGCAGCTCGAACACGGTCGGCAGGGTCCGCACCCGGATCTGCCGTTCACGGCAGGCCGCCACGACCCGGGCCCGCAGGGTCCCCGGCGCGGACGGGATCGCGATGATCACCTCGTCCGGCTCGGTCTCGTCGAGGATCGTCTCGATCTCGTCGGTGGTGCCGAGCACCGAGATGCCCTGGATGCGCATGCCGCGCATGTCCTTGTTGTCGTCGACGAACCCGATCGCGGTCTCGCCGAGATGCGGGTTGAGCCGCAGTTCGCGGACCACCATCTGGCCGCCCGAACCGGCCCCGACCACGAGCACCTCGCGGCCCCGGGCGATCCGGTAGCCCTTGTTGGGCCGCTCCTTGAAGAGGCGGGTGCCGAGCCGGGCGCCCGCGATCAGGAACAGCGTGAGCAGGAAGTCGGTGACCGCGACCGAGCGGGGCAGGCCGTCGGCGTAGGGTTGAGCGACCGTGAAGACCACGATCAGCAGAAGGCTCGAGACGGAGACCGCCTGGATGATCCGGGAGATGTCGCGACCACCCACGAATCGCCACCACTTCTGGTAGAGCCCGAAGAGGAAGAAGATCACGACCTTGCCGACGATCACGAACCCGATCGACTTGACCAGCAGATCGACGTAACGCTCCGGAATCGTCCAATCGTCGATGAAGCGGAGCTGGAAGGCGAGGAAGTAGGCGATGGCGACGAGTACGGCATCACCAGCCATCTGCATCAGCTGGTAACGGCGCAAATGGAAGTCCGGACGTCGCATTGAAGCCCTGAAGTTTAGCCCGTGGATAGCATTCCCGCTCCAATTTCCGGATCGAGTGACAGCCGACGCGCAACCGGGCAGGCGGTGGTGTTGGGCCTGGTGCAGGGCCCAGCCGAGCTGTTGCCGATCTCCAGCTCCGCCCATCTGGCGATGCTGCCGAGGCTGCTGAACTGGGACTGGGAGGAGCTCGACCCGGAGCTCCGCAAGAGCTTCGAGGTCGCCCTGCACGGCGGGGCCGCGCTGGCCCTGCTGATCACGCGACGGGACGAGATCCGCTCCGAGCTGACCGGGTTCGATCTGCGCCGGGCCGGTGTTCTCGCCCTCTCCTTCCTGCCGGCCGCCGCCTTCGGCTACGGGTTCGAGCGGGTCATCGAGTCGAAGTTCGGCGGGCCGCGGGGAACCGCCGCCGGGCTGATCCTCGGCGGCATCGCGATGGCCCTGGCCGACCGCCGACCGCAGGGTCGGGGCAAGGGCGACGCCGGCTGGAAGGACGGGCTCGCGCTCGGCATCGCCCAGGCCGCGGCGCTGATCCCGGGCGTCTCTCGCAACGGGGCGACCCTGACCGCCGCCCGGCTGCGCGGCTTCTCCCGGGACCAGGCCAATCTGCTCTCCCGCACGGTCGCCCTGCCGGTGATCCTCGGGGCGGTCGGCCTCAAGGGCGCCCGGCTCGCCCGGCGGGGGATCAGCCGCCGCCAGGCGAAGTGGCTGGCGATCGGCACCGCCACCTCCTTCGCCTCGACCATGGCCGCGACCGACCTGATCCGGATGGTCGAAAGGGACCGCGCCCTGGCCCCGTACTCGGCCTACCGCGTCGCGTTCGCCCTGCTGATCCTGTTGAATCGTGAGCGATGAGCGACCCAGCCGGAGAAGACGCATACGCAAGGGCCGGAGTCAGCCAGTCCGACGCCGACCTCGCGGTCAGCCGGCTGGTCGGCGCCCTGGCCAAGGCCGATATCGGTCGCCCGACCCGTCAGGTCGACCTCAAGGGCCACTACGCGGCGGTCATGCGCCTCGACAACCGGACCGGGATCGCCCTCTCCACCGACGGGGTCGGCACCAAGCTGCTGATCGCCGAGGAGCTCGGCCGTTTCGACACAGTCGGCATCGACTGCATCGCGATGAACGTCAACGACATCATCTGCGTCGGCGCCGAGCCGATCGCGATGCTCGACTACCTGGCGGTCGAGAAGGCGGATCCGGAGCAGTGCGAGCAGATCGGGGTAGGCCTGGCTCGGGGAGCGGAACTGGCCGGGATCGAGATCCCGGGTGGCGAGCTCGCCCAGATCGGCGATCTGGTCAAGGGCTTCGACATCGCCGGCGCCTGCTTCGGCACGGTCGCGCTCGACTCGATCATCGACGGCTCGGCCGTCAGCCCCGGTGACGTGGTCATCGGCCTGCCCTCTTCCGGCATCCACTCGAACGGCTACACGCTGGCCCGTTCCGCGCTGTCCGGGATCGCGATGGACGACGACCGTCTCGGCCGGCCGCTCGGCGATGTCCTGCTCGAGCCGACCGAGATCTACGTCAAGGCGGTCATGGACCTGCTCGCCTCGACCACCCGTGTCCACGGTCTCGCCCACATCACCTCGGGCGGCCTCGACAACCTGCTCCGGCTCAAGGCCGAGGTGACCTACGAGATCACCGAGCCGCTCCGCCCGCAGCCGATCTTCGAGCTGATCGCCGAGCTGGGCGAGGTGCCGGAGGACGAGATGTACGAGGTCTTCAACATGGGCTGCGGCTTCTGCGTCGTGGTCCCCGCCGAGGACGAGAAGGCCGCCCTCGAGGTGCTCCAGGGCCACTACCCGGAGGCCCGTCGGATCGGGGATGTGGCAGGCGGAGACCGCAAGGTTCTCCGTCGTACACATTGACGCTCGACCGCGAGGTCATCCGCCCCCACGGCTGAGCGCCTTCGCTCCTGGCCAGGAGCGGGTTTCATGCCTCCTACGGGGGGTTCATACTGGGGATGGAAGAGCAGTGACGAATTTTTCCCGAGATTTCCCACCCCAAGGCGAAAGCCTGCGGCGCCGGATAGCCTCCCGCGTCTATGAATTTTCGCAGGCGAAACCAGTGAAGTGAACCACCCGCCTGCCAGTTCACAGATGATCGGAACGGTCCTTTCGGATCGCTACCGACTCGAAGCCAAACTCGGCAGCGGCGGCATGTCCACGGTGTACCTCGCCCGGGACGAGGTGCTCGACCGCCCGGTCGCCGTGAAGCTGATGCACCGGGAGATGACCGAGCAGCCCGACCAGCTCGAACGCTTCAACCAGGAAGCCCGCGCGGTCGCCAAGCTCTCCAACCCGAACGTGGTCGCCGTGATCGACGCCGGCGAGGACCAGGGCCGGCCCTACATCGTGCTCGAGTACGTCCAGGGCGAGACCTTGAAGCAGCGGATCGCCCGGGTCGGCGCCCTCGACGCGACCGAGGCCCTGGCCTACGGCCTGGAGGTCGCGCAGGGGCTCGGCGTCGCCCATGACCGCAACATGGTCCACCGCGACGTCAAGCCTCAGAACGTCCTGATCGACTCCACCGGCCGGGCCAAGCTGACCGACTTCGGGATCGCCCGCGAGCTGAACGACGAGGGGGTGACCGCGACCGGCCGCGTGATCGGCACCACCGACTACGTGGCGCCCGAGCAGGCGATGGGCAAGGACGTCGATCCCCGCTCCGACATCTACTCGCTCGGCATCGTGCTCTACGAGATGCTGACCGGCGACGTGCCGTTCGAGGCCGACAACCAGATCGGCGTCGCGATGAAGCACGTCAACGAGGAGCTGCCGGACGTCCAGGTGCTGCGGCCCGACATCTCCGCCGCCTCGGCCCGGGTGGTCGACCGGGCGACCGCCAAGAACCCCGACGATCGCTACCAGTCGATCGAGGAGATGTCCGAGGACCTGCAGGCGGCGCTGGAGGTCGAGGCGATCCGGGCCGGCGGCGCGACCGGCGAGGCGACCTCGGTCCTGGACGCGGTGGCTCCCCCGCGCCGCCAGATCCCGACCTCGCGGACCTCGCCCTGGCCGGCGGTGGCGATGCTGCTGGTCGCCCTGATGATCGCGGCCGGCACCGCGTACTTCATCTCCCGGGGAGACACGGGAGGCGGCGGCGGAGGCGGCGCCGGTGGGGCCGGAAGCGGCGAGCAGCGCATCTCGCTGGTCTCCGCCACCGACTACGACCCTCAGGGCGACGCCGAAGAGCACTCGGACGAGGTCGATCTCGTCCTCGACGACGACCGTTCCGCCACCGCCTGGACCACCGAGACCTACGAGACCGACAGCTTCGGCGACAAGTCCGGGGTCGGTCTCTACGTCGATGCCGGGAAGCCGGTCGAGGCCACCGAGATGGAGGTCCGCACCCCGACCCCGGGCTGGACCCTCGAGGTCTACGGCACCAACGAGCCGATCCCCGACGACGTCTCCGGCTGGACCCGTCTGGCCCAGGTGCCGGACGTCTCGGAGCAGCAGCGGATCGACCTGATCACCGCCGGAGTGAAATACCAGTACTACCTGCTCTGGATCACCGATCCGGCCGAGGTCGACTCCGGCTTCGGAGTCGCGATCAGCGACATCCGGCTATACGGCAAGGAATGACCGCAGTCGAACCCGCCTAGAAGCTGTGCTCGGCTTCTTCCTTGGCGCGGTCGATCGCCAGGTGGACCAGGCGGTCGCATAGGTCCGGGTAGTTGAGGCCGGTGGCCTCCCAGAGCTTCGCGTAGACCGAGGTGGTGGTGAAGCCGGGGATCGTGTTGATCTCGTTGAGCAGGATCTTCGCCTCGTCCTCGCCTTCCTCGACGAAGAAGTCACAGCGAGCCAGGCCGGAGCAGCCGGCCAGCTGGAAGACCCTCGCGGCGAGCTCGCGCACCCGCGCGGTGACCTCGTCGCTGAGGTCGGCCGGGGCGGCGATGCGAGTGCGGCCCTCGGTGTACTTCGCCTCGAAGTCGTACCACTCGTCGTCGGTGAGGATCTCCCCGGGCAGCGAGGCCTCGGCGTCCTGGTTGCCGAGCACCGAGCACTCGATCTCCCGGCCGGCGGAGTTCGCCTCGATGATCACGCGGGGATCGAACTTCGCCGCCTCCTCGACCGCCGAGACCAGATCGGCGGGGTCGGTGACCTTGGTGATGCCGACGCTGGACCCGAGTCGCGAAGGCTTGACCCAGAGCGGGAACTCGAGGTCGCGGGCCGCTTCCTCCCAGCCGGGGGTGAAGGCCTGGACGAACCCGACCTGCGGGATCCCGTGGAAGCCGCAGAGCCGTTTCAGGGTGAGCTTGTCCATGCAGACGGCGGAGGCGAGCACGTCCGAGCCGGCGTAGGGGAGGCCGGCGGTGTCGATCGCCCCCTGGGTCACGCCGTCCTCCCCGAAGGGCCCGTGGAGGACCGGGAAGACGACGTCGACCGTCAGCAGGTCCCCGCCCGCTTCGAGGCCCTCGCCGGGGCGGATCGAGACCGGGTGGCCGTCGACGATCCAGGCGCCGGACTTCTCGATCAGGACACGTATGACTTCGTGGCCGGCGGCCTCCAGCCCGTTGGCGACCGCGTCGCCGGAGAGCAGGGAGATCTCGTGTTCGCTGGAACGGCCACCGCTGAGGACTGCGACTCTCATCAGCGGAAAGTTAGTGGGTCAGTCGACCCCGAGGCCGCCACTGCCGCCGCCACCGCCCCCGGCATC
Organism: Solirubrobacterales bacterium; assembly: GCA_017304845.1. Classification (GTDB taxonomy): domain Bacteria; phylum Actinomycetota; class Thermoleophilia; order Solirubrobacterales; family 70-9; genus 67-14. The sequence goes on from JAFKLL010000011.1 coordinate 108,287, forward strand.
CGCGTTCGGGTCGTAGCTGCCGACCGTGATCACCACGGTCGATCCCTTCGCGACCTGGGTCCCCGAGGAGGGGCTCTGATCGATCACCCGTCCGTCCTGAGGCTGGATCGAGGTGCTCTGGGTCTGGACGCTGGGGACCAGCCCGGCGCTCGATAGCGAGTCCTCGGCGTCGGACTGACTCAACCCGACCAGGGCGGGGACCGCGACCTTGGTCTCGGCCGGGCCCGAGGAGACGGTGAGGGTGACCGTGCTGCCGGCGTCGACCTTGGTTCCGGCGTCGGGCGACTGCGTGAGCACCTCGCCCTGGGGCCGGTCGCTCGGCTCCTCCGAGGAGGAGAACTCGAGGCCGACCGCTGAGAGCTGCTGCTTGGCGGCGTTCAGGGTCTGGCCGACCAGCGGCGGCACCTTGACCTGCGCCGCGCCGCTGGAGACGGTCATCGTCACTTCCGACCCGCGGCGGGCCATCTCGCCGCCGGCGGGATCGGTGTCGATGACCACGCCCGAATCGACGGTCGAGGAGGCCTTCGTCTCGGTGTTGACCGTGAAGCCGGCATCGTCGAGCTTCTGTTCGGCATCGTCCTGGGGCAGGCCGGCCACGTCGGGCACCTCGGTCTGTCCCGGCCCACCGCTCACGGTCAGGGTGACGGTGGGGTTGGAGCAGGAGAAGCCGAGGACGTTGCAGTCCTTGTCCGCCTTGCCGGAGGGATCCTGATCGAAGACCTGGTTGTTCGGGACCGAGGCGTTCTTCTTGCGTTCGACCTCGACCTTGAAGCCTTCCGAGTTCAGCTTCGAGACCGCCGCGTCACTGGTGCTGCCGACCACGTCCGGAACCTCGACCGTGTTGCTGCGGGTCGCGGACCAGGCGATCAGGAGGCCGACCAGCACGGCGGCGGCGATCGCGATCCACTTCCACGGGCTCTTCTTCTCTTCGACCGGCTCGCCGGGGTTCGCCTCGGCCTCGTCGAGCGCGGCGATGAAGCTGTCGGCGTCCGGGTAGCGCTCGTACGGCTCACGCTGCAGGGCCCGCAGGACCACCGCGTCGAGCGCGGGGGAGACCGCCGGGTTGTAGGCGCTGGGCGGGATCGGGTCCTCGCGAAGCTGCTGGAGCGTGACCGCGACGGCGGTCTCGCCGTCGAAGGGGACCCGGCCGGTCAGGCACTCGTAGAGGATGACCCCGATCGAGTAGAGGTCGGACTGGGGGCTGACCTCGTAGCCCTGGGCCTGCTCGGGGGAGAGGTAGTGGACGGTCCCCATCACCGAGCCCTCCTCGGTGATCTCGGAGATGCCGGCCCGGGCGATGCCGAAGTCGGTGACGGTGGCGAGGCCGGTCTCGTCGACGATCACGTTGAGCGGCTTGAGATCCCGGTGGACCACGCCGTGACGGTGGGCGAACCCGGCCGCCTCGAGGATCTGCCGCACGATCGCCACCGACTCGGGCGGGGTCAGGCCGAGGCTGATCAGGTCCCGCAGGGTCCGGCCATCGAGATAGGCCATGGCGATGTAGTAGGTGTCGCCGACCTGGCCGCGGTCGTAGATCGAGACGATGTTGACGTGCTGGAGCGCGGCGGCCGACTCGGCCTCGCGCCGGAAGCGGGCGATGAACTCGGGGTCGCGCGCGTAGCGCTCATGCAGCACCTTCAGGGCGACCCGGCGGGGCAGCTCGAGATCCTCCGCCAACCAGACGTCGGCCATGCCGCCGGAACCGATCAGGTACTCGATCCGGTAGCGGTTGTCGACCACCATGCCTTCGCTCAGTCTCATCTAGCTCCTGCCTTTCGGCTTCGGTGTCGGAAGTCCTACTCGCCGAGCAGGATCTGCATGATCTGTGCCGCGATCGGGGCGGCTACCGTGCCGCCCTCGCCGTCGGTGCATTCGACCGTCGCGGCGACCGCGATCTGGGGATCGTCGGCCGGGGCGAAGCCGACGAACCAGGCCTGGTTGGGCAGGCCGTCGCACCGCTCCTGGTCCGGGACCTCGGCCGTGCCGGTCTTGCCGGCCACGTCGACGCCGCTGAGCGCCGCGGCGGTGCCGGTGCCCTCGTTGACGACGTCCTTCATCGCCTCGGTCAGCTCGTCGGCGGTGTCGCCGGAGATCACGTTCGACTGCTCGTCCGGGTCCATGTTCTTCATGGTGCGGCCGTCGGGGTCGCGGACCTCGTCCCAGATCCGCGGCTTCATCAGCTTGCCGCCGTTGGCGATCGTCGCCGCGACCTCGGCCATCTGGATCGGGGTGGCGAGCAGCCTCTCCTGGCCGATCGCGAGACGTCCGACGTCGATCGGATCGTCGCCGGTCAGCAGGGTGTCGTTCTCCTGATCGAAGACGCCGCTGATCGAGAGCTGCCCGTCCGGCAGGTCGATCTGGGGCTTCGCGTTGAAGCCGAACTTGCCCATGTAGTCCTCGAGCGTGCCGGTGCCGATGTCCTCGCCGAGCTGGGCGAAGTAGGTGTTGACCGAGTGGGTCAGGGCGGTGGTCACGTTGATGTCCCCGTAGTCCGTGACGTCCGCGTTCTTCAGCGGATGGCCCTGGACGTCGATCGAGGCCGGCGAGTTGATCGTCTCGTCCGGCGTGATCGCGCCCGAGTCGAGGGCGGCCGCGGCGGTGACCAGCTTGAAGGTCGAGCCGGGCGGATACTGGCCCTGGGTCGCGGCCGCGTAGAGCGGGGAGCCCTCCGCGTTCTGCAGCTCCCCGAAATCGTCCGGGATCGTGTTCGGATCGAAGGAAGGCTGGCTGACCAGGGTCCGGATCCGCCCTGTGCTGGGCTCGATCGCCACCACGGCGCCGGCGCGGCCGGCCAGCTGGTCGACCGCCGCCTGCTGGGCATCGGCGTCGAGCGAGGTGACGATGTCGTTGCCGACCGGCTTCTTCCCGCGCAACTCGTCGAAGATCGATCGGAACTCGTTGTCGTCCCCGATCAGCTCGGAGTTGTGGTACGCCTCGAACTCCGAGTTGCCCATCTCGGCGAAGCTGTAGCCGATCGGATGCCCGTAGAGGCTGCCCGACGGGTAGCGGCGCACGTACTGGAGCGAGGCGCCGCTGCCATGCCTGACCGAACGGGCGATGATCTTGCCGTCGGCGGTCATGATCCGGCCCCGCTTGATCTGCTGGGCGGCGAACAGGGGCCGCTTGTTGACCCGTTCGTTCTTGAGGTTGTTGGCGTCGAAGACCGTCCAGTAGGACGTGAAGCCGACCAGCACCGCGAACATCACGCCGATGAAGGCGAAGAGCTTGACGATCCGGGCGTTCACGGTCTAGACGCCTTCCCGCGCCTCGCGCCGGGCCCGGTCGGAGACCAGGAGCAGCAGCGCCAGGAGGATGAAGTTGGCGAGGATCGAGCTGCCGCCGTAGGAGACCAGGGGCAGGGTCACGCCGGTCAGGGGGATGACCCGGGTCACCCCGCCGATGATCACGAAGGCCTGGATCGCGAAGACCGAGGTGAGGCCGGTGGCGAGCAGCTTCGAGAAGCCGTCGTTGGCCATCAGCGCGACCTTGAACCCGCGGGCCGCGATCAGCAGGTAGGTGGCGATGATCCCGCAGGCGCCGAAGAGGCCGAGCTCGGAGGTGATCAGGCTGTAGATCAGGTCGGTCTGGGCGGCCGGCAGCAGGGGCGCGGTCGTGCCCGGTATGACCACCATCGATTGGGCGAACCCCTCCCCGAACAATCCCCCGTCCGCCATCGCGAACATCGACTGCAGGATCTGGTACCCGGTGTCGCCGGGGTCCTGGTACGGGTCGAGCCAGATGTCGACCCGGTCGGTGACGTGCGGGACCACGTGGTAGATCACCCAGGCGCCGGCCAGGAACATCAGCATGCCGATGATCACGAAGGAGAGCCGGCCGGTCGCCACGTAGATCAAGGCGAGGAAGGCGGCGAAGAACATCAGCGAGCTGCCGAGGTCGCGGATGAAGATCAGCATGAACATCGCGGCGCCCCAGACCAGCAGCAGCGGGCCGAGGTGCTTGAGCGGCGGGAAGGTGATCCCCATGAAGCGTTTCGCCCCGACCACCAGCAGCTCACGGTGCTCGCGCAGATAGCTGGCGAGGAAGATCACGATGCCGATCTTGGCCAGCTCGGCGGGCTGGAAGGCGATCGGGCCGAGCTTGATCCCGAGGTAGGCGCCGTTCACCTGGGAGCCGACCAGGGGGAGCCGGGGCGCCATCAGCAGCCCGAGGCTGATCAGCGCGATCGTGTAGCGGTAGCGCTCCAGCACCGAGTAGTCCTTGAAGAAGTGGATCACCACGGCGAAGAGGATCAGACCGATCACGAACCAGTTCGCCTGGTCGCGCGCGAGCTCCAGGCCCAGCTCGGAATCAAGCCGGTAGAGCATCACCAGCCCGAAGGCGGTGAGCAGGGCCATCAGCGGGAAGAGGTACGGGTCGGCGTCGGGCAGCCGGATGCGGATGTAGATGTGGGTGGCGAGGCAGATCGCCAGGAAGTAGAGCCCGTAGGAGAGGCTGAGGTTGGTGAGCTGATTGTCGTTCTGCGCGAAGACCGCGGCGAAGCCGATGGTCAGGAGCAGGGCGACCGGGACGAGAGCCAGGAGTTCCCGGTTGCGGGAGGCACTCACCCCCGCAGGCCCTCGCGGCTCTCGATGTCCTCGATCAGCGAGGTGGCGTCGGATTCCGAGCGGAGCGAGTGGTCGGTCACCGAGCGACGCCGCTGCACCGGCAGCGCGTCGGTCTGGATCGCGGACGAGTACTTGAGTTGGTAGAGGTCGATGCCGAAGGGAAGCTCGTAGGGCAGGCCGCGGTAGAGGGCGACCCGGCCGGCGTCGTCGGTGCCGAGGAACCAGGCCTGCCTGGTCGCGTAGAAGAGGCCGCCGATCACGATCAGCAGGACCGCCAGCGCGGCGAGCACGCCGGCCAGCGCCCGCCCGCGACGACGCGGCTTGGCGCGTTCACGGGCGCGGGCCTCGCTCCGGGTTCCGGCCTGGCTCGCGGTGCCCGAGGACTTCGCGATCGGGAAGCGCGGATCCTCGACCTGGAAGACGATCACCGTGATGTTGTCGCGGCCACCGGCCCGGTTGGCCTCGTCGACCAGGGTCCGGGCGGCGGCGTCGAGGCTGGTGGCGCCCATCAGGATCTCGCGGATCCGATCGTCGCTGATCATCGTGGTCAGGCCGTCGGAGCAGAGCAGGAAGATGTCGCCCGGATCGGCGGGCACGCTCTGCATGTCGGCCAGGACCTCGGGCTCCGGGCCGAGCGCGCGGGTGATGATCGACCGCTGCGGGTGGTCCTCCGCCTGCTCCTCGGTGATCTGGCCGCGGCGGCGCATCTCCTCGACCAGCGAGTGATCCTTGGTCAGCCGCTGGATGATCCCGTCGCGAAGGCGGTAGGCGCGGGAATCGCCGACATGCCCGATCACGACGTGCTCGACTTCCGAGTCCACCGCGGCGACGGTGATCGTGGTGCCCATCCCGGCCAGCGAGGCGTCGTTGTGGGCCTGGTCGTAGATGTTGCGGTTGGCGACGGCGATGGTGCGTTCGATCGCCGCTTCGGCGCCGCCGTCCGGAAGCCCGGCCTGGAAGGCCTGGATCGCGGTCAGCGAGGCGACCTCGCCGGCCTGGGCGCCGCCCATGCCGTCGGCGACGACGAACAGGGGCGCCCGGGCCAGGTACGAGTCCTCGTTGGCCTGGCGCTGGCGACCGACGTCGGTCCGTTCCGAATGTGTGGAGACCCTCAGCATCCGATGTCAGTTGAGTTGGTCATGGGCGGTCCAGTTCAAACCTGAAGGCGGTGTCGCCGATCTCGATCACGGCGCCGTTGCGTACCTCGACCTCGGTCGTCACCGCCCCACCGTCAAGCAGCGTGCCATTGGTCGAGTTCATGTCTTCGAGGAAGTATCGATCACCGCGAGGGTAGAGCCTGGCGTGGAGGCCGGAGGCGTACCGATCCGTGAACGAGATGTCGGCGTCGGCCGAACGGCCCAGGGTGACCCCGCCGAAGACGTCGTACCTGGTTCCGGGATCGAGGTTCTGACTCTGCATCACGACCAGCCAGGCGTCATACGAACCGGCCGGCACGCCGATCGTCGTGTCGTCGACGAAGCCGCCTCCGCCACCGCCGCCCTGGTTCCGCTTCAGGTCCTTGCGGGCGCTGTTGGCGATCCAGAGCAGGAACAGGTAGAGGACCGCGAGGAACGCGAACTTGAGAGCAACTGAAATCGGTTCGTAGTCCACTTTTTCGCCCTGCCGCTGCGGCTACCGTTCGATCCCGAACCGGAAGGTCGTGGTTCCGACGGTGACCTGATCGCCTTCGCGGAGCGGAGCCTCGGTGACCCGTCGCCCGTTGACCTTGACCCCGTTGGTGGATCCTAGATCGACGATCTCCCACTGACCGGCCGCGTCCTGACGCAGCTCGGCGTGACGGCGTGAGACGTTGGGGTCGCGCAGCACGCACTCGGCGTCGTCGGAGCGGCCGAGCACGGCGCGGGGGCCGTCGAGCACGTAGCGTCGATCGTCGAGGTCGACCACGGCCCGGGTCAGCTGCTCCCGGCGAGGCGCGCGCTCGGTGGCGTCGGCCGGGGGCTGCGCGGGGGCTGCCTTGTAGACCATGGTGTGGCCTTCCTCGGCCTGGCTCGGCATCTCGCCTTCGCGGGCCGGCGGCTTGACCAGGCGGGTCTGGATCCCGAACTCGCCGAGCCGCAGCCGGCGATCGGTGTTGAACTTGACCTCGGGCCGGGTCAGCAGGTCATAGCCCCGCCGCCGAGCGTGCTCGAGCAGATAGCCCGACAGCTCCTGTTCGAGCGAGCGTTCGTAACCCTCGAGCTTGTCGCGGTCCTTCTCGGAGAGATGGACGGTGTACTCGTTAGGCACGTAGACCCTCGACACCGAGGCGGTCTTGTGCGAATCCATCTCCTTGGCCAGCTTGCGAGCAAGCTCGACCGGCTGCACCTCCGAGCTGAAGGCACGGCTGAACACCCCCTCGACGAGGCCCTCGATTCGGGCTTCGAGGTTGCGAAAGACGCTCATCGCCGCGGGTCAGTGGGCGTTGGGGACACGACTTGATCCTACGGGAGCGATGGTCAACGGCTCTCGTTCCGCGCCACGGCCGCGCTGACGGGTCCAGCCCACGATCGCGCCGACCAGCAGGGAGACCGCGACCCATACGGCGGCGGAGAGCAGGAACGAGGGCGAGGTCACGACCGGGACGATCAGCCCGGTGATCGCGTCGCCGACCGAGTTCTCCCAGCCGGACGGGGCCGGCTCGATCTTGCCGAAGAGCAGGCTGCGTCCGGTGATCGACTCGGCCAATGCCGTGAAGGTGAGGCCGGTCACCGCGACCACGGCCCGGTCGCGCCAGTGGGTCGCGACCGCGGCGAGCAGCGGCAGGAAGGGGGCCATGCCGAGAGTGCCGAGCAACGGTCCGATCGCGGCCAGCGCCAATGGTCTCCCGGACCCCTGGATCAGCAGGGCCGGCGGGATCGAGACCAGGCCGACCACCAGGGCGGCGCCCGGCATGCTCGCGATCACGGCGAGCCAGCCGGCGAGCAGCGCGCCGCCGGCGAGGAAGCCCGCCTTGGGCCGCAGCAGGGTGAGCAGGGCGGAGACGACGCTGAGCAGAGCGACCGAGACGACATCCGCGGCACCGCTGACGATCATGCCGGTGGCGACCATCCCGCAGACGGCGGCGGCGCAGGCGATCCGGCCGAGGTCGAGGTTCCCGTCGGCGAAGGACGAGACCGAGGCGCGGCGCGGCTGGTCACCGGGGACGGTCCGATCGAGCTCGGGCAGCGCCTGTTCCAGGGCGGGCCCGAGATCTTCGAGCCCCGGCCGGAACTCCGGCTGGCGGTCGAGGCAGGCGTCGAGCACCTCGGTCATCGCCGGGGGCAGATCGGGCCGGAGATCGGCCAGGAGCGGCAGGTCCTGCTCGAGGGCCCGCAGGGTCTGGCCGGGGGTGGAACGGCGGCGCGGGTTCCGGCCGGTCCAGGCTTCGAAGAGGGTCAGGGCGAGCGAGTAGACGTCGCCGGCCGGGGTCACCTGCCGTCCCTCGGCCGCCTCGGGTGACATGTAGGAGAGGGTGCCGAGCACGTCGCCCGTGTTGGTGAGGTCGTCGCCGTCGGCGAGACGGGCCACCCCGAAGTCCATGAGCTTGGCGCCGCCGCGACCGTCGGGGACGATCAGGTTGGCGGGCTTTATGTCGCGGTGGATGACCTCGCGGTCATGCGCGTGGTCGAGCGCCTCGCAGATGTCGATCCCGATCTCCGCGATCTCGCGGTCGCTGAGCAGGTCGCGGTCGATCAGCTCCCGCACCGTCTCCCCGTCGACCAGCTCGGAGACCAGGTAGGCCCTGCCGCCCTCGGGGCCGTACTCGTGATGCGCGAACTCGTAGAGGGTGACGATGCCCGTGTGGTTGAGGCGGGCCGCCGCCTTCGCCTCCTGCTGGATGCGCGGGCCGGATTCCGCCGCGGTCTCGATCACCTTCACGGCGACCTCGCGTTCGAGCCGCCGGTCCCAGGCCCGGTAGACCGTGCCGAAGCCGCCGGCCCCGAGCCGGTCACCCATCTCGAAGCGATTGAGGACGATGCTGCCGTTCATCACCTCGCCCACTTCTTCGCGCGAGCCGCCGACCCTCCCGTTTCACGTCAGCTTGCCGGTGGGCGGTATTCGGGGGAAGGGAATACATTGACAGCGCCGAAAAGCGTTCGGCAGGTGGACTTTTGGAATTTTCCGACCCCTACAAATCAACTGATGAGAACGAGGACGACACCCTCGTCGAGCGCGCCGACGAGGGCATCGACCTTTCGGAGCCGTTCGGCGGCGGCAGCGTCTTCGCCGACGATCCCGAGGAGCCGCCGCGGCGCCGAGGTTCCGGTGGCGGCGGTGGTCGCGGCGGGTCTCGACGCCCGGGCCGACGCTCCGGCGGAGGTGGAGGCGGCGATCGCCAGCAGTTGATGGTCCGTCGCGCGATCGCCCTCGGCGGCGGTCTGCTGGTCGTGATCCTGCTGGTCCTGGGCGCCAAGGGCTGCCTCGACGCCCGCAAGAACCGTTCGCTCGAGAACTACGCGAACAGCGTCACCCAGATCGTCAACGAGACCAACACCCTCGGCAAGCAGTTCTTCGGGCGCCTGGACGATCCGGGCGAGTTGAGCGTGACCGAGTTCACCAGCGAGATCCAGTCCGACCGTTCGGCGATGGACGGCTTCCTGAGCCGGGTCCAGAAGCTGGACACGCCGGGCGACATGAGCGCCGCGCAGGATTCGCTGACCCTGGTCTACGAGCTGCGGGCCGGCGCCATGGACGAGATCGCCGACCGGATGAGCACCGCCCTCGGCAAGGAGGGCGCCGACCGCGCCACGCGCCAGATCGCCAAGCAGATGGAGGTCTTGAGCGCCGCCGACGTGCTCTACAACCGTGTGACCCGGCATCAGATCGACAACACGATCGCCTCGAACGGCGCTTCCTCGCCGGCGATGCCGCGCAGCACCTTCATCACCAAGCCGGCCGAGTGGATCTCCGCCGACAAGGTGGGCGACGCCTTGAGCGGACTGTCGAGCGCGGGCAGCACCGAGGACCCCAACGACGGCCTGATCCACGGCACCGGCATCGAGCCGACGACCGCGGTGACGATCGGTGACATCACGCTGGTCCCCGATTCGACCACCACGATCCCCGCCGGCACCGACCTGACCGTGAACGTCGCGGTCATGAACCAGGGCACGGCCGAGGAGTCGGACGTGAACGTGTCGGTTTCGGTCAACGGCGGGGCCGCGCTGGAACAGTCGATCCCGACGATCGGCCCCGGCGCGACGGAGACCGCCTCGATCCCGCTGACCCCGGCGCCGACCGGCACGGCGACCCTCGACGTCTCGGTTGACGCGGTGCCCGGCGAGTCGGTCACCACGAACAACGAGGCCTCGTACACCATCAGCATCGGGTAGGACGCTTTGCGCGTCGCCTATCTCGGTCCGGCCGGCACCTTCAGCGAGGACGCGCTCGAGGTGAGCCGCTTCGCCCCGGAGACCTTCGAGCCGCTGATCACCGAGTCGATCCCGGCGGCCATCGAGGCGGTCGCCGCCGGCGGCGCGGATCGGGCCCTGGTCCCGGTCGAGAACTCGATCGAGGGCTCGGTCCGGCCGACCTTGGACGGCCTGATCGAACAGGCCGACCGGGTGCGGATCGCCGGCGAGTACGACCACGAGATCCGTTCGGCCCTGATCGGGCGGCCGGGCCAGGCCCCGGAGGAGATCGAAGTGGTGATCTCGCATCCTCAGCCTCTGGCCCAATGCGCCCGTTTCCTCCGGCTCGAGCTGCCGCAGGCGGAGCTGAGGGTCGCCTCCAGCACCAGCGCCGCGGTACGGGAGGTGGCGACGACCGATCAGAGCTGGGCCGCGCTGGCCCCGGCCCGGGCGGCCCGTCTCTACGGCTGCGAGGTGATCCGGGAAGGGATCGAGGACGAGCCCGGCAACGCGACCAGGTTCCTCTGGCTCGCCCCGGCGGACGCGAAGGATCCCGATGGCGCGGACGGTTCCGGTCGCGGCGGGTCGTGGAAGACGAGCCTCGCCTTCGCGGAGCTGGGCGCCGATCACCCGGGGGCGCTGGTCGACGCGCTCTACGAGTTCTCGAACCGGGACATCAACCTGGTCCGGATCGAGTCACGTCCGATGCGCCGCGAGCTCGGTCGATACCGATTCTTCATCGACGTCGAGGGGAGGGCCGGAGAGCCCTCGATCGACGCTGCGATCGAGGGCCTCAGGTCCAAGGCGGAGTGGGTCAGGAACCTGGGTTCCTACCCCACCTCCTAGTCTTCGCCGATTTCCGATTCCTCGGCGGCGGCCTCGGGCTGCTCGCCCGATTCTTCGACCGCGGCTTCCAGCTCGGGCTGCTCGGGGGCCTCTTCGGACTCGTCGGCGCTCTCGCCGGAGGCCTCGACGACCAGGGCGACAGCGCTGATCCGATCTCCGTCCTTGACGTTCATGACCTTGACGCCCTGGGTGGCACGGCCGGTCTTGCTGATCCCGGCGGCGGTGGTCCGCTGGACCATGCCGTTCTCCGTGATGAACATCAGCTCCTGATGCTCACGCACGATCAGGGCGCCGGCCAGGCCGCCCTTGGTCTCGGTCAGCTTGATCGTCAGCACGCCCTTGGTGCCACGGTTCTTGACCGGGTACTCGGAGACGTCGGTCCGCTTGCCGTAGCCGTTCTCGGTCACGACCAGCAGTTCCGAGTCGTCCCGGGCCACGGTCAGCGAGAGCACCCGGTTGCCTTCCTGGCTGACGTTCATGCCGCGCACGCCGGCGGTGCCACGACCCATCGGCCGGGCCTGATCCTCGTGGAAGCGGCTCGCGTGGCCGGACTTGGAGACCAGCAGCAGGTCGTCCTCGCCCGAGGTCCCCTGGACCCCGACCAGCTCGTCACCCTCGCGGATCTTGATCGCGATGATGCCGTCCGCCTTGATCGGCGTGTTGTAGTCGGTGAACCCGGTCTTCTTGACCTGACCCTGGGCGGTCGCGAAGGCGAGGTACTTGTGCTCCTTGAACTCGCGGGTCGGGATCACGGCCATGACCTTCTCGCCCTCGCGGAGCGGCAGCAGGTTGACCAGGGCGGAGCCCCGGGCCTGGCGTGAACCCTCGGGCAGCTCGTAGACCTTCTTGCGGTAGACCTTGCCGAAGTTGGTGAAGAACAACAGGAAGTCGTGGGTCGAGCAGATGTGGAGATGCTCGATGTAGTCGCCTTCCTTGAGGTTCATCCCGGTGACCCCGACCCCGCCGCGACGCTGCTGGCGGTACGAGTCGACCGGCAGGCGCTTCACGTAGCCGGTGTTGGTCAGCGAGATCACCATCTGCTGCTCGGCGATCGTGTCCTCGATGTCGATGTTGCCGCCGAAGTAATGCAGTTCGGTTCGACGTTCGTCGCCGTAGGTCTCGACCAGTTCGAGCAGCTCGCTCTTGACCAGGCCATAGATCCGGTCCTCGTCCCCGAGGATCGCCCGCAACTCGCCGATCAGCTCCATCAGCTCGGCGTGCTCTTCGCGGATCTTGTCCGACTCGAGCGCGGTCAGTCGCTGCAGCCTCATGTCGAGGATGGCCTGCGCCTGCTCCCGGCTCAGATCGAACTCGCTCATCAGCGCGTCACGCGCGACATCGGGGTCCGTCGAGGAACGGATCAGGGCGATCACCGCGTCGAGGTTGTCGAGCGCGATCAGCAGGCCTTCCAAGATGTGGGCCCGGGCCTCGGCGCGCCGCAGCTTGTACTGGGTGCGACGGGTCACGACCTCGCGCTGGTGCTCGACGTAGTGGACGATCATGTCCTTCAGGCCGAGGGTCCTCGGCACGCCGTCGACCAGCGAGACCATGTTCATCCCGAACGAGCTCTGGAGCTGGGTCTTCTGGTACAGGTTGGCCAGCACCGTGTTCGGCACCGCGCCGCGCTTCAACTCGATCACGACCCGCATGCCGGTCCGGTCGGTCTCGTCGCGGAGATCGGAGATCCCGTCGAGCTTCTTGTCGCGGACCAGCGAGGCGATCTTGACGATGAAGCCCGAGTCGCCGCCCTTCTTGACCGCGTAGGGAAGCTCGGTGACGATCAGGGCGTCCTTGCCGCCCTTGAGCGGCTCGGAGTGAACCCTGCCTCGCACCCGGACGCTGCCGCGGCCGGTCGCGTAGGCATCGCGGATGTTGGAGGGATCCATCACGCCGCCGCCCGGGAAGTCCGGGCCCTTGACGTGTTCCATCAGTCCTTCGAGCGTGATGTCCCGGTCGTCGATGTACGCGGCGACCGCCCCGGCGACCTCGGTCAAGTTGTGCGGCGGGATGTTGGTCGCCATGCCGACCGCGATGCCGGAGGAGCCGTTGACCAGCAGGTTGGGGAAGCGCGAGGGCAGGACCAGCGGCTCACGCTGCGAGCCGTCGTAGTTCGGCCCGAAGTCGACCGTGTCCGAGTCGATGTCGCGCAGCATCTCGGTGGCCAAGCGGGTGAGCCTGGCCTCCGTGTACCGCATCGCGGCAGCGGCGTCGTCGTCGATCGAGCCGAAGTTGCCCTGGCCGTCGGCCAGCGGGTAGCGCAGGGAGAAGTCCTGCACCATGCGGACCAGCGTGTCGTAGATCGAAGAGTCGCCATGGGGGTGGTACTTGCCCATGACTTCGCCGACGATGGTGGCCGACTTGCGGTACGGACGGTTCGGCTGGAGGCCGAGATCATGCATCGCGTAGAGAACGCGGCGGTGGACGGGCTTCAGACCGTCCCGCACGTCGGGCAGGGCCCGACCGACGATCACGCTCATCGCGTAATCGATGTAGCTGGAGCGCATCTCGAGCTCGAGCTCTCGCTCCTCGATGTGACCTGTCAATGCTTCAAGCGCCATCAGGCGATTCCCTCCGGAATCGGATTAGCCGATTCATTCGAATCAGATGTCAATGTTGCTCGCCTCCTTGGCGTAGGTCTCGATGAAGTCGCGACGGGGCGAGACCTGATCGCCCATCAGCATCGAGAAGATCTGGTCGGCGGCGGTCGCGTCCTCCAGCGTCACCCGCTGCAGGGTCCGGGTGGCCGGATCCATGGTGGTTTCACGGAGCTGGTCGGCGTTCATCTCGCCCAGTCCCTTGAAGCGGGTCAGCTGCACGCCGTGCTTGGCGAGATCGAGGACGGCTCGGTGGAGGTCGAGGATGCCCTCGGCTTCTTCACTGCGCCCCTTCAGCGTGACCCGGAACGGAGGCCGGCCGAAGACCGACTTCAGCTCGGCGTGCACCGAGGCGAATCGCTTGTACTCGGCGCTCTCGAACAGAGCCGCGGGGAGAACGTGGTTCCGGGCCAGGCCGGATCGCAGGTGGACCGCCTTGACCGTGGTCTCCTCTCCCTTCTGGGACATGATCTCGGTGCTGAAGGCGTCGCCTTCCTGCTCGACCTCGCCGAGGATGCGACGCACCTCGTCCACCGTGGTCGCGGTCTCGTCCAGCAGCCTGGACTCGGAGACGAAGCGGATCACGTCGTTGCCGAACTCGGCCTGAAGCGCGGCGTGCCAGCCCTCGTACTCCTTGCTGCGACGCACGTAGCTCTGCCAGCGGCTCTTGTTCAGCTTGACCTGCTTGCCGTCGGCGTCGGTCACCTCGAACTCCTCGAGGCGATCCCGCAGCAGCAGCTCCTCGAGCTCGGACTCCTTGTCCAGGTAGGTCTCCTGGTTGCCGCGCTTCACCTTGTAGAGCGGCGGCTTGGCGATGTAGACGAAGCCGGCGTCGATCAGCGGCTGCATCTGCCGGTAGAGGAAGGTGAGGACCAGGGTCCGGATGTGGGCGCCGTCGACATCGGCGTCGGTCGCCATGATGATCTTGTGGTACCTGGCTTCCTCGATGTTGAACTCATCGTGGATGCCGGTCCCGATCGCGGTGATCATGGCCTGGATCTCGTTGTTGGCCAGGACCTTGTCGATCCGGCTCTTCTCGACGTTGATGATCTTGCCTCGCAGCGGCAGCACCGCCTGCGTCGAGCGGTCGCGGGCCTGCTTGGCCGAACCGCCGGCCGAGTCGCCCTCGACCACGAAGATCTCGGCGTGCTGCGGATCTCGGACCGTGCAGTCGGCCAGCTTGCCCGGCAGGGTCGAGTTCTCCAGCGCCGACTTGCGGCGGGTCAGGTCGCGGGCCTTGCGGGCCGCCATCCGGGCCCGGGCCGCCTCGACCGCCTTGGTGATGATGCCGCGGGCCTCGCCCGGGTTCTCCTCCAGGAACTCGGCCAACTTGCGGTTCACGGTCTCTTCGACCAGTCCGCGGATCGGCGGGTTGCCCAGCTTGGTCTTGGTCTGTCCCTCGAACTGCGGGTCATGCAGCTTGACCGAGATCACCGCGGTCAGGCCTTCGCGCACGTCCTCGCCGGCGAGGTTGTCGTCCTTCTCCTTGAGCAGGCCCCGGTTGCGGGCGTAGGCGTTGAGCGTCCGGGTCAGCGCCGATCGGAAGCCCGAGAGATGGGTGCCGCCCTCGTGGGTGTTGATGTTGTTCGCGAAGCTGAAGATCGACTCCTGGTACGAGCCGTTCCACTGCATCGCCACCTCGACCGCGCCGTCGTCCTCCTCGCCCTCGAAGTAGACGACCTTCTGGTGCATCGCCTCCTTGTTCTCGTTGAGGTAACGCACGAAGTCCTCGATGCCGCCGTCGTACTTGAACTCGACCGACTGGCCCTCGGCCCGTTCGTCGGTGAGATCGATGCGCAGGCCACGGGTCAGGAAGGCGGTCTCGCGGAGACGCTCCATGAGCGTCGCGAAGTCGAAGTCGAGGGTCTCGAAGATCTCGTCGTCGGGCAGGAAGGTGATCTGGGTGCCGGTCTCTTCGGTCGCCTCTCCCTTGACCAGGTCGGTGACCGGGCGGCCGCGCTCGTAGCGCTGCTCCCAGACGAAGCCGTCCGTGCAGATCCGCAGCTTGAGCCAGGTAGACAGGGCGTTGACGACCGAAGAGCCGACGCCGTGGAGCCCGCCGGAGACCTTGTAGCCGCCGCCGTCGCCGAACTTTCCGCCGGCGTGGAGGACGGTCAGGACGACCTCGGCCGCGGGCCGGCCTTCCTTCTCCATGATGCCGACCGGGATGCCGCGGCCATGGTCGGTGACTGTGCAGCTGTTGTCCGGGTGCAGGGTCACCTCGACCGAGTCGTTGTGACCGGCCAGGGCCTCGTCGACCGAGTTGTCGACGATCTCGTAGACCAGGTGATGGAGGCCCCGGGGACCGGTCGAGCCGATGTACATGCCCGGGCGCTTGCGCACCGCCTCGAGTCCTTCGAGGACGGTGATGTCCTTGGCCCCGTAGGAGCCTTCGCTGCTCTTCTTATCAGCCAATTACTACCTTTCAGAAAACCGTTCGGCGGCCATCGACACCCTGGGCCATCCTGTGGACAAGTTGGCCTGGACGATCCCGCGAGTCAGGTGTTCATAATACCAGTCGCGATCGGATAAACCCGCACCACAGCGCGGAAAAAGCCCTGCAAATCGCCAATTTTTATGGCTACTTGACAGAGTTGTTGAGGATTCTTCTCAACTTGAGGCGCGAAAACGCAACGTTTCGGGCGCGGAAGACCCCATTTCGTCACGTAGAAGTCCCAGGATCCGGGGCGCCATCATCTCCAGTTCCTGGGCCCAGACGGCGCTGGAGCACTCCACCGTCACGACCCCGTCTCGCTCGTCGACGACGTCGGTGACCGCGGCGATCCGCTCGCCGACCGTGCCGTCCCACAGGGCCTGTACCCCCGCCAGGGGAGTGTCCGGGGTGATCTCCTCGCGGAAGGAACCGAGGAAGTCCCCGATCCGCCTCGGATGACGCCGAGGGTCGCGTGGGTCGCTCACTCGGAACCCGTGATCAGGTCGCTGATCGGTACCCGGCTGATCCGCTCGTCCTCGGGGATCAGCTCACCCTCGGCCGCGGTGATGACGCTCTGTCCTCCCTCGAGAAGCAACTCGACCAATCGTCCCCGTCGATGCTCGTCGAGCTCGCTCATCACGTCGTCGAGCAACATCAGGGGCGGAGTGCCGCCACCCTCGATCAAGGACGAACGCTCCGCGAAGAGGAGGGCGAGCAGGCCGATCCGCTGCTGTCCCTGCGATCCGAACCGACGCAGCTGGCGACCGTTCAGCTCGAGGCGCACTTCGTCGTGATGAGGACCCCAGCTGGTGCGGCCGAGACGGAGATCCTTGTCGAGACGTTCCTGCAATCCCTCTTCTATCTCCGTGGCGGTCATGGCCCCGCCGGGCCGGTACTCGAGCCGGGTCGACCCCTCCAGCCCGAGCTCGGCGGAGATCTCGGCCCAACGGGCGCTGAGCGTCTCGGTCGCCTCCGATCGGCTCTCGGCCAAGGCGGCTCCGGTCTCGGCCAACTGGCGATTCCACGTGGACAACTGACCGGAATCCGATCCGTTCACGGCGATCCGGGCGATCAGCGCGTTCCGTTGAGCCAGGACCCGACCGAAGTTGGTCCGTCGCTCGGCCCGGGAAGGCCAGCGGGCAGCGATGAACGAATCGAGGTGGGAACGGCGATTGGACGGCGGGCCCTTGACCAGGTCGAGCCGGTCGGGGGAGAAGACCATGACCATCGGTCGGTTGCGGATCGCTTCGACACGGTCGATCGCGGCCCCGTCCATGGTGAAGCGGTTTCCCTCGGCCCTCGAGGCGGCCGACATGAAGACGTGGTCGACACCCGATCCGGAGACCGTGACCCGGCAGCGTGCGTAGGAATCCCCGAAGGGGATCAGGTCGCGCCTATCCGAGGTCCGGAAGGAGCGGGCCGTGAGACCGAAGTAGATCGACTCGACCAGATTCGTCTTGCCGGCCCCGTTCGGGCCGATCACGACGGTCAGCCCAGGGTCCGGCTCGAAGCTGACCCCGGTCAGAGACCTGACCCGGTCCGCGTCGACCCGGGCTACGACCATCGGCTACTCGTTGAGCCTGATCGGCATGACCAGGTAACGGAAGTCCTCGCCCTCGACCGGCTGCAGAAGACCAGGACGGAGCGGCGAGATCAGGCGCAGCAGGACCTCGTCTTCCTTGATCGCCTCGAGGCCGTCACGGAAGAACTCGTGGTTGAAGCCGATCGCCAGCTCCTCGCCCTCGAAGCTCGCCGGCAGCTTCTCCTCGGCATCGCCGAGGTCGGGGGTCTCCGCCGAGATCGTCAGTTCGCCGGGGGAGAGGGCGATCTTCAGGGGGCGATTCTTCTGGGCCATCTGGCTCACCCGTCGCACCGACTCGAGCAGCTCGGTCCGCGGAAGACGGACGTCGTGCTCCCAGGTGTCTGGGAAGAGCTGCTGGTACTTCGGGAACTGACCGTCGACCGTCGTGGTGGAGAGGACGGAACCGTCCACGTTGAAGACGACCACCCGATCGGTGACCGAGAGGCGGACCGAGTCTGAATCGGAGGCGCCGAGAAGACGAGACAGCTCTTTGAGGGCATGGGCCGGGATGTTGCGATCGAGCTCGGTCGAGACCGGCTCGGCCAGGCGGGTCTGCTTGACGGCGAGACGGTAGGAGTCGGTGGCGACCATGGTCAGCTCGTTGCCGGTGGCCAGCACCTGGACGCTGGTCAGGACCGGACGCATGTCGTCGCGGGAGGCGGCCCGTGCGACGAGGTCGATGGTCTCGACCAGGGACTCGCGATTGAGCGAGATCGTGTCGCCGCTCGCATCGGGCAGCGGCGGGAAGTCGTCGCTGGAGAGCGTGCGGATGTGGAAGTTCGAAGATCCCGACGTGATCTGGACGGTCCGCTCCGAGGCGAGGTACTCGATCTCGGACTGGCCGCCGCCGAGGAGACGTGAGATGTCGGCGAAGAGGCGACCGGGAAGAAGGACCTTCCCGTCCGACTCGATCGAGCCCTCTACATGGACCGGGACCTTGAGACTCATGTTGCCGTCGGTCGAGCTGAAGGAGAGGCTACCATCACGGGCTTCGAGCAGGATCCCGCCGAGGGCAGGGTTGACTCCGCCGGACGCAAGGGTGCGGGCGACGAGGGAAAGTTTCCCGGACAGCTCGGTGTTCTTGATTGAGAACTTCAAATCCGAATACCTCGTTTAAGGGTGTCAGTTCTGTGGAGTAAAGCGCAGAACCAAGAGAAAAGGCTTGGTGGAGCCGAATCGCCTGTGGGTTGTTGGTGGAGAAGCCGGGATTCTCGCAACCGGCGCGGCGGTTGACGAGAACATGTCAGGAGTTTTCCCGAGGGCTGTGGATGTCTGCGCGCAGCATCTCCACAGAGTTGGTGACGATCGGGTCGTCGCCGATGGCCTGGTCGATCCGGTCTATCGAGTTCAGGACGGTGGTGTGATCACGGCCTCCGTAGAGGGCGCCGATCTGGGGGAGGGACAGCGGGGTCATCTCGCGGGTCAGGAAGATCGCGACGTGTCGAGCGGTGGCCGTGTTGCGGTCGCGACGCTTGGACTGAAGGGTCTCCTCGTCGATGCCGAAGTGATCGGCCACGGTGCTGCGGATCAACTCGGGGGTGATGGAGACGCCGGGCTCGGTCTCGTCGACGGGGAAGACGGAAGAGATCAGGTCCGAGGTGATCGGGGTCGCGGTGAGGGAAGACTCGGCGATGGTCCTCGTCAGGGCCCCGCGAAGCTGGCGGAGGTTCGTCTTGACTCGGCGTGCGAGCAGGGTGAGGGCGTCCTGATCGGTGATCTCGAGGCCGGCCTCGGTGACGAGATGACGCAGGACCGTGAGGCGGGTGGCGAGGTTCGGGGCCTCGAGCGGAACCGTCAGTCCCCACTCGAAGCGGTCGCTGAGACGGTCGGCGAGGGTCGAGATCTCGGAAGGAGAGCGGTCGGCCGAGAGGACGATCTGACTGCCGGCGTCGTGAAGGGCGTTGAAGGTGTGGAAGAACTCTTCCTCGGTGTGGTGCTTGCCGGCGATGAACTGGATGTCGTCGATCAGGAGGACGTCCAGATTCCGGTAGCGCTTCTTGAAGGCGTCGGTTCCCTCTTCTCGCAGGGCCGTCACGAACTCGGCGGTGAATGCCTCGGCATTGGTGTAGAGGACGTTCAGCTCTGGGACGTGAAGGGCGAGGTAGTTGGCGACCGCGCCGAGCAGGTGGGTCTTGCCGAGTCCGGGAGGGCCGTGGAGGAAGAGCGGGTTGTATGCCTCGGAGGGCGCCTCGGCGACGGCCAGGGCTGCGGCGTGGGCGAGGTGGTTGCCGGGGCCGATGACGAAGCGGTCGAAGTCATGGGTCGGGTTGGGGGCCGCGGGGGCGCTGACGGGGGAGGCCGGCTCGGGCTCGGGCGGAGCCTCGAAGGTGACCGAGGTCAGGTGGCTGCCGCTGGACCGGAGGGTCTGGTCGATGACGTCGAGGTAGCGTCGCTCGACCCAGGTGCGGATCGCGTCGGGTGCCTGGAGGTAGAGGGTGGTGCCGCGGACCGCGGTGGCCTCGATCGGAGCGACCCACATCCGCCAGGTGGACTCGTAGAGGCGAGCCTTGAGAGGTTCCTGGATTGAAGCCCACTCCTTGACCGCTCGTGCCGATCCAGGCAGCGGTTTGTGGCTTGGGGCCTGGGATCGGGATGTCGTGGTCGCGGTTTCAGTCACGTCGAGAGAGCGGGAAGGGGAGTTCTTCCTGCCTGTCTGGCGACCATAGCGTCGGGAGGGAATAGTTGACCCGCAGCCCTCGCAAATCGCGCGGAAAATTTCTTTGCATCCGAAAGTCGGCTTGCGGAGCGGGGGAGGCGAGAGACCTTCGACTCGAGAATGTCCTTATACTGCCCGGCTCCAATGAAGCGTACGTACCAGCCAAAGAAGCGCAAGCGCGCCAAGACCCACGGCTTTAGGGCTCGCATGAGCACCAAGGGTGGGCGCGAAGTCATCCGTCGCCGCCGCCGCAAGGGCCGTAAGCGGCTCGCTGTCTGACCATGTCGGGCACCGGCCCTGGATCCCCCAGGCGCCGCAGGATCTCCCGCAGCGGAGATTTCAAACGGGCTTACAGAAACGGGTCGTCTAAGGCGACCCGTTTTCTCGTTCTCTACCGATTCGATCGGAAGCCGGACGACGACTCGGACATCCGTCTCGGTGTCTCGGTGTCGAAGAAGCTCGGCGATGCGGTGACGCGCAATCGGGTGAAGCGCGTGCTCAAGGAGGCCTTCTGGTCGAAGGTAGATCCCGAGAGCCTCGATCAGGACTTCGTGTTGGTGGCTCGCACCGGCATCGGCGAGGTGATCGAGAAGGAGGGCCTGGCCGGAGCGGAGGTATGTGTCGAGGAAGTTCTGGCGCTCGGGGGAGACGGGACCAAGCGTTCCACGTGAAACGGGTGGTCCTGTTTCCGGTCCGCGCTTACAGCCGCTGGATCTCGCCTCTACTGCCCCGTAGATGCAAGTACGAACCGACTTGTTCGGCCTACGCGATAGAGGCGGTCGAACGTTTCGGAGTCATACGGGGTACAGTTCTCGCCTGCTGGCGCATCCTGCGCTGTAACCCGTTCAGTCACGGTGGCTTCGACCCCGTGCGGGAAAACTTCACACTGAAGGTCGGACCTATCGATCCGGCCGTGTACCACGGAGAAAAAGAACAGCGTTGATGCCGACCGCAAACATCCTTCAGCCTTTGATCGATGCCGCCAATGCGGTCCTCTCGTTCTTCCACGACGACATCGGCGTCAGCTGGGGCATGGCGATCATCCTTCTGACCGTCTGCACCCGCGCCCTCCTGATCCCGCTCACCTACAAGCAGCTCAAGAGCATGCGGGCTCTGCAGGCCTTCCAGCCGCAGATGAAGGAGATTCAGGAGAAGTACAAGAACGATCGTCAGCGCCTCTCCCAGGAGATGATGAAGTTCTACCAGGAGAACAAGATCAATCCTCTTGCCTCCTGCGTTCCGCTGATCGCTCAGCTCCCGATCTTCATCACCCTCTTCCAGGCCCTCAAGGGACCGCTTCGCGAAGACATCTGCGGTCAGACCGCGGTCGCCTGTAGCCAGCTGACCACGGCTCAGATCGACGCCAACCCGGCGATCCACGCGCTCTACCCCTTCGGCGAGTCGTTCCTCTTCATCCCCGACCTGACCGACAAGGCCACCGGCGGCGTCCTGGTCGCCCTGCTGATCATCTACGTCGGTACCCAGCTCTTCTCCGGAATGGTCATGGCGACCACTTCCGACCGCAATCAGAAGATGCTGATGATGGCGCTCCCCTTTATCTTCGTCCCCTTCATCATCGCCTTCCCGGCCGGCCTGATCCTCTACTGGATCACGACCAACATCTGGACGATCGGCCAGCAGTACGTGGTCAACAAGATCATCCCGCCGCCGGTGATGGCAACACCCGAGGGAGCGGCCGCCGTGGCCGCGACCAAGCCGCCCCCACCGCCGCCCAAGAAGAAGAAGCGCAAGCGCTGAGCTTCTGCGTCTAGACTCCCAGCGATGGAAGCGAGCGATTGGCCGGCCGAGCCGGCGGAACGGGTGAGGTTGCTGGTCGAGCGTGTTCTCGACGAACTCGATCTCGATGGCGAGGTCGAGCTCGACGAAACCGAAGACGTGATCACCGCCACGGTCGAGGGAGACGAGGACTACGGGCTGCTGATCGGCCGTCGCGGTCAGACGATCGACGCGCTTCAGCTTCTGGCCTTCCAGGCCGCCTTCCGGGGGATCCGCGACCGCAAGCGAGTGGTCGTCGATGCCGCCGGATACCGCGCCAGGCGTGAGGAAGTCATCTCGGAGCGCGCCGATCGGGCCGCCGAGAAGGCGATCTCCTCCGGCAACGAGGTCGAGCTCGACCCGATGAGCGCCCGCGAGCGCCGCATCGTCCACGAGCACCTGAAGTCCCGGCCGGAGGTCGAGACGTTCAGCTCTGGCGACGATCCTCACCGCCGCGTCGTCGTGGCGCCCCTGATCTCGGAGTGAGCCCCGCTCCGCCCGACCCGGCGGAACCCTGGCGAGACCGGGAGTCGATCGCACGCCTCGACCCGATGCTGGAGATGCTGGCCTCGAGTCACGTCTCGCTCAGCTCGGTCACCGATCCGGCCGAGGCTCGTCGAGTCCACGTGGCGGACAGTCTCTCCGGGCTCGCCTGCGAGGAGGTGAGTCAAGCCAGGAGGGTGATCGACCTGGGCGCCGGGGGCGGATTTCCGGGAGTGCCGCTGGCCGTGGCCATGCCCGGGTCCGACTTCACGTTGATCGATTCGGTCGGCCGCAAGGTGGAGTTCGTCAATGAGGTGATCTCCGCTCTGGGACTCGACAATGCCCGTGCGATCAAGGGACGTTCCGAGGAGTGGGCCGGAGGCGAGGGCCGCGAGGCCTACGACCTGGTCACCGCCCGGGCCGTGGCCCCGCTCTCCGTGCTGGCCGAGCTCTCATCGCCCCTGCTGGAGGAAGGTGGCCACCTGGTCGCCTGGAAGGGCGAACCCGAGCCCGAAGAGCTGAAAGTGATCGCCGCGCACGCCGATCGACTGGCCATGGAGTCGGTCCGAGAGGTCTCGGTCAAGCCCTTCGAGGGAAGTCGCGAGCGCCGCTTCTACGTGCTGAGGAAGGTCGGGCCGACGCCGGAGGGGCTGCCGCGACGCCCAGGCATGGCGCGGAAACGCCCTCTGGCCGGCCGCTGATCTCGATCTCACGTAAGCTGGCCGTCGCATGAATTTTCTCTTGTCCACGTGTAATTCCGTCCTCGACGGTTTCCAGCTTTGATCTACTCAGTCGCCAATCAGAAGGGCGGGGTCGGCAAGACCACGACCGCGGTCAACCTGGGAGCGGGTTTCGCCCAGCTCGGGCGCAAGGTGCTGGTCGTCGATCTGGACCAGCAATGCAACGCGACCGTCGCCTTCGGCCTCGAGAAACAGGACTCGCCGACCACCTACGAGGTGCTGAGCGGCGAGGTGACCCTCTCCGAGGCGGCCAAGCCGGCCGGTCCCGACAACGTCTGGATGGTCCCGGCCAGCCGCGACCTCGCCGGCGCCGTGGTCGAGCTGCCCCGGCTCGAGCGTCCCAACTTCCGTCTGCGCGAGCAGCTCGGCTCGATCGACGAGGAGTTCGACGTCGTCTTGATCGACTGTCCGCCGGCCCTGGGCCCGATCACGGTCAACGCGCTGGTCGCCTCGGATCGCGTGATCGTCCCGGTCCAGGCCGAGTACCTGGCCCTCGAAGGCCTGGTCGAGTTCCTCGACACCCTTTCGACCGTGCGTCGGGAGATGAATCCGACCCTGGAACTGGCCGGCGTCCTCGTCACCATGCATGATGAAAGGACGAGATTGGCCCAGGATGTCGAGCGTGAGCTTCGCGATCACTTCTCCGAGACCGTGTTCCGGACGGTGATACCCAGGACCGTGCGCGTCGCCGAAGCGCCCAGCTACGGCATCCCGGTCACCGACTACTCGCCCAGCTCACGCGGCTCCCAGGCCTACCTGGCCCTCGCCGACGAGGTGACCGCCCGTGGCTGAGCGACGCGGAATGGGCCGTGGCCTCGGGGCGATCCTGCCGGAGAGCGCGACCGGGCCCGACATGCGGGAGTTGCCGGTCGACTCGATCTCCCCGAATCCCGGCCAGCCCCGGACCAGGTTCTCCGAAGAGGCGCTCGAGGCGCTGTCGGAATCGATCAAGGCCAGCGGAGTGGTCCAACCACTTATCGTGAGGCCGGCCGGCCGAGGCAAGTACGAGATCATCGCCGGCGAACGGCGCTGGCGCGCCTCGCAGATGGCCGGGGTCGAAAAGGTCCCCGTCGTGATCCGCGACTCCGACGAGGCCGACCGCCTCGAAGTCGCGCTGATCGAGAACATGGTCCGCGAGAACCTGAACCCGGTGGAAGAAGCCAAGGCCTGCGCCGCGCTGGTCGAGGATCTCGGGCTCAGCAAGGAAGAGCTCGGCAAGCGGGTCGGTCGCAGTCGCCCGCAGATCTCGAACCTGATCCGCCTGCTCGACCTGCCCGACGAGGTCCTCGACATGCTCGAGACCGGGCAGCTCTCAGAAGGCCACGGCCGGGCGATCCTGCAGGTCCCCGACCACGCCGACCGGCGCAAGCTCGCCAAGCAGGCCCTGAACGAGGGCTGGTCCGTCCGCCAGACCGAGTCCGGGGCCAGGGCGATGGCCGAGGCACCCGCCCCCAGCCGCAAGAAGCAGGGACTCAGCGCCGAGGAGATAGAAGCGATCGGCGAGGCCGAGGGCAGGTTGGAAACGGGCCTCGACCGGCCGGTCAAGATCAAGCCGAAGGGCAAGGGTCTGGTCGTCGAGATCGAGCTCGACGACCTCACCCAGGCGATCGAGATCGCCGACCGCCTTACCTGACGACAACTTCCCAGCGGCAAAGGTAGAATCCGCGATCCTGCAAGGGCGATTAGCTCAGTTGGTTAGAGCGCATCTCTGATAAGGATGAGGTCCCTGGTTCGAATCCAGGATCGCCCATATACGTCAGCAGTCGGGCCGGTCTTCGCCGGCCCTCCACATTTAACCCGCCCCGCCCACTCGAACCAGACAATGGTCGGGCGGGGCTCAGCTCTCGGCTCCATATAATCGGGAGTCCGATGCGCGAGGTCCAGATCTACGGAGTCAGCTTCGACATGGTCGGCAAGCAGCCGATCGTGCTCCTCAAGACGATTGACGACAATCGCTACCTGCCGATCTGGATCGGCCATCCGGAGGCTGCGGCCATCCTGATGAAGCTCCAGGGGGCCGACACGCCGCGGCCGATGACCCATGACCTCATGGTCGACATGCTCGACCAGGTCGAGACCAAGATCGAGCGGATCTCCGTCAACGAGCTGCGCGACAACACCTTCTTCGCGACGATCACGATCTCCGTCGCGGGCACCGAGCTGGAGATCGACTCGCGACCCTCCGACGCTCTCGCCCTCGCGGTCCGCGTCCAGGCCCCGATCTTCGTCGCCGAAGAGGTCATCGAGGAATCCTCGATCGAGTTCGATCAGGGAATCGAGGACAACGAGCAGGTGGTCGAGAAGTTCAAGGACTTCCTCGACGACGTCAGTCCCGAAGATTTTCTTCAGGACTCTTAACCGCAGTCGGGCGAGTCTTCGCTCGCCCTCCCAGTTCAACCCACCCCACCCACAGAGACAATGGATGGTCGGGTGGGGCTCTAGCGGTCTAGGGAAAGGTCCAGGATCTTCTGGACCATCGCCTCGAAGTCCAGACCGGCGGCCTCGGCCGCCTGGGGCAGCAGTGAGGTCTCGGTCAGGCCGGGGATCGCGTTGACCTCCAGGACCTGCGGGCCGTCCTCCGCCAGCATCACGTCGACCCGGGCGAATCCGGAACAGCCCAGCGCCTCGTAGGCGCCGAGGGCGACCCGTTCCACCTCCGCCGTCTCCGCCTCGCCGAGCGAGGCCGGGCACTCGAAGCTCGCCGCCCCGATCTCGTACCTGGCCTCGAAGTCGTAGGCGTTGCTCTCGGTCGGGATCGCCTCCACCACCGGCAGCGTCTCGCCGCCGAGCACCGAGACCGCGAGCTCACGGCCGGAGACCCAGCTCTCGAGGAGCGCCCGGTCGTCGTAGCTGAGGGCGGTGATCAGGGCGCCCGGAACCTGCTCCAGGTCGGTCACCACCTTCACGCCGAGCGAAGATCCCTGCGAGGCCGGCTTCGCGACCAGGGGAAGGCCGACCTGCTCGACGGCGGCGGCAAAGGTAGACGCAGCGCCGAAATCTCGGATCGCGGCCTCGCTGTAGGTGACCCAGTCGGGGGTCGGGATGTCGTTCTCGCGGAGCGTGTACTTGGCCAGGCTCTTGTCCATGCACCGCTTGCAGGCGGCGACGCCCGGCCCGGTGTAGGGAATGTCCAGCAGCTCGAGCAGTGCCTGGACCGTGCCGTCCTCCCCCTCGGTGCCGTGAAGCGCGATGAAGGCGACGTCGGGCCGGCTCGAATCGAGTCGGCCGACCAGATCCGGGCCGAGGTCCATGACATCGACCTGATGACCGAGATCGAGCAGGGCCTCGGTCACGCGCTGGCCGGAACGCAGTGAAACGCCCCGTTCGAGCGAGCGGCCTCCCTGGAGCAGTGCGACCTTCACGAGGCATCCTCCTCGGGTGGTGTCGACGGCGGAAGCCTCATCTCATCGGTGCTGGTCATGGTCTCGTAGAGCTTCAGCTGCTCGCGGGCGACCTGGCCGATGCGGCGGATCCCCTCGATGATCTCGTCCTCCTTGACGCCGGAGAAGTTGAGTCGCATCGAGCTCGTCCCGCCGCCGTCGACGTAGGCGTTCGGGCCGGGCACGAAGGCGACATTCCGACTCAGGGCCTTGGCCAGGAGATCCTGACTGCTCAGCACGTCCGGCATCGTCGCCCAGATGAAGAGACCGCCGGTCGGCTTGTTCCAGGTGGCGCCATGCGGGAAGTACTCCGCCATCGCGTTCACCATCGTGTCCCGTCGGGTCCGGTAGATCTCGACCAGCTCCGCGACGTACTCGCGCCAGCGTCCGCTCTGGAAGAAGTGGCCGGCGAAATCCTGGGTCAGGGTCGATGTGCAGAGATCCGCCGCCTGCTTGCCCAGCACCACCTTCTCCCGGATCGGGGTCGGGGTGACCAGCCAGCCGATCCTGAGGCCGGCCGAGAGGATCTTCGAGAAGGTGCCGAGATAGACGACGTAGTTGCCGCCGTCGAGGCTGTAGAGGGTCGGCAGCGGCTCGCCCTCGAACCGGAGCAGCCCGTAGGGGTTGTCCTCGACGACCAGGATCTCCTTCTCACGCGCGATCTCGACCAGGCGCCGCCGCCGCTCCAGCGAAAGGGTCACGCCGCCCGGGTTCTGGAAGGTGGGGATCGAGTAGATGAACTTCGGGCGCTTGCCCTCCCGCTCCAGGGTCTCGAGAGTCTCCTCGAGCAGGTCGATCCGCATCCCGTCCGAGTCCATCTCGATCTGCCGCACATCGGCCTCGTACGAGCAGAAGGTCGGGATCGCGCCCGGGTAGGTCGGCGCGTCGCAGATGATCACGTCCCCCGGGTCGATCAGCACCTTGGTGATCAGGTCGATCGCCTGCTGACCGCCGGTGGTGACGGTGATGTCCATCGCGTCGACCCGCGTGTCCTCGGCCGCCATCACCTCGACGATCTGCTCCCGGACGAGATTCGATCCCTCGGTCGGCCCGTACTGCAGCACCTCGGCCACCGCGGTCTTCTCGATCCGGTGCATCTCCGCCGCGAACGCCTCCGGCGGGAAGGTCGAAGTGTCCGGCAGGCCGCCGGCCAGCGAGATCACCTCCGGCCGTGCGGTGATCGCCATCATGTCTCGCATCGCGGAGGACCGCATGACGCGGGTCCTCTTGGCGAAGAGAGCGGCATAGCGTTCCAGGTCTTTGGCCCGGGTCTGCTGACGCCGGGGAGGTGGTGAGGCCGCCATCGTTCTATTGTGCCGTTATCGACGCGTTCTCGACAATCTGCCTCGGCGCCGGAATCGGTATTGCCACCGGGATGATCGCCGGCACCACCGGGCTGGAAGGCTCCGCCAGGGGGCGCATGACCATCCTCGCGGTGATCATCGGCGCGGTTCTCGGCTACCTCGGCACCTCGGTCAAGGACGGCTCGATCCTGCTCGGCGTGATCCTCGCCGCCGTCGCCGCCGGCCTCACCTGCGCCGTGGTCAGCGACGTCATCGCCGGCGCCCACCGACGGGGAGGCACCGCGGCATTGGCCGTGATCATCGTCTTCGCCGCCCTGGTGATCGCGATCATCTGCGTGGTCGTTCCGTACTTCGCGATCGTTCCCGCGGCATTCCTCGTTTTCCTCGCTTGGCGACGTCGGCAGCGAGCCGACCGCAAGCACGCCGGTCTGCGCGTCCTCCGCTGAGGTCCCCCCATGCCGCGCAAGCTGGTCCTGGCCTATGTCGACTCCCTCCGGACCGACATGCTCCGCCGCACGATCGAGGAAGGGCGCGCCCCGACCTTCAGCCGGCTGCTCAAGCGCGGCACCCTGATCGAGGACTGCGTCTCGTCCTTTCCGTCGGTGACCCCGGTCGCCTCGGCCGAGATCGCCACCGGGGTGACGTCGGAAGATCACTGGATCAGCGGCATGAACTGGTACCACCGGGCCGAGCAACGCTACGTCGAGTATGGCTCCTCGCTCGAGGCCACGCGGGCCTTCGGCTTCTTCCGGTCGCTGCATGACCTGGTCTACAACATGAACCTGAGCCACCTCAGCCCCGGGGTCGAGACCGTCTTCGAATCGCTCGACGACATCGATGTCCGCACCGCCTCGACTCCCTTCCTGATCTACCGGGGACGGCATCGCCACGACGTCAACCTGGTCGGGATCGCGGGCAAGGCGATCGAGGCCGGCCTGCTCAAGTTCGAGTACGGGACCTGGGGGCCGCGCGAGCTCTTCTACGGCGACCTCTACTCCTCGATGGAGACGCCCTGCAAGTCGAGCTCGGTGCCGGGCCGCCGCGACCAGTACGCCGCCTGCTGCGGCGCGGAGCTGGTCTCGCGGGACCGCTTCGACTTCATGCTGCTCTCCTTCCCCGACAACGACAACTACTCGCATCGGTACGGCCCCTCGGCCTCGCCCCGATCGATCGAGAGAGCGGACTACTGCATGGCCGAGGTGATCCGCGCCGCCGGCGGCGTCGAGCCGTTCCTGGAAGAGCACGCGCTGATCCTGCTCGCCGACCACGCCCACACCGATGTCGAGCATCGGCTCGACATCATCGAGTGGATGTCCCGCAAGTGGAAGGTCCTGCCGCCCTCCTCGGAAGATCCGACCTCGGCCGAGCTGGCGGTCAGCCCGACCTCCCGCGCCGCCCACGTCTACCTGCTCGCCGAGGCCGACAATCCGGTGCGGCACCGCCGGGTCCGCGAGCACCTCCAAGCCCTGGAGGGCGTGGAGCTCATCGCCTGGACCGAACGGGACGGCGTCCCGGTGGCCCGCTCTGCCCGCCCCGGGCACGGATCTCCGGGCGATCTCGCGGTGGTGATCCGAGAGGGCCGCCGACTCGACTTCCTCCCGGCCGCCGATGAACCCGCGCGGGACCGTGAAACGGTGATCGACCGCCGGGGACGAGCCTGGAGCATCAGCGGCAACATCGAAGCGCTGGGCGCCTCGGTCGAGGACGGCCGGATCAGCATGCCCGAGTACCCCGACGGGCTCGCCCGCCTCTGGTCCGCGCTCGTCGCACCCCACGGAGGCGACCTGATCGTCTCCGCCGCGCTCGGCTACGAGTGCGTCGACTGGGGCGGCGCCGCCCATGTCCCCGGCGGCAGCCACGGCTCGCTCCGCCGCGAGGACTCCGAGGGGCCCCTCCTCTTCGTCGGCTGCGGCCCCGACTCCCCCGACGCGACCGTGGCCGAGGCTCATCGGGAGCGAAGCCAGTGGGGCCTTCAGGACGTGGCCCCGGTGATTCGCGAGCACTTCGGCGCCGGAGCTATGCTCGAATCGAGCAAACGAACGGAGGAACCATGACTGAGCCGACAACCGTCAACAACATCGGTGTCGCCATGTTCACCGTGTCCGACCAGGACGAGGCGATCTCCTTCTACACGGACAAGCTGGGCTACGAGCTCAGGGCGGACGTGAGCTTCGGCGAGGGCGACTCGATGCGGTGGGTCGAGGTGGCCCCGCCGGGATCGAACACCAGGCTGGCGCTCAACGAGCCGATGGAGGACGGCACGCCGGGAGGCAGCTCGATCGGGGTCGAGACCGACGACATGCTGGCCGAGCACCGACGACTCTCCGCAGTCGGCGGCGTCGACATCGACCCCGCGCCGATGCCGGAGACGCCCGGAGTCCCGCCGATGTTCATGCTGCGCGATCCCGACGGCAACACGGTCGTGGTGGTGCAGGCCCAAGAGCCCGCCTGATCGCGGCTTTCGGCCCCTAGGGCGGGATCCGCTACGGGGCCGGTTCCAGCACCTGGGTGAAGCTGGTGGCGAGGCCGCGCTCGTCGATCGTGATCGCGGCCCCCATCACCCAGACGTCGTCGGTGGCGGTCTCGAAGCGGACCGGCATGTCGGTCCGCATCTTCTCGATGGCCTGTTCCTTCTTGACCCCGAGCACGGAGTCGCGGGCGCCGGTCATGCCGACGTCGCTGATGAAGGCGGTGCCCCGCGGCAGGACCCGCCCGTCCGCGGTCGGGACATGGGTATGGGTCCCGAGCACGGCGGCGACGCGACCGTCGAGGAACCAGCCCATGGCGACCTTCTCGCTGGTCACCTCGGCGTGGAAGTCGACGATCACCGTGTCCGCCCCACCGTTCTTGTCGAGCTCGGCCAGCAGCAGGTCGGCCTCGTCGAAGGGTGAGCGGGCGGCGTCCAGGCCGACCTTCCCGATCAGGTTGATCACCGCCACCCGGCGCCGGCCCGAACCGTCGGCCGGGTCGACCTCGACCACGCAGTGGCCCCGGCCCGGGTTGGCGCGCCGGTAGTTGGCGGGCCGGATGACCCGCTCGGCGCGATCCAGGTACTCCCAGCTCTCCCGCTGGCGGTAGCTGTGGTTGCCGAGCGTGATCACGTCGGCGCCCGCCTCGAAGATGTCCTTGGCCGTCTTCTCGGTGATCCCGAGGCCTCCGGCCGAGTTCTCGCCGTTGACCACGATCAGGTCGGGCTGGAATCGCTCCCGCAGCTTCGGCATCACCGAAGCCAGCCCTCGGCGCCCCGGACTACCCACAACATCACCGATGAAAAGCAGCTTCACGGCCCGGACCCTACCGGCATGTCGTAGGTTTCTCGGGATGGATCAGGAGGAGACTCGCGCCAAGCCGGCGCTCGCGGCCCGGGAGGTGGCCAAGGCGTTCGACGGCAGACAGGCCCTGGACGGGATCGATTTCGAGGTCGGGGCCGGTGAGGTCGTCGCTTTGATCGGACCGAACGGGGCCGGCAAGACGACCCTGCTCTCGATCCTCGCCGGGATCTCCGAACCGGACTCGGGGAAGGTCGAGGGCGACGGGGTCGCCTGGGTCCCGCAGCAGGCCGCGCTCTACCGTCGGCTCAGCGTCCGCGAGAACCTGATGCTCTTCGCCCGCCTCCAGCACGAGGCCGGGCAGACCGATGAGGATCCGCAGGCGATGGTCGACCGGATGCTGGAGCTGACCGGCCTGACCGAACGCGCCGACGACCAGGTCGGCACCCTCTCGGGCGGCAACCAGCAGCGGATCAACATCGCGGTCGGCCTGATGGCCGGCCCCTCGGTCCTGCTGCTCGACGAGCCCAGCGTCGGTCTCGATCCGGCCCAGCGGGAAAGGCTCTGGGGCTTCATCCTCGGCCTGGTCGGGACCGGCACCGCGGTCGCCTTCTCGACCCATGACATCCAGGAGGCGGAGCGCTACGCCGAGCGCATCTCGGTGGTCGCCGAGGGAGAGCGGATCTTCAACGGCACCGCAGACGATCTCCGCCGCGAGGTCGAGTCCGGCGGCGTGGGAGATCTCGAGACCTCGTTCCTGGCCTTCCTCAGAAAGCACGGCCACTGATGCGCTGGCTGCTGCTCAAGGACCTGCAGATCCTGCGGCGCTCCCCGCTGCAGCTCACCCTCCTGGTGATCTACCCGATCGTGATCGCGCTCCTGGTCGGTTTCGCGATGACCCGCGGCCCGGAGCAGACCACGGTCGCGCTCTACAACGCCATGCCCGCCGACGAGTCGCTCGGATTCGGCGGCGAAGAGGTCGATGGCAACGAGATCCGCGACCAGCTCTGCGGCCGGGTCGACTGCATCGAGGCGAACGGGACCGACGACGCCCGCAAGATGGTCGAGTCGGGCGAGGCGACCGCGGCGGTGATCGTGCCCGAGGACTTCGGCGACAAGATCCGCTCGCTGGCCTCCCTCGATCCGCAGCCGCCGGAGATCCAGGTCGTGGTCAACGGCTCGGACGCGGTCGAGAGCCAGGTCACCGACGATCGCATCGACGCGATGCTGGGCGAGGCGAACCTGCTCCTCGCGAAACGCCTCTCCGAGGCGGCCAACCGCTACCTCGACCTGATCTTGAAGGGCGGAGAGCTGGACCTCTTCGGCCAGGAGCTGGAGATCCTCGGTCTCCAGAAGAGCGAACGGATCCTCAACAAGCTCGAACCGAAGCTGCCGCCCGGGACCGATCGGGACGAGCTCGCGCGGGCGGCCAGGTTCGCCCAGCTGGCGACCCAGAACCTGGATCTCGCCGGCCCGCTGCTCACCGCGATCACGCAGCCGATCAAGGCCGACAAGGTCGAGGTCGGCGACGACGCCCCCTCGCTCGACACCTTCGCGGTCGGGGTGACGGTCGCCTTCGCGCTGATGTTCGTCACGGTGCTGCTGGTCGCCGGCTCGCTCGCCCTGGAGAAGGAGGAGAACGCCTTCACCCGGTTGACCGCCGGGCTGGTCACCCGTGGGCGCATCCTCGCCGCGAAGGTCGAGCTGGGCACGGTCGTCGGCGCCGCCGTGGCGCTGATCCTGTTGGTGGGATTGGGGCTCTTCGTCGGGATCGCGTGGGAACGGGCGCCGTACTGGCTGTTGGCGCTGGTCTTCGCCGCCGCGGCGTTCTCGGCTGCCGGGGCCGCGCTCGGGGCGGCCGCCCGCGAGGTCAGGGCGGCGACCCTGGCCGCGGTGATGATCTGCCTGCCGGTGGCGCTGCTGTCTCTGGTGCCGGATGACGCGGTGGGCAGCGCGGTCGAGACGATGATCAACGTGGTCAGCGCGATCTTCCCCTTCCGCCCCGCCCTGGACGCGATCACCGGCGGCCTCGAGATCTCGGGCGCCTCGATCTGGCTGAGCCTCCTTCACCTCGCGGCCCTGACCGGGGTCTACTCGGTCCTGGCCCGGCTGGCGCTGAGAAGGTTTTAGGCCGCCTACACTGGGTTCATGAGCTTTCCCTCCACTCGGCTCCGGCGCCTTCGTCGCACCCCGGCCCTGCGTGGGCTGGTGCGTGAAACGTCGCTTTCGGCCGCCGATCTGATCCAGCCCCTGTTCGTGACCGCCGGAACCGATCTGCGGGAGCCGGTCGGGTCGATGCCGGGCGTGAACCGCTTCTCGATCGCCGAGCTGGTCGAGGAGGCGGGAGAGATCGGCGCGGCCGGCATCCCGGCTGTGCTGCTCTTCGGCATCCCCTCCGAGAAGGATGAGGCGGGCAGCGGCGCCTACGACGACGAAGGCGTGGTCCAGATGGCGGTGCGCGCCCTGAAGGAGGCCCACCCCGACCTGGTCGTGATCACCGACGTCTGTCTCTGCGAGTACACCTCGCACGGCCAGTGCGGATTCGTCCGCGACGGCGAGGTCGACAACGACGTGACCGTCGAGCTGCTGGCCCGAACCGCGATCTCGCATGCCGAGGCCGGAGCGGACATCGTCGCACCGAGCGACATGATGGACGGCCGGATCGGCTCGATCAGGTACCAGCTCGACGAGGAGGGCCACCCGGACACGGCGATCCTGTCCTACGCGGCCAAGTACGCGTCCGCCTTCTACGGGCCCTTCCGCGAGGCCGCCGAATCGACCCCGAAGGTGGGCGACCGGCTCGGCTACCAGCTCGATCCCGCCAACTCGGACGAGGCGGTCCGGGAGGCGAAGCTCGATCTGGAGGAAGGCGCGGACGCGCTGATGGTCAAGCCGGCTTCGCACTACCTCGACGTCGTGCGCCGGGTCAAGGACGAGACCGGGGCGCCGGTCGCCGCCTACCAGGTGTCGGGCGAGTACTCGGCGATCAAGGCGGCCGGGGCAAACGGCTGGATCGACGAGAAGGCCGCGGCGTTGGAGTCGCTGGTCTCGATCCGCCGGGCCGGCGCCGATTTCGTGGTCACCTACTTCGCCAAGGAGGCAGCGACATGGCTGGACTGAGCCGGGGAGCCCCGGACAAGATCACGATCAAGGTCCGTGGCGACGGAACCCCGCTGGGCGACACCCAGAGCGAGGTCGAGCACCAGGAGGCCAAGGCCCGCGAGGAGGAAGAGGCCCGCGCCGCACTCGGCCGCTCCAGCAACGAGGAGCTCTTCGAACGGGCCCGGCGGGTCCTGCCGGGAGGCGTGAACTCCCCGGTCAGGGCGATGCGCCAGGTCGGGCTGGACCCGGTCTTCATCGAGTCGGCCGAAGGGGCCGAGGTGATCGACCGCGACGGACGGCGTTACCTCGACTGGGTCGGGTCCTGGGGCCCGATGATCCTCGGCCACACCGATCCCGAGGTCCTGGCCGCGATCGAGAAGGCCGCGGCCCGGGGCACCAGCTTCGGCGCGGCGACCGAGGCCGAGGTGGAGCTCGGCGAGGAGGTCGCTTCGCGGATGCCCTCGGTCGAGATGATCCGCATGACCAGCTCCGGCACCGAGGCCGCGATGACGGCGGCTCGCCTGGCCCGCGCCGCGACCGGCCGTGAAGTGCTCGTCAAGTTCGCCGGCGCCTACCACGGGCATTCCGACGGGCTGCTGGCCGAGGCGGGGTCCGGGGTCGCCACCCACGGCATCCCGTCCGGGCCGGGCATCCCGGCGGCCCAGGCGGCGGGCACCGTGGTGGTGCCGTGGAACGACCGCCAGGCCCTGGCCGAGGCCCTCGACCGTCACGAGGTCGCGGCGGTCTTCGCCGAGCCGGTGGCCGCGAACATGGGCGTGGTCCCCCCGGAGGATGGCTATCTGGAGCATCTCCGCGCCGCGACTTCCGCGGCGGGGGCGCTGCTCGTCTTCGACGAGGTGATCACCGGGTTCCGGGTCGCCCGCGGCGGGGCTCAGGAGCTCTACGGCGTCGCTCCCGACCTCACGGTGATGGGCAAGATCATCGGTGGCGGCCTGCCTGCCGCGGCGGTCGGCGGCCCCCGCGAGCTGATGGAGAAGCTGGCGCCCAGCGGCGACGTCTACCAGGCGGGGACGCTCTCGGGCAACCCTCTGGCGGTCGCGGCGGGTCTTACCACCCTCCGCCGGCTCGACGACGACGCCTACGCGCGACTCGCGGCGCTGACCGACCGGCTGGTCCGGGGACTGGAGGATCTCGCCGGCGAGCACGGGCTGAGCGTCGGTTCGGCTCCCGGCCTGGCGACCCTGTTCTTCTCGGCCCGCCCGGTCCGCGACTTCGAGGACGCGAAGGCGACCGACCGGGAACGGCATGCCGCCTTCTACCGGGCGATGCTCGAACGCGGCATCTGGCTGCCCCCCTCGCAGTTCGAGGCATGGTTCGTCTCGCTGGCCCATGACGAGATCCAGATCGACCGCACCCTCATGGCGGCGGCCGAGGCCCTGGCCGCGACCGATCCCGGAAGGGCGATCGGTTGAGTCGCGGCACTCTGGAACGACTGGCCGGACGGGTTCGCGAGGAAGGCCCGCCGCTCGAGGTCAGGGAACCGCTCGGCCAGGCCGAGACCGTGTTCGGCGAGCTCGCGGCGGCCGGCCCCCGTACCTCGGAGCGGGGCGACGAGTACGCCTTCGTGGTCGAGTCCGTGCGGGAGGGTTATCTCTGCCACTACGGCACCTCGCGGGTCCTCGATGACCCCGACCCCGACCTCGCCCTGCTGGCCGGCGATCTCTTCTACGCGATCGGTATCCGGGGGTTGGCCGACCTCGACGACCTCGAATCCACAGGGATTCTGTCGGATTTGATCAGGGTCGCCGCGGAGCTGCAGGCGGCCGACCGTCCCGACCTGGCCGAGTCTCTCTGGCTGGGTCAGATTACCGCTCTGTCATGCGGAAAAGACGACCGTCAGGCGGCGGCCGTCGCGGCCCTCGCGACCCGCTCCGAGGGTGCTCGCGAGGCGCTGGCGGCCTGGTCGGAAGAGGCCGCCGACGCCCACCGGCTGGGGCGGGCATTCGATGTTGCGCGGACTGCAATAGACTCCCGGCCGTCGAATTTCTAGAAGCGTGTCCGAACCGTTGAACAAGAACTCCAAGCCGGGGGAAGAGCCCCGCGTCAAACTGCCCGAGGCCGATCCCCGCGGATACTTCGAGGGCGAGTCGATGACTCGTCGTCATGTGTTCACCGTCGCCAGTCAGGCGATCGGTGGCGTCGCCGCCGCGGCCGTCGTCCTGCCCGTGGTCGGCTTCGCCGTCGCCCCCCTCTTCGAGCGGGGTGAGGAACGGTGGGAGGCCGTCGGTCCAGTCGAAGACTTCACCGACGAGACCTACAAGCAGGTCGTGATCACCGAGACCCCCGGAATCGGCGAGGCCGGCAAGACCACCGCCTACGTCCGCACCGGCGCCGAGAAGTACAACGAGGAACCGAACGACATCATCGCCGTCTCGACCCGTTGCGCCCACCTCGGCTGCCCGGTCCGATTCGTCCAGGCCGCGCAGAACTTCATCTGCCCTTGCCACGGTGGCGTCTACGACTTCGAAGGCAAGCGCATCGGCGGCCCGCCGGTCCGCCCGCTCGACCGTTTCCAGACCCGTGTCCGGGGCGGCCAGGTCGAGCTCGGTCCGCGCTACAGCGTGACCAACCAGCTCAAGGCCGTCCGGGTCCGCGACCCCGGCGAATTCACCGGCGGGATCTGGGAGTTCCTGTACCCGCCGCGCCCCTCGACCTTCCCCCCGCCCAGCAACTGATCCTTTAGATGAAGCTCCTTCCCTCAAGAAAGAAGAAGGCCGAAGCCGACGGCTCCGAGAACGGAGAGGTCGAGGCCGTGGCCAAGCCGACCCGCGGCGAGCGGGCGGCCCAGGCCAAGCAGTTGGCAACCCACCACGGCACCCAGTCCGGCATCGACGTCGCCGGTTGGGTCGACTCGCGGACCAACGCCACCGGAATCTTCACCGCGATGATGTCGCGGCACGTGCCCAAGGGAACCAACTGGTTCTACACCCTGGGTTCGGCCACGATGTTCATCTTCGCCATGCAGGCGATCACCGGCGTGTTCCTGTCGATGTACTACACGCCGTCGGCGACCCAGGCCTACGCCTCGATCACCCACCTGACCAACGAGGTCTTCATGGGCGAGTTCGTGCGCGGCCTCCACAAGTGGGGCGCCAGCCTCATGATCATCCTGATCTTCCTGCACATGGCCCGGACCTTCTTCTTCGGCGCCTACAAGTACCCGCGGGAGCTCAACTGGGTGATCGGCGTCGTGCTGCTGATCCTGACCACGGTCATGGGTCTCACCGGCTACCTGCTGCCGTTCGACCAGCGTTCTTTCTGGGCGACCATCGTCGCCAACAACATCACCGCCTCCGGTCCGGTGGTCGGCCCCTACCTGGCTGACTTCCTGCGGGCCGGGCCCGACTTCAGCGCCACCACGCTGTCGCGCTTCTATGCGCTCCACATGATGGTGGTACCCGGGCTGATCGGCGCCCTGATCGGCGCGCATCTCTTCTTCGTCGTCAAGCTCGGCACCACCGCCCCGCCGTGGGTCCGTGCCGGCCGGCCGAAGGGCTCCCGCCCGACCGAGGCGGTCGCCGCCGGAGTCGCGGTCGAGGACCTCGACGAGGTCGCGGTGAACGGCGCCGTCACGGTCGCCGACGCCGAACCGCCGGCCGAGGCCGAGGTCGACGCGGCGGAAGCCGAAGAGGTCGAGGCCAAGCCGGCCGAGGAGACCGAAGCCGAGACCGCTGCGCCCGAGCCGGCCGAGGAGGCCGCTGAGGAAGCAAGCTCCGAGGAAGACGGGGAGGTGAACTCGTGAACGCCCGTGAAAAGGAGGAATACCTCCGCGAATACGAGATCCTGAAGAAGAAGGGCAAGTCATTCTTCCCCTACGCGATCATGAAGGACTCGGTGATGATGCTCGTCGTCGCCGGCGTGCTGATCGCGATGTCGATCATCATGGGCGCCGAGCAGGGGCCCAAGGCCGATCCGACCACCACCACCTACGTCCCGCGTCCCGAGTGGTACTTCTTCTACCTGTTCGAGCTGCTGCGAGTGATCAAGCCGCCGGCCCTGGTGCCCGTGGCGACGATCGGCATCCCGACCATCTGCATGGTCCTGCTGCTGCTCCTCCCGTTCTACGACCGTGGCCCCGAGCGGATCCCGTGGAAGCGGCCGATCGCCACGATCACCGGCATCATGGTGATCATCGCGATGGCGCTGTTGACCTACAAGGGCGCGGTCGCCGGTCCTCCGACCGAGATCGACCTGCCCACCGCCCCGCAGTACGAGAAGGGCAAGCAGATCGTCGCTCAGTCCGGTTGTCTGGCCTGCCACGCGATCGGCGAGAACGGCGCCCACGGTGGCCTCGGTCCCGACCTGACCGAGATCGGCTCGAAGATCCCGCGTGAGGCGATCAAGCAGTCGGTCACGATCGGACCGGGCATCATGCCTTCGTTCAAGGGACTCGGCAACGAGGATCTGAACGCCGTGGCCGACTATCTCGCGTCGCTCGACTAGGAGCTGGAGTTGAGTCAGGCACCTCCCCGCAGAGGTGACCGCGAGTTCGCCGGTGAGGTGAACTCGATGTTCGACCGGATCAGCGGCGTCTACGACCGCATGAACCGGGTGATGACCGCCGGCCTGGATCAGAGCTGGCGATCACGGGCGGCCGAACGGGCGCGGCTGGAGCCGGGCATGAAGGCCCTCGACCTCTGCTGCGGCACCGGGGACCTCTCCCTGATGCTGGCCGAGCGGGTCGGGCCGGACGGCGCCGTGACCGGGGCCGACTTCTCGCGTCCGATGCTGGATCTGGCTCTGGAGAAGGCCAAGTCGGCCGGTCTCAGGCAGACCAGTTTCAAGTGGGCGGACGCGCTCGACCTGCCCTTCGAGGACGAGAGCTTCGACGCGGTCACGATCGCCTTCGGCGCCCGCAACCTGGCCGATCTCGACAAGGGCATCAGCGAGATGCGGCGGGTGCTGGTGCCCGGTGGCCGTCTCGTGATCCTCGAGATCACCCAGCCCAAGCGGCAGCCGCTGGCCGGCTTCTTCGGCCTGTGGTTCGATCGGATCGTGCCGCTGCTCGGCAAGGTCGCCGGCGATTCGTCCGCCTACACCTACCTGCCCGAATCGGTGCGCAGCTTCCCCGACGCGGAGGCTCTCGCCGGGCGGCTCGACTCGGGCGGGCTGAGACATGTCCGCTGGACCCTGATGGCCGGCGGCATCATCGCCATCCACTCCGGGGTACGGTGACCGGGAACGCCGACGAGGGTTCCCGTCCGCGCTCTCTTCCGGAGCCGGTCACCGCAGTCACCGATACCGCCGGCGCCTGGCTCCCCGCCCGGATGGCGGAGGTCGAGAAGGGCCTGCTGGCCGCGGTCGAGGGCGACGGCGAGCTGGCCGAAGACGCCGTCCTGACCCTGAACGCCGGCGGCAAGCGGATGCGGCCGATGCTGGTCCTGCTCTGCGCCGGCCCGGAGGCGGGAGACGCCGCGGTGCGGGCCGGCATCGCGGTCGAGCTGGTGCACATGGCGAGCCTCGTGCACGACGACGTGCTCGATCGGGCGCCGCTCCGGCGGGGCCTGCCCACGGTCTACGCCAGCGCCGGCCGGGAACGGGCCACCGCGCTCGGCGACCGGCTGTTCGCCACCGCCTTCCGGATCCTGGTCGACGGCGGTGACGCCGACGCGGTCACCGAGGTCAGCGCCACGGCGGTCGACCTCGCGCGCGGCGAGCTCCGCCAGCGGCAGGCCGCCTTCGACCTCGGCCTGGACGAGGCCGACTACTTCGCCCGGTGTGGGCTGAAGACCGGGCGGCTCTTCGAGGCGGCCTGTGTGCTCGGCCGGGCCAGCACCGGCCGGGAACCCGGGCCGATCGGGCTCTTCGGGCACCGGATCGGCCTCGCCTTCCAGTTGCTCGACGACGTGCTCGACATCTCCGGCCCGCCGGAGCGCACGGGCAAGGCGCGCGGAACCGACCTCCTCGACGGCACCGTCACCCTGCCGCTGATCGTGGCCGGCCGGCGCGACCCCTCGCTGCGGGAGATCGACCTCAGGGCGCTGGACGAGAGCTCGGCCGAGGCGGTCTGCGATCGGATCGAGGCGACCGGGGCTCTCGACGAGGTCCGGAGCCGGGCGATCGCCCTGATCGATGAGGCGAAAGCGGGTCTGACCGGCGCCGGGATCGAACCCGGGCAGCGGGAGCTGCTCGAACTGATCGCCGACGGCGTGGTGCTCCGCTACAGCTGAGCCCGGGGGCCGCTCTGCCGCCGGTCGGTTCTGGAATACTCACCGGCGATGGTGCTGAGCGACCACACGATCCGCGAGCAGATCGACGCCGGCCGGATCGTCATCGATCCCTTCGAGGATCGCCTGATCCAGCCGTCCAGCATCGACCTGCGGGTGGATCACAAGTACCGGGTCTTCAACAACTCGCGCTACCCGTTCATCGACGTCAAGCAGCCGATGGAGGACCTGACCGAGCTGGTCGAGCCCGCCGACGAGGAGCCGTTCATCCTGCATCCCGGCGAGTTCGTGCTCGGTCAGACCCTGGAGAGGGTGACCGTGCCGGACGACCTCGTCGCCCGTCTCGAGGGCAAGAGCTCGCTCGGCCGTCTCGGCCTGCTGATCCACTCGACGGCCGGCTTCGTCGACGCCGGCTTCTCCGGGAACCTCACCCTCGAGCTCTCGAACGTGGCCAACCTGCCGATCACCATCTACAAGGGCATGCCGATCGGGCAGCTCTCCTTCATGCAGATGGACCGGGCCGTCGAGACCGCCTACGGTTCCGATGGCAAGGGCTCCAAGTACCAGGGTCAGGCCGAGCCGACCGCCTCCCGGTACTACCTCAACTTCCGCGACTGACCAAGCCCGGGCGGGGCCGATCCGAGGCCGCCGACCGATCGTAGGTAGCATTCAAGGGGATGCTTCCCAATTTCGGAATCATGGAGATCGCGATCGTTCTCGTGATCGCCCTCATCGTCTTCGGCCCGAAGCGCCTGCCGGAGCTCGGCAAGTCCCTGGGCAAGGGGATCAACGAGTTCCGCGACGGCCTCCAGAACATCGGCCAGGATGACGATGACGACGACGAAGAGGAAGAAGCCGAACCCGCCGAGCTGACCCCTCCCCCCACCGATGCCCAGCATCCGCTTCCGGGGGAAGAGCCCGAGGTCACCGAGAACACCCAAGCTGAGGCGGTCGACGGCGAAGTGGTCCGCGAGCAACGCGACTGAGGCCCGCCGTGGCCAAGCTCAAACCGGTTCGTCACGATGAGCAGCTGAGCCTCATCGACCATCTAGATGAGCTCCGTTCGCGGATCATCTACTCGCTGATCTTCCTCACGGTGGCCTTCGCGATCTGCTTCTGGCAGAGCGACCGCATTCTTGACATCGCGGCGGCGCCGCTGCCGGAGGCCCACCAGGCTCTGGTCGTGCTGGCCCCCACCGAGGCTTTCATGACCACGGTCACCGTCTGCGCCTACGCGGCCATCATCGTCTCCGCGCCCTTCATCAGCTACCAGGTATTCGCCTACATCCTCCCGGCCTTCTCGCCCCGGGAGCGCAGCGCGATCATGCCGCTCCTGATCACGATCCCGGTGCTGTTCCTGATCGGTTGCGTCTTCGCCTACTTCGTGGTCCTACCGGCGGCGATCAAGTTCCTGCTGAGCTTCAACGACGCCCAGTTCCAGATTCAGCTCCGGGCTCGCGAGTACTACTCGTTCTTCTCCATGACCCTCCTTGCGGGCGGAGCCGTATTCGAGCTCCCGGTCGTCATCTTGGCCCTGGTCCGCCTGCGGATCATGACCGTCCAGCAGCTGCGCAAGAACCGCCGCTACGCGTATCTGATCTGCGCGATCCTGGCCGCGGCTCTGCCCGGAGTCGACCCGATCTCGATGTTGATCGAGACCGTTCCGCTCGTACTTCTCTACGAGTTGAGTATCTTGCTGGCCCGGGGGATCGGTCAACCCAAGGAGGGGGCCGAGTCCCAGATACCTTCGATCCAGGAGAACTAGCCAAGTGGCCCAAGAACCCGAACACAGGATGCTCTTCGACGTCAGAGGTCGTCGCAAGAGGGTGATTCAGGTCATCTACGTGATCCTGGCCATCATCATGGCGGCCAGCCTCGTGCTGCTGATCCCCGGCCTCTTCAACGGCAATCAGTCGGTCGACCGCAGCGCCTCCGAGGCGAACCTGAAGCGGGCCGAGGAGCTGCAGACCAAGCACGAGGCTCAGCCCAACAACCAGAACGTCACCCGGGAGCTGATCCGCGCCAGGATCGCCGCCGGCAACTCGCTGGTCGAGATCGACACCACCACCGGCGCTCAGACCGTGACCGACGAGGCCCAGAGCCAGTACCAGCTGGCCGCTC
Source organism: Solirubrobacterales bacterium (assembly GCA_017304845.1). Classification (GTDB taxonomy): domain Bacteria; phylum Actinomycetota; class Thermoleophilia; order Solirubrobacterales; family 70-9; genus 67-14. The sequence continues at coordinate 150,657 of JAFKLL010000011.1, forward strand.
AGACCTGGGACACCTACGTCAAGGAGTCCAAGGACCAGCCCGATCCCGCCGTCGCCCAGCTGATGGCCGGAACGCTCTTCAACCTGGCTCAGGGTTCGACCGTTGCTCAGTTCCAGCAGAACATCAGCGACGCCGCCCGGGCCCAGGCCTTCTACGCCGAGAACGCGGTGAAGGAACAGGACAAGGGCGGGGTCAACGCCGCCGGCCCGCTCACGCAGCTGGCGACCTACCAGCTCTACGCCCAGATGTACGACGAGGCGGCCCAGACCCGCAAGAAGGCGATCGCGGCCACGCCGGACAAGACCGAGCAGAAGCAGATCGAGCAGACCCTCGACTCGACCGAGAAGGACGCCAAGCGAGTCGGCAAGCTGATCAAGCAGGCCAAGAAGCAGGCTCAGAAGGACGGCGGCAAGTCGCTCGAGAACCCGCTCGGCAGCCTCGGCTCCGGCGACTCCCTCGGGGGAACCACCACCCCGTGACGCTCTGACATGGCGGGCGGCGCGAACGCGTCGCCCGCTCTATACTTTTCCATCCGGTTCCGACATCGGAACCACCTTCCGGGCCGTTAGCTCAGCTGGTAGAGCAGGAGACTCTTAATCTCAAGGTCGAAGGTTCGATCCCTTCACGGCCCACTCTCAGGTCCCGCCGCCTGAAAGCCCCCGGTCAGCGCGGCCACTCGGGCTTCACCCATCTCGCTCTTTTGCGGAGTGTGCTCACTTCCGCTATCCTCAGCCACGCATGAGCCCGCGTGACGACCGTCACGCGGCGCGGACAGGGAAAATCGGCCGGCAGTCGGCCACGATTCTTTTGGGAGATACATGATGAGGGAGAAGTCCGGCCTGACCGGCCGCGTTTCCAACAAGCTCAAGGCGCTGCTCGTAGCCGCCCTTGCGATCCTCGGCGCCTCCGCCGTCCTGGCCTCCAGCGCCCAGGCAGCGGAGAAGCTCGAACTGAAGTTCAACGACTCGTGGATTCTGGTCGACTCGCTGGCCGTGCTGACCGGCGGTGGCCTCCACGCTCTCGACCCGGCCGACACCGCCGCGCCGAAGATCACCGTCAAGGGCGATCTCGCCTCCGACGGCGCCTTCTCGGGCAAGGCCAGTGATTTCAGCTTCCCGGACCAGGCGATCGACGCCTCGAGCGCCGGCATGGGGACGATCACCCTCTCGATCAGCGCCGCCTCGGACTACACCGGCAACTACAACAAGTCGACCGGCGTCTTCACCGGCACCCTGCCGCTGAGCCTCACCGTCGACGGCCCGAATGCCCTCACCGGCATCAAGTGCCAGATCTCCCCGCTCAACATCGCCCTGAGCACCAGCGGCGGGCCGACCGACTTCGGCAGCGAAGAGGAGCCCGTCCTCAAGTCCGCCACCCCGTTCGCCGGCGGCAACGGCGCTCTGCTCGGCAGCTGGTCGGGCGTCAGCCTCAGCAGCGTGAAGGGCATTGCCGCCTACGGCAGCGACGAGGCCACCATGACCGATACCTGCCAGACCATCATCGGCGCCCTGGTCGGTGAGGGCAACTCGTTCGACGGTTCGATCTGGCTCGCCGGTTCGTCCACGGTCACCCAGGTCGATGACCCGGAGTGCCCCGCAGGGCAGGTCGGCACCCCTCCGAACTGCGAGACCCCGAAGACCGTCGGCAAGGTCAGCAAGGTCGTCGTCACCAAGAAGGCCGTCGTCAAGGCCGGCAAGACCGTCAAGATCAAGGTCACGGTCAGCAACAGCGGTGACCTCGCCTACAAGGGCAAGATCGCGCTCAAGTCGACCAATCGCCAGGTGAAGGCGCCGAAGGCCGTCGCGATCACCGTCGCCGGTCACAAGTCGGCGACCAAGGTCATCGTCCTCAAGGCCGGCAAGAAGGCCAAGGGCAAGGCCGTCGTCACCGCCTCGATCGGTGGCAAGAAGGCCAAGTCGACCGTCACGGTCAAGGCCGCCAAGAAGAAGAAGCGCAAGTAGCTCGAGGGACTCAGCTACAGGGAGAACGAAACGGCCGGTCCCGTATGGGGCCGGCCGTTTCACGTCTCGGAAACTCCATGTTTGCCAAGTGTGGCCGCGATCTGTATGCTGCGGCCATCACGGACCTGTGTGACCACCATCACCCGGTGATCGTGCAGGGACAGACAGGGAGGACGGCCATCTGGCCGTCGGGAAATCGTCAAGAGCAGGGACCCCGCTGCGCCTAGGGAGAAATCGACAGGCCGGACCTTTAGGGGAGAAGGCCACGGAGGAATGATGAACAGCACTTTCGTAAACCACGGCCGCAGGGCCCTCACCGTGAAGGTGGCACTCGCCGCGCTTCTGGCCGCGTGCATCGCGATGGCCTTCGGCGCGAACCACGCGAAGGCCGCCGGCGCCGGTGACCCCTTCGACGCCACCTTCAACTACGCCGGCCTCAACGTCGACGTCACGCTCGCCCAGCTCGACGAGCTCGTCCTCACCGAAGCGGACTCGCCGCTGACCCTGCAGGGCACCTACGACGACGCCAACGGCAACTTCACGCTGCCGAAGGCCTCCGGCCTCAACTTCCCCGACGTCTCGCTCGAGATCGACGACGGTGTCAACCTCGACGCCAACATCGCTCTCGCCAGCGACGGCCACGGCAACTACAACGACTCGACCGGCGTCATGTCCGCCGATCTGAGCATCGCCCTGACCATCGGCGTCAGCGACGTCGCGGCTCTGCCGCTGCCGGGCCTCGGCTCCGGTCCGCTGTCCTGCGTGTTCGCCCCGATCAACGTCTCGTTCTCCACCGAGAACGGTTGGCCGCACGACGGTTCGGCTTTCGCCGACCCGGCCACGATCGAGAACGGCGCCCTCGCCGGCGCCTGGCGCTCGAAGCCGAAGGCGACCGTCGTCCCGGGCAAGGGTGCCCAGGCCACCTGTGACCTGATCTCCAACGTCCTCAAGCCGGTCGGCGGCCTCTGGCTCGCCAACAGCTCGACCCCCATCACCACGATGCCCCCCGCGACGGCCCCCAAGCCGCCGGAGGAGACCTGCGCCGAGCACAACATGGTCGGCAAGTTCCCCGACTGCAAGACCCCGCCGGATCCGGAGTGCGAGGAAGGCCAGATCGGGACCTACCCCAACTGTGAGAACCCGAAGGGCAAGATCACCAAGGTCGCCTTCGCTCCCGCCAGGGGCGTGGTCAAGGCCGGCAAGAGCGTCAAGCTGAAGCTCAAGGTCACCAACTCGGGCAAGGCCGCGATCACCGCCGCGGTCAAGCTCAAGTCGTCGAACCGCAAGGTCACCGTCGCGAAGTCGCTGCGGGTGCCCGTGCCGGCCGGCAAGACCGTGACCAAGGTCGTGGTCGTCAAGGCCAACAAGAAGGCCAAGGGCAAGGCGATCATCACCGCCTCGGCTTCCGGCAAGTCCGGCAAGTCGACCCTGACGGTCAAGGCCGCCAAGAAGAAGCGCCGCCGCTAGGTCACCGCTTCAATGGATTGAGGAGGGCCCCGGAGCGATCCGGGGCCCTTTCTCTTGGGCTGACGCGAAGGCGAGGAACGGCCGTTTCTCGATAGCCTGTCGGCTCCGTGGCGAGGTAGCTCAGTTGGTAGAGCACACGACTGAAAATCGTGGTGTCGCCGGTTCGATCCCGGCCCTCGCCACCTCGACGAAACGGGCCCCTCGGGGCCCGTTTTCCGTTTCGGACGACGCTACTTCGCGCCCGCCATCGCCTCGAGCAGATCGATCGCCCCGGCCTTGAAGAGCGGCTCGTTCAGGTTGCCGCACTTGGGGCTCTGGACGCAGGACGGGCAGCCGGAATCACAGGGGCACTCCCGGATCAGGCCGAGCGCGTCCCCGACCAGCCGTGGAAAGAGGTCGAAGGCCCGTCGGGTCAATCCGATCCCGCCCGGGTGGCCGTCGTAGATGAAGATGGTGGGCCGGCCGGTCTGGGCGTGGACGTTGGTCGAGAGGCCGCCGAGGTCCCAACGGTCGCACATCGCGATCAGGGGCAGGACCGCGATCTGGCCGTGCTCGGTCGCGTGCAGGGCGCCAAGCATCTCGTTCAGGGCCATGCCACCGATGAACTCGTCCGGGATCTCGTACCAGAGGCCCCGAGTGGTGAACTCCTGCTCGGGCAGGTCGAGGTCGACCAGATCGAAGGGCTCCCCGTCCGCGTTCAGGATGCGTTGATACGCCATCACCTGATCGGTGACCGCGATCTCGCCGAAGCTGAGCTTCACGCCGCAGCATTCCTTCGAGTCGAGGACCCGCTCGATGAAGATGTCGGTCTCGACCCGGGGCCGGGTGTACCAGTCGTCCTCGAAACGGTGGACGATCGCCTGACCCTCGGCCGGGTCCAGTTGCTCCACCTCCCAGGAGGTGCCGAGATGCATGTAGATCGCGCCCGGATGGATGGTCGTGAAGGCCCGGCCGGTCTCGACCGTGCCGATCACCTCGCCCGAGCCCCGGTCGATCACGGCGACGTCGCCGGCCGAGGAGGACCGGAGCGACACGTCCGAGGCGGCGAAGGCGGCGCGGCGGGGCACCAGGCCCTTGCCGGCCCGGCGCAGCTCGCCGCGGCTGACCAGGGCTTGACCGGCGTCCTCCAGACCGCCGCCGAAGAACTCCTCGTCCTCCGTTGTCAGCGGCAGCTCGAAGGCGGCTGCGATCAGGTGCTGATCCCGGATCTCGGGCGAGAGGTGATCGAGGATCGCCGCCTCGACCGGGCGCTCGAGGAACTCGTCGGGGTGACGGCAGAAGTATTGGTCGAGGCCATCCGGCCCGGCCACGTAGACCGCGAGCCCCCGCTCCTTGCGTCCCGCCCGGCCCCACATCTGCTTCAGGCCGGCGACGGTGCCGGGGAAGGTGACGCAGATCGCCGCGTCGAGGCCGCCGATGTCGATCCCCAGCTCCAGGGCGTCGGTGGACGCCACCCCGAGCAGCTCCCCGGAGACCAGCTTCGCTTCGATCTCCCGGCGTTGGGCGGGCGTGTACCCGGCCCGGTAGGGAGCGATCCGCTCGGCCAGCTCCGGGCGCCCTCGGGCGATCAGGCGGTCGGCCGCGAACTTGCGGATCAACTCGATCCCCTTGCGGCTCTTCAGGAAGCAGATCGTCCGCACCTCGTTCGCGACCAGATCGGCGAGCAGGTCGGCCGCCTCGGCCAGGGCCGAGCGCCGCGCCCCGGTCGCCGGATTGACCAGCGGCGGGTTCCAGATCCGGATCTCCCGCCCCGCCCGGGGGGCGCCGTCGCGGTCGACCAGCCGCGCCGGGACGCCGGTCAGCCGCTCGGCCAGCTCGGCCGGGTTGGCGATCGTCGCCGAGGCCATCACGAAGCGGGGGTCCTTCCCGTAGGCGCGGGCCAGGCGCCGCAGCCGCCGCAGGACGTTGGCGACATGGGACCCGAAGACGCCCCGGTAGGTGTGGGCCTCGTCGACCACCACCCAGTCCAGGTTCGCGAAGAAGTCTCCCCAGCCGCGATGGTGGGGCATGATCCCGACGTGGAGCATGTCCGGGTTGGTCAGCACCAGGTTGCTCCGGCGGCGGATCTGCGGCCGCTCGTCGCGGGGGGTGTCGCCGTCGTAGATGGCCGGCCTCAGCCCCGGGGCGCCGAGCTTGGCCAGGGCCCGGGCCTGATCCTGGGCCAGAGCCTTGGTCGGGTACAGGTAGAGGGCCCGGACCTTGTCGTCCGCCGCGATCGCGTTCAGGACCGGCAGGTTGAAGGCGAGCGACTTGCCGGACGCGGTCGGCGTGGTCAGGATCACGTTGCCCTCGGCCGACGCCTCGAAAGCCTCGGCCTGATGCTCGTAGAGCCGGTCCATCCCGTTCGCCGAGAGAGCGGCGGCCAGGCCGGGATCCAGCTCCTCCGGGATCGGCGCCATCCGCGCCTCCGCGGTCGGCTCCGAGGCGCTCTCGACGATACGCCCGTCCCGTCGGGCCGGATCGATCGTGACCGCCCAACGAGAGGAGAGCAGAGATTCAGACAACGGGTTCGTCCCGGGGCGGCTCGCGGCGTATCTCCTCGGCGATCCGCAGGCCCGGATCGACCTCGGCCTCCCCGTGCAGGGCCTCCCAGACCGCCAGGAAGTCTCGCGTGCCGGCGACGTCGTGGACGCGGAGCAGCCTGCCGCCCGCCGACATCCCGAAGGCCAGCGCCGCGAAGGTGCCGGCCCCACGCTGGGAAGGCGGACGGTGGGTGATCGCCCCGACGAAGTCCTTGCGCGAGACGGCCAGCATCATCGGGCAGCCGAGGCCCCCCAGCTCCGGCAGGCCCCGGAGCGAGTCGACGGTCTGGCGGGGGGTCTTGCCGAAGTCCGGGCCGGGATCGATCACGACCTGATCGGCGCCGATCCCCAACTCGTCCAGCTCCCCCAACCGCTGCCGGAAGAACTCCAGCTGATGCGCCGTGATCCCGTCCGGGTAGGCGGCCTCGTCCCAACGCTGGGACTTCGGCTCGACCACCGTGTGCATCAGGACCACGCCGGCCCCGGCCCCGGCCGCGACCTCCATCAGCGCGCGGTTGCCGCCGCCGCTGATGTCGTTGACGATCGCCGCCCCCGCCTCGAGGGCCGCGGCGGCCACGGCCGGCTTGTAGGTGTCGACCGAGACCACGGCCTCGGCCTCGACCGCCGCTTCGACCACGGGCATGATGCGCCGGATCTCCTCCTCGGCGGTCACGGCGGGGCGATTGGTCACATTCGACTCGCCCCCGATCTCGATCACCGCCGCGCCATCCTCCAGGTGCCGGGCGACCTGCGCGATCGAACCCGCGGTCGAACGGTCGCCGCGATCGGAGAACGAGTCGGGCGTCGCGTTGACCACACCGACGATCAGCGGCCGGGCCACGTTGACCGGGCCGACGGCGGTGCGTAGGGTTTCCTGGGTCAGGGTCACGATGACGATGCTAGACACCTTCGACCACACGGACTTCCAGGCGGCCGAGATCCGCCGCAATCTGCGCGACCGAGTCAGCGTGGTCATCCCCACCCGCGACACGGCCGGGACGATCGCGGCGACGATCGCCGAGCTGCGCCTCCTGGTCGAGGAAGGCATCGTCGGGCAGATCCTGGTGGTCGACGCCGACTCCAGCGACGGGACCGCCGACCTTGCTCGGAGCGCCGGGGCGGAAGTCTTCTCCGAGAACGAGCTGGTCGACGGGTTCGGCCCCGCCCGCGGCAAGGGAGACGCGATGTGGCGGGCCCTGGCCGCGGTGACCGGCGAGATCGTCGTCTACGTGGACGGCGACATCGCCGACTTCGGGCGCCACTACGTCACCGGCCTGGTCGGGCCGCTGCTCGACCCCGCCAAGCACTTCGTCAAGGGCCGCTACCGTCGCCCCTTCCGCTACGGCGAGACCGAGGAGCCCGCCGGCGGCGGCCGGGTGACGGAGCTCGCCGCACGTCCGTTGCTGGCCCGTCTCGCACCGGAGCTGCTCGCCTTCGACCAGCCGCTCGCCGGGGAGGTGGCGGCCCGCCGCGAACTGCTGGAGGCCATCCCCTTCGCCTGCGCCTACGGGGTCGAGATCGCGATGCTAACCGACGTCTGGGACCGGGTCGGGATCGAGGGCATGGCCCAGGTCGAGCTCGGCACCAAGCGCAACGCACACCAGTCGCTGGCCGCGCTCAGCGGGATGTCCTCGGAGGTGATCGCCGCCCTGGCCGACACGCTGGACCGGCTCGGACGCGAGGACACCGGGAGACTCTCGGCCGTCGCCGGGACCGGGCCGGAGATGGTCATGCGCCCGCCCTACGCCACTCTCGCGCCTTCCAGATAGCCTGGGCGGCCCATGAGCCTCCGCTGCGTCTACACCGATCTCGACGGCACCCTGCTCGGCGCGGGCGCCTCCCTCTTCACCGACGAGGAGGGCAACTTCTCGATGATGCAGGCCCGCGGGCTCGAAGCCTGCTCACGGGCCGGGGTCGAGGTGGTGATCATGTCCGGCCGGCGGCAGGTCCAGGTCCACGAGGACGCGCGGATCATCGGCCAGACCTCGTTCATCTTCGAGGCCGGCGCCGCCTTCTCGATCGATCGCGAGATCACGATGATGACCGGCGATTTCGAGCTCGACCCGGAGCGCACCGTGGTCGAGCAGATCAGCGAGCGGGGCGTGCCCGAGCTGCTGATCGAGTCGTTCCCCGACAGGTTCGAGTTCCACGAGCCCTGGCATGTCAACCGCGAGATGTCCCACCTGTTCCGAGGTGAGGTCGACCCGGCCGAGGCTAACCGGATCCTGGAGGAGAACGGGCACGGCGATCTGCGCCTGCTCGACAACGGCGCGATCCACCGGCGGATGGCGGGCATCGAGCAGGCCCACTGCTACCACCTGGTCCCGAAGGGGGTCTCGAAGGCGAATGCGGTCGCCGCCCACGCCCGGGCCCGGGGCTACGCGCTGGAGGAGACGATCGCGGTCGGCGACTCGGTCGAGGACCTCGAGGTCGCCCCCGCCGTGGGCCGCTTCTTCGTGGTCGCCAACGGGCCCGAGAAGGATCCCGGCGTGCGCGGCGCGATGAGCCGTTTCCCCAATGCCACCGTGACCGAGGCGCGAAACGGCGCCGGCTTCTACGAAGCCGTGGTCACCTCGCTCATGGCCTAGGATCACTTCATGAGCGAAGCTCACGCCACAGTCGCGGAAGAGGAATACCTGCAGACGATCTTCTGGCTGATGGAGGCGGGCCTGCCGATCACCGGCGCCAACATCGCCCGCGCCATGCAGCTCTCGCCGCCGACCGTCCACGAGATGGTGAAGCGGCTCGAACGCGACGGGTACGTCACCCGCAGCGCCGACAAGATCCTTCACCTGACCGAGACCGGGCGGGTCGAGGCGGAGCAGATCACCCGCCGCCACCGGATGATCGAGCGTTTCCTGACCGATGTCCTAGGCATCCCCTGGGACGAGGTCCACGAGGAGGCCGAGCGTCTCGAGCACGCGATGTCCCCGGTCCTGGAGGAACGCATGCGGGCCGCGATCGGCGACGCCAACACCTGCCCCCACGGGCACCCGATCGACGGGGTCCGGGAGCAGGGCGCGCCGCTGGCCGACGTCGACCTGGGCGCCGAGATCATGGTCCTGCGCTTCGAGAACGAGGCCGAGAGCCTGCTCCACTACCTCAAGGACATCGGCCTCGAACCGGGCCTCAAGGGGAAGGTCGCGGCCAAGGACGACGAAACGGTCCTGATCGAGTCGGCCGACGGCAAGCACGAGGTCACCCGCACCGTCGCCGAGACGGTGACCGTGCGAGCCGACCCGGCACCGCCGCCGAGGGCGGCGCTACCGGATCAGCTCGTCATCTCCAGCGACCGCTACGGCCGCTAGAGGCAGCCGGCGATACGGGCGATGCCTTCGTCCATCTGGTCCGAGGGGACCGAGGCGAAGGAGAAGCGCAGGCTCTGCCGGCCGCCGTCGAGCATGAAGTCGGTGCCCGGGATGAAGGGCGCCCCGGCGTCCTTGGCCTTCTGGGCCAGCGCGACGGTGTCCCGGTTCTCGGCCAGGTCGGCCCAGAGGAAGTAGCCGCCGCCGGGGACCACGAACCGGGCCTCGGGGATGTTCTTCTCGAGGGCCGCGATCAGGGCGTCGCGACGCTCCTCGAGCGCGACCTTCACCTTGGCGATGTTCTCGTCCAGGACGCCCGACTGGCAGAGCTCGAGCACCAGCGAGCCGGCCAGCATGTTCGGCGAGATGTAGTTCTCGTTGGCGATCTTGGCCATCGCGGCGATCTGGCCGGCGGGACCGGCGAGGTAGCCGACCCGGACGCCCGGGCTCACCGTCTTCGAGAACGAGGAGGCGTGGATGACCTTGTCGGCCTGATCCATCGAGAGCATGGTCGGCGGGGGTTCCTCGCCGAAGGGCAGCTCGCGGTACGGGTCGTCCTCGAAGATCGTGAAGTCATGCTCGGCGGCGAGATCGACGAGGCGGCGGCGCTTCTCCTCGGAGAGGGTGCAGCCGGCCGGGTTGTGGAAGTTGGGGATGATGTGGGCCAGCTTGATCGGGCCCGATTCCAGGGCCTTCTCGATCGCGTCGACGTCGATCCCGTCCTCCTCGAGGGCGACGGGCACGAACTCGACCCCGATCTGCTCGAGCAGCAGCAGGGTGCGGTCGTAGCTCGGCTGTTCGACCACGACCCGGTCACCGGGGGAGAGCAGGTGCCGGAACAGCATCGCCCCGGCCTCCAGGGAGCCGTTCGTGGTCATGACCTGCTCGGCGGCGATGCCGTGCCGGTCCGCGATCCAGGCGCAGAGCCCGGGATGGCCGATGCCGACGCCGTAGGAGAGCGCCTTCTGCCAGTCCTCCTCCAGGGCCTTGACCGTGGCCTTTCGCACGGCCTCGACCGGGATCAGGTCGGGACTGGGGGCACCTCGGGCAAAGCTGATCGTGTCTGGCATGGGAATCCTCGTGTCGCCCCGCGGCGGGGCCTTTTCAGGGGCGTTCGATGATAGCGGCGGTCACCGGCCCGGATCGATCTCGTAGACCTTGATCGCGTTGGCGCCGTCGCGGAAGCCGCGAGTCGGCAGGTTCACGCCGACCATCCACTGGCCGTCCACCTGCCAGGGGGTGGCCGTGGCCGCGATCCGGCCGTTCAGGCTGACGGCGACGGTGTCCGTCGGGGTTCCGCCCGGTGGGTCGAGACGGGCCTCGAAGTAGGCCGGGATCTGGCCGGAATCGAGATCCACGTCGGAGTAGAGGGAAGGATCGGTCGCCTCGGACGGGATCTCGGTCATGCCGGCCGGGCTCTTGCCCAGCAGGTCGGCCCGACCGCCCGGGGCGTAGAGGGAACGGCCGAAGAGCCGATGGATGTAGTCGGTCGCAAGCTTCTGCACGGACTTCACGTCGCGGAGCTTGAACTCGACCCAGCCGCCGAACGGGGCGGACATGCCGTGCTCCTTGGCGACCGGCATCTTGCTCCGCCCGGTCAGGTCACGGCCGGTCACCTGATCGGGCGGGTCGACGCCGAGCTGGCCGAGGACGGTCGGCACGATGTCCCGCCCGTCGACCGTGCCGCGCACGACCTGGCCCCGCTCCTGCCCCGGGTACTTGATGAAGAGCGGCACGGGCGCGATCCAGCCGGCGTTGAAGAGGTTGACCAGCCGGCGGCTGCTCTTCAGCTCGAAGGCTCCCCCGTGATCGGCCGTGACCACGAAGAGCGACTTGTCCCAGATCCCCGATGACTTCATCTTGCGGATCAGGCGGCCCAGCTCGCGGTCGGTGTAGCCGATCTGGAGCATCATCTGCTGGGCGTCCCGGTCGAGCTGGCCTTCGGTGGACGGGCTGACGAGCATGTCGTCTCCGGCCGGCCGGAGACCGTCGTAGGTGCTCCCGTCCGGCGAGAACATCCATGAGATGTGGGGCAGGGCGATGTGGAGGACGCTGATCGCCCGGTCCGAATCGGGAAGGCCCTCGATGAACGAGTCGACCGCGGCGGGACGGTCTCCCGAGTACTCGCTCCACGGCATGCGGAACGGCAGGTTGAGGAGCCCGGCGGCCTTCTCGTCGAGCCCCAGCGGCGCCAGCGGCTCGGTCGCGGAGGCGAGGGCGACGGCGCGTCGGATCGTCGCCGTCACCCTGGTTCCCATGTCCCAGTTCTGTTCGCAGAGGTCGGTCACCGGCTCGTAGCTGTGGACCTCGTAGCCGCCGTCCTCGGCGATGCGGCAGACGCTGTTCGGATAGGAGGCCAGCCCCGGCGAAGGCGGCTTCCAGCCTTCCTCCTTGTACGGGTCCTGGCCGGTCAGGATCGAGGGCACCGCCCGGGTCGTCTGGTCGCCCATGCTCAGGGCGCCCGGGTACCAGGTGGCCTTGCGGGCGAGCATCGACAGGTTCCGGAACCGCGGGTCGACGGTGCCGTCGGGCCGCTCGATCGCGTCCAGCGGGAACTCGTCGAAGATGACCATCACGACCGGGGTGTCGCTCTCGATCTTGCCGGTCTTCGCCGCCTTCTCATGCGGGAGCATCTCGTCCCGGATCGGGTAGTCGAGGCAGAAGAGCAGGATCACCGCGACCGTGGCGAAGCTCAGGATGAGCACGAAGTTGCGGACCAGCTCGGCCCGCAGGAAGAGCCAGGTGACCAGGATCGCGAGCGCGAACGGCAGCAGGGCGCGAAGCACCCCTGGAGATCCGTGCCCGACCAGCCACTGCCAGAGCACCAGCGCGAGCAGGGAGCCGATCACCGCCCCGTGGACGACCCGGCGCGGCCGGTCCCCGAACAGCCGGCGAATCGAGAGCTCGGCCAGGGTGATCACGAGTGGGCCGAGCAGCGAGACCACGAAGATCAGCACCAGCAGGTCCAGCCGGCGCACGCCGTAGGAGGTCAGGGCCTCCGGCCCCGAAGCGATGTTCGTGTAGATCGGGTGGGCCAGCGCCAGCGCCCACGCTCCCGCGAGCTCGGCCCAGATCCGGAACCAGGAGATTTTGGTGTCGTTGGCTGTTTCCGGATCTGGGCTCATATGCGGCCCGGCTCGCCCGGGCGGTGCTGCTTAGAGGGAGCGCAGGGTCTCGACCGCGATCTGAGCGGCCTCGGTCGGGCTCTCGCCGACCCGCACGCCCTTCGCCTCGAGCGCTTCCTGCTTGGCCTTCGCCGTTCCGGAGGAACCGGAGATGATCGCGCCGGCGTGGCCCATCTGCTTGCCCGGAGGGGCGGTGAAACCGGCGATGTAAGCGACCACCGGCTTCGAGATCTCCGCGGCGATGAACTCGGCCGCGCGTTCCTCGGCGTCGCCGCCGATCTCGCCGACCATCACGATCATGTCGGTCTCGTCATCAGCCTCGAAGAGGGTGAGGATGTCGATGAAGTCGGAGCCGACGATCGGGTCGCCGCCGATGCCGACGATGGTCGAGTTGCCCTCGCCGGCCTGCTTCAGCTCGTTGCCGATCTGGTAGGTCAGCGTGCCCGACTTCGAGACCACGCCGATCCGGCCCTGGTCGAAGAACTGGGCGGGGATGATGCCGACGTTGGCCTTGCCGGGCGAGAGCACGCCCGGACAGTTCGGGCCGATCAGGCGGACGCCCTTCTCGCGCGCCTTCCAGTAGGTCGGCATCATGTCCATCACCGGGATTCCCTCGGTGATGGCGATGACCGTGTCGACCCCGGAGTCGATCGCCTCGTTGATCGCGGCGGCCGCGAACTTGGCCGGGACGAAGATCATCGAGGTGTTGGCGCCGGCCTCCTGGACGGATTCGGCGATCGTGTCGTAGATCGGGGTGCCCTCGACGTCCTGACCGCCCTTGCCGGGGGTGACGCCGGCGACCAGCTGGGTGCCGTAGGCCTTGTTGCGGAGCCCGTGGAAGCTGCCCTCGCGCCCGGTCAGCCCGGAGACGACCAGCTTCGTGTCGTTGTCAATGATGATGCTCATCGTCGATCCTCAGTTCCCGGCCAGCTCGACGACCTTCTTGGCCGCTCCGAGCATGGTTGCTTCGTGGTGGAGGTTGTCGAGGCCGGCCTCGGCCAGCAGGGCCAGGCCTTCCTCGGAGTTGGTGCCGTCGAGGCGGACGACCAGAGGCAGTTCGAGGCCGATCTTGTTGGTGGCCTCGATGATGCCGCGGGCGACCTCGTCGCAGCGGGTGATCCCGCCGAAGATGTTGAAGAGGATCGCCGAGACCTCGGGGTTCGAGGTGATCACCTCGAGCGCGTCGATGATCGCCTCCGCCTTCGAGCCGCCGCCGGCGTCGAGGAAGTTGGCGGGACGGCCGCCGGCCTGCGCGACCACGTCGAGGGTCGACATGCAGAGCCCGGCCCCGTTGCCGAGGATGCCGATGTTGCCGTCGAGCGAGACGTAGGTCAGGCCCTTCTCCTTGGCCATCCGCTCCTGCGGATCCTGGTCGGCGCTCTCCGGCAGCTCACCCAGCTCGGGGTGGCGGAACAGCGCGTTGCCGTCGATCGTGACCTTGGCGTCGAGCAGGACCACCTCGCCGTCGGCGTTGACGATCAGCGGGTTGACCTCGATCAGGGTGGCGTCCTCGGCCTGGGCGACCTCGACCAGCTTGATCAGCACCTGGGCGACCTGGCCGGCGACCTCCTCCGGGATCTTCGCCTGGGCGACGATCTGCTCCGCCTCTACAGCGGACAGTCCCTCGATCGGGTCGACATGCTGCTTGACCAGGGCTTCCGGGTCGGAGGCGGCGATCGCCTCGACGTCCATGCCGCCCATGCGGGACAGCATCACCATCAGCTTCTTGGCGGAACGGTCGAGGATCACCGAGGCGTAGAACTCGGATTCGATGTCGGAACCGACCTCGACCCAGAGCTCGTGGACCTTGAACGGGCCCTCGCCGTGCGGGCCGACGATGTCCATGCCGATGATCTCACCGGCGTATTCATGCGCTTCGGCGCTGTCCTTGGCGATCTTGATGCCGCCGGCCTTGCCGCGCCCGCCGATCAGGACCTGGGCCTTGACCGCTACGGGGTAGCCGAGGTTGTCGGAGGCGGTGACAGCGTCTTCAGCTGTGGCCGCGTGGCTGCCCTGAGGGACGGGCAACCCGTGACGCGCGAACAGTTCTTTTCCCTGATATTCGAGGAGATCCATGACCTTTTCGGAGTTCGGAGTTGAGGAGCTCCGGAAGGCCGAGCGGCCACGTCGAAGCCGACGTGGGACTCTATTCGACATAATGCCCTTCCCGCATGCCGCTGCCATCACTGAAGAACATCGAGTGGGTTACCACTGACTGCTACGGAGACCTGATCGACTGGGAGAAGGGCATCGCCGAAGCCTGCTCCAAGGAGGCGGCGAAGGACGGCTTCAGCTTTGACACCGATGCCTTCATGGAGCGGTTCTTCGAGGTTCAGGCCGAGGTCATGGCGGGTTCCTACGAGCTCTACGCCGAGGTGCTGCGCCGCACGATCATCAAGGTCGCCGGTGAGATCGGTTGGGAAGTCGAGCCGTCGCGCGCTCAGTTCCTGCCGGACAGCGTCGCCTACTGGATGCCGTTCCGCGAGGCGAACGCCGCGATGGACCGGCTCGCCAAGAAGTTCAACGTCGGCATCATCAGCAACATCGACGACAAGATGCTCGGCATCTCCCGCCGTCACCTGCGCACGGAGCTCGACCTGGTCGTGACCGCGCAGCAGGTCCGCAGCTACAAGCCGGACGACACCCACTTCAAGGAGTGCGCCCGCCGCATCGGCGGCAAGAAGGGCTGGCTCCACATCGGCAGCAACTACGAGACCGACGTGGCCCCGCTGCTGAAGATGAAGGTCCCCGTGATCTGGGTCAACCGCCACGGCGAGAAGCTGGCCGGTCGCAAGAAGCCGTCGCTCGAGGTCAAGACCTTCCGCGACGCCGTGAAGAAGCTCGGCGCCGGAGGCTGAGCCCTGAGCCTCTCCCCGGTCAGCCGGGATTGGCTCTCCGCAACCGACGCTCCTGCCCGTAAGCGGCTGGGGCAGTACCTGACGCCGCGGCCGGTTGCCGAGGCGCTGCTCGACCTGCTCGACCTGGCGCCGGGGATGAAGGTGCTCGACCCCGGGGTCGGGACCGGGGAGCTGCTCCGGGCCGCGCTCGATCGGGAGCCGGGCCTGGAAGTGCGGGGCTGGGACATCGACGCGGGCGTCATCGAGGCCGCGGGGAGGCTGGTCCCCGAGGCCTCCCTGGAGCTCCGTTCCGCGCTCGAAGCGGGTGACGAGCCGGGCGGCTTCGACCTGGTGATCGGCAATCCGCCCTACTTCCAGGTCCGTCTCGGCCGGGCCGAGCGGGAACGCTTCTCGAAGGTGATCTCCGGGCGGGCCAACGTCTTCGCCCTCTTCTTCCAGGCCGGCCTGGAACAGGTCGCGCCCGGCGGCAGCCTCGCCTTCATCGTGCCGCCCTCGATGAACAGCGGCGCCTACTTCGAGGCTCTGCGCGAGTATCTCGCCGCGCGGGCGGAGATCACGGCCCTGACCGTGCTCTCCGGGAACGACCTCTTCGAGGGGGCCAACACGGCGGTCCAGCTGCTGGTGCTGCGCCGGGGCGAGGCGGCCGGCGATCGGTTCGTGTTCCGTCGCGAGGTGTCGGAGGCCGGTTTCCGCCGGGTCGTGTTCAGCGCCGAGCCGGATCGGCTGGCGGCCGAGTTCGAGGGTCGGCGGACGCTCTGGGAGCTGGGCCTGTTCGCCGCCACGGGCCAGGTGGTCTGGAACCAGAACCGGGACCGGCTGTTCGCGGAACCGGCGCCGGGCCGGGTGCCGCTGATCTGGTCGCATCACATCGGCGAGGGCGAGCTGCGCGACCAGCAGCGGGCCGGCAAGCCCGGCTTCTACGACACCGTCGAGGGAAGACCGCCCCTGGTCGGCCCGGCGATCGTCGTCAACCGGGTGGTCGGCGCGGTCGGCCGGGGCGAGCTGAGAGCCGCCCTGATCCCGGCCGGCCGGGAATTCCTGGCCGAGAACCACGTCAACGTGCTGCGGGCCCGGCCCGGGGTCGATCCCGAGGCGGTCGAGTGGGAGCGGATCCTGGCCTCGCTCACCCGGGAGGGCGTCGCCGGCCGGGTTCGCCTGCTGACCGGCAACACGCAGATCTCGGCCACCGAGCTGACCCACCTGCTGCCCCTGGGCTGAGCGGGCTCAGTCGAGCGGCAGCGTGAAGTAGAAGTCCGGCGCCTCGCCCCACTTGGCCGGGTTGTGGCTGGCGCTGAAGCCGACCGACTCGTAGAGCGCCACCGCGTTCGCGTTCGCCTGGTTCACGTCCAACTGGATCCGACTGCAGCCCCGGGAACGGGCCCGCGACACCGCCGCCTCGAGCAGGGTCCGCCCGTAGCCCTTGCCGCGGGCGGCCTCGTCCACGAAGAGATCCTCGAGCCAGGCGTCCTCGTTGCCGGTCCAGACGGAAAGGCGGAAGCGGACCTGGGCGAAGCCGGCCTCCGGCTCCCCGATCAGGAGGAACTCGGTCGAGCGATCGCGGATCAGGGTCGAGACGGTGGCCTCGATCTCCGCGTTGCTCGGGGAGTCGTCGCCGAGGAAGTCACGGAACCCCCCGACCAGCCCGGTCACCGCCCCGACGTCGGCCGGCCCGGCGATCCTGAGCGGTGTCTCAGGCCCCATCCTCGCGGTCCTTCCTCGCCTGGTTCTGCTTCTTGACCACGTCCGCCGGCAGCTGCTGGGAGCCGTCGTAGACCTGCACCAGGCGTTTGCCGTCGTCTTCGACCATGTAGATGTCGACCCGGTTGAAGCCGGCCTTCAGCGCCTCCGGCGGTAGCAGGATCGAGTAGCCCGGGCCACGCCCGGTCCCGTCCTTGAAGGTCCATCCCACCGCTTGGATCGTGCCGTCGACGGCGACCGCCAGCACCCGGTCCTGGCCGAACCGCTTGGTCAGGCCGCGCTGCAGCAGCCCGCGCAGGGTGGGCAGGGCCGGGTCGTAGTTCTTGACCGCGTTGCGTTCGTCCGGGAGGGCTCGCCAACGGGCCAGCGGATCGACGTCGAGGTTCTTGACCTTCTTGCCGATCAGCTCCTTGTGGGGGCCGAAGCGATAGACCGGGCCCCAGCCGTCGCCGGTGGTGAAGACTCGTTGGATCCGGTTGATCAGCAGCTTCTGGCGCTGCTTCATCATCGCCGCCGGAGTGCCGGAGCCCTCTCCGTTCGGGGAGTTGACCACGGTCACCCGGTCGGGATCGCAGGGCGCCTTCTTCCACGGATAATCGATGCCCAGCTCGTCGGCGATCATCGGCAGGATGTCGGTCGAGCAGGTGCGGTCGTCGACCACCTCGGGTCTGGTCTGGCCGGGCGACTTGACGAAGAGCGGGACCGAGGCGATCTCGCCGAGGTTCTCGGGGACGGCGGCGCGGCGCGGCACCTTCGACTGGAAGGCGGCGCCGTGGTCGGCGGTGACCACGATCAGCGCCTTGTCCCAGAGCCCGGTCTGCTTGAGGCGGCGGACGATCCGGTCGAGCAGGGTGTCCGTGTAGCCGACCTCGAGCAGATGCCGCTGCATCGCGATGTCGACCACCTTCGGCGGCGCCATCCAGGGCCCGTCGTTGGGCAGCAGGCCGGACCACTCGGCGGTCAGGTTCGAGTAGCGCTGGCCGCTCGGGATGTGGCGCCACGGGTAGTGAGGCTTCTCGATGTGGATCAGGTCGAGCGTCTTGGTCTGGCCGGGGGTGAGTTGCCCGTTGAACTCGCTGACCCGCTCGAACTCGTCGGCGGTCGACTGCAGGGCGAAGAGGCGGCCGAGCTTGCGGGCCGCGCCCTGCCCGGTCCGGACCGGCTCCTCCCCGGTCGCGCCGGTCGCGCCCGTGGGGCCGGTCAGCCCGGTCGGGCCGGTCACGCCGCTGGCGCCGGTCAGGCCGGTGACCTCGGATTCCGCGTCGGTGTCGACCTGGTCGTTCTCGGTGAACCCGGAGAAGGTGTTGGAGACGTCCGGCAGCCCTCGGGTCATCGAGTCCGGGAGCAGCAGGTACTTGGAGACCACGAAGAGGTCGGAGAAGAGATCGGAGGTCTTGGCGTCCTCGGCGGAGCTCTCGGACTCGGGGCACAGCTCCTCGGGGCAGATCCTGGTCGCCGCCTCCATCACCCGCAGCTTGTAGGTCTTGCCGAGCAGGGTGAAGACGCTGTGCGGGTAGTCGGAGGCGATCGGCAGGTTGTCCTGGTTCGGGACCTCGCCCGAGAAGATCGCCGGCACCGCGAGCGGCGTGTACGCGGCCGCGGCCGAGGTGTTCCGGTACCAGGTCGAGTGGGCGGCGAGATCGGCGAAGGCCGGGTACCGCGAGCCGTCGACCCGGTCCTGCGGGGTCATCAGCGAGCCGACCGGGAACTCGTCGAAGACGATCATCACCACCGGGGCCGGATCGGCGATCCGTACGTTCACCGGGTCCGGCTGCTCGCGGGGCAGGATCAGGCGCGAGGTGCTGCTGAAGGCGAAGAAGAAGACGAGGATCACGATCGGGGCGACGCTCAGCACGTCCATGAAGGACTGCGAGAACCGCCAGGTGGCGTAGGCGAAGAGGCAGGCCAGGGCGAGCCCGATCGAGACGACGATGAGCAGCCCGGCCGGGCCGTCGATGTACTTCTTGAGCAGCTGGAGGAAGAAGCAGGCGCCGAGCAGGCCCATCAGGCCGAGGTGGAGATACCACTGCGCGTCGCGGCTCACCAGCCGCACCAGGGCTTCGAGCGCCAGGCCGATCAGGGGCGGCACGAAGGTGAGGACCAGCGCGTAGAGGATGATCTGGCCGGTCGTGTTGCCCCGGGCGACGAAGAAGTCCGGGTTGTCGCCGAGCAGATTCAGCATCGGCTGGGCGAAGGCGAGCGCCCAGAGGGCCGCCAGATGCGCCGCTCCCAAGAGGAGAGACGGCCGCTTGAAGGGGGCGCCTGTCCTGGTCGCCGTCCCGTCCTTGGGTGCGTCACTCACGGAGTGGTCAGTCTATTGACGCGGGCGGGCCGGAGGATTCCCAGCCTGATCGCGTTGTCCCCCCGTTTCAGAGCCCATTCCGGCAGCAGGATCGAGTACATCGTCTGACCCTGGTCGGCGTAGGTCTGCCCGACGGCCGCGATCCGGTCGTTGACCGTCACCGCCAGCGGCAGTCCGGGCGGGAGGTCGATCTTGCCGCGCTGCCTGAGGACCGGGTTGAACTCGACCCCGGGATCGAAGCCGGACGCCGCCGGTTCGGGGGTCTCGGAGTGGATCCGGGAAGCGGGGATCGGCTCGACCGGCACCGCGGCCGCCGGACGGCCGATCAGGCTCTTGAACGGGCCCAGCTTCAGCACGTCGTCCCAGCCGGTGTCGCCGCCGAACAGGGCCGCCATGTGGTCGACGTAGGCGTCGCGCTGAGCGATCGTCTCGGCGAAGGGCAGAGTCACGACCGGCCCGGTGCCGTTGTCGATCCGCACCGTCCCCCGGTCGCACTCGGCCGGTTTCCAGGGCAGGTCGATGCCGAGGATGCGGGCCATCTCGGGCACGGTCTCGGTGGTGCAGGTGGGCCGGCTCACGACTCGGCCCGCTTTCTGGTGCGGCGCCTTGATGAAGAGCGGCACCATCCCGATCTCGCCCATCGTCTCCGGGTTGGCCTCCCGGCGGTGCAGGCCGGGGGTCATGGTCCCGCCGTGATCGGCCGTGACCACGATCAGGGAGTCGTCGAAGCGGCCATCCTTCTTCAGGGCGGTGAGGATCCGGCCCAGCAGGTTGTCGGCGAAGCCGGCCTCGAGCAGATGCGCCTGATGGGCGCGGTTGGTCATGTACGGGGGCGCGTGCCAGGTGGTCTCGTCGACGAAGTGGCGGAAGTCCTCGGTCCCGTCCGAGTACTTGAGGCCCGACGGGTAGTGGGTCCAGGGGTAGTGGGGCTCCTCGACGTGGACGAAGTCGAAGGTCTGGCCCGCGTCGGGATCGAGGTCGCCCAGGAACTCGGCCACGTCGCCCTCGCCGTCCAGCGAGCTGTCAGCGTCGTCGAGCCGGTCCCGCACCCACTGGCGGGCGCGGCCCCGCTCGACCGACTCGTCCGAGTGGCCCCCGAAGCCCTCGAAGCTCTGTGAGATGTCCGGCAGGCCGTCCTCCATCGACTTGGGCAGGACCTGATGGGCGGAGACGTAGCGGAGATCCTCGGCGAGGGACCGGAGCGCGTCGCCCATCCCCGTCCCGGCGTCGATCCGCTCGCCGCAGATGTCCTCGGGGCAGAGCTGGGTGATCGGCTCCACCGCCCGGGTCCGCCACTGACCGCCGAGCAGGGTGAAGATCGAGTCGGGATGGTCGGCGGCGGTCGGCAGGCCGTCGCGATCGGCCGGCTGGCCGGTGAGGATGGAGGGCACCGCGATCGCCGTGTACGAGGCGTCGGTCGCGGTGTTGCGGTACCAGGTGCCGGTCCGTTCCAGCTCGCCGAAGTTGGGGAACCGCCGCCGGTTGACATCGCCGTCCGGGGTCATCAGCGAGCCGACCGGGAACTCGTCGAAGATCACCATCACCACCGGCGCCGGGTTGGAGGCGGTGACCTCCTTGGCCTGCACCTCCGTGGTCGAGAAGGTGAGTTCGGAAGCGTCGCTGAAGAAGAGGAACGAGATCAGGATCACCAGCGGCGCGACCGTGAGGATGTCCGCCATCGACCGCATGAACCGGGCCTTGGCGTAGGCCCAGGCCAGCAGTCCTCCGAGGATCAGCGCGACCAGGATCATCGGCCAGCCCGGCCCGTCGGCGAGGCGCTTCAGCACTTGGAGGGCGATCGTCGCGAAGAGCAGACCGCAGAGGCCGAGATGGACGAACCAGCGGGCGCGGGCGTCGATCAGGTTGACCAGCGCCTCGATCGCGGTCGCCACGATCGGCGGCAGCAGGGTGAGCAGCAGCACGAAGACGATGATCTGCGCGCCGGTGTTGTCGCGGGCGACGAAGAAGTCGGGGTTGCTTCCGAGCAGGCTGAGCAGGGGCTGCACGATGGCGAGCGCCCAGAGCGCAGCCAAGTGAAGGCCTCCCATTACTATTGAGGGCGGCTGCATTGGTGCAGCCGTAGCCGTCCGGTTGGACATCGGCCGGCGATCCTATTGTTTCCGGTGGGACCTCGCTGGAAATAAGTGGGTTCTGCGTCGCTTTCGAAGTGATCTGGATCAGGAAAAACACCTGGCGCCTGCGTGTGGCTCTACTCATGTCCGGCTTGGTCGGAGCGCTCGCCCTTGCGGCAATCGGCCGTGCGCCCGCGATCGCGGAGGCGAAACGCCCCAACATCGTGGTCATCCAGACCGACGACCAGACCTCGGCGATGCTCCACTCCCGGTACGTGGACAGGCGTGGCCGCCGCCACGTGACCATGCCCCGCACCCTGAGCCTGATCGGCGATCGGGGGGTCGAGTTCACCAACTACTACAGCTCGGTGCCGGTCTGCTCGCCCTCCCGCTCGACCCTGCTCTCCGGGCAGTACGCCCACACCAGCGGACTGGTCCGCAACGTCGGCATCCTCGGTGGGGCCCGGGGCATCGAGCGCAGCGACGTCTACGAGGAGAACCTCGCCACCTCGCTGCAGGCGGCCGGCTACCACACGGCCCATTTCGGCCGGTTCGTCAACGGCTACGGCAGCGAGACCGGGATCGACGATCCCACGGTCCCGCCGGGCTGGGACACCTGGGCCACCGACTGGACGCCCGGGCCGGTGCGTCGCTACTACGGCTACCGGCTGAACGTCAACGGCCGGATCCTCGGCCCGTTCGGCAAGGCCCACTACCGGGCCTGGAAGAACAAGGACAGCCGACGCTGCCCGAGCCTTGGCCTCAGGTGCAACTACCACGCCGATCAGATCGTGACCCGCGCGGTCAGGGACATCCGGCGGGCGCCCTCCGGGCCGATCTACGTGCAGATCGACCATCAGGCGCCGCACAGCGCCCCTGACGGCGAGGCGCATACGGAGCCGGCCCGCCGGCACATCGGCTCGGCGGTCCGCACGCCGCTGCCCCGGCCGCCCGGCTTCAACGAGCGCGACACCAGCGACAAGCCCCGGGTCCTGCGCCGCGGCGCCAAGCCCCTGGAGAAGAGCCAGATCAAGCGGATGAAGATCAGGTGGCGCCGTGAGCTGGAGGCGCTGAGGGCCGTCGACGAGGGGGTCGGCCGGATCGTGAGGACGCTGCGCCAGACCGGGCGCCTGCGCAACACGTACATCATCTTCGTCTCCGACAACGGAGCCTTCCTCGGCGAGCACCGTTACAACCGCTCCAAGTTCCTCGCCTACGAGCCCTCGACCAGGGTGCCGCTGATGATCACCGGCCCCGGGGTGAAGCGCGGCACGACCTCACCGGCGATCGTCGGCAACGTCGATCTCGCCCCGACGATCGCGGATCTCGCCAAGGCGGACCTGCAGCTGCCGCCGGACGGCAGGTCGATGAAGCCGCTGCTCCGGCATCCGCGTCGGGTCGGGCACCGCTCGGTCATCCTAGAGTCCTACCGGCTCCCCTCGCCCAGCCTCAACGCCCACCTCGAGGGCGAGGGCATCAAGGTTCCGGAGGGACGGGACGCCGGCATCTCGGCGCAGGTGCCCGCCGTCAACTACTCCGCGATCCGGGCCGGGCACTACAAGTACGTGAAGTACGCGGGCGGCGGCCGGGAGCTGTACGATCTCTCCGCCGATCCGCATGAGCTGGCCAACCGGATCCACTGGCCCGGATACGCCCGGGTCGCGCGGTTCTTCGCCAAACAGCTCGATCGCCGGCAGTTCTGCAAGGGCCGGGAATGTCGGAAGGGCGTCAGGAACATCCCCGAGCCCAAGCTGCGGCGCCACAGACGGCCCGACAAGGCCGAGCGGCACCCGGGCAAAGCGCAACGTCACCCGGGCAAGGACGGAGGAGCCACCCCGGGCCGGAACTGATGGGAAATCTGTTCCAGCCGCACCTTAGGGGCGGCCGGGCGGTTTCAACCAGTGTCATCCCGGGAGTGATCCGCGACAACCTGGCCCAGTCGGCGGCGTTTCTGCTGCTCCTCGCCCTGCTTTCAGCGGCGGCGTCGGGGCGTGCCAGCGCCGCTCCCGCCGCGCGGGCGGAGGGCGTCTCGGCCCAGCGTCCCAACGTGGTCGTGATCCAGACCGACGACCAGGACCTCCTGAGCCTGCGCTCGAAATTCCGCGATCCGTACGACCGGATCCGACGCACGATGCCGAAGACCCTGGACCTGATCGCCGCCCAGGGCATCGAGTTCACCAACTACTACGTGAGCCATCCCGTCTGCGCCCCCTCGCGGGCCACCCTGCTCTCCGGCCAGTACGCCCACACCAGCGGGTTCAAGAAGAACTCCGGGCCGACCGGCGGCTGGGAAGGGTGGCGGAGCCTGCCGATCTACAACGAGAACCTGGCCGTCGCCTTGAGCCGCGCCGGCTACTGGACCGCCCACGTCGGCAAGTTCACGAACAACTACCACGGGGCCACGGCCGACACCGTGGACACCACGGTCCCACCGGGCTGGAACCACTGGTTCAGCCCCGCCTACGGGGAGAAGCTCTACTACTACGGCACCCGACTCAACGTGGACGGGGTCGCCGAGGGCCCGTTCGGGGACAACCGCTATGACGTCGGCGGGATCGGCAAGGACCCGCCCGAGTGTCGGGCCGCCAACCTCGTCGACCCGGTTCCGGGCGTCGAGTGCGACCACTCGACCGACATGTTCAGCCGCGACGCCGTCGCCCAGATCGAACGGTCCACCGATCAGCCCTTCTACCTCCAGGTCGACTACAACACGCCCCACGGCGACCACCGATCCCCGGCCGGCCCCGAGCCGCTCGCCCGCCACTACGACACCGCCCTGCGGGCGACGATGCCACGGATGACCGGCTACAACGAGGCCGACGTCTCGGACAAGCCGTCGTTCATCCGCGAGGTGCCGCGGCTGACCTCCCAGCAGGCGACCCAGATCGAGACCCGCTGGCGCAAGGAGACCGAGTCGTTGCGGGGCGTCGACGACGGGGTCGGAGCGATCATCGAGGCGCTGCGACGCACCGGCAAGCTGAAGAACACCTACGTGATGTTCGTCTCCGACAACGGCTACTTCCACGGTCAGCACCGGCTCGACAGCGCCAAGTTCCTGCCCCACGAGCCGGCCGCCCACGTGCCGCTGCTGATCCGGGGCCCAGGCATCGCCAAGGGCTCCCGCTCCGGCGAGATCGTCGCCAACGTCGACATCGCGCCGACCGTGCTCTCCCTGACCGGGGCGAAGCTGAGCCGGGGCTTCGACGGGCGGACCATGCGCCCGTTCTGGACCAACACGAAGAAGCGCACCCGCCGGCCGATCGTGCTCGAGTCCTACGTCGGCCCGGACGAGCCGGCCGGGGAGGCGAGCACCTCCGCTCCGGCCCCGCCCCGCAACTTCTCCGGCATCAGGGCCGGCCGGTACAAGTACGTCGAGTACGTGAACGGGGAACGGGAGCTCTACGACCTCAAGACCGATCGGGCCGAGCTCCACAACC
This sequence comes from Solirubrobacterales bacterium, assembly GCA_017304845.1. Taxonomy (GTDB): domain Bacteria; phylum Actinomycetota; class Thermoleophilia; order Solirubrobacterales; family 70-9; genus 67-14. The sequence goes on from JAFKLL010000011.1 coordinate 175,404, forward strand.
GGATCATGAGCCCGGCCTGGCGTCCGGTCGCCACCCGCCTCGCCTACCTGCTGAACCGTTGGAAGAACTGCCGTGGCGCCGCCTGTCGCGCCACCGTGAACCCCCTGCCCCCGCCGCCGGGCAAGACCGGAAAGGCATCGAGACGATGATCCGCAGAACCCTGACCGCGCTCGTCGTCGGGCTCTGCCTCGGCCTCGCCTCCGCGGGCCTGTTCGTGACCAACGCGGCGGCTGCTCCCCGCCCGAGCTTCGTGGTGATCCAGACCGACGATCAGCCGCTCAACGAGTTCGATCGCAGCTTCCGCGACCTCTACGACCGCTGGATCCCGATCATGCCCAACACCATGCGGCTGGTCCGCGGGCACGGGATCAGCTTCTCGCACTACATGACGCCGTTCCCGCTCTGCGCCCCGTCGCGGGCCTCGCTGCTCAGCGGCCGGTACGCGCAGAACCACGAGGTGATCCGGATCGGCGGCCCCCGGGGCAGCTGGCCCGCCTTTCAGAGCGGCGCGATCGAGAACGAGAACCTCGCCGTCTGGCTGCAGCGGTCGGGCTACCGGACCATGCACTTCGGCAAGTTCATGAACAACTACGGGGGCAAGGACGACCCCCCCGAGACGATCGTGCCGCCGGGCTGGGATCGCTGGGTGAGCGACGCGACCGACAACTCGACCCGCGACTTCTACGGCTACCGCCAGAACATCGACGGGACGATCACGCCACCGCTCGGCTGGCGCTACTACGACCTCCAGAGCGGCCGCGACCCGGAAGGCTGCCCGGAGCTGGGATTGGACCAGTGCCACTACCACACGGATTCGATGTCGGTCCAGGCCGAGGCGGCGATCCGGGAGGCCGGCGCCCAGCCCTTCTACCTCCAGGTCGACTACCACACCCCCCACGGCGACATGCGGCCCCCGATCGGCCCCGAGCCGGCGCCCCGGCACTACGACACGGCGCTGCGCACCCCCGGCCCGCGCCCGGTCGGCTTCAACGAGAAGGACATGAGCGACAAGCCCTCGTTCCTGCGGGGTGGCGCGGTCCCGCCGCTGAACCAGGTCGAGATCAACCAGATCGACACCGAGTACCGCAAGTCCGTGGAGGCGCTGCGCTCGGTCGACGACGGGGTCGGCGGGATCATCCGGGCCCTGCGGGAGACCGGGCGGCTCGCCAACACCTACGTGATCTTCACCTCGGACAACGGCTACTTCAACGGCCAGCACCGGATCAGCCGAGGCAAGCTGCTCCCGTACCAGCCCGCGATCCGGGTCCCGTTCGTGATGCGCGGCCCCGGCATCCGCCCGCATACGGTGAGCGGTGAGCCGATGGCGAACCAGGACATCGCCCCGACCATCCTCTCGCTGGCCGGGGCCCGGGCCGGGCTCTCCATGGACGGGCGTTCGATGGCCCCGTTCTGGCGTGACCCGACCCGCCGTTCGCGCCGTCCGATCCTGCTCTCCAGCTACCAGCAGGCGACCCGGCTCATCCCCGGCGACTACCCGGACGAGCCGGTCGTCGTCGCCGGCAAGGGAGCCCATGTCTCGGTCAAGAGCCCGGACCAGAACTACGTCGGGATCCGGCTCGGCCCCTACAAGTACGTGCAGTACGAAAGCGGCGACGAGGAGCTCTACGTGCTGCCCGACGACGCGGCCGAGCTGCACAACAAGGCCTCCAACCCGCGCTACGCCAAGATCCGGGCCTACCTGCGCACGCAGCTCAAGAACCTGCGCGGCTGCAAGGCGGCCTCCTGCCGGGCGCCGGCCCCGCGCTGGCCCAAGCCGCCCGGCCGCTGAGCGGGGCTAGTTGCCGCCGATCGGGACCAGGTTGCCACCCTGGACCCGGTACAGCCCGATCCGGTTGGCGCCAGGCCGCAGCGAGTCGGGATCGACCAGCGCGCCGAAGTGGGTCTTGCCGGCGAAGGCGAAGGGCCGGCCGGTCCCGCGGATCACGCCGTTCACGGCGATCGCGATCACCGGGGCCGCCGCCGGATCGGCCGGGACGGCCGAGTCCATGGTGCCGGTGACGAACATCGGGATCAGGTCCTTGCCGGGCCGGTAGTCCTTCCAGAGGTCCGGATCGTCGAGCTGCGCGCCGGAGGCGCCGGCCGGAACCGGGGGAACCTTCCTGCCGATCAGTTCCGGGGCCGCGCCCATCGTGTAGATCGGGCCGGTGCCGAGTCGCTGGTCCGCCCGGGCGATCGCCTGGTTGCGCTGCTTGATCATGTCCTCCACGCTGGCCGTGTAGACCTTGCCGTCGCTGTCGGTGATCTCGACGTCGCGGTCCGGCACCGGGCCCTGGAGCGGCACGCCGTCGGTCTTGTAGGGGTCCTTCACGCCGACCGCCTTGGCGATCGTCGGGACTATGTCGAGGGTCATGCTGTGGGTCGGCGAGACCAGGCCCTTCTTCTGGTGCGGGTACTTGATGAAGAGCGGCGGGTTGGCCACCTCGCCCATCGCGCGGTCGTCGGCGCGCCGTTGCGGCACGCCGTCGCCCTCGAAGGAGATTCCGTGGTCGGCGGTGACGATCACGATCGCCTTGTCCCAGAGCCCGTCCTTCACGAGCTGGCGGCGCATCTGGCCGAGCAGGTCGTCGGCGTACCCGGTCTGGGTGTACATGCGGGCCTGGGCGGTCGAGATCCCGTTGCTGTTGACCATCCAGTTGTTGGTGCTCTCCGAGAGCTGCTCGAGATCGGTGCGGTTGTACTGATCGCCCTTGGTGTCGAGCTTCCAGATCTGGTGGGGCAGGTGCATGTGCATGACCGTGAGGCCCCGGTCGCTCTTCGGCACCTGGCGGATGAACTGCTCGTACAGGGCCGGGTCGGACTGGGCCCGGCCCTTCACGAAGAGCTTGCCCTTCTTCTTCTTGCGCTTGCCGAGCTTGGTCGGCTGCCCGCCGTCGCCGTCGCCGCCATCGCCACCGTCGCCGAAGCCCTCGAAGTTGGAGCTCACGTCCGGCAGCTTCGAGGCGATGCCGGGAGGCAGGACGAGCCGGCCCTCGACGTACTTGAGGTCCGAGTAGAGCGCCTTCAGGCGGCTCGACTGGCTCTGGTCGGCCTCGGGGTCGGGGCAGAGGTCATTCGGGCAGATCGCCGTCACCGGCTCCAGGACGTGGAGCGGGCGGTCGTGGCTGAACTGGCTGAAGATGCTGAGCGGCTGCGCCTCGGAGGTCGGCAGCGTGTCGGCGGGCTGGCTGATGCCGGTGAGGATGCCCGGGACAGCATGCGGGGTGAAGAAGGCGGTCGTGCTCTGATTCTTGTACCAGGTGCTGGAGCCGGCCAGACGGGCGAAGTTGGGGAAGCGCTGGCCGTCGATCTGACGATCGTTGGTCATCAGGTCGGCGGTGCCGAGCTCGTCGAAGATCATCAGCACGATCGGGGTGTCGTCCCCGGAGTCGGCGGCGACCTTGAAGTCGCTGTCGCCCGGGAAGATCACCTTGGTGGTGTCGCTGGCGAAGAGGAACAGGGCCAGGATCACCAGCGGGGCCACGATCAGGATGTCCATCAGGTTCCGGATGAAGGTGAAGCGGAACACGGACCAGGCGAGCAGGGCCGCCAGGGCCAGTGAGAGCAGCAGGATGATCGCGGTCCGGGCCGAGAACAGGTCGGAGACGACCTGGATGAAGAAGAAGGTCGCGATCGCCCCCAGGAAGACGAAATGGAGGCCGTAGTAGGCGCGGGCGCTGAACCGGCTGACCAGCCACTCGACCAGGAACAGGGCCAGGGGCGGCAGGAAGGTGAACCCGATCGAGAGGATCAGGATGTCGCCCGGGGTGTTGGCCCGGGCGACGAAGAAGTCAGGGTTCTTGCCCAGCAGGTCGAGCAGCGGCTGGACGAAGGCCAGGGCCCAGAGGGCGGCCAGGTGGCCACCCCCCAGCAGCAGTTGCCGGCGGGTCGGTGCGGGACGACCGAAGATCGCCCTCAGACCCTTCTCCCCCTGTCTTGCCTCCGAACCTCCGCTCGGCGCGCCCACGCTCGTTACCTTGGCGTTGCCAGGTAGAGGATACGGTCGCCGGAAGGCAGCTCTTCCCGACGCTCGATCGTGAAGCGGCGCTCGAGCTCACGCTCGAAGTTGCCCTCTTCGTAGTCGGGGTTGGCGCCGTCGTGCTTGTTGGCGAGCAGCGCCTGGACCATCGGGTCGGTCCGCTTCGGGAACTCGATCAGCAGGGTCGAGCCCATGTCCCGCACCCACTGGAGGAAGTCGGCGATCGGGATGTTGGCCGAGATCGAGACGTGGTGGATCACGGCCAGGGCGAGCATCAGGTCCGGGGTGGCGCGATCGGCCAGCGTCTTGCGCTCGAGGCCGCGCCAGCCGAGGGCCGGCGAGGGGTCGGCCAGGTTCGAGACCAGCGGCAGGATCTGGGTGTTGCCCTCCGCCTTGAGCGAGCGGTAGAGCGCCTCGACGGTGGCGTGATCGAAGTCGAGGGCGAGGACCCGCTCGGAGTTCTCGGCCGCGATCCGCGAGTAGGCGCCGTCGTTGCAGCCCACGTCCCAGGTCAGGCCCGGGCGTTTCTCCGCGGCGACTTCGCCGACGAAGCCCTGCTTGCGCTTGTCGTCGTTGTCGGAGTAGGTGTTGCTCTGGCGGTAGCCGCTCCAGGAGGTCTCGCCGGTCTTCCAGCGCAGCTTCGAGACCAGGCGGTGCATCGACTGGAGCTGGGCCTTGATCTGCTTCGGCTTGACCTCACGGGTGGTCTTGTTGGCCTCGGCGCTGCCGGGGCCGGACTTGTTGGCCCGCTTGTCCAGCCGGGCGTGGAGCGAGGTGTGGAGGAAGACGCCCTTGCGGAGACGGTCCCGCAGGGAGAAGACCTTGATCGCGTCGATCGGCTGGATGCCGTCGATCGAGCCGCGCATCCAGGGATGGAACGGAATGTCCTTGTGAGCCTGGAACAGCAGCGGGTACAGGTAGAGCATGCAGAACTGCCGGTAGCCGACCCAGGGCTGCCCCTCGTCGATCTTCTCGAAGGAGCCGACGTCGATGAAGACGGGGTTGGCTCCCTGGAACTGGACGTTGTAGGGAGTCGCGTCCTTCAGCGACAGACCCGCGTCGATCGCGGCGATGCCGAGCTCCAGCTGGAGCAGGGCGGCGTCCTGGAGCATGCTGAAGGTCCACTCGTACGGGTACGAGACGACCGGGACCCGGTCGTGCTCCAGCGCTCTCTCGACTCCGGTCGGGAGCAGGTCCTGGCTTTCGCCCAGGACCGCGATCTCGACCTCCCGGGTGCCGATGAGGTCACCACGGGAGGTCAGCTCGGCGAGCAGGGAACTGGCCGCGAGTGCGTCCCAGTCCTCCGCGCCCTCCGGGCTCAGGGCTCGGTAGATCGCGTCGTCGGTGACGACGACGCGGCTGTCTCGGTCTCTGAACGAGCCCGGTTCTGCGGCTGCCACAGACTCGCTACTCGGCCGGCTTGTCTTCGGAGGTGTCCGCCGCCGCAGCGGGGGCCTCAGGGGCGGGCTCGTCCTTCTTCCAGAACATGACCTTGCTCTTCACGTTATGTCCGAAGGTGCGCAGGGCCGCACCGATGCCGGCAACGCCGGCGAGAATTGCTGCGAGCACCGCACTGGCGCTTCCGGGGTCCAGGTAAGCGAAAATTCTCATAGTTGATCCTCTCTTGATCGGGATCGACTGCTACCCCCCGCAACGCGAGGGGCATCAACCGACCGCGAAATGTTACTCAATAGTGACGAGGGGATCCCCGTTGGCGACCGCGTCGCCAACAGAAATGCTGACCTTGGTGATCTTTCCGTCCTTGTGGGCGGTGATCTCGTTCTCCATCTTCATGGCCTCGATGACGCAGACCAGGTCGCCTTCCTTGACCTCGGCGCCCTCCGCGACCTCGAGCTTGAAGATCGAGCCCTGGAGCGGTGAGGCGAGCACGGGACCACCCGCGCCACCGCCGCTGCCGGCCTTCTTCTCGCGCTTCGGCTTGGGCCCTCCGGCGGCCGCGGGGGCGGTTCCGGCGGCGAAGCCGGTGGCCTCGCCGATCACCTTGACGTCGAACCGCTTGCCGGAGACCTCGACCAGGTAGTCGCGGGCGACCTTCTCGGCCTCACCGTCGGCCGGGGCCGGGATGTCGGTGTCCTCGGGGGCGGTGGTCTTCAGCCACTTCTTGTCCTCCGTCAGGTCCTTGCAGGTCTCGCCACGGGCCCACTGCTCGGTCTGGAGGATGGTCTTGTGGAAGGGGATCAGGGTCGAAAGCGGCTCGATCTCGTACTCGTCGAGGGCGCGCAGCATCCGCTTGGTCGCGGCCTCGCGGGTCTCGTCCCAGACGATCAGCTTGGCGACCATCGGGTCGTACATCGGGGTGACCTCGGAGCCGGCCTTGACGCCGGAGTCGACGCGGACGCCGGGGCCCGAGGGTTCGTCGTAGACGTCGATCGGGCCGGGGGCCGGGGCGAAGTTCATGTGGGCCTTCTCGGCGTTGATCCGGCACTCGATGGCCCAACCGTCGATCGTGACGTCCTCCTGGGTCAGCGAGAGCTCCTCGCCGGCGGCGATCTTGATCTGCTCGCGGACGATGTCGACGCCGGTGATCTCCTCGGTCACGCAGTGCTCGACCTGGACCCGGGTGTTCATCTCGAGGAAGAAGTACTCGTCCCCGACCTGCATGCCTTCGATGGTGCCGGCCGAGAAGTAGCCGACCGCGCGGGCCGCGTCGGTAGCGATCTTGCCGATCCGCTCCCGCATCTCCTCGTCCACGTGCGGGCCGGGGGCCTCCTCGATCAGCTTCTGGTGACGGCGCTGGATCGAGCAGTCGCGCTCGCCGAGGTGGATCACGTTGCCGTGCTTGTCGGCCAGGACCTGGACCTCGACGTGGCGCGGATCCTCGAGGTAGCGCTCGATGTAGACCCGGTCGTCGTTGAAGAACTTCATGCCCTCACGGCCGGAACCCTCGAAGGCCTCGGCCAGGTCGTCTGGGGTCATCGCGACCCGGAAGCCCTTGCCGCCACCGCCACCGACCGCCTTGCAGGCGACGGGGTATCCGGCCGACTCGGCCTGCTTCTTGGCCTCTTCGAGGTCCTTGGCGGGCTCGGTCGCGCCGGGCACGATCGGCACGCCGGCCTTCTCCATGACCTCACGGGCCATGGTCTTGGAGCCCATCGCGTCGATCGCCGAGGCGGGCGGGCCGATGAAGACGATGCCGGCCTCGTCGAGCGCACGGGCGAAGTCGGAGTTCTCGGCCAGGAAGCCGTAGCCCGGGTGGACGGCCTCGGCGCCGCTGTCCTTGCAGGCCTGGATGATCTTCTCGATCGAGAGGTAGCTCTCGGCCGGGATCGCAGGCCCGATCAGGAAGGCCTCGTCGCAGGCCTTGACATGCGGGGCGTCCCGATCAGCCTCGGAATACACGGCGACGGACGTGATGCCCATCTCCTTGCAGGCGCGGGCGACACGGATGGCGATTTCGCCTCGATTGGCGATCAGGATCTTCGAAAACATAGCCGAGGCAGCTTATTTAAATAAGTCGGCACCGGCTTCGCCGGGCCTCCCAGCCAAACCCGCCGTCCCACGGAAAAAACCGATGGATGGGTCGGCTCCGGTTGGCCGTGGACTGACCTAGGATTCTCTGGACATGATCGAGCTTCAGTCGCATTCCGTTGTTTCTGATGGTCAGCTTCAGCCCGCCGGGGTGGTGGAGGCGGCCGCGAAGGCCGGGGTCGAGGTTCTGGCCCTGACCGACCACGACGGGGTGGCCGGGGTTCCCGAGGCGATCGAGGCCGGGGAGCGGCTCGGCGTGGAGATCGTGCCCGCGGTCGAGATGTCCTCGGTGCACGAGTACGCCGAGGATCTCCACATCTGCGGCTACTGGGTGGACGTCGAGAAGATCACCCCGGCCTGCGAACGGGCCCAGGAAGAGCGCCGTAGCCGGGCCAAGAAGATCGTCCAGAACCTGCGCGACCACGGTTTCGACCTGACCTTCGAGGACGCGGTCCGCGAGGCAGGGGCCGCCGACGCGATCGGCCGTCCCCACATCGCCAAGGCGGCCGGCGCGACCGGCAACCTCGGCCCCTTCTTCGAGGAGTGGCTGGTGCCCGGCGCGAAGGCCTTCGTCTCGCGCGAGTGGCCGGATGCCAACGAGGCCTGCGCGCTGATCCGCGAGGCCGGCGGCGTGCCCGTGATCGCCCACCCCTACTGGGACGTCAAGGACCCGGAGAAGGTGGAGGAGCTGATCCGCGCGCTCGACATCGGCGGCATCGAGGTCTTCTACCCCTCACATACAAGAGCTCAGACGGAGCACCTGCTGGATCTGGCGAACGAGCTCGGGGTCACCGCGACCGCGTCATCCGACTTCCACGGCCCCACCCACAAGACCTTCAGCCGCTTCGGCGCCTACCAGACCTACGACCTCGGTCAGCCGGCGGTCCCCCCGAAGCCCTAGCGGCTACGCCTCGGCCCCGGCGTCGAAAGCGAAGGCGAAGGCGGCAGCAAAAAGGGCGGGCCCAAAGGCCCGCCCTTCGAAATCCTGCCCGGAAACATACGCCCGGCGTATGTTTCGAAGAAGGATTTGCGGTTAGGAGGCGACGGCGGCCGGGATGAGCTGGCGCTCCTCCAGGTAGGTGAGCAGACGAGCGGCCGACTCCTCGGGCTCCTCTTCCGCGGTCTTGAGGGCGATCTCCGGGTTCTCCGGGGCCTCGTACGGGTCGGAGACGCCGGTGAACTCCTTGATCTCGCCGGCGAAGGCCTTGGCGTAGAGGCCCTTGACGTCGCGCTCGGCGCAGACGTCGACCGAAGCCTCGATGTAGACCTCGATGAAGCGGTCGCCCATCATCGCGCGTGCCTCGTCGCGGATCTCGCGGTAGGGCGAGATCGCGGCGGTGATGACCGGGGTGCCGTTGCGCGAGAGCAGATCGGCGACGAAGGCGATCCGGCGGATGTTGGTGTCGCGGTCTTCCTTCGAGAAGCCGAGGCCCTTCGAGAGGTTCTCGCGGACGATGTCACCGTCGAGGATCTCGAGCCGTGAACCACGCGCGGTGAGTTCCTTGGCGACGATCTCCGAGATCGTGGTCTTGCCGGCACCGGAGAGCCCGGTGAACCAGAGGGTGAAGCCCTTGCTTTCTGACATTGGTTAGTTGTCCTCCTTGTAAGCGTCGATCAAGATCTGGGCGACCTCGGGGCGGGAGAACTCGGGCGGCGGCATCGCGCCGTTGCCCAGCATCTCGCGGACCTTGGTGCCGGAAAGGAAAAGTCGGTCTTCGGCGCTGTGGGGGCAGGTCTTGTTGGAAGCCAGGCCCTCGCACTTGTGGCACCAGAAGGTGTGCTCGAACTTGAGCGGCTCGATGCCGAGCTCGTCCAGGTCGATGTCGTCGAAGATCTTCTGGGCGTCATAGGTGCCGTAGTAATCGCCGACGCCGGCGTGATCGCGACCGACGATGAAGTGGGTGCAACCGTAGTTGCGGCGGACGATCGCGTGGAGCACGGCCTCGCGCGGACCGGCGTAGTGCATCTTCGACGGGTTGACGCCGAGGATCACGCGGTCGTTGGGGTAGTAGTCCTCCATCAGCAGCTCGTAGCACTTCATCCGCACGTCGGCCGGGATGTCGCCGGCCTTGGTCTTGCCGATCAGCGGGTGGATGAAGAGACCGTCGGAGACCTCGAGGGCCGCCTTGGTCAGGTACTCGTGGGCGCGGTGGATCGGGTTGCGGGTCTGGAAGGCGACGACGCGCTTCCAACCGCGGTCGGCGAAGGCCTGCTTCGACTCGGCCGGGGTGAGGTAACGGCGCTGGAAGGCCTCCTCGTGATCCGGCAGCGCGTCGACCGAGATCGGGCCGGCGATGCAGCGGACGCCCTCCTCGTGGATGGCGGCGACGCCGGGATGCTCGAGGTCGGTCGTGGTGTAGACCGACTTGGCCTCGTGGTCGAGGTCGCGCTCGAAGATCTCCTCCACCGTGATCGAACCGAGAGCCTTGCCCTCGTCGGAGCTGAGGGCGATGACGTCACCGACCTCGCATTCGAGATCGGTCGGCAGGGTGATCGGGATCGGCCAGTAGTCGCCGGCAGCGGTCCGCATCTCGTCGCAGACCCGCTTCCAGTCGGCGGAACCCTGGAACCCGGTGAGCGGCGCAAAGCCGCCGTTGCCGATCATCTCGAAGTCGGCGGTCTGTCTCTCGGAAAGCTGGAGGGCTAGATCGGTCATGGTCACGCTCGTATATGGAGGGAATGTTGACAGGAAAGGTGGAGAATCCAGCAGCCTAACCATTCCGAGGGCCGGATGCGGCCCGATCGGCGGTCAGTTGATGCCGCACTCCGTCTTGCCGGACCCTGACCAGCGGCCGTCACGGGACGACTGACCGGGCATGACCGGCCGGGTGCAGTGGGTGCACCCGATTGATGGATAACCCTGATCGTGCAGGGGGTTGTAAGGAATGTTGTTCTTGTGGAGGTGGGTCCAGACGTCCCGCTCGGTCCAATCGGCCAGCGGGTTCACCTTCCAGATGTCGAAGCGTTTGTCCCAGGTGAACTTGGGGGCGTTGGCCCGGGTCGCCGAGTCCTCGCGACGGATGCCGGAGACCCAGCAGTCGACGGTCGAGAGGGCACGGCGCATCGGCTCCACCTTGCGGATCCCGCAGCAGGCGTCGGGGTCCGTCTTCCAGAGCTGGTCGCCGTACTGCTTGGCCTGCTCTTCGGGAGTCAGGTTGTGCCACCGCTCGAACTCGACCCCGAAGCGCTCGGCCAGGCGATCCCTGGTCTCGTAGGTCTCCGGGAAGAGGAAGTCGGTGTCGAGGTAGAAGAAGCGGGCGTCGGGGTTGATCTCCGTCGCCAGGTGCATGACCACCGAGCTCGTCTTCTGGAACGAGCAGGCGATGTACATGTCCTGGCCGAACTGCTCGAAGGCCCACTCGAGGACCTCGCCGGCGCCGAGCGGCTCCAGCTGGGCGGCCACCGCTTCGGCGTCGAAACGGGCGGCCAGGGCGCGGGTGGCCTCCTCGGCCTTGCGCGCCGCTTCGGCCTCGGCCGGGGTCAATGTCGTGGTCGTCGGTTCCATCGGATCGCTAGACAGCGCACTCGCCCTCGCCGCGCTCGACCTTGTAGGGGTCGGAGCGCTGCCAGTCGATGAACATCTGCATCGTGTCGAGGCTGAAGTCGACCGGCATGGTCAGTTCCTTGACCTCTTCCTCCATGCGGGTGGTGCCGACCCGGTCGACGAAGTCGTTGAAGATCTCGCCCTCGTCCCGCTCGGACTCATACAGCCGGATCCACCGCTCGACCGCTTCCGGGACCCGGCGCGCGGGAAGGCGCGACTTGAGGCGGGTGCCGTAGATCGTCTCGCCGTCGGTGTACTTGCCGCCGAGGTGCGGGACATAGGCCGGGATGGTCTTGCTGCCGACCTTGAGCGAGGCACCGTAGAAGCCGATGTTGGCGACGTGATGCTGGCTGCAGCCGTTCGGGCAGCCGCTCATCTTGATGTGGATGTCGCGGGTCAGAGGGTCGGTGATGTCCATCGCCTCGACCCGCTCCTGGACGGCCTGGTTGAGGCCCATCGAGGAGGTGATGCCCATCTTGCAGGAGTCGGTGCCGGGGCAGGAGACGACATCGGTGACGCGGCGCGGCCCCACGTCGTCGAGGCCGAGCTCGCCGAGTCGCTTCCACACGTCGTAGAGGGAGGCCTCCCGGACCCAGCGCAGCACGATGTTCTGCTGGACGGTCATGCGGGCGAAGCCGCCGGTGTAGTCCCGCATGATCTGACCGAGGCCGCGGAACTGCTCGGGGGTGAGGTCGCCGCGGATCACCTTGACCTCGACCGTGTGGAAACCCTCCTGCCGCTGCGGCTGGACGTTGGCTTCGAGGTAGCGGTCGAACTCGGCCCGGTCGCCGTTCGGCGAACCGACCGGGGCCAGCGGCTCGGTCAGCGAAGCCTGCTCGTCGATGTCGAAGACGAGGTGGTCGATGGTGAAGTCACGCTCGTTCACCCAGTCGCCCTTCAGTTCCTCGTCGACCATGCGGCGGACCTCTTCGATCCCGACCTTGTCGACCAGGACCTTGATCCGGGCGCGGGCGCGGTTCGGCCGCAGCCAGGCCTGGCGGTCGTAGACGCGGAGGATCGCCTCGGCGTGCTTGAGGTAGTCGCCGTTCTCGGCCTCGACGAAGTCGTAGATGGTCGGGGCGACGCGCGGCATGATCGAGGTGCCGCCACCGACCCGGATCTCGAAGCCCTTGACCCCGTCCTTGATCCGGCTGAGGAAGGCGATGTCGTGGATCCCGCTCATCGCGCGGTCCGCGTCGGAGCCGGTGAAGGAGGTCTTGATCTTCCGCGGCATCAGCTGGGTCGTGGGGTGCCGGACGAAGTAGCGGGTGTAGGCGCCCGCGTACCGGGTCGGGTCGAAGATCTCGTCGTCGGCGACGCCGGCCCACGGGTCGCCGGTCACGTTGCGGACGGTGTTGCCGCAGCCCTCGCGCGAGGAGAGGCCGCTGGGAGCGAGGTCGCGCAGCATGTGGACCATCTGGTTCAGCGGCACGTGGTGGATCTGGATGTTCTGGCGGGTCGTGATGTGACCCTTGTTCAGCGGGGCGTAGGTCTCGACCGCGTCCGCGAAGGCGTCCATCTGCTCGGGGGTGACGCCGCCGAAGGGGAGCTTGACCCGGACCATCTGCACGCCGGGCTGGCGCTGGCCGTAGACGCCCTGCTTGAGGCGGAAGCCGATGAACTGGTCCTCGGGGGTCTTGCCGTCCAGGAACTGGTCGGCCTCGCCCTCGAAGTCGACGAACTCTTCCTCGATGATCGGGATGACGTGACCGGGGACGTTGTCGTAGGACTCGGGGTTGGTCAGGGTGCCGAGGCGACCCTTGCCCTCCTGGAGCTTGCCCTCTTCCTGCTCGACTCCCTTGTCGCCGGGCTTCGCCTTGGGCTTGTCAGCGGGCTTCGGTTTGGACGGGGCCGAGGTGGGCTCCAATTCGGTTTCCTCCTACGACGAAAGGGCTTGGTTACTGAACCGGACTGAAAACGGTAGCAAAAAGACTTAAACCTGACCGGATTTCAGGTATTTGTGGTGGAGGGCGAGCGGATGCCCGCCCTCGCGGTCAGGCCCTGCGGGCTCGGGCTTCGAGGATCGCCGCGGCCTCGCCCGGTTCGGCGACGTAGCCGTCGGCCGGCTCGATCGGCCGGCCGTCCTCGATCCACTGGACGATGCCGCCGGCCAGGTTGTGGACGTCGTACCCGGCCTCGGAGAAGGCCTGGGCGGCCATCCGCGAGCGGTTTCCGACCCGGCAGTAGAAGACGACGGTCTGGTCCTTGCCGATCTCGCCGCGGCGCTCGACCAGTTCCTCCAGGCCGATCCGCTCCGAGTCGGCCAGCCGGGCCGCCTCGTGCTCGTGGGCGGTGCGGACGTCGATCAGCCGGGCGCCGGCCACGATCAGCTCGGCGACCTCGGCTGAAGAACGCTCGTACGACTCGAGCTCTGGGGCTTCTGCCTCAGGCATGGATCAAGTCACGTCCTTGCCCTCGATGAGGAAGGCGACGCGGACGTGGGCGCGGTACTCGTCGAGGTTCTCGCCCCGGATGCCGGTCGAGACGATGTCCACGGCGCGGATGTTCCGCAGCGAGTCCTGGGCCTGCTTGAGCGCCTGCTGGGCTGCGTCATCGGTGGAAACGCGTGAGCTGCCGACCAGCTCGATGATCTTGACTACCGCCATGAACTCCTCCTCGGTTGGTTTGTCCCGATGCTAGTTGCTCGGGGACAAATCTGCGAGAGATCAGGCGATGCCGAACGGCTGGCCGGGCCCGAAGGCCTCCTTGGCCGAGACGCCGTCCCGCAGGGCGGCCTTCAGCCACGGGTCCATGCCGGTCGCCTCGACCGGCGGGGCGACCGCCGTGTCCTGCGAGAACCGCTGGACGGCCGCCGCGATCGCGGCGGCCTCCTCGGGCGTTGCGGACTGGCTGATCGTGAACTCGGGCATCGATCCGGTCCTACAGCGGGATGTTGCCGTGCTTGCGGCGCGGCTGGGCGACCCGCTTGGTCTGCAGGGTGCGCAGAGCCTTGATCATCTTGATGCGGGTGTGGCGAGGCTCGATCACGTCGTCGATGTAGCCACGCTCCGCAGCCGCGTACGGGTTCGCGAAGTGCGCCTTGTAGTCGGCGATCAAGGTGGCCCGCCGCTCCTCGGGAGTGGGCGAGTTCTTGATGTCGTTGCGGTAGATGATGTTGACCGCGCCCTCGGCGCCCATCACCGCGATCTCGGCGGTGGGCCAGGCGAAGTTGAAGTCGGCGCCCATGTGCTTGGAGGCCATGACGTCGTAGGCGCCGCCGTAGGACTTGCGGGTCACGAGGCTGATCTTCGGCACGGTCGCCTCGGTGTAGGCGTAGAGCAGCTTGGCGCCGTGGCGGATGATCCCGTTCCACTCCTGGTCGGTGCCGGGCATGAAGCCGGGCACGTCGGTGAAGGTGAGGATCGGGATGTTGAATGCGTCGCAGGTCCGCACGAAACGGGCCGCCTTCTCGGAGGACTCGATGTCGAGCACGCCGGCCTTGAAGGAGGGCTGGTTGCCGACGATCCCGACCGGGAAGCCGTCGAGGCGGGAGAAGCCGCAGATGATGTTCTTGGCGAAGTGCTCGTGGACCTCGAAGAACTCTTCGTCGTCGACGATCCGGGTCACGACCTGCCGCATGTCGTACGGCTTGTTCGGGTCGTCGGGGACGAAGGTGTCGAGCTCCGGGTCCTCGCGGTCGGGGTCGTCCGACGGCGGGAAGTGGGGCGGCTGCTCCATGTTGTTGAGCGGCAGGAAGCTCATCAGGTAGCGCACGTCCTCGAGGCAGCTCTCCTCGTCCTCGGCCGCGAAGTGGGCGACGCCCGACTTCGAGTTGTGGGTCATCGCGCCGCCGAGCTCCTCGAAGCCGACTTCCTCGCCGGTCACGGTCTTGATGACCTCGGGGCCGGTGATGAACATGTGCGAGGTCTCCTTCACCATGAAGATGAAGTCGGTCATCGCCGGCGAGTAGACCGCGCCACCGGCGCAGGGGCCCATGATCACGCTGATCTGGGGGATCACGCCGGAGCTCTGGACGTTGCGGGCGAAGACGTCGCCGTAGGCGCCCAGCGAGACGACGCCCTCCTGGATCCGGGCGCCGCCGGAGTCGTTGAGGCCGATGACCGGAGCGCCGACCTTGGCGGCCAGGTCCATCACCTTGCACATCTTCTCGGCCATGACCTCGCCGAGCGAACCGCCGAAGACGGTGAAGTCCTGCGAGAAGACGAAGACCTTGCGGCCGTCGATCGTGCCGTGGCCGGTGACGACGGCGTCACCCCAGGGGCGGCGCTTGTTCATGTCGAAGTCGTAGGTGCGGTGCCGGACGAAGGTGTCGAGCTCCTCGAAGGAGCCGGGGTCGAGCAGCTTCTCGAGCCGCTCGCGGGCGGTCAGCTTGCCCTTGGCATGGTGCTTCTCGACGGCTTCCGCTGAAGCGGAGTTGATCGCGGCGTCGCGCAGCTCGCGCAGATACTCGAGCTTCTCTTCGTGGGTCTCAGGGTTCTTCTCACGCATGGCCGGAGCAGTGTATTCATCTGAATGCCGTTCGGCTCCCGCCGGGACAAGCGGCGCCGACGCAGACTGGCCCGGGGGCCAACCACCGGCCGATCCCGGGCAGGGAAGATCGCCGCATGGCTGCGAGAAGACAGATAGTCGCGTTCGGAGGCGGCGGTTTCTCGATGGAGTCGGGCAATCCGCTACTCGACGATTTCGTGGTGGCGACCACCGGGCTGAAACGTCCGCGGGTCTGCTTCCTGCCGACCGCCTCCGGCGACGCCGACCACTATCTGGTCCGGTTCTACAACGCCTTCCGCGAACGCGCGGACGCCTCCCACATCTCGCTGTTCCGGCGGGAACGCGGGGTCGGCGACATCCGCGAGCACCTGCTCTCCCAGGACCTGATCTACGTCGGCGGCGGCAGCGTGATCAGCATGCTCGCGGTCTGGCGGGCCCACGGCATCGACGAGGTCCTCCGGGAGGCCTGGGAGCGGGGCGTCGTCCTCTGCGGCCTCTCCGCCGGTTCGCTCTGCTGGTTCGAGGAATGCGTCACGACCTATCAGCAGGAGACCAGGGTGACGATCGGGCTCGGCTTCCTGCCCTGGTCGAATCAGGTCCACTTCCAGCTCGGCTCGGACGCCCACCGCGCCTACGAGGCGAAGCAGAGGGAGGGGCTGCGGCCCGGCTTCGCCGCCAACGACGGGGCCGCCTTCCACTTCATCGACACCGAGCTGGCCCAGGTGGTCGCGTCGCGGCCGGAGGCGCGGGGCTACCGGGTCGAGCTCAAGGGCGACCGCCCCAAGACCACCCAGCTGGCCACCCGGTATCTCGGCGCGCCGGACCACGTCCCGTTGATCGAGGACTCGCCGATCCCCTGGGCCTCGACCCCGGTCTCGGCCTGAGGCGACCATGAAGGGCCGCATCCTGGTCATGGGCGGGCACGAGTTCGACCGGCTCGACGGCAACGAGGCGATCTGCGACCACATCGTCGCCCTGACCGGCCGGGCGAAACCGAGGATCTGCCTGCTGCCGACCGCAAGCGGGGACCCGGAGGACCAGATCACCCGCTTCCGGCGCTCGTTCGGGGGTCGGGGCTGTGAGGTCAGCGACATCTCGTTGTTCCGGCTCGGCACCAACCCGGTCGATGTCGCCGGCCACCTGCTCGGCCAGGACGCGATCTACGTCGGCGGCGGCAGCCTGGTCAATCTCGTCGCGATCTGGCGGGCGCATGGGATCGGGGAGCTGATCGGCGAATGCCTCGGGCGCGGGGTGCTGGTGGCCGGGCAGAGCGCCGGCGCGATGTGCTGGTTCGAGGCCGGCATCACCTCCTCGTCGGGACGCCCCGAGCCGGCGCCGGGCCTCGGCCTGCTCGAGGGCAGCCTCTGCGTCCACTACCACCGTGACCCGGAGCGCCGCCGCCGGTACCTGGCCGAGGTGGGCCGGTCGATGCCGGCCGGCCACGGGGCGGACGACCAGACCGGGCTGCTCTTCCGCGACGGCGAGTTGGCGGAGGTCTTCACGGCCCGTGAAGGGGCCGGGGTCTGGAAGGTCACGGCCGGCGAAGAGGGCGGCCTGGAAGCGCCGGTCGAGGCGGTCGACATCCGCCCGGAACCGCCCGCCGGCGGGGCGAGCAGCGCGCTCGACGACTTCCGCGCCTTGAATCAGTGGCGCCAGTCGAGCCCGGCCCGCTGAGCCGCCCGCTCAGCCTGTTCCCCACTCGTCGGGTAGATTCCGCCGCCGTGGTTGCGATTGGAAGTGCCATTACCGACCCGGAGAAGTACGAGAAGTTCGTAGTTCCGGGAATCGAGCTCTGCAGGGAACCCGACACCGAAGCTCTCAGCTTCGCCAGCTCAGGGACCCTTTTCAGGAGCTACAACCTGATCCTGGACGAGGCCGCCAAGATGGACGATCTCGAGTTCCTGGTGCTGATCCACCAGGACGCTCAGATCACCGATCCGGAGTTCATCCAGAAGATCAGAGCCGAGTTCGAGGATCCGGACGTGGCCCTGGTCGGCTGCGCCGGCTCGGTCGGCGTGCGGAGCATCGCCTGGTGGGAGGGCGCCGTCACCTGGGCCTCCTTCACCCACAAGTACGACGAGCTCGGCGGCGGCGAGATCCCCGCCCTGACCTGGCTGGCCCAGGACACCCCTTCCTACGCGAAGCTCGGCGAGGTCGACATGATCGACGGCTTCGTGATCGGCTTCTCCCCCTGGGCGATCAAGAACCTGCGGTTCGACGAGATCACCGGCGGCGCCCTGCACGGCTACGACTTCGACATCTGCCATCAGGCCCGCGAGAAGGGCAAGAAGGTCGTGACCGCCGACCTCAAGGTGGTCCACCACCACTCGATCGAGCTGATCAGCGACCTCGATACCTGGGTCAACGCCCACATCGCCTTCTCCAAGAAGTGGGAGCACATGCTGCCCAAGCCGGAAGGGCCCGAGGGCAGCTCCTGGGAGGATCGGGCCCGCCGGGCCGAAGCGGAGGCCTCGGCCGCCCGCACCCTGGCCGGAGCCGGCCACCTGATCAACGAGTCGCTCGAACGCGAGCTTCAGGAGCTCAAGGCGAGCCGCAGCTGGAAGATCACCAAGCCCCTCCGCAAGTTCACCGACTTCATCATGCGCCGCAAGCCCCCAGAGGGCTACTAGACCTGTTGCCCTAGGCCCGGCGCGGGTGGGGTCCGGCTCCGCTTGGGTTACTTCCCGTCCAGGGTGTCCTGGATCTCCTGGCGGGTGAAGATCGGGTTTCCCTTTTGGCGGACCTTGGAGATCCTCTCGGCGATGCCGAGGGCGCTCGATTGGAGCATCCGGCCGAGCAGCTCCTCGTACTGGGCGATCCGCTGGTTCTGTTCGCGGATCGTCTGGGCGTCCTGGTGGGTGCGGACCAGCAGGGCGACCCGGTTCGCCTCGGCTCGCTCCATGACCGGGTTGCGGTCGTAGGGGGCGATCGAGGCGTGGACGGCGTCGGCGTACGGCGCCGATTCCTCCCAGAGCACCCCGAAGCCGAAGAAGACCGGGATGACCGCGAGCCGGAGGCCGCCGCGTCGCTCCATGAAGTCCTCGATCGCGGTCAGGACGCCGTTCTTGGGCCCGCCCTCATGGGCGGCCGCCCACTCGAAGGGCAGCCCGCCGTCGCTGAGGCCGGGGTTGCCGGGAGCGATGGTGCAGTTGTGGCCGAGCGGCTGGCGTTCCGACTCCGGCACCCGGTCCGGCGCGTAGTAGGTGTCGCGGCGCTCGTGGGGCCAGCAGACGTCGTGGAACATCAGCAGCGGCAGCGGGCCGTCACCGGACATCTCGGCGATCTTGTCCAGCTCGCCGGTCAAGGTGAAGTAGTTGTGGTCGCCGTCGATGATGATCGTGTCCGGCAAGCCGTCCAGGCCGTCGAGGGCGCCGACCCCGGTGTCCTCGATCAATGTCAGCTCGGGATGGCGCGAGACCACGCCGCGCAGCTCCTCCGGCGGCAACGGCTCTACGGTGGAGATCCGCACCCCCTTCGGAGTGCCCCACTCGAGCAGGCTCTCGGTCAGCTCCCCGGCGAAGGAGCCGATCTCGAGCAGCGTCTCGGTGCCCCTCGCTTCCAGGCAGGGTTGCATGATCTCGGCGTGGTTCTCCAGTGAATAGCCCCACTGGATCGGGTTGGTCCCGTTGTTTTCTGCGCTCATGAACTGGCCGCGCAGGCTATAGGCTCCGGCAGGCCGATGAGCGATTCACCGACGCGGGCAGAGAAGAAGGAGTTCATGCAGGGGCTCTTCGCGCAGCATCCGGGCTTCCGCATCGCGGTGCTCGCGGACGCCCGCGTCACCTGCCATCAGCGGGGTGAGCGGCACGATTTCCGCTCCGGCCGCGACGCCTTCTTCCAGGTGCTGCGGCTGATGTGGGTCAGCGACGCCTTCACCGCGCATGTCGCCTACCGCCTGCGGGCGGCGATGCTCAGGCGCGGGGTGCCGGTCCTGCCGCGGATGCTGCATCGCTTCTGCATGCGGAACGCCCAGGTCTCGATCGGCCCGGGCGTGGTGATGCAGCCGGGCGTCTACATCGTCCACGGCCAGATCGTCCTGGACGGATTGGTCGAGATCGGCTCCGGGACGGTGATCTCGCCCTGGGTGACGATCGGCCTCCGGGGCGGCGACATCCAGGGCCCGATCGTGGGCACCGGGGTCAACATCGGCACCGGCGCCAAGATCATCGGCCCGATCGAGGTCGGGCACGACGCGCTGATCGGGGCGAATGCGGTGGTGACCACCAGCATCCCCAACGCGGTGACCGCGGTCGGGATGCCGGCCCGCGTCGTCAAGTCCGCCGACTGACGCCCGGTGACGGGCCGGTAGGCTGCGCCTTCTCATGGCGTCGCGGGAATCACGGGATCTACTCAAGGAACGCAGGCGGCAGGTGCATGCGCACCGCCAGCTCCACCCGCCGTTCTGGGAGGCGGTCAAGAAGGACACCCACGTGGTCTCGTTCCATCGCGGCGAGTACTTCGAGTCCGCCGACGCCTCGCCCTGGTACATCGCCTACCGGGCGCTCCGCCTGATGTGGGTCAGCGACGCCTTCTTCGCCCAGGTCGCCTACCGGGCCCGGATGCGCCTCAGGGCGCGCGGGGTGCCGGTGATCCCGCGCCTGCTGCACAAGCTCTCGATGATGACCTCGCAGGTCTCGATCGACGAGATGGTCGTGATCCATCCCGGTGTCAACATCGCGCATGGCCAGGTGGTGATCGGGGGGCTCTCCGAGATCAAGTCGGGCTGCGTGATCTCGCCCTGGGTCTCGATCGGCCTCCAGGCGGGCAACCTGAAGGGCCCGACCATCCACGAGAACGTCTTCATCGGCTCCGGGGCGAAGCTGCTCGGCGAGTTCGAGGTGGGCGCCGGCGCGGTGATCGGATCGCAGGCGATGGTCAACCGGGACGTGCCCGCGGGAGCGACCGTCGGGGGAATTCCTGCCAAAGTGATCGGAAATAGTTGAGGATTGGTAGTTTCCCCCGATGAATCCAGGGGAAGCATCGAAGAGACTACGAGGCAGGAGATAAATGCTTTTTCGATCACGCAAGAACCGGAACGCCCCAGCCACCACCGACACCGCCGTCGCGGAACCGCTTCCGCAGGTGCTCGAGGCACGCGACCTCGAGGCCGACGGCAAGCTGTACGAGGCGCTGGAGCTCCTGAACGAGGCCAACCGCGCCGAGCGCGACCTGCAGCTCGAACGTGAGATCCGCCGGGTCCGTCACCTGGCCGGCATCGAGCTGATCAACGGCGCGCCCTCCAAACCGTCGCATCCGGAACCGGCAGCCGAGGTCCCGCCTCGCGGCGAGCAGTCGGGCTGCCCCGAGATCACCCCGGAGGAGCTCACCCCGGAGGTGCTCCGCGCCTCGATCCTCGACGCCGGCTGCCTGCTGGTCCGCAACCTCGTGGACGAGGAGAGCGCCCTGAGGATGGCCGCCGACATCGACCGCAGCTTCGAGCTGCGGGACGAGCTGGCCGAGGGCGAAAGCGACGGCGACGGCTTCTACGACGAGATGGATCCCGAGTCTCCGTTCCGCATCCCGGAGCGGGAGTGGGTCGAGGAAGGCGGAGGCGTGCTCGCCGCCGACTCCCCGCGGCTGCTCTTCGAGATGCTCGACGGCTTCGAGAAGGCCGGGCTGCGCGGCGTCATCGAGGGCTACCTCGGTGAGCCCCCCGCCATCTCTGCCCAGAAGTGCACCCTGCGGAAGGCCCTGCCGGAGATCGCCGGCGGCTGGCATCAGGACGGCCGCTTCATGGGCGAGATCCGGGCGCTGAACGTGTGGCTCTCGCTCTCCCGCTGCGGCGATGTCGCCCCCAGCATGGACGTCGTGCCGACCCGGCTCAACGAGCTGGTCGCGACCGGCGGCGAAGGCGCCTACCTGGACTTCATGAACTCCCAGGAGAACGTCGAGAGGGCGGCGGGCGAGCGCGGCATCACCCGGCCGATCTTCAACCCGGGCGACGCCCTGCTCTTCGACGATCTCTTCATGCACCAGACCGGCTCCGACCCGAGCATGCCGAATCCCCGGTACGCGATCGAGAGCTGGTTCTTCGGGCCTTCGGCGTACCCGGAAAACTACGTCCCGCTGGCGTTCTGATGGGCCTCTTCACCCGCCGCAAGCCGGACTACCCGGCCCGCATCGCGGAACTCCAGGCGGCCAACCAGTCCTCGCGCACCGCGAAGCGCGACAAGGAGATCCGCCAGCTCCGTCACCTGGCCGGCGTCGAGACCGTGAAGTCGCCGCCGCCCTCGCCGGAACTGGCCCAGCCCGCCGCCTCCGCCCCGCCCCGTGGGGCCGAGTCGAAGTGCCCGGAGATCACCCCGGACGAGCTCACCCCCGAGGTGCTCCGCGCCGCCATCCTGGAGGCCGGCTGCCTGCTGGTCCGCGACCTCGTCGACGACGAAGAGGCGCTGGCGATGGCCGATGGCATCGAGGCGGCCTTCGCGGCCCGGCTCGGCCTGCGCGAGGGTCGCCCCGACACGCAGGGACTCTATGACGAGCTGGTCCCGGAGAAGGGCTATGAGGTCGAGAAGCGGGACTGGATCGAAGAGGGCGGCGGCCTGCTCGCCGTCGACTCGCCGAAGCTCTTCATCGACATGCTCGAAGCGTTCGGGCGGGCGGGCCTGCCGCAGGTGATCGAGGGTTACCTCGGTGAGCCGGCGCTGATCTCGGCCGACAAGTGCACCCTGCGCAAGGCGACCCCGGACGTGGGCGGGGCCTGGCATCAGGACGGCGCCTTCATGGGCGACGTGCGCGCGATGAACGTGTGGCTCTCGCTGTCCCGCTGCGGCGATGTCGCCCCGGGCATGGATCTGGTGCCGACCCGGCTCGACGACTTCGTCGAGATGGGGACCGAGGGCACCTGGCTCGAGACGCAGGTCTCCGACGCGGTCGCCGAGCGCGCCGCCGGTGAGATCGGCATCACCCGGCCGATCTTCAACCCGGGAGACGCCCTGCTCTTCGACGATCTCTTCCTCCACCAGACGGGCTCCGACGCGGACATGCCGAATCCCCGGTACGCGATCGAGAGTTGGTTCTTCGGCTCGTCGGCCTTCCCCGAGATCTACGTTCCGCTGGCTGCTTGACCCCGACGGCTGACCAGCCGTCGGCCTGGCAGCGTGACCGGGTCGTCCCGGCCGCGCTTGCGCTGATCACGCTGGTCGGGCTGGTTCTCCGGCTCCATCTGTACGAGCGGTCGCTGGTCGGCGACGAGCTCTCGACGCTCTGGATCGTGCAGAACCACGGCCTGCTGGACACGATCCGGCTGGTCGGGACCAACGCGGAGATAACCCCGCCGTTCAGCTTCGTCCTCTCCTGGTTCTCGACCCGGCTGGGAGACGCTCCCGAACTGGTCCGGCTGCCCTCGTTGATCGCGGGCGTGGCCACGATCCCGCTCGTGTACCTGCTCGGCCGCCGGACGGTCAGCATCCGGGCCGGCCTGGTCGGGTCGTCGGTCTTCGCCCTGAGCCCGTTCGTGACCTACTTCGCGGCCAACGGACGAGGGTACGCGGTCCTGATCCTTCTGTTGATCGGGTCGACCCTGACCATGCTCCGCGGGGTGGAGTCGGGCAGGGCCGGCTGGTGGGTGGCCTACGGCCTGCTCTCCTGCCTGGCGATGTACACGCATTACACGGCCGCTTTCGTGCTCGTCGCACAGCTCGGCTGGGTCCTGGTCCAGCACCCGCCGGCCCGACTGGTCGCCTTGGCGGCGAACGCGCTGGCCGCTCTCCTCTATCTCCCCTGGGTGCCGAAGGTCCTCGACGATTTCGACTCGCCGACCACAGACATCATGGAAGCCCTCCAGGGCAGCGGCCTGGGGGCCAAGCGCAACGCCTTCGAGCAGTGGGTCTTCGGCCATCAGCTGCTGGAACCGGCGTCTTTTCCGGGCGCCGCGGTCATGATCGTCATCGGCCTGGGCCTGCTCGTCGCGATCGGCGGGCTCATCTTCCGGTTCGCCTCCCGCGGCCGGGACGAGGCTATGCCCGCCCCCCGCGAGGGTCTGGCCCTCATCGTCGTGATCGCGCTCGCGGCCCCGGTCATGGAGGCTCTCCTGCTCCTGACCGGCACGGACCTCCTGGGCTCCCGCAACATGGCTCCTTCCTGGTACGGCCTGGCGGCGACGATCGGCGCGCTGGTGACCCTGCCCGGCGGCGCGGTGACGCTGGTCTCGGGGGCGTTGGTGCTGGGCGGCTACGGCGCCGGCGCCGTGAAGCTGTGGGGGCAGGACGGGAACGTGATCGCGGTCAAGGAGGTCGCAGAGAAGATCGACGCCGAAGCCAGGCCCGGCGACTCG
>JAFKLL010000047.1 GCA_017304845.1 Solirubrobacterales bacterium
TCGGCGGGCCGCAGGAGGGCCATGCGGGACTCCCAGGCGTCCCGGAGCGCGCCGCCGGCGGGAGGGGCCGCCTCCGTGAGACCGAGCGAACGCAACACGTCGCGCACAGCGTCGACGAATCCGGTCTCGAGCGGGGCGACGGAGGCTCCGCGCAGCGCCAGAACGGCCTGCCGAACCTCGGGGACGTCGAAGAACCGCCGCCCGCCGAGCACGGTCGCCGGGAGCTGGAGGTCGGCGACCAGCCGCTTCATCCGCTCCGAGGAGCGCAGGGCCGACTCGACCGACTCCAGCTCCAGCTCACGGCTGGCGCCGTTGCGGTCGGGTCGGTTCAGCGAGTCCTCGAGCAGCTCCAGGTTGGCCAGGACGCTGGTGAGCGGGGTACGCAGCTCATGCGAGGCGTCGGCGACGAACTCGCGCTGGCGCTCGAAGGAGCGTTCACGCTCCACCCGGGCGACGGAGAGCTCGTGGAGCATGTCGTTGAAGGTCCGGGTCAGCTCGGCGACCTCGTCGTCGCCCTCGGGCTCGTCCAGGGTCACCTCCGGGTCACGGGTGCGGGCGATGTGCCCGGCGGTCGAGGTGAGGGCCGAGATCGGTCGCATCGCGCGGCGCGAGAGCAGCACGCCGCCCAGGGCCGCGAGCAGCGTCGCGCCGAGCGCGCCGGCCAGGATCGAGATCCAGATCCGGCTGATCGAGGCGTTGAGACGGTCCATGGGGCGGCCGTAACGGACGTAGGCGACCACGATGTCGCTGTTCGACGGCGCCAGCACGTACGCGGTCGCGACCTGCCAGCCGTCGTAGGTGGAGATCCCCGGGCCGGCGAGCGGACCGAGGAAGTGGGCGTTCGGCGGCCTGTAGGTGGTGTTGTTGCCGGCCGGGGTGATGTCGGCGGCTCCGTTGACCGAGGCGAGCAGGTTGTTGAGGATCACCTCGCGGCCCGCGTAGCCGGAAGTGGGGGAGGCGCGATCGCGGATCGCGGAGGCGAGATCGTTCGCCTTCGCCTCCGTGTCGGCCGCGTAGTTGTCCCGCAGCTGGTTGGTGGTGATCTGGCCGACGGCGAACCCGAAGGCGATCAGGATCACGAAGGTGATGCCGGCCGAGACGGCCGCGAGCTTCCACTGGATCGGCCAATGCGGAGGCCACTTCCGCGACTGACGCATC
The DNA here is from genome assembly GCA_017304845.1 of Solirubrobacterales bacterium. Lineage (GTDB taxonomy): Bacteria > Actinomycetota > Thermoleophilia > Solirubrobacterales > 70-9 > 67-14. The sequence continues at coordinate 1,159 of JAFKLL010000047.1, forward strand.
CGGTCGAGTATGCGGTTGGCGGCCGAGGGCATCAGGCCTTGATCACGTAGCCGGCCCCGCGCTTGGTGTGGAGGATGCGGGGTTCGCCGCCTTCCTCGAGCTTGCGTCGGAGGTTGGAGATGAAGACGTCGATCGTGTTCGTCTCATCGAGTGGGTCGTATCCCCAGACCTCTTCCAGAAGGCGTTCGCGCGAGATCACCAGGCGCTGGTTGCGCATCAGGTACTCGAGCAGCTCGAACTCGCGCTTGGTCAACTCGACCTCCCGGTCGCCGCGCATGGCTTCCTGGGAGTCGGGGTTGAGGCGCAGGTCGCCGACCGTGAGCAGGGCGGAGCCCCGCGGCGGATGGCGCCTGAGCAGGGCGCGGATCCGGGCCAGCAGCTCGGAACGCTCGAAAGGCTTGACGAGATAGTCGTCGGCGCCGCTGTCCAGGCCGGTGACCCGGTCGTCGGTCTCGGCGCGAGCGGTGAGCATCAGGATCGGGACCTCGCTCTCCTCCCGGAGACGGGCGCAGACCTCGAGCCCGTCCATGTCCGGGAGGCCGAGATCCAGCACCACTAGATCAGGCATGAACTCGGCCGCGACCTGCAGGCCGCTGCCGCCGTCCTCGCCGGTCCGGACCTCGTAGCCCTCGGCTCTCAGCGTGCGACGGAGGACGTCGACGATCTCCTCGTCGTCCTCCACCAGAAGGATGCGCCCGCCGCTCTGCTCCTCGTCTGCCATGGACCGGATTCTAAGCGAGCCCGCGGGCGGGAAGGGGACCGCGGCTCCCCGTTGAATGGGAAGCCATGTTCGTACGTTCAGTCCGGCGCGGCTCCGATCGGCGTCCGGCCCGGGGAGCCTCGAAAAGGGGTTCCTCCAAGGCTGCGCCCGCCCGTGAGCCGCTGCGCCAACACCATCTCGACCTGATCGGCCTCGGCTGCGTCCTGCTCGGGATCTATCTCGTCTTCGTCCTCTACTTCGGCTGGAACGGCGGCCGTCTCGGCTCCGGGATCAGCGATGGGCTGATGTATCTGTTCGGCCTGGTCGCCTACCTGGCGCCCGTCGTCCTGTTCGCGGCCGGCGCGATCGCCATCTTCCGGCCCGCGATGCCGACCACCCGGCCGCTGAAGACCGGGGCGGCCCTCCTGGTCGCCGGACTGCTGCTCGCCTTCGCCGGCGGGACCTTCGGCCTGGGCGGTGGCCGGCCGGACCGCATCGCCTCCTTCGACCCGGGCTGGTTTCCCGATCACGGCGGCGTGATCGGCGAGAGCCTCTACTGGGGGTTCGCCACCCTGCTCCAGCCTTTCGGCGCCCATCTGGTCGCCGTCTTCGCGGTCCTCGGCGGCATCCTGCTGCTGACCGGCACCACGGTCGCCGCGGTCCTGGGCCGCGGCGGTACCGCGATCAAGAAGGCCGGGGTCACCTCGGCCGACAAGACCCGCACCTTCGCCCGCACGGCGATCCTCCACGACGACAAGCCCGAGCCGATCTCGGAGCCGGAGATCAGTGGCGAGCCCACCGTGACCATCCGTGGCGGCGATCAGGCCACGGACGAGATGGAGCTGCCCGACACCGGCGCCTCGGACCGTGATCGATCCCCGGTCGAGGTCGACATCTGGGCCGAGGAGGGCGAGGAGCCGACGATCTCGGACAAGACCGAGCGCCTCGAGCCGATCGAGATCTTCGCCGGGGCCGGCGCCCACGGCGCGATCAGCGAGCCGACCGCGTCGGTCGCCGAGGCAGAGGCCGAGATCGAGGAGGCCCCGACCGGCGGTGACGACGGATCCGACGACGGCAAGATCTTCAGCGACGACTTCGAAGCCGAGCTGACCCAGCTTGAGGAGGAGTTCGACGAGCACGACTTCGAGCCGGACGAGCCGGTCGCCGCCACTCCGGACGAGGGCGAGGAGGAAACCGACCCCGAGGAGCAGCTGGAGCTGACTCCGATGGGCGAGAAGCGCGGCGCGACCATGTCCGAGGAGATCACCTACAAGGCGCCTCCGATCAAGGTCCTGGACCGTGGGCAGTCGCATGGCGGCCCCGATCCCGCCGAGCAGAAGGAACTGGCCCGCAAGCTGGTCGAGACGCTCGGGCACTTCGGCGTCGAGGCCCAGATCGTCGGCGTGGTCACCGGCCCGCATGTCTCCCGTTTCGAGCTGCAGCTCGCTCCCGGCACCAAGGTCAAGAAGGTCTCCGAGCTCGCCAACGGCCTGGCCTACGCGCTCGCCTCCACCGACATCCGCATCCTGGCCCCGATCCCGGGCAAGCAGGCGGTCGGCGTCGAGGTCCCGAACGCGAGCCGCAACATGGTCCGCCTCGGCGACATCTACGGGAAGCCGAAGGAGAAGGAGTCCCCGCTCACGGCCTGGCTGGGCAAGGGAATCGACGGCAAGTCGGTCTCGACCGACCTGGCCCGGATGCCCCATGTCCTGGTCGCCGGCACCACCGGGTCGGGCAAGTCGGGCTGCGTCAACGCGATCCTCTCGTCGATCCTGATGAGCTCCTCGCCCAATGACGTGCGCCTGGTCCTGGTCGACCCGAAGCAGGTCGAGCTGAACCACTACGAGACGGTGCCGCACCTGCTGACGCCCGTGGTCACCAACCCGAAGCTGGCGGCCAACGTCCTCAACAACCTGATCGCCGAGATGGAGACCCGCTACGGCCTGATGAAGCGGGCCCGCGCCCGCAACATCGAGGACTACAACAAGGCGATGGCGAAGGAAGGCCAGCCGCGCCTGCCGTACATCCTCTGCGTGATCGACGAGCTGGCCGACCTGATGATGGTCGCCCCGGCCGACGTCGAGTCCTCGATCATCCGGCTCGCTCAGAAGTCGCGTGCCACCGGCATCCACCTGCTACTGGCCACGCAGCGCCCGTCGACGGACATCATCACCGGCACGATCAAGGTCAACATCCCCTCGCGGATCGCCTTCGCCGTCTCGTCCCAGACCGACTCGAGGGTCATCCTCGACCAGGGCGGGGCGGAGTCGCTGCTCGGCCAGGGCGACATGCTCTTCCGAGGGCCGGGAACCTCGAAGCTGGCCCGTATCCAGGGCGCCTTCGTGACCGAGGAGGAGATCGCACGGATCACCGACTTCTGGTCCGCCCAGGGCGAGCCCGAGTTCGAGCAGGAGCTTCTGAACGAGCGTGAGCCGGCCAAGGAGGAAGCGGCCGAAGGCGACTTCGATCCCGACCAGGACGATCTGCTGAACGAGGCGATCCACCTGGTCGTGGACACGGAGACCGCGTCGGTCTCGATGATCCAGCGTCGCCTGCGGGTCGGCTACACCCGTGCCGGCCGTCTGATCGACATGCTGGAGCGCCGCGGAGTGATCTCCGGGTACGAGGGCTCGAAGCCGAGGCAGGTGCTGATCACCGCCGCGGACCTGCCCCGGGTGCTCGGTGGCGACGACGCCGCCGACTCGGATTCCGGGGAGGTCGAGGTCCCCACGGACCTGCTCGAGACCAGCGCGCCGCCGGAGGATCCGCCCGGGCCGCCTGTGGGCTGACGCGCGGCCCACGTCTGTAGGGTCAGGCCGTGGGCTCAGCGGACGAGATCAGGCGGTCGGGAAGCAGCTCCGCCGGTGAGGTGCGGGCCGGCATCCTGGTCACCGGGACCGAGGTCCTGACCGCGACGATCCGGGACGAGAACGGCCCCTGGCTGTCCGAGCAGCTGAGCGGGCTCGGCATCGAACTGGTCGAGATCCTGGTCGTGGCCGATCATCCGGGCGATCTCGCCAACGGTCTCGATCACATGAAGGCGATCGGGATCGACCTGATCATCACCACGGGCGGTCTCGGGCCGACCGCAGACGATCTCACGGCCGAGGTCGTCTCGGCCTTCTCGGGCCGGGAGATGGAGCTCGACACCGCGATGGAGGCGAAGATCGCGCGGATCCTGGCCCGTTTCGCCGCCTCCACCAACCTGGACCTGACCACGGACGCGCTCAACGAGGCGAACCGCAAGCAGGCGATGGTGCCGGTGGGTGCGGTGGCGCTCGACCCGATCGGCACGGCGCCCGGCCTGATCGTGCCGGGTCAGGGCGACGGCGACCCGTTGGTGCTGGTGCTGCCCGGGCCGCCACGGGAGCTGAAGCCGATGTGGGCGGCCGCTCTGGAGCAGCCGCTGCTGCGTGGCGTGCTGGACCGGGCGACGCAGCTCAGCAAGTACCGCCTGCGCATGTTCGGCACGCCGGAGTCCGAGCTGGCCCTGAGCCTGCGGGAGATCGAGGACGGCGGGCTGCCCTTCGACGGGCTCGAGATCACGACCTGCCTGCGCAAGGGCGAGGTCGAGATCGACGTGCGCTACCGGGAGGCCGCCGCCGAGGCGGCGAGCCGGCTGCGGGACGAGATACGCCGGCGCCACGAACGTTCGCTCTACAGCCTTGACGGCAGCACCGTCGACGAGATCGTCGCGGGGCGACTGGGCGGGCGCAGACTGGGCCTGGCCGAGTCCTGCAGCGCCGGCCTGCTGGCGGCTCGGATCACCGACGTACCCGGCTCCTCCGACTATTTCGCGGGCGGGGTGGTCTCCTACTCGAACGAGGCGAAGCGGGATCTGCTCGGGGTCGACGAGGAGCTGCTGCGGGAGTTCGGCGCGGTCTCGGCCGAGGTCGCGGAGGCGATGGCGATCGGGGCGATGGCTCGCTTCGACGCCGATGTGGCGGTGGCGATCACGGGCATCGCCGGCCCCGGCGGGGGCAGTGACGAGAAGCCGGTCGGCCTGGTGCATTTCAACGTCAGGACGGCCGAGGGCGGGGTGCGGGCCGCGGCGCCGGTGATCCCCGGCGGCCGTCGTGACGTGAGGGAGCGGTCGGCTCTGGTCGCGATGCACCTGCTGCGCGAGATGTTGCCCTGATCCGTCCGGCCTGGCTGTGATCCTTTGGGCACGGTTTCGTGCGCGATTCTTTGCCCGATTTGCACACATGTGAGGAGTTTTCGGGCAGTTTTCGGTTCGGAACGGAAGCTCCAACAATTCCGTCCGTAGCAGGACATATATTGCCGAAGACGAACATGTGTTCGTGTCGGTTTTGGCACGGAAGAGCAAACGATCTGCCCAAGGGCGGCGGCGAGAGGTGAATGAGATGAGCGAAAAGAGAATGAACGACCTGGAGCCGGCCACCGAGAAGGAGGTCAAGGCCCGCACCGCCGCCCTGGACGCGGCCAAGAGCCAGATCGAGAAGCAGTTCGGCGCCGGCTCGTTGATGAAGCTTGGGGATCAGTCCTCGGTCAACGTGGAGGCGATCTCGACCGGCGCGCTGCCGCTGGACATCGCTCTCGGCGTGGGCGGCATCCCGCGAGGTCGGATCGTCGAGATCTACGGCCCGGAGTCCTCGGGCAAGACGACGCTGGTCTACCACATCATCGCCGAGGCCCAGAAGCGGGGCGGGGTCTGCGCCTTCGTCGACGCCGAGCACGCGATCGATCCGGTCTACGCGCGGCGGATCGGCGTCAACACCGACGAGCTGCTCGTCTCACAGCCCGACTACGGTGAGCAGGCGCTGGAGATCGTCGACGTCCTGACCCGCTCGGGCGCGGTGGACGTGGTCGCGATCGACTCCGTCGCCGCCCTGACCCCACGGGCCGAGCTCGAGGGTCAGATGGGCGAGGTCACGGTCGGCCTTCAGGCCAGGCTGATGTCGCAGGCCCTGAGGAAGCTGGCCGGCAACCTGAACCGGGCCAACACGCTCTGCCTCTTCACCAACCAGATCCGCGAGAAGATCGGCGTCTCCTTCGGCTCGCCGGAGACGCAGCCGGGCGGCCGGGCGCTCAAGTTCTACTCGTCGCAGCGACTGGACATCAGGCGCATCGAGACCCTCAAGGACGGCACCGAGGCGGTAGCCAACAGGGTCCGCGTCAAGGTGGTCAAGAACAAGGTCGCGGCGCCGTTCAAGCAGGCCGAGTTCGACATCGAGTACGGCCTGGGGATCTCTCGCGAGGGCAGCCTGATCGACCTCGGCATGGAGCATGACCTGGTCCAGAAGTCCGGATCTTTCTTCTCCTACGGGGAGACCCGGCTCGGGCAGGGCCGCAACAACTCGAAGCAGTTCCTGTCGGAGAACCCGGACATCGCTCAGGAGATCGAGGACAAGATCCTCGCCAACCTGGGGATATCGCGGGACGGCTCGGAGATCGAGTCCTCGGCTCCGGATGTGGCGATCGACCCGGCTACGGGCGAGATCCTCGAAGAGGGCGGCCTCAAGGCCGCCTAGGGATTCGTCCAGGGACGAGGGAGGGCGGCGCCTTGGCTGACGAAACCATCGCCAAGGCGCTCACCGCCCTGGGTCGCAAGGCCCTGACCGAGGCGGAGATGCGGGATTGGCTCCTGGCCCGGGAGGTCGAGCCGGAAGAGGTCGAGCGGGTCGTCGAGTTCCTGACCGAGAACCTGGCGCTGGACGACCGCCGATTCGCCCTGGAATTCACCAACGACAAACGAGACCTCGCTGGATGGGGCAGGGACCGGATCCGCGCGACCCTGCTCCGGCGGGGGATCGACCGTCGACTGGTCGAGGAGGCGATCAACGCGCCGGGGGCCGAGAGCGAGGTCGACAGGGCCGTTCGGCTCCTGATCGAGCGCGGGGCCCAGCTGGACGACGACCGAGGGCGGAACAGGGCCCTGGGGCTGCTGGCGAGGCGCGGCTACGACGCCGATGAGGCATATGCGGCGATCCGGATCGCCGGCCGCGTGAACTGAACCCGCCGTCGTCGCGCGAGCCGCCCACGGCCGGGAGGGCGGCGTAAACGGTCGGCTAACCTGAGAGTCAGGCATGCAGCTCGACTCGTTCATCCCCGCCAGGTTCCGAAACCGGTCTCAAGAACCGGAGCCGGAGCGGGAGGAGAGCCAGGTCCAGGCGGTCGAGGAACGCCCGCCGGAGGCGCCTCGGGAACGACCACAGGCCAGCGAGGGGCTGCTCAGCGCCGAAGCGGAGCTGAGGGCGCGGCGCGAGGAGATCGTGCGGATGGAGGAAAGGGCCCTGCGGGACCTCCAATCGGCACAGACCCAGATGCGCGAGGCCGATCGGCGGGCGGAACTGGTCGAACAGCGCGAACGGCGATTGGAAGAAGCCGAGGCGGCGGTGGAAGAGCTCCGGCAACAGCAGCTGACCGAGCTCGAGCTCGCGTCCGGACTGAGCCGGCCACAGGCGAAGAAGGCGCTGCTCAAGCAGGTCGAGGAGGAAGCCAGCCACCAGGCCGGCCTCACCGTCAGGCGGATCGAGGAGGAAGCAAAGCTCGACGCCGAGAGGCGGGCGCGAGGTATCCTCGCGGTGGCGATGCAGCGGCTGGCGGCCAGCCAATCGATGGAGTCGAACACCTACACGCTGCACCTGCCGAACGAGGAGATGAAAGGGCGGATCATCGGCAAGGACGGCCGCAACATCCGCACCCTCGAGAACCTGACCGGGGTCGACATCATCATCGACGAGACCCCCGAGACCGTCGTGATCTCCAGCTTTGACGGGGTCCGCCGGGAAGTCGGCCGGCTCACCCTCGAACGACTCATCAGCGACGGACGGATCCATCCCGCCTCCTGCGAAGCCGCCTACGAGGCGGCCTCCGCCGAGGTCGAGGACGTGATGATCGAAGCCGCGGAATCCGCTCTGCTCGACACGCGGGTCACCGGGCTCCATCCGGAACTGGTGCGCCTGCTGGGCCGGCTCCGCTTCCGCACCAGCTACAGCCAGAACGTGCTCAGCCACCTGGTCGAGTGCTCGCATCTCGCCGCCCTGATGGCAGCCGAGATCGGCGCCTCGGTCGAAGTGGCGCGACGGGCCGCGCTGCTCCACGACATCGGCAAGGCGGTCAGCCACGAGGTCGAAGGGACCCATGCCGAGGTCGGCGCCAGGCTCGCCCGCCGCTACGACGAGGTCGACGCGATCAGACACGCGATCGAGGCCCATCACAACGAGATCGAACCGATGACGGTTGAGGCCGTGATCGTTCAGGCCGCGGACGCGCTCTCCGGGGCTCGCCCGGGCGCCCGCGGGGACTCGCTCGAGCAGTACGTGACCAGGCTCAGCGACCTCGAGGAGATCGCCCAGCGACATGAAGGGGTGAAGAAGGTATTCGCGATGCAGGCCGGCCGGGAGATCCGGGTGATGGTCGATCCGGGACGGGTCGACGACCAGGCCACGGCGCTGATCTCGCATGAGATCGCGGCGGCGATCGAACGCGAGATGCAGTACCCCGGACAGATCAAGATCACCGTGATCCGGGAGCTCAGAACCACCCGGATCGCGAAGTAGAGGGCGAGCGTGACGGGCCCGCACCGACGCCGCCGAAATCAGTAGGATTCGCGCCCGATGGAAATCAAGACCGTCTTCCTAATTTTCGGTATCGGCCTCGCCGTGTTCGCGCTGGTCGTCAGCTTCATCGGCCTGCGGGCCAAGAACTTCCCCAGCCGTGGCGCCTTCATCGGGCTGCTGCTCCTGGCAGTGGTCCTGGTCGGCGGCACCACCACCTTCGCGGTCAAGCTCTCTGTCGAAGAAGCGCATGAGCGCGAGGAAGGCGAGCACCCGATCGGCGACGAATCGGCCGAAGCCGCCGCCATCAACATCATCCGCGCCGACCAGGCGTAGCGGAAGACGGAGCCGGCGCGAGTCTGCGAGATGCAGATCCGCGCCACATAGCGCACCCGATCTGCATCTCGCGGGCTCGGGGCTCGGGGTTTGAGCTGTAAGCTCGGCGGCCCATGAAGAAGTTCCATGTCACCACCTTCGGGTGCCAGATGAACGAGCATGACTCGGAGCGGATGAAGGGCATGCTCACCTCGCTCGGCTACGCGGAATCGGAGCAGCGGGAGGAAGCGGACCTGATCCTCTTCAACACCTGCTCGATCCGTGAGAACGCCGACAATCGGTTCATCTCCCATCTCGGTGAGGCCAAGCGCCTCAAGAGCGAGGATCCGGAGCGGATCGTCGGGGTCGGTGGCTGTTGGGCCCAATCGGTGAAGGACGAGGTGTTCCGGCGTTTCCCGTTCGTCGACGTGGCTTTCGGTCCCGGTCAGATCCACCGTCTGGCCGAGTTCCTGAACTCGGATTCGTTGACCGCGCAGGGCTACTTCGAGTTCGAGGATTTCGCCGGTCACCTGCCGGCCCATCGGGCCCGCCAGTTCCAGGGTTGGCTGCAGATCTCACAGGGCTGCAACTGCGTCTGCTCGTACTGCATCGTGCCGTCCACCCGTGGCCGGGAACAGAGCCGTGACCCGCAGGAACTCGTCCTGGAGACCCAGAAGCTCGCCGCCGACGGCGTGCGGGAGATCACCCTGCTCGGGCAGAACGTCAACTCCTACGGCCGCGACCTGCCGAAGGAGACCCGGCTCCGGTTCTCCGATCTGCTGGGAATGATCGACGCGGTGGACGGGATCGAACGGGTCCGCTACACCAGCCCTCACCCGAAGGACATGCGCGAGGACGTGATCGAGGCGCATGCGACCCTGCCTTCGCTCTGCGAGCACATCCATCTGCCGCTGCAGTCGGGGTCGAGCCCGATCCTGAAGAAGATGCGCCGCACCTACACCCGTGAGCGCTACATGGACCGGGTCGCGATGATCCGGGACCGGGTGCCGGATTGCGCGATCACCACGGACATCATCGTCGGCTTCCCCGGCGAGACCGAGGCCGATTTCGAGCAGACCCTGGAAGTCGCGGAGGAGGTCGGGTACGACGGCGCCTTCACCTTCGTCTACTCGCCCCGCCGTGGCACCCTGGCGGCGGAGATGGAGGATCAGATCCCCCATCCGGTCAAGGTGGAGCGCATGGAGCGGCTGGTCGAGGTCGTCCAGCGGAGGGCCAAGGAACGGGCCCAGCGCTTCGTGGGACGCAGCATGGAGGTCCTGGTCGAGGGGCCGAGCCGCAACGACCCGACCCGGATCCGTGGCCGCAGCCGCCACAACAAGGCGGTCAACTTCGAAGGCACGGCGGAGCCAGGTCAGTTCGTCGAGGTCGAGATCACCAGCGCCACCTCGCAGACCCTCACCGGCACCGAGCGGCTGCTCAGCGGCATCGCTGTCTGAGCCCTCGGGAGGCCTGGCCGTGAACGACACATCCCGGCCGGCAGGCCCGGTGGTGGCGATCTTCGGGCCGACCGCGATCGGCAAGACCTCGGTCGCCCTCGCGCTCGCGGAGGAGCTCCGATCCCGGGGCGAGGACCCGGTCGCGATCAACTGCGACTCGATCCAGGTCTACCGCGGCCTGGACCTGATCAGCGGCGCGGCCTCCGAGGAGGACCGGGCGCGGCTGGAGCATCGCCTGCTCTCGTTCGTCCCGATCGACGAGGAGTTCAGCGCCGGCAAGTTCGGCGCCGTGGCCCGGGCCGAGATCGACTCGGCGCTGGCCGCCGGCCGCCGGCCGATCCTGGTCGGTGGCACCGGCCTCTACCTGCGAGCGGCGCTCACCGACCTGGAGATGCGACCACCGGTCGACGAGGAGCTGCGGCGCCAGGTCGAGGCGGAACTGGAGAGGCGGGGCTCCGAGGCCCTTCACGCCGAGTTGCCGGCCGAGCTCGCCGCCCGGGTGCATCCCAACGACCGCAAGCGGATCGCCCGTCTGACCGAGCTGATCCGCTCCGGCATCGACCCGGCGCCGGACCACGAGGGCGGAGGGGAGCTCTGGACCAGGGAGTTCCGGCACCCGACCCTGCTCGTGGGCCTGGTCGAGGACGACGAACCGCTGGTCGCGAAGATCAGGGCGCGGGTCGAGCAGATGGCCGAGTCAGGCGCGGGGGAGGAGGCCGGACGGGCGCTCGACGCCGGCGCGGTGCGGACGGCGCGCGCGGCGATCGGGTTCGAGGAGTTCCGTCGGGGCGACCTGGAACGGGTGGTGATCCTCCACCGGCGTTACGGACGCCGCCAGATGACCTGGATGCGCCGGATGGAAGGCATCGAGGTCATCGATCGGAGCGGAAAGTCGTCGACCGAGGTGGCGGCGGAGATCCTCGAACTGGCCGACCAGATACCTTCCCGGGTCGCATGAAGTTCGAAAAGTGGCAAGCACTTGGCAATGACTACCTCATCATCGAGGCCGACGATCTGCCCTGGGAGCTCTCCTCCCAGCGCATCCAGCGGATCTGCGATCCCCACTTCGGGATCGGCGCCGACGGCATCCTGCTGATCTCCCGGCCCGACGATCCGCAGTACGTCGCCAACCTCAGGATCTTCAACCCGGACGGCTCCGAGGCGGAGCTGTCGGGGAACGGCGCGCGAGAGGCCATCCTCTACCTGCGGCGCCACGGCTGGACCGAGGAGGACACCTTCTCGATCCTCACCGTCTCCGGGCCCGTCACGCCGACGATCACCTCGGACCGGACCTGCTCGGTCCAGATGGGACGCGCCTCGACCACCTCGGGCGACTACCCGGACGGCGCCCCCGACGGTCTCGGCACCCTGACCTCGGGCGATCGCGACTGGAAGTTCCAGCACGTCTCGATCGGCAACCCGCAATGCGCGATCGAGGCGGGCGCCGACATCGAGGAGCTCGACCTGGACCGCATCGGCCCCGGCATCGAGCGCAACTCGCTCTTCCCGAACCGCACCAACGTCTCGTTCTACCGCGTCTCCGGCTCCCGGGTCCGGGCCCGGATCTTCGAGCGGGGAGTGGGAGAGACGCTCTCCTCCGGAACCGGCGCCTCCGGCGCCGCCGTGGCGGCCTACCTGGCCGGCGCGCCCAGCCCGATCACCGTGGAGCTGGACGGCGGCGAGCTCAAGGTCGAGATCACCCCCGAGTTGGACGTCACCCTGACCGGCTGGGCGGATCCGATCGCGACCGGCGAGCTGGTCCCCGAGATGATGGCCGCACTGGCCGACCTGGGCGACTGACCCTCAACTAGAACCTCGACAAAGGAGACACCGTGGGCCTGACCGATCCATCCAAGCGACTCGAGGCGATGCCGCCGTACATGTTCGCCGAGCTCGAGCGGAAGATCGCCGGCAAGCGGGCCGCGGGCATCGACGTGATCAGCCTCGGCATCGGCGACCCCGACATGCCGACCTATCCGCATGTGGTCGAGGCGATGCAGTCCGCGGTGGCCGACCCGGCGAACCAGAACTACCCCAGCAACCGGGGGCGCGAGGAGCTCCGCCAGGCCTTCGCCGACTTCTACCGTGACCGCTTCGGGGTCGAGATCGACCCGGAGAACGAGGTGATCCCGGCGATCGGCGCCAAGGAGTGCATCTACAACCTCTGCTTCGCCTTCCTCGATCCGGGCGATGTCGCCCTCGCCTCCGACCCGGGCTACCCGGTCTACACCGGCGGACCGATCCTGGCCGGCGCCGAGGCGGTGCTGCTGCCCCTCCGCGAGGAGCTCGGCTTCGCCCCGGACCTCGACGCGATCGACGCCCAGACCGCGGAACGGGCCCGGCTGCTCTTCCTCAACTACCCGAACAACCCGTCCGGGGCCATCGTGCCCGACGGCTTCTTCGAACGGGTGGTCGAGTTCGCGCGCGAGAACGAGATCCTCGTCGTCCACGACAACGCCTACTCGGAGACCACCTACGACGGCTATGTCGCGCCCAGCTTCCTCGCCACCCCCGGCGCCAGGGAGGTCGGGGTCGAGGTCTTCTCGCTCTCCAAGGGCTACAACATGACCGGCTGGCGGGTCGGCGCCATCCTCGGCAACGCCGATGCGATCAGCACCTACTGGCGTCTCAAGACGAACGTCGACTCCGGCCTGTTCGAGGCCGTCCAGCTGGCGGCCGTCGCCGCCCTCGAGGGCCCGTCGGCCCCGCTGGAGGAGATGAACGCGATCTACGCCCGGCGGCGCGACCTCGTGGTCGACACGCTGCGCGCGATCGGCGTCGACGTCAAGAGCCCCAAGGGCACGATCTACGTCTGGGCGCCGGTGCCGGAGGGCCACACCTCGACCAGCTTCTGCGAGATGGTGCTCGAAGAGGCCGCCGTGGTGATCTCACCCGGCTCGATGTACGGGCGCAGCGGCGAGGGATACTTCCGGATCTCGCTGACCACGCCCGACGAGCGCCTCAGCGAAGCGCTCGAACGGATGCGGGAGCACCTGGCCTAGGCGGCCGCGGGCAGGCGTCCTTCGGCCTCGAGGGTCTGGCGCAGGCCGGACTCGAGGTCGCGGGGCCGCCAGCCCAGCTCGGACTTGGCCTTGGCGCCGTCCGCCCAGAAGGTGACGCCGTCGGCGGAGATGATCAGCTCCGCCAGGTTCGGCGGCTGGTCCATGATCTTGCCGACCAGCGGGCCGATCGGCCGCAGAGCCTTGAGCAGCGGGGTCGGCATGTTGCGCTTCGGCACCTTGCGGCCGGCCAGCTCGCCGACCGTCTCCAGCACCTGGCGCATCGTGTAGTTGTCCTCGTTGAGGATGTAGCACTCGCCGATCTCGCCCTTGTCGAGCACCAGGGCGAGGCCCGCCGCGACGTCCTCGACGAAGGTGAGGCCGGTCCCGAACTCCGGGAAGGGGACCATCGGCAGCTTGCCGTCGAGGAACTGGTTCATGGTGCCGCCCAGCTCCGAGTGGTCCTCGGGGCCGTAGACGCCGGCCGGCTGGGCGATGACGCAGGGAAGGTCGCGGGTCTTGATCAGGTTCAGCGCGATCTGATGCGCCTCGTACTTGGTCTCCTCGTAGACCGAGGTGAAGTCGAGGCCGTCGGAGCCGTCGAGATCGGGGCGGCGGTAGGACTCGGTCGCCAGCTCCTTGTGGGTGTTGCCGAAGACGGCGCAGGTCGAGACGTAGAGCACCCTGGGGATCTCGGCTTCGAGAGCGGCCTCCAAAGTGTTGGCGGTGCCTTCGACGTTGGCCTTGCGGAGTATCGGGATCCGTTCCTTGGGGATGCCGACCTCGTAGAGCGCGGCGTTGTGGAGCAGCGCGTCATGCCCCGCCATGTGCTCGGCGAGGTGGGGACGGGAGGAGAGATCGCCGTCGACGAGGGTGCAGCCCAAGGCCTCCAGGTCGCTCGCCTTGGACCGATCCCGGACCAGGCAGGTCAGCTCGTGGCCCTGGTCGACCAGGTGCCTGGCCGTCGCCCCGCCGATGAATCCAGTCGCTCCCGTCATGAAGATCTTCATGGGAGGGAGCGTAGCGCGAGGCCGTCCTATCTAGGATGGAGAGAGTGAGTGAATCGGTCGACAATTCGAAGACCCGTCGCGCCAAGCAGCGGGCGATGATGATCGCGGTCGACACGACCGGCGACGCCAGCCTGTCCGAGCTCGGCGAACTGCTCCGCACAGCGGGGGTCGCCACGGTCGGCGAGGTGATCCAGCGGCGCAGCGAGCCCGACCCCGACCGCTACTTCGGCCACGGCAAGCTGGACGAGGTCAAGGAGGAGATCAAGCGGACCGGCGCCAACCTGGTCGCCTGCGACGACGAGCTCGCCCCGCGCCAGGAACGCAACCTCGAGGCGGCCCTCGAGGTGCCGGTGATCGACCGCACCGCCGTGATCCTCGACATCTTCGCCGACCACGCCCACTCCGCCGAGGGCAAGCTCCAGGTCGAGCTGGCCCAGCTGGAGTACAACCTGGCCCGCATGCGCGGTCTCTGGACCCACCTCGAGCGGCTCGGCGCCGGCATCGGCACCAGGGGCCCGGGCGAGTCGCAGATCGAGACCGACCGTCGTCTGGCCCGCGACCGCATCGCCGCGCTCCGTCGCCGCCTCCGCCACGTCGAGCAGAACCGCGGCGTGATGCGGAGCCGCCGTCAGGACTCCTCGCTGCCGCAGGTCGCCCTGGCCGGGTACACCAACGCCGGCAAGTCGACCCTGATGAACGCGCTGACCGGCGCCGACGTCAGCGTCGGCAACCGTCTCTTCCACACCTTGGACCCGACTACGCGCGCCTTCGAGTACGAGAGCCGGCGCTACCTCCTGACCGACACCGTCGGCTTCATCGAGAAGCTGCCCCACCAGTTGGTCGAGGCCTTCAAGGCCACTCTGGAGGAGACCGTCCTGGCCGACCTGATCCTGCATGTGGTCGACGGCTCGGCCGGCGAGGAGCGGATCGAGGCCGAGATGGCCGCCGCCGACGCGGTCCTGAACGAGATCGGGGCCGGCGACAAGCCGCGGATCTTCGTGCTGAACAAGATCGACCTGCTGGACGAGGAGGAGCGGGCCGAGGCCCGCATCGCCCATCCCGAAGCGATCCAGGTCTCGGCCGTGACCGGCGAGGGGTTGGAGACGCTCCGTGCCGCGACCGAGAAGGCCTTCGAGGAGACCATGGCGGCGGTCGAGCTGCTGGTGCCGTACTCGGAGGGCTCGAGGCTCCACGAGCTGCATGAGGTGGCCGGCAAGGTCGACCGGGAGGACGGCCCCGAGGGCGTGCTGGTGCGGACCCGGCTGCCGCTCGGCGAGATGCATCGGTTCGCCGATCTCGTTCACGACTGAGCCACGAAGCCGCGGGCGGCGACTGTAGAGTCCCCGGCGATGGAACTCAAGGTCCAGCTGCTCAACGAATCCGCGACCCTGCCGACCCGCGCCCACGACGGCGACGCGGGGCTCGATCTCTACGCCGCCGAGGCCGCCCACATCGGCCCCGGGGAGCGTTGGCAGGTGGCGACCGGGATCGCGGTCGAGATCCCCGAGGGCCACGCCGGCCTGGTCCTGCCGCGTTCCGGTCTGGCCCGCCGCAACGGCATCTCGCTGGTCAACGCGCCCGGCCTGATCGACGCCGGCTACCGGGGCGAGGTCAAGGTCCTGCTGCTGAACAACGACCCGGCCGAGGTGTTCCGCGTCGCGCCCGGCGATCGCATCGCCCAGTTGCTGGTCACGCCCTTCGCCACGGTCGAGCCGGTCTCGGCCGAGGCTCTTTCCGAGACCGCGCGCGGCGACGGCGGATTCGGTTCGACCGGCCGCTGACTAGCCGTTGCGGGCGGCTGTGAGAGCCGCCTGGTGAGCGGCTTCTTCGAGGCCGTCGTCGAGCGGTTCGAGCTCGGGTCGCTCGCCGTGATGGTGCTCCAGCCCGGTCGCGATCAGGTGATCGGCGAGCCAGGCGTTCTTGGGCAGCAGCGGACCGTGTAGATAGGTACCGATCAGGTTGTCCTCGCGGACGCCCTCGAAGCCGTCCTGGCCGTTGTTGCCGTGACCGTGGACGACCCGTCCGAGCGGGGTGGTGCCGTTCCCGAGCCTGGTCCGGCCGCCGTGGTTCTCGAAGCCGGCGAGGATCTTCGGCGACCCGTCTAGGTCGACCTCGATCGCGACCGGCCCGATCAGACGAGGACCGGGTTCGCGCACGGTCTTCAGGTCGACCAGGCCGAGCCCCTCGATCGTCTCGCCCTCCAGTTCGTAGGACTCGCCGAGCAGCTGGTAGCCGCCGCAGACCGCGAGCAAGGCGGCGCCGTCCGCCTTGGCCCGGGCCACCGAGTCGCGCTTCGTCTCGACCAGGTCGCGGGCCACCGCCTTCTGGTCCCGGTCCTGGCCTCCGCCCATATAGAGCAGGTCATGTTCGGCCGGGTCGAACCGCTCGCCGGGCCCGCAACGGGTCACCTCGAACTCGATCCCACGCCACTCGCAGCGGTGCTGGAGGAAGAGGATGTTGCCCCGGTCGGCGTAGATGTTCATCTGGTCCGGGTAGAGGCTGAGCAGGCGGAGCTTCATTGAGGAGACCATAGGGTTCAGGCGCTTTCGGCATCGTGACGGGCGACCACTATCACCGTGGCGATGTGACGCTCGGTCTCCGGGACCTCGATCGCCCGGACCGCGACGAGCCCGCCTTCAGCCAGTTCGTCGGCCAGGGAGTGGCGGTCCATCCGGTCGAGGGTGATGCGGTCCTCGGATTCCTCGAGCGAGCCGTCGGGGGCCACCTTCTGCCGCAGGCGGACGATGGTGAGCGAGTCGCCGTCGTCCTCCACGGCGATCGGCCGGCTCGCGTAGACCCAGTTCCCGACCTCCCGCACGTCCGGCAGGACGTCGACGGAACCCGACTCGCCGGGAACCCACTCGGAGATGGCGAAGGCGGCGATCCCACCCGGCTCGAGGCGCCGGCTCACGCCCTCGATCAGGCCGTGGCGGGAGACCTCGCCACCGACGATGTGGAGCAGTTGCTGCGGCGCCAGGATGGCCTCGAACCGCTCACGGCCCAGGTCCAGGGCGTCCAGGGCGGTGACGTCGCCGGCCATCCCCGAGACGGATTCGTCCCCCGAGAGACGGTTCAGGTCGGCGACCAGCACCGGATCGAGATCGATGCCGAGCACGTCGCGCCCCTCGGCCGCGAGATGCCGGGCCACGCGGCCGATGCCGCAGCCCAGATCGAGCACGGATCCGGAGCCCTCGGTCAGCTCGCTCCAGACGGGCAGGTCCGCCGTGTAGGCGCAGGACTCGACCAGCTGCCAGACGGCGAGCTCAGGCGAGTCCGGGTCGCTGAGGATCAACCTTCCCAATACCGCTCGGTGTCGCCGCGATCGGCCAGCAGGTTGCGGAGGTCGAGCAGCGCGGTGTAGGTCGGCAGGGCGAACAGCTGTCCTTCCGCGGCCTGGACGGCGCTGTCGAGAGCGGCCTCGGGATCGTCGATCACCGTGGTGCGGTCGGTCGGCCAGCCGGCATACTTGAGCCGCAGGGCCATCTCCGATGCGCGGGTGCCGGTGCAGGTGATCCTCCCGACCCGTTCGGCCAGCATCTCGAAGTCGGCGTCCCAGATCCAGGAGACGTCCCGGCCGTCGGCGATGCGGTCGTTGAGCGCGATCCAGAGGTCGATCGGGGCCGGTTCCAGGGCCAGGGTGCGGATCACCTCGTTGGCCCCGGCCGGGTTCTTGATCAGGAGGATCGAGAGCGAGACGTCCCCGACCTGGATCCGCTCGACCCGGCCGAAGACGGCCTTCATCGAGGCCAGGCTCTCGACCGCGTCGGCGACCGGGACGCCGAGCTCGCGGGCGGTGGCGATCGCGCCCAGCGCGTTGTAGAGGTTGTAGAGGCCGGGGAGGGGCAGCTTCAGGCGGGAAGGCCCTTCGGGGCTGTCGACGGTGGCTTCCAGCCCCGACATGCCGTGCAGCACGATGTTCGAGGCCAGCACGTCCGGGGTGGGACGGCGCATGCCGCAGCTCTCGCACCAGTAGTGGCCGAGGTGGCCGACGAAGGCCCGGTCGTAGGTCAGCTCGTGGCCGCAGACCCGGCAGAGCTTCGCGTCGTGGGCGTGCTGGAGCTCGGGCAGGGCCTGGCTCTCGTCCTCGATCCCGAAGTAGACCGTGCCGGGGCCGCTGGAGTTGCCGATGTCGGCGACCAGCGGGTCGTCGGCGTTGAGCACGAAGGAGGTCTGGCCGGCCAGCTCCGAGGCCATCTTCGCCCAGGCGTCGGCCAGCGCCTCGGTCTCGCCGTAGCGGTCGAGCTGGTCGCGGAACAGGTTGCCGAGCAGGATGGTGCGGGGGTGGAGACGCGATGCGGTCTCGGGCAGCCACGCCTCGTCCACCTCGAAGAGGCCTTCGTCGCCCTTCTGCTCCAGCAGGGCGGTGGCGACGCCCCAGGTCATGTTCGACCCGGCCCGGTTGTGGACCGGATGGCGGTCGGCCCCGGCCAGGATCGTGGCCAGCATCGAGGCGGTGGTGGTCTTGCCGTTGGTGGCGCTGATCAGGGTCGAGCCCTCGGTCAGGCCCGCGCCGAGCTTGTCGATCGCGTTCGAGTCGAGCTTGAGCAGCATCCGTCCGGGCAGGGTGGTGCCGCCGCCGCGGCCGGTGGCGCGGCTGATCCTTCCGACCGAACGGGCCAGGGCGGCCTTGGCGCGGATCAAATCGGGCCTTCGGGGACGATCAACCGCAGCGAGGAGGGGATGACCCGGACCGTGGCCGGCAGGTCGGTGAGCGGATCGCCGTCCGCGTAGACGGTGAAGGGGCGACTGGCCCGGATCTCGACCGAGTTGGTGCGATGACAGCTGACCACCTCGACGTCCTCGACGTGGGTGCCCTTGAAGACCTTGGGCAGGTTGAGCAGGAAGCGCAGCTTGCCGACCTCGCCGATCGTGACCACGTCCAGGCTGCCGTCGTCGACCACCGCCTGCGGGGCGACGTTCATGCCGCCGCCGTAGAAGCCGTTGTTGGCCACCGCCACCGTGTACCCGGTCATCCGGGACTGGACTCCGCCCTCGATCAGGGTGAAGCGGACCGGCTTCCAGGAGATCAGGGCGCGGAGCGCGGCGTAGAAGTACACGGGCCGGCCCTTGAGCAGCCGGGCCTCGTTGGCGATCCGGTTGGCCTCCGAGTCGTAGCCGACCGAGGCGATCCCGAGGAAGCGCTTGCCGTTCGCCTCGCCGACGTCGATGGTCCGGGTGTGGCCCGCCGCGAGGCAGGCGACCGCCCCGACCGGGTCGGTCGGGATGCCGAGTCCGCGGGCCAGATCGTTGCCGCGGCCGGCCGGGATCAGCCCGACAGGTGAGTCGACGCCGGCCAGGGCGCCGCCGACCG
>JAFKLL010000048.1 GCA_017304845.1 Solirubrobacterales bacterium
CCCGGATGACGGCCATGCGCAGCGCGGCCGAGAACGCGGAAACCATGATCGACGACCTGACCCTGGAGATGAACCGGGTCCGTCAGGCCGAGATCACACAGGAAATTCTGGAAGTCGTAGGCGGCGCGGAGGCGCTCGGCTAAGCGACGCCACCGACTGAAACTGGAACTGGAGATATGTCAGAGAACAACGGCAAGAACACCGGACGAATCGAGGAAATTCAGGGCGTCGTGG
The DNA here is from genome assembly GCA_017304845.1 of Solirubrobacterales bacterium. Lineage (GTDB taxonomy): Bacteria > Actinomycetota > Thermoleophilia > Solirubrobacterales > 70-9 > 67-14. Next base: position 235 of record JAFKLL010000048.1, read on the forward strand.
TCGACGTGGTCTTTCCCGACAAGCTGCCCGAGATCTACTCGGCCGTGGAGATCCAGGTCGACGCGTCTGACGCCCGTGAGGCTCAGAACCTGGTCTGCGAGGTCCAGCAGCACCTCGGCGACGACCGGGTCCGCACCGTGGCCATGGACGCCACCGACGGCCTGCGCCGTGGCGACCGTGTCGTCGACACCGGCGGCCCGATCACCGTCCCGGTCGGCGACGTCACCCTCGGCCGCATCTTCAACCTGCTGGGCGAGCCGATCGACGGCGGCGACGCGCTGCCGGCCGACGTCGAGCGTTGGCCGATCCACCGCCCGTCCCCGGACGCCACGGACCTGACCCCGAACCAGGAGATCCTCGAGACCGGCATCAAGGTCGTCGACCTCCTCGCCCCGTACGTGAAGGGCGGCAAGATCGGCCTGTTCGGCGGCGCCGGCGTCGGCAAGACCGTTCTGATCCAGGAGCTGATCCACAACATCGCCCAGGAGCACGGCGGCCTCTCCGCCTTCTGCGGCGTCGGCGAGCGGACCCGTGAGGGCACCGACCTCTACCTGGAGATGACCGAGTCCGGCGTCATCGACAAGACGATGATGGTCTTCGGTCAGATGAACGAGCCCCCGGGAGCCCGTCTCCGCGTCGCTCTGTCCGGCCTGACCATGGCCGAGTACTACCGCGAGGCCGGCGGCCAGGACGTGCTGCTCTTCATCGACAACATCTTCCGGTTCACCCAGGCCGGCTCCGAGGTCTCGGCCCTGCTCGGCCGCATGCCCTCCGCCGTCGGTTACCAGCCCACGCTGGAAACCGAGATGGGTCAGCTCCAGGAGCGGATCACCTCGACCGCCCGTGGCTCGGTCACCTCGGTCCAGGCCATCTACGTCCCGGCCGACGACTACACCGACCCGGCCCCGGCCTCGGTGTTCGCCCACCTCAACGCGACCACCGCGCTCTCGCGCGCCATCTCGGAGAAGGGCATCTACCCGGCCGTCGACCCGCTGGACTCCTCGTCCACGATCCTCAAGCCGGACATCCTCGGCGAGGAGCACTACAACACCGCGACCGAGGTCCAGCAGATCCTTCAGCGCTACAGCGAGCTGCAGCAGATCATCGCCATTCTCGGTATCGACGAACTGGCCGACGAGGACAAGGTCCTGGTCTACCGCGCCCGTAAGATCGAGCGCTTCCTGTCGCAGCCGTTCTTCGTCGCCGAGCAGTTCACCGGATCGCCGGGCCAGTACGTGCCGGTGGCCGAGACCGTCCGCGGTTTCCGCATGATCCTCGACGGCGAGATGGACGACTACGCCGAGAGCGCCTTCTACATGAAGGGCTCGATCGACCAGGTCATCGAGCAGGGCAAGAGCTCGGGCAACTAGCAAGGTGGCCGGCGAAAGCACATTCACGGTTGAGGTCCTCACCCCTGAGGGTGAGGTCTTCAACGGCGAGGTGGTTCAGCTCTCGACCCGGACCGTCACCGGCGAGATCGGCGTCCTGGCGCGTCACGTGCCGGTGCTCGCCGCCCTCAAGCCGAACCTGCTGCGCCTGAAGGTCTCCGACTCGGAGACGAAGGAGTGGGCTCAGTCCCACGGCATGCTCCAGGTCTTCGCCAACCACGCGCAGGTTCTGCTCGAGGAGGCGATCGAGCCGTCGCGCCTGGACACCGCTTCCCTCGAGGAACAGAAGGCGGACGCCGAAGCGCGTCTGGCCGACGAGTCCACGGGCGATGCCGCCCGTGAGGTCGCGAAGCGCGACCTGGAACGCGTCGAAGCGTTCCTCGAGATCGCGGCTTAGCCTCCGACCTTTGTGGTCGGTCCGGCCCCGCGGCTACGCCGCGGGGCCGGACCGACATATCTGTTCCGCCGAGATGCAGATCCGCGCCATATAGCGCACTCTTTCTGCATCTCGCGTCCTAGGGCTGCGTCGGGTCTGCGAGTTCTTCGGGCACCAAATACCATGCCCCGATGGACGAACTGCTCTCCTTGGCGGAGCAACTGATCGGCTACGACACCTCCCACGAGGACGGGGTGCATGAGGCTGCCGGTTTCGTCAAGGGTTGGCTCGATTCGCGGGGTTTGGAGACCGAGCAGGGATCCTGTCGCGACCTGCCGGTGATCACCGCTTCGCATGGGGCGGAGGGGGACCCGGGGGTGATCCTCCACGGCCATATCGACGTGGTGCCGGCCGAGTCCGGGCAGTTCGAGGCCCGGGCCGAGGGCGATCGGCTCTACGGCCGCGGCACCTACGACATGAAGGCGGCCCTGGCGGCGATGATGCTGGCGCTGCCGACCGACGAGGCTCCCGTCGAGGGCCTGCGAGTGACCTTGGCGATCGTCTCCGACGAGGAGTCGGAGGAGGCCGAGAACCGGGGCAGCAACCATCTGGTGAGGCCGGTCGCGGAGGGCGGCATGGGTCTCGGCGGCGACTTCGCGATCACCGGCGAGCCGACCGACATGCATGTCGGCGTGGCCGCCAAGGGGGTGCTGGCGCTGCGCCTGACCGTGTCCGGCCGGGCGGCGCATGGATCGACCCCGTGGCTGGGCGACAACGCCGTTCTACGGGCCGTTGACATGTTCCGAGGGGTCGAATCACTACCCTTTGCGAGAGAAAGCTCCGCGCTCTTCGACCGCCCCTCGATAAATCTCGGCCGGATTTGGGGTGGCGACGCGCTCAACAAGGTTCCCGACTCTTGCGCGATAGACGTAGACATCCGCTACCTGCCACACCAGGATCCGGAGGCGATCCGCGACCAGATCGCCGGGCTCGGCCCTGCTCGCATGGAGACGATCATCGAGCTGCCGCCGGTCAGTGGCGGCGGCACCGACTCGCCCTGGATCACGGCTCTGACCGATGCTGCCGGCGATCATCACGACGGCCCCTCGCTCTCGGTCGGCCGGGACGGGGCCTCGGACGCGGTCTCGTTCATCCAGGCCGGCATTCCGGCGGTCGAGTTCGGCCCGCTCGGAGCGGGGCATCACGGGCCGGAGGAATGGGTGTCTATCTCGTCGCTGGCCGCGTACAGGTCGGCCCTCCAGGACTTCTTGAAGCGAGCGGCGGAACGGGGAGACTGACCCGATGACCGAGTTCGACGAGAACGAAGAGCACGAGGAAACGCCGGTCGACGGCGCCGACTCGACTCCCGAGGCTCCCGCGCCCGGCGAGTACGTCGAGCAGCCGACCGAGGAGTTGTTCGCGCTCGAAGCGCGCCTCAAGGACGGCGACGACGTGCCGGAGCTCGACCCGATCTTCCGCGCCGCCCTCTTCGAGAGCTCCGAGAGCGCTATCGCCGAACCGGAGGAGCCGGAAGCCGCCGAGCCTCCGGCGCCGGAGACCGAGGCGCCGGTCACCGATCACGGTGAGGAGCCCGCCACCGGAGACTTCGAACCGACCGGCGAGCACGAGATCGAGGAGGAGCCGACCGGCACCCATGAGTGGGAGCCGCCGTCGGAGACCGACATCACCTCCGAGCAGACCGCCGTGCTGCAGGCCACCGCGCGCAGCGAGGTTCATGACGCGATCGAGTTCTCCCGTCGCACCGGGCGGTCCTGGGACCCGCCGCGGCCCCCGGTCGGAGGCGACTTCCAGCAGCCGGCCAAGCGACGCCGCTACTGGTGGCGGTTCCTGCTGGCCACGGTCCTGATCATCGGCTCCTTCGCCGGCGCCACCCAGGCCTCGGTGATGCACATCTTCAACGGCATCGCCAAGGACCTCAACAAGAACCAGGGACAGAAGCTTCCCGGCTGGCTGGTCAAGCAGAGCGACGGTCCGCAGACGATCGTGCTGATCGGCTCCGACGTGCGGACCGGCGGAGGGGACACGGAGGGCGATCCCGGTCGTTCCGACACGACGATGCTGATCCGGCTCGATCCGGACACCGACCAGATCGCCATGCTCTCGATCCCGCGAGATCTCTACGTCGACATTCCCGGTCACGGCTACGACAAGTTCAACGCCGCCTTCACCTATGGCGGCACCAAGCTCACGCTGCAGACGATCAAGGAGTTGACCGGCCTCGAGATCAACCACGTGGTGAACGTCGACTTCCAGGGCTTCGCCGACGTGATCGACTCGATCGGCTGCGTCTACATGGACGTCGACCGCAAGTACTTCAACGACAACGTCGGGGTCCCGGTCTCCGAGCAGTACGCGGCGATCGACATCGACGCCGGCTATCAGAAGCTCTGCGGCGCCGACGCCCTCGAGTTCGCCCGCTACCGCCACACCGACTCGGACCTGGTCCGGGCGGCGCGGCAGCAGGACCTGATCGGCGAGATCCGCAACCGCCTCGGCTTCGGCGAGGTGTTGAAGCGGCGCGACGAGCTGCTCAAGGCCTTCACCCAGAACACCAGCTCGGACATCAGCAACGCCGACCAGATCTTCCAGTTGCTCAAGCTCCTCTTCGATTCGCGCGGCGCCGCCGTGACCGAGGTCTCCTTCCCCTCGACCTTCACGATGCGCGACGGCATCTCCTACGTCGAAGCCACCCCGAGCGAGATCGACGGCGCGGTGCAGAAGTTCCTCGGCTTCCAGGACGAGCCCGGCCCCGTCGCCAAGCCTGACGAGGGCGAGAGCCCCGCGACCAAGGCGAACAACGAGGCCCAGCGCCGCAAGGAGCGCAAGGCGGCGAAGGCCCGCAAGAAGGAGCTCAACAGCTCGACCACCAACATCCCGAGCAAGGAAGAGGACGGCCTGGTCGACGACGCCGCCGACGGCGTCTCTCTGGCCGCCCAGCTCGACAGCGAGATCACCCGCACCGATTTCCCGGTCTTCTACCCGAAGCGCCTGCCGTCCAACTCCTACTACGCCGACGGCAGTCGCGTCTACCACACACGTGACCCCGACAAGAACGTCTACGGGGCCTACCGGATGGTGATGGCGCTCGAGACCGACGGCACCCTGGAGTACTTCGGCCTGCAGGGCCTCCGCGGCTGGACCGATCCCCCGATCCTCGAGGCTCCGCACGAGGAGGTCACGATGGACGACCGGAAGTTCCAGGTCTACTACGAGGGCGACCGGATCAAGCTGGTCTCCTGGACCGATGGCGACAATGTCTACTGGGTCACCAACACGTTGCTGCTGACGCTCGAGAACGAACAGATGCTTGGCATTGCGCGGTCCACCCGCGCGTTCACCCCCGGAAAGTGAGTGAGATGAGTCCTGAGAACAAGGCGCCGATCGGCGTCGTCGGAGTCGGCTGGGTGGGTCTGGTCACAGCGGCCTGCTTCGCCGAGCTCGGCCACCCGGTGATCGCCCGGGACGTGCTGCAGGACAAGGTCGACTCGCTCAGCCGCGGCGAGATCACGATCCACGAGCCCGGCCTGGCCGAGCTGCTGGAGAAGAACCGGGAGCGCCTGACCTTCACCACCGACATGGACGAGTTGCTGAGCAAGGCCCGGCTGCTCTTCGTCTGCGTCGACACGCCCCCGACCTACTCCGGCGACGCCGACCTCTCGCGGGTCCGCTCGGTGGTCGAGGAGCTGAAGGCCGACGGCGACCACGTGCTGATCATGAAGAGCACCGTCCCGGCCGGGACCGGCGCCTCGATCCGCCGTGAGCTGCCCGGACTCGCCTACGTCTCCTGCCCGGAGTTCCTCAAGGAGGGAACCGCGGTCGTCGACTTCCTGAACCCCGACCGGGTCGTGGTGGGGGCGGAGCCCGAGGACGCGGCGGCGGCCGAGGAGGTGGCCGACCTGTACCGGCCCCTGGGCGGGCAGCTGGTGATGACGGACACGTCCAGCGCCGAGATGATCAAGCTCGCCTCGAACGCCTACCTGGCGACCCGCATCTCCTTCATCAACGAGATCGCGAACGTCTGCGAGGAGGTCGGCGCGGACGTCAAGGAGGTCGCGCACGGGATGGGCCTCGACGAGCGGATCGGCCCGCATTTCCTCCGGCCCGGGATCGGCTTCGGCGGCTCCTGCTTCCCGAAGGACGTCAACGCGCTCAAGTTACTCGCCGGTAACTCGGGCTACCACTTCCAGCTGCTGAACTCGGTGATCGAGGTCAATGAACTGCAGAAGCGAAGAGTGGTCAGCAAGCTCGCCAAGCATCTCGGCTCCCTGGTCGGGAAGCGGATCGCGCTGCTCGGGCTCGCCTTCAAGCCGGACACCGACGACATGCGCGAGGCGTCGAGCCTCGTCCTGTCCGCCCGACTGCGCGGCGAAGGCGCCGAAGTGGTCGCGTATGACCCGGTGGCGATGGGCAACGCAAGGAGTCTCCTGCCCGGAGTCGAAATGAAGGACACGGCTCAGGCGGCGATCAATGACTGCGACGCTGTGGTCCTCGTGACCGAGTGGTCGGAGTTCAGGGACATCGACTGGATCGAGGCAGCCGATCGGATGCGGCGGCCATTGCTCATAGATGGAAGAAACTTCCTTGATGCCGGAACGCTCCGTTCAGCCGGGTTCCTATACGAGGGAATTGGGAGAGCGTGAACCGGTGACGAAAGCAGGTAAAGCAGATTGCAGGCACTGGTACTGGTTGGAGGCAAGGGAACTCGCCTCCGCCCTCTGACTCTGGAGACCCCGAAGCCGGTTCTCACCCTGGTGGACCGGCCTTTTCTGACATACATGACCGAGTGGCTGGGCCGCCACGGGGTGGATGAGGTGATCCTCGCCTGCGGCTTCCTGCCTGACCAGATGAAGGAGATCCTGGGGGACGGCGAACCCGGCGGCCCCCGGCTCCGCTACCTGGTCGAGGAGGAGACGCTCGGCACCGCCGGCGCGATCCGGTACGCCCTCCCGTACCTGGAGGAGCGTTTCTTCGCGCTGAACGGCGACGTCCTCTCCGACCTCGACCTGACCCGGCTCTGGAACCTCCACGAGGAACGAGGCGCCAAGGCCACGCTCGGCCTCTACGAGGTCGAGGACTCGAGCAGCTTCGGCCTGGTCGACACCGACGCCGACGGCCAGGTGCTCCAGTTCAGCGAGAAGGACGCGAGTCGCAAGGGCCCGGGCATGATCAACGCCGGGACGTACGTGCTCGAGCGGGACGCGATCGCCACGATCCCGGAGGGCCGCGAGGTCTCGATCGAGCGGGAGTTCTACCCGACGATCACCGGCGACGGCCTGTACGCGGAGCCCCTCGACGGGTACTGGATGGATTTCGGCACGCCGGAGCGTTACTTCGACGCGACCTGGGACATCCTCGAGGGACGGATCGAGACCGAGGTGGTCGGCAATTCCGACGGCGTCCACATCGCCGCCGACGCCGAGGTCGACCCCAACGCGACGATCGGCCCGAGGGCCGTGATCGGACCCGGGGCCAAGGTCGGTCCCGGCGCCCGGATCAGCGGCTCGGTCCTGCTCGACGGATGCGAGATCGGGGCGGATGCCGTGATCGAGGATTCGATCTTCTCCCCTGGCGTAAAAGTTGCGGCTGGGGTTACGGTAGGAGAAGCAGTCCTGGGTAAGAATGAGGTCGTTGATGCTTGAGGACGTACTCGACATTCCGAACCACATCCGTGATGCCCTCTGGAGGGTCGACTCCGCGCAGCTGAAGGCCCGGCCCTCGGCCGGCTTCGTGGTCTGCGGCATGGGCGGCTCCGCGATCGGCGCCGAACTCGCCCGGGGCCTGCTCGGCGACCGCCTGACCGGGCCGCTCGTCGTCTCCCGCAGCTATGGCCTGCCGAAATGGGTGACCGCCGACTGGGCGGTGCTCGCTTCGAGCTACTCGGGCGACACCGAGGAGACCCTGGCCTCCTTCCGCGACGCCGGCGAGGCGGGCACCCACCGCTGGGTCGCCGGCACCGGCGGCGAGCTCGGGGCGCGGGCCCGCGACGCCGGCATCGGCGTGGTCGGCCTGCCCGGCTTCTTCCAGCCCCGGGTCACGGTCGGCTACATGACCGTGGTCGCGGCCTACGTCGCGCATCTGGCCGGCGTGGCGCCGGACGTGCGCCGTGAACTGGAGCAGGCGGCTGACTTCCTCGACGCCCACAAGGCGGACATGGAGCCGATGGCGAGGGCACTCGCGGCCCAGATCGGCGACACTCCAGTGGTAGTGCATGGAGCAAGCCTGACCACAGCCCCGGCCAAGCGCTGGGCCAATCAGTTCAACGAGAACGCGAAGCAGCTCGCCTTCCCGGCGGAGATCCCCGAAGCGAACCACAACCTCATGGAGGCGTGGTCGAAGGGAACCGGCGGCCTCGGCGCGATCTTCCTGACCGATTCCGGGCAGTCGCCCCGGGAACGTCGCAGGATGGACCTGACCGCGGAATCGATCGAACAGACCGGGGCCCCGGTCTTCTCGGTCGAGACCCTGGGCGAGACGCGCTCGGAGAGACTGTTCTGGGCTGTGATGTTCGGAGACCTGGTCTCCGTCGAGGTTGCGAACCTGCGCGGAGTCGACCCTCTCCCGGTCGACGAGATCCAGAATTTCAAGCGGCGCCTGGGCAAGACTTGATGAGGGCGATGGTCCTGGCGGCGGGGCTGGGCACGAGGCTCAGACCAGTGACCCGATCCGTGCCCAAGCCGATGGTGCCGGTCCTGAACCGGCCGGTGATGGAGCACATCGTGAGGTTGCTGGCCGGTCACGGGTTCACCGAGGTGATCGCCAACGTCCACTGGTTCCCGGAAGTGATCCAGGCCCACTTCGGCGACGGGTCCGATTTCGGCGTCGAGCTGAGCTACAGCCACGAGGAGGAGCTGCTCGGCACGGCCGGCGGCGTCCGTCACGCCTCGCATTTCTTCGAGGAGGACTTCCTGGTCATCTCGGGCGACGCGATGACCGACATCGACCTCGCCGCGATGCGGGAGTTCCACCGTTCGCACGGCGGCATCGCCACCCTGGCCACGCGCCGGGTCGCCGACACCTCCGAGTTCGGCGTCGTGATCACCGACGAGTCCGGCCGGATCCAGGGCTTCCAGGAGAAGCCCGACCCCGCCGAGGCGCTGTCCGACCTCGCCAACTGCGGCATCTACATGTTCAAGCGGGAGATCTTCGATCACTTCCCGGCCCCCGGCGAGAGCAAGCTCGCCGCACCGGGCCATCCCGAGGGCTTCGCCGACTGGGCCTACGACGTCTTCCCGTCGCTGCTCGAGGCCGGCATCGACTTCTACGCGCACGAGACCGATTCGTACTGGAACGACATCGGCACGATCGACGAGCTGGTCCAGAGCAACTTCGACGCGCTCGAGGGCGCGGTCGACCTCGGTCTGCCGGAGCGGGAGGCGATGCCCGGCGTCTGGGTCGAGGGCGAGGCCGAGGGTCTCGACGGGGCCGAGATCGACGGGCCGGTCCTGATCGGGGACGGCACCAGGATCGGCGCCGGAGCCCAGCTGGTCGGGCCGTTGGTGATCGGCGCGGGCTGCTCGATCGGCGCCCGGGCCGGGGTGAGGGAGGCGGTCCTGCTGGATCGTTCGTCCCTGGAGCAGGGGGCCTTCCTGGCCGGCGGCCTGCTCGGCCCCACGCTTGACTGATTCGTTGCGCTCCGCGCGACACGCTTGAGGTTTCCCCCGGCAGGCTGGGGGAGTGGACGCGCCGTTCAAGCTCCTCAGCCCGCCGCTCTGCCCGGTCTGCCGGGCCCGGACCGGCCCCGAGTCGCCGCTCTGCGGTGAGTGCCTGCGGGCCCTGAACCGATCCCCGGTGCTGCGCCGCGACCCGCCGCCCGGCGTGTTCCGGGTCGCGTCCTGCGCCGACCACGACGGCGTTCCGCGGGCCGTGCTCACCGCCTTCAAGTTCCGTCGCCTGACCGGCCTGGCCCCGGTGATCGCCGGGTACATGGCGGATGCCGCGGGGAGCCCGGTCGGCGAGCGGGTCCTGGTCCCGATCCCGCCGGCCCGTCTGCGCACCTGGCTGCGCGGCTTCGACCCGGTCCTGACCCTGGCCGGCCAGGTCGCGGAGCGACTCGAGCTCGATCTGCTCCAGCCCCTGGTCAGGCGGGGATCGAGGAGGCAGCGGGGCCGGGGGCGGGCCGGGCGGCTCGCGGACCCGCCCCTGATCCGCCCGATCGAGGAGGCTCCGGGGCTACTCGCCGGGCGGGAGGCGCTCCTGGTCGACGACGTGATGACCACCGGCGCCACGCTCGCCGCGGGCGCCGCGGCGCTACGTGCGGCGGGGGCGTCGAGGGTCGAGGCGCTCACTTTCACCCGCCGGCTGTGAGATCCGTGTTTCACCCCCTTGTCACCGTCGGACGCCCCGGCTACCATCGGTCAAAGGAACACAACCCCGCGAGGAGGTCCCATGCGAATCGATATTCGTGGTCGCAACGTCGAGGTAGACGAAGAATTGCGCGAGCAGGTGACCCAGAGGTTCCGGCGGCTCGGAGAGCAGGTATCGCCGCTGGCCCGCCTTGATGTTGTCGTGTCCGAGGAGCAGAACCCGGCCATCTCCGACAAGTTCGTGGCCGAGGCGACGCTCCACCTCAAGGGCGTGACGCTCCACGCCCACGAGGCCAGTCCGGAGATGACGCACACCGTCCACGAGATCGCGGAGGACATGCGCAGGCAGGTGAAACGCCACCGGGAGAAACGAAGGAAGAGACGTGAGACCCGGAAACTGGTCAACCGGCTTCAGGGCCGGGAGGCTGGAGGGGCCCAACCCGGCATCTAGCCGGACCCATACCCAGTTGGACGCGAAGGGCCGGTCGATCCGGCCCTTTCGTCTGCCGGGGCTTTACTCGGCCGTGACCCTCAACGGCTAACCTTGTCTCCATGGCCATTCAGCTAATCGATCGGGCGCTCAGGATGGGGGAGGGGCGCAAGTTCAAGGCATACGAAAAGCGGGTCGAATCCATCAACCGGATCGAGCCCGAGATGAAGGAGCTCACGGACGAGGAGCTGCTCGCGGAAGCCAACGAGATCAGGGAACGGGCGAAGAACGGAGAATCGCTCGACGACCTGCTGCCCGAATCGTTTGCGCTGACCCGCGAAGCCGCCTTCCGCGCCTTGGGACAGCGGCACTATGACGTGCAGCTGATCGGCGGGATGGTCGTCCACGACGGCGCCATCGCCGAGATGAAGACCGGCGAGGGCAAGACCCTGACCAGCACCCTGGCGATCGTGCTCAACGCGCTCGGCGGCAAGTCGGTCCACGTGGTCACCGTCAACGACTACCTCTCCAAGCGAGACGCGCTCTGGATGAAGCCGATCTACGACATGCTCGGCGTCAGCGTCGGGTGGATCCAGGAGGACGACGAGCCCGCCGCCCGTCGCGAGAAGTACGCCTGCGACATCACCTACGGCACCAACTCCGAGTTCGGCTTCGACTATCTCCGCGACAACATGGCCGCCTCGCTCGACCAGAAGGTCCAGCGCGCCCATGACTTCGCGATCGTCGACGAGGTCGACAACATCCTGATCGACGAGGCGCGGACCCCGCTGATCATCTCCGGCGCGCCGGAGGAAGCGGCCCAGACCTACTACACCTTCGCCCGCCTGGCCAAGCAGCTCGAGGGTGTCCCGGCCGAGGTCAAGCTCAAGTCGATGGGCGAGTCCAAGGACACCTCCGACGCCGACTACGACTACGAGTACGACGAGAAGCACAAGACCGTCTCGCCGACCGAGCGCGGGGTCGAGAACGCCGAGAAGTTCGTCGGCGTAGAGAACCTCTACCTGGCCGAGAACGGCAACCTGGTCAACCACCTGATCCAGTCGCTCAAGGCCGAGTCCCTCTACAAGAAGGACAAGGACTACGCCGTGGTCGACGGCGAGGTCATGATCATCGACGAGTTCACCGGCCGCATCCTTGAGGGACGCCGTTGGTCGGAGGGTCTCCACCAGGCGGTCGAGGCGAAGGAGGGCGTGGCGATCCGCGAGGAGAACCAGACCCTCGCCACGATCACGCTGCAGAACTACTTCCGGCTCTACGACAAGCTCTCCGGCATGACCGGCACGGCCCTCACCGAGGCCACCGAGTTCATGAAGATCTACAAGATCCCGGTGGTCGAGGTTCCGACCAACCGCCCGATCTCGCGCGACGACCAGAACGACCAGATCTTCAAGACCAGGGACGGCAAGTGGAAGGCCGTGATCAAGGAGCTGGTCACCCGGCACGAGACCGGCCAGCCGATCCTGGTCGGCACCGTCTCGGTCGAGGTCTCCGAGATGATCTCGGCGGAGCTCAAGCGCCAGGGCATCGAGCACGTGGTGCTCAACGCGAAGCCCGAGTACGCCGAGCGCGAAGGCGAGACGATCGCCCAGGCCGGGCGCAAGGGCTCGGTCACGATCGCGACCAACATGGCCGGCCGTGGCGTCGACATCAAGCTCGGCGGCGACCCTGAGGGCATGGCCCACCCGCAGGTCGCCAAGCAGGGCCTCCGTCCCGAGGACGAGGGCTACAACGAGGCGGTCGAGAAGATCGCCAAGGAACTGAAGCCACAGTGCGACGCCGAGGCCGAGGAGGTCAAGGAGTTGGGCGGCCTCTTCATCTGCGGCACCGAGCGTCACGAGTCGAGGCGTATCGACAACCAGCTCCGCGGTCGTGCCGGCCGTCAGGGCGACCCGGGCGCCTCCCGCTTCTTCCTCTCCGCCGAGGACGACGTGATCCGGCTCTTCGCCGGCGACCGCATCTACAAGATCCTCGATCGTCTCGGCCCGGTGGGCGACGACGGCGAGGAGATGCCGCTCGAGGCGAAGATGCTCACCAAGACCGTCGAGAACGCCCAGAAGAAGGTCGAGGAGCAGAACTTCCTGATCCGTAAGCGCGTGCTCGAGTACGACGACGTCATGAACGAGCAGCGCCGCGTGATCTACAAGTACCGCGGCGAGATCCTCGAAGGCCGTGACATGTCGGAGATCGCCCGTGACGAGGTCAACGGCGTGATCGGCCGCCTGGTCGACGAGTACATGGCCGGCGACATCCTCGAGGAGTGGGATCTGCCCGGACTCGATTCGCAGCTCCACCAGATCTGGCCCTGCGCGATAGACGTCGCCGGGATGTCCCCGGAGACCACCGACCCCGAGGCGCTCAAGCAGGATCTCTACGAGGACGCCCAGAAGGCGTACGACGAGCGTGAGGCCGAGTTCGGCCCGGAGATCATGCGCTACCTGGAGCGGACCCTGCTGATGCAGGTGATCGACTCGCGCTGGCGCGAGCACCTCTACGACATGGACTACCTGCGCGAGGGCATCCACCTCCGCGGGTTCGCCCAGATCGATCCGCTCGTGGCCTACAAGAACGAGGGCTACTCCATGTTCCAGGAGCTGATGAACGGCATCTGGGAGGAGTTCAGCCGCCTCGTCTTCAACGTCGAGATCGAGATCGAGCCCGGTCAGGCCGACGGCGCCTTCGCCGCCCCGGCCGAGGAGCCGGACGACTCCCGCTTCGACTACTCGGGCGGCACCGCGGAAGCCCAGCCCTCGGCCCTGGCCGAGGTCGCGGCGGGTGCGACCCCGGGCCCGGCCGAGGCCGGCGGGGTGCCCGGCGTGGTCCCCGGCGGGGTGCCCAACGTCGGCGGCGACGCCGGCGGCGCGGCCACCGTGGTCAAGTCAGACAAGGAGAGCATCGGCCGCAACGACCCCTGTTGGTGCGGCTCGGGCAAGAAGTACAAGAAGTGTCACGGCTCTTAGAGCCGTGACACCGGAGGAAAAGGCGGCGCGGGAGTTCGTCTCGACCTTCAACAGGTCGGAGCTGGACGCCTTCGTCGAGATCCTCCATCCCGAGGTCGAGATCCACGGGATGCGGGGCCTCAGGAAGGGCCGCGAGGAGGCTCGCGCCTGGGCCACGAAGAAGCCCGGCGGCGTCCAGCAGACCGTCCTGATCGAGTCCTGCGAATGCGCCCCGGGCAGGGTCCTGGCGCTGGTCAAGCGCGAGTGGCGCTGGGAGGAGACCGACGAGCTCGCCTACACGGACGAGCTGGCCTGGCTGTTCGAGATCGAGGACGACCTGATCAAGAGCTGGCGCCCCTTCGAGGATCGGGACGAGGCCAGGGTCGCCTTCGCCGGTTGACCGCAGGCCCTCAGTGAGGGTCCGCTGAGCGGTCCAGCCCCGTGTCCGCGAAGGAGACGGGGTCCTCGATCGGTTCCAGGTGAGTGAAGACCGTCGCCTGCTCGAAGCGGTCCCGCAGGTCTTCCTCGACCCGTTCGGCCAGGTCATGCCCCTCCTTGACGCTCCACTCCCCGGGGACCAGGACGTGGATCGAGATGAAGGTGCGGCGCCCGGCCTGGCGGGTGCGGAGCGCGTGGAAGTGGATCTCCTCGCTCTCGTAGCCGTCGAGGACCTGGTGCACGAGGGCTAGCTCGGCGTCCGGAAGGGCCTTGTCCATCAGCCCCGACATCGAGTCCGAGACCAGGCGGACGCCGGTGCGGACGATGTTGGCGGCGACGACCAGCGCGATCAGCGGGTCGAGCGTCTTCCAGCCGGTCAGCCAGACCAGCCCGACCCCGACGATCACCCCGGCCGAGGTGGCGACGTCGGTCATCAGGTGCCGCCCGTCGGCGGTGAGCACCAGTGACGATTCCTCCTCTCCGGTCCGGATCAGGAGACGGGCGGTGAGCAGGTTGATCAGCGAGGCGACCGCCGAGACCGCGAGGCCGATCCCGACCGCGGTCAGCTCCGTGGGATGGATCAGACGGTCGATCGCCGCGTAGGCGATGGTCGCGGCGGCCAGCAGGATCAGGGCACCCTCGAACCCGGCCGAGAGGTAGTCGGCCTTCTCGTGGCCGTAGGCGTGGTCCTCGTCAGCCGGGCGGGTCGACCAGAGGATCACGCCGAGGGCGACCCCGGCCGCGACCACGTTCACCACCGACTCGGCCGCGTCGGAGAGCAGGCCGACCGACCCGGTCAGCAGCCAGGCCGCGAACTTCATCGCGATGGTCAGGATCGCGACCGCGATCGAGACCGAGATGACCCGCAGCAGACGCCGTCGCCGGCGGGCGGCGTCGGCCGCGGTCGTCGTCATCTATCGAGCCGGGGTGCGAGGTTTCCAGACACCGATGCCAAGCTTAAACGGGACCGAGGGGTTCCAGAGCCAGCCGGGGAAGGCGGCCATGTCGCTGACCTTCCCGGCGAACCGCTTCTGGGACTTCCTCGCCGGCAGCGGCTGCAGCACCACCTTGATGTTGCGGCAGCCCGCCTTGCGCAGGTTGGCGATCGCCTTCGCCCTGGTGACCCGGCCCATGTTCGGGACCCGGCAGAGCCTGCCGACCGGGTCCGCGGTCGCACCGCTGCCGAGCGGATCCACGCCGGCCCGGTCCTGGACGGTTGAACCGATCCAGGCGCCGACCTCGGGGCGGGCGACCCCGGTGTCGATCGACGGGATGGTCCCGTCGCA
This sequence comes from Solirubrobacterales bacterium, assembly GCA_017304845.1. Lineage (GTDB taxonomy): Bacteria > Actinomycetota > Thermoleophilia > Solirubrobacterales > 70-9 > 67-14. Next base: position 15,434 of record JAFKLL010000048.1, read on the forward strand.
GATCCCGTAGCCGAGGCTGACCGCGCCGATCTGGCGGTAGCCGTCATCGGTGGCGATCACGGTGGGGCCGCCGCTGTCGCCGTAACAGGAGGATGCCCGCCCGCGGGAGTCGCCCATGCAGAACTGGGTCTCGGCGCTGAACGGGATGAAGAAATCGAGCAGGTGGCAGACCGACGGGGGCTGGATGTTGGTCCTGCCCATCATCAGGCCCTTCGGCCGGACCGGGCGGGACGGGTTGATGGTCCCCCAGCCGGTGGTGACCGCCGTCCGGCCCGGCTTCAGCAGCGACTGCTCGTCCGGCCCGGCGATCTTGATCGGGGTCTGGGTCAGCGGCTCCGCGAGCTCGAGCAGGGCGACGTCCCAGTCCGACTGGATCAGGTAGCGGGGAATGCCGCTCCGGGTCTTCGGGAAGTACGTGTCGACGATCGGGACCTCGACTCCCTTGCCGGTGTCGTTGAGGTCGGTGCGACCGGCGATCACGGTGAAGAACTCCGGTTTCGTCTTCTCGATCTCGATCGCGCAATGCGCGGCGGTCAGGACCATGGTCGGGGCCACGATCGAACCGCCGCAGAGCTGGCGCTTCTTCGGCGAGACGCCCGGTCGGTGCCCGGGGCTCTCGGCCATCGCCACCTGCCACGGCCACTTCGAGATGCTGGTCGCCTGACCGTTGATCACGCTCGACGAAGCCTGGGGCGACGCCTCGGCGGAGGCGACCCAGAAGGCGAGCGTGGCGGCGACCGCGAGGATCGCGGCGCACAGCTTCTGGGGGTGACATCCGGTCACGGTTTCAAATCTCATCGGCTCCCTTTCGTTCCCTGCCTTGGCTTACATCTTCGCAGGCCGGGGGCGAGTAGTCTCCATCCGTGGCTGAAGCGTTGAACACCGAGTCGATCGGCGCCCGTCTGGCGGCCATCGACGAGCACCTGACCCTGCTCACCGACTACCTCGACCCCAAGGGTCTCGAGGACGAGGTCGCACGACTCGAGGACGAGATGCAGAAGCCCGGTTTCTGGGATGACCAGGAGCATGCGGCCACGATCTCGGCTCAGCACGCGCGGGCCCAGCGCAAGCTCGAAGGTTTCCGTTCCCTGCAGGGCGAGGCCGGCGACCTGGCCGAGATGGCCGAGATGGCCGAGGCCGACGAGGAGATCGCCGCCGAGCTCGAGGAGCAGCTGGGTTCGGTCGAGTCGCGCCTGGAGGAGCTCGAGGAGGCGCGTCTCTTCAGCGGCGAGTACGACCACGGCGACGCGATCGTCTCGGTGCATGCCGGGGCCGGCGGCACCGACTCGCAGGACTGGGCGGAGATCCTGCTCCGCATGTATCTGCGTTGGGCCGAGCGGCGCGGCTTCTCGGTCGAGATGCGGGAAGCGTCCGAGGGCGAGGAGGCCGGTCTCAAGTCGGCCACCTTCGTGCTCAAGGGCGAGAACGCCTACGGGCTGATCGCGGCCGAGCGCGGCGTCCACAGGCTGGTCCGGATCTCGCCCTTCGATTCCTCGGCCCGTCGCCACACGAGCTTCGCCCAGGTCGACGTCGCCCCGGTGGTCGACGAGAACGTCGAGGTCGAGATCGACGACGCCGACATCCGGGTCGACACCTACCGCGCCTCCGGCGCCGGCGGCCAGCACGTCAACAAGACCGACTCGGCGGTGCGGATCACCCACGAGCCGACCGGCGTCGTGGTCCAGTGCCAGAACGAGCGCTCGCAGACCCAGAACAAGGCGGTCGCGATGCAGATGCTCAAGTCGAAGCTGATCGAGCTCGAGGAGCGCAAGCGGGCCGAAGTCGTCAACCAGGAGCGGGGCGAGGTCAAGGACGTCGCCTGGGGATCCCAGATCCGCTCCTACGTGCTCCAGCCGTACACGATGGTCAAGGACCACCGCACCGACTTCGAGGTCGGCGACGCGCAGCGCGTCCTCGACGGCGACATCGACGGCTTCATCCGGGAGTACCTGAACCGGACCGCCGGCTAGCCGCCTAGTCCTGCTCCAGGTCCAGCAGGCGTCGTTTCAACTCCACGCCGGATCTGCCTCCGCCGTAGCCTCCGATCGAGCCGTCGGACTTGATGATCCGGTGGCAGGGGACGACCAGGGCGATCGGGTTGCGGGAGAGGGCGGTTCCGGCGGACCGGGCCGCTCCCGGCTTTCCGGCCAGGGCCGCGACCTCGCCGTAGCTGGCGGTCTCCCCGTACGGGATCGTCGCCGTCGCCTGCAGCACCTGGCGGTGGAAGCCGCCGATCAGGCGCCAATCGAGCTCCAGGTCGAACTCGCGCAGACCGCCTTCCAGGAAGCCGATCACCTGGTCGGCCGCGTCGTCGACCAGGTCGCCGCCCTCGACCGGGGAGAGCCCGGTTCGCGTCGCCACCTCCTCGACCAGCGCGTCCGGGTCGGACCCCGGCAGGTTGCAGCGGACGACGCCGTCGTCGGTGGCCGCGATCGCGACCGGACCGAGCGAGGTGTCGAAGGCGGTGTGGGTGAACGTACCCATCGGAGAGAGCATAGGCTCCCGGCATGAGCCACCTTCCGGACGGAACGTCCGAGCTGATCGCCCGCGCGCTGGCCGAGGACATCGGGACCGGCGACGTCACCGCGAACGCCACCGTGCCGGAGGAGCTCACCGCCCAGGCCCACATCGTCCTCAAGCGGCCCGGCGTGATCTTCGGCCTCGACGTGGTCGACGAGGTGTTCCGCCAGGTCGGCGTGACCGAGATCGACCACACGGTGGTCGAAGGGCACTGGCACGACTCGGTGCCCCGCGACGTCGCCCTGATCAACGGGCCGGCCCGGGCGATCCTGGCCGGCGAACGGGTCGCCCTGAACTTCCTCGGCCACCTCTCCGGGATCGCCACCCTCACCGCCCGGTACGTCGAC
>JAFKLL010000049.1 GCA_017304845.1 Solirubrobacterales bacterium
GTTACTCGGCCGGGGCGACCGAGATGGTCCGGCCGCGGCGGCCGGGCTTGAACTCGACCGTTCCCGGTCGGGTCGCGAAGATGGTGTGGTCACGGCCGAGGCCGGTGCCCTCGCCCGGCCAGAACTTCGTGCCGCGCTGACGGACGATGATCTCGCCGCCGGAGACGGTCTCGCCGGCGAAGACCTTCACCCCGAGCATCTTGGGGTTCGAGTCACGACCGTTCCGTGAGGATCCGAGTCCCTTCTTATGCGCCATCGGTGTCCTCCTTCTTGTCAGCGGCCTTCTCTTCGGCCTTCTTCGGGGCGGCCTTCTTCTTGGCGCCGGCACCCAGCTTGGTGACTTCGAGCTTGGTCAGCTCGGCGCGATGGCCGGCCCGACGGCTGTAGCCCTTCTTCGGCTTGTACTTGAAGACCTTGATCTTGTCGCCGCGCAGGTGCTCGGTGACCTTCGCTTCGATCTTGACCTTCTCCAGGCCCTTCGCGTCGACGACGACGTCGTCGCCCTTGAACATGACCGGCTTCAGCGCGACCTTGTCGCCTTCTTCCGCCTTCAGGCGATCGACGACCAGGACCGTGCCCTCTTCGACCCGGTACTGCTTGCCACCACTTTCAACAACCGCGTACATGTCTCTAGCTCACAAATCCTTGTCTGGTCTTCTCAGCCGTCAGCGCTGGCCTTCTTGCGGCCACGCCTGCGTCGTCCGCGCCTGAGGCCGAACCGTCCGGAGTTTACCGATTTGTCCTCTTTCTCACCCTCCGACCCTTTCTCTGGGTCGGATTCGGCTTCCGGCTTGGCCTCGGGCTTCTTCTCCGAGGCCTTCTCCTTGGCCGGAGACTTGGCGGCGGACTCCGTCTCGCGCTTCTTCTGCCCGCCCTTGCCGGCGCCGTTCTTCTTGCTCCGGTCGGGCTTGCGAGCCTCCTCCGGCTGGCTCTCCTCCGGCAGCAGCTCGGCCACCGCGGCGGCCCGCTCGACCGACTGGATCCGCACCATCTTGCGCTCGCCGACCATTCCGGCGGCCCCGGTGATGCTGATGATGTACGAATCGATGCGCGCGATCGCGTCGTCGGCGTTGTACATGTGGGGCTCCTCGACCTTGACGAAGACCTCCTCGCCCGGTCGGAACGGCAGCGCCCGCTCCTCGATCGCGGCCTTCTCGCCGGACTCGATCAGTTCGAAGTTGTCGATCGCCAGCGCCTCGCCACCCTCGAAGTGGAAACGCTTGCCGGTCTCCCCCTCGAGCTCGAGCAGGCCCGAGTCGGTGTCGTTGAGCAGAGCCGCGACCTTCGGGTGGACCCGGATCAGGAACGCCTCCTCGTCCGGGTGATCGGCGGCGATCTCCTTCATCTTGCGGAGACCCTCCAGCGCGACCGTCTCGGCCGAGAGCACGACGCCGTCGCCGTCACAGGTCGGGCACTTGACCGTGAGGATCTCGCGCACGCCGTCGGTGATGTTCTGGCGGGTCATCTCGACCAGGCCCAGCGGCGAGATCTCGACCAGGTAGCTCTTCGACTTGTCGGCGTCGAGCGCGTCACGCAGGGTGCCGAGCACCTTGTCGCGGTTCTTGCCCTTGGCCATGTCGATGAAGTCGATGACGATGATGCCGCCGATGTCACGCAGCCGCAGCTGGCGGACCACCTCGGCCGCGGCCTCGGTGTTGACCTTGGTGATCGTCTCCTCGAGACCGCCCTTGCCCCGGCCCGTGAAGGAGCCGGAGTTGACGTCGATCACGGTCAGCGCCTCGGTGTAGTCGATGATCAGGTAGCCGCCGGAGGGCAGGTCGATGCGACGGCCCAGGGTCGACTGGATCGCCTTCTCGATCTCCCACTTCTCGAAGAGCGGCTTCTTGCCCTTGTAGTGCTCGACCCCCTCGACCAGCTCCGGCGCGGTGCGCTGGAAGAAGCTGGTGACCCGTTCGTACTGCTTCTCATCGTCGATGATCGCCTTGTCGAACTCGTTGAGGAAGACGTCGCGGAGCACCCGGACCGGCAGGTCCTGCTCCTGGAAGACGAGCGAGGGGGCCTTGACGCCCTCCTGCCGCTTCTCCAGCACGTCGTTGAGCCGGTGCAGGTAGGCGATCTCACGGGTGAAGTCGGCCTTCTTGGCGCCGTGGGCGGCGGTGCGGACGATCAGGCCGCCGGGACCTTCGTAGGTCCGGCTGACCATGCGGCGCAGACGATCGCGCTCCTTGTCGCCGAGCCGGCGGCTCACCCCCACTCCGGAGCCGTTCGGCGCGTAGACCAGGTAACGGCCGGCGATGGTGACGTTCATCGAGAGGCGGGCGCCCTTCGACTTGATCGGGTCCTTGATCACCTGGACCAGGATCTCCTGCTTGGGCTTGATCAGCTCGTCGATGCGACGGCCCTGGCCCCGGCCGCGGCGCGGCGCCTGCTGGCCGTCGGGCAGGAGGATCTCGTCGACGTGGAGGAAGCCGTTCCGCTCCAGGCCGATGTCGACGAAGGCCGCTTCCATCCCGGGCAGGACGTTGTCGACCTTGCCCAGGTAGATGTTCCCCACCAGGGAGCGACCGCCCCGGCGTTCGATGTAGACCTCGGCGACCTCACGCTTCGATTTGACGGTCTTGGCCTCGAGGACGGCGACGCGGGTCTCACCGCGATCGGCCGAAACAACAATGGTTTTTTTCATTTGGAAGTCGTTTTCCGTTCAGATTGGATGCCCATGGATTCTCAGTCGATCCACGGGCTCCTCTGTGCGGCGTGCGACTCGATGTGAATGCTCTGTAGGACCCCGATCATCAGGAAGGTGGCGATGATCGCCGAGCCTCCGTAGCTCATCAGCGGCAAAGGTATGCCGGTGATCGGCATGATGCCGAGGTTCATTCCCACGTTTACGAAGACCTGGAAGATGATCGCGGTGGCAATTCCAGCCGCGACCAGGGTTCCGTAGAAGTTCTTCGAGAGCGTCATCAGACGCAGCGCCCGCCAGAAGAGCAGGGCAAAAAGGGATAAGACGAGTGCCGCCCCGACGAATCCGTAACGCTCGGCGACCACGGCGAAAATGAAGTCCGTGTGCCGCTCGGGTACGAAGCCGAAGCTGGACTGTGTGGCCTGGTTTCCTCGGCCGGTGGTTCCACCGGCGCCGATTCCGACCTTGGCCTGGTTCTGCTGATAACCCGCGTCACCGACAGTCGATGAGGGGTTGAGAAACGAAGTGAGCCGATCCTGCTGGTACTCCTTCAGCACCGGGGTTCCGGCCATCGGGAGGATGACCAGCACGATGGTGACGAAAGCGGCCAGAGCGGCCCCGATCACGGCCAGGTGCGACCAGCGAACGCCGGACGCGACCATGATCGCGATCGTTATCGCGCCGAAGACGAGCGACGTGCCCAGGTCCTGAAGCAGGACCAGGCCGGTCGGTACGAGCCCGAGCGCGAGATATCTGATCGTCCGTTGCGCGTCGGAGCCCCTGCGGGCCCCGTCGATCACGAACCCGGCCAGGGCGAGAATCAAGAGCAGCTTGCCCAGCTCGGCCGGTTGGAAGGTGAAGAAGGGAAGTTCAAGTTGGTTCGTCGATCCGCGTGCGGCCACGCCGAAGGTGAACACCGCGAAGATCGAGGCGCAGAGGAACGTGTAGATACCGACACGTAGCTCCCTGAAGCGGGAATAGTCGATGCGGGATACGGCAATCATTCCGATGATTCCGACCAAACCATAGAGAGCCTGCCGCTGGACGTACTGCTGGGGTGCGCCGGCGATCGAGGAATCGGACGCTTCGTAGAGGGTGAACAGGGAGCAGGCGAGCAGCCCCAGGGCCGAGAACGCGAGCCATCCGTCCATGCCCGCGAAGCCGACCCGGTCGAGCAGCTTCAACCCGGCACGGGGAGCGGAATCGCGTGGTATCCGGGAGGACTCCATCACTCCACGTTCCCGCTGCTGCCGGAGACCGCCTTGGCCTGCTTGTGGAAGTAGTCCTGGAGGATCTGGAGCGCGACCGGCGCGGCCGTGTCGGCGCCGAACCCGCCCCGCTCCACGGTCACGATCACCGCGATCTCGGGGTCGGGATAGGGAGCCAGGGCCGCGTACCAGGCCTGGTCGGGCTCGTTGGTCCGCTCGGCCGTGCCGGTCTTGCCGGCGATCTTGACCGGGAAGCCGCCGAAGACCTGGTACGAGGTGCCCTCGGGGGCCTGGGCGGCGTCGTGGAGGCCCTCCATGATGACCTGGCGGTAGGCGGGGTCGATCGGCACCTCGCCGGTGACCTCGGGCTCGGCCTCCTTGATCACGCGACCCGCCGCGTCCTCGGTCTGCAGCAGGATCTGCGGCTTGAGCACCGTCCCGCCGTTGCCCAGCGCGGAGTAGGCGACCGCCATCTGCAGGGGGCTGGCCTGGAAGTAGCCCTGGCCGATCGCGAACTGGATGTTCTGGCCGATCGCCCACGGGTCGTAGTACTTGGGTTCCTCCTTGTGCGCCTGGTTGACCCACTTGGGGGTCGGCACGAGACCTTCCGACTCGCCCGGGATGTCGATCCCGGTCGGCTTGCCCAGACCGAAGTAGCCGGCCCAGTTCTGCAGCTGCCGGGTGCCGTTCATGTCGGCGCCGAGCAGGTAGTAGTAGACGTCGGAGGAGACCTCGAGCGACCGTCTCAGGTCGACCGGGCCATGCGCTTCCTTGCCGGCGTTGTTGAAGTCCTGATCGGCGATCTTGATCGTGCCGGCATCGTTCACCACCTTGTCCGGGGTGACGTATCCGCCGTCCAGCGCGGCCAGGGCGGTGATCGGCTTGAAGATCGAGCCGACCGCGTACTGGCCGCCGATCGCCCGGTCGAAGAGCGGCGCCCCGAGATCCTCGTCGTAGAGGTCGTCGACCTGCTTCTGGGTCAGCGGGTGAGTGAAGATCGAGGGGTCGAAGGTCGGGTTCGAGCCGAGGCCGAGGACCTGGCCGTTGTTGACGTCCATCGCCACGAAGGCCCCGGGCAGGCCGATGCTCTGCAGCGAGGACTCGCCGGCCTCCTGGATCTTCTTGTCGATCGAGAGCCTGACGCTCTCCCCCGGCTCGGGCAGCGTCGAGGGCAGCTGGCTGATGACCTTGCCGGTCGAGTCCACCTGGAGGCGAGTGTCGCCCGGCTTGCCGCGCAGCTGGTCGTCGTAGGTCTGCTCCACCCCGGTCTTGCCGAGCGTGTCGCCGGCGGCCAGGTCCTTCTCCGGGTTCTTCTCCAGATCCTCCGCCGTCACCTCGCCGACGCTGCCGAGGATGTGCGCGGCGAGCAGCCCCTGCGGGTACTTCCGCACGAAGATCCGGTTGACATGCACCTCCGGGAACTCGTCCTGGTGCTCCTGGAGGTAGTAGACGATGTCGTCGTCGACGTCCTGGGCCAGGGTGATCGGGCTGCCGGGCGGATCGTCCTTCTTGGTCTCGTAGACCTTGCGACGGACCCAGTCGGCATCGTGGTCGAGCACCTTGCCGACCCGGGCGTAGAGCTCCCGCCGCCCCGCCACCGAGGTCGGGATCTCGACCGGGTCGAGCTGGAGGGCCATGCTCATCCGGTTGTCGACCAGGACGTCGCCGTCGCGGTCGAGGATGTCGCCACGGGGAGCCGGGACGCGCACCTCACGGGTCCGGTTCTGGTTCGCCTCCGCCAGGTACTTGTCGCCGGTCACGATCTGCAGCGACCAGAGGCGGAAGAACAGGATCCCGAGCAGCACCAACCCGACGCCGCCGATGACGGCGACACGGCGCGAGGTGCCGCTTCGCTTGGGTTTCGGTGCCAGTGGTTCGATTCTCATCGGGTCAGTTCCCGTTCGGGGCGTCCGGTTCGCTCGGCCAGGAGTCGAAGGGCTCGATCTCGGGTCGGCGACGGTGCGCCGGTTCGTGGATCAGCGCTGGTCTCAGAACACGGTGGATCAGCGCGTAGAGCGGAATCGCCAAGAGAACACCATAGAGAGCCTGCAGGATCAGGTCGGGGATCAGCGACCCGCTGAGAGACGCATCGAAGCCGACCACGACCGTGTAGAAGCCCAGCGCCAGGTTCGAACCGAGCGTGGAGATGCCGCCCGCGGCGAGGATGGTCGGCGGGTCGACCAGATCGGTCCGCTCCCGGTACATGCCGGCCAGGTAGCCGACGCCCATGAAGATCAGGCAGGCGCTGCCGAGCGGTCCGTCGCTCAGCCCGTCGCTGAGGAAGCCGATCGCGAAGCCGACCGTCGCCCCGATCAGGCTGCCGCCCAGCAGGCCGAAGATCGCGGCGCAGACCGGCAGGATCCACATCGAGGTCCCGAGCAGCTCGATCTGGGAGAAGAAGGAGACCTGGAGGATCGTGAAGAGCAGGATCAGCACCGCGATCCGGCCGGCGGAACGGGCGGTGATGATCATCCTCGGTTGCCTCCCGTGAGGACCTGCAGCACGTCGAGGTTGCGGAGGTCGGCGAAGGGCTTGAGCTCGACCGACTGGATCGCCTCGCGCTCGTCGATCGGGGCGCGGGTGATCTCGCCGATCGGGATGCCGCGCGGGTAGAGCGAGGAGAGCCCGTCCCCGCGCCAGCCCGAGGTGACCACGGTCTGCCCGCGGCTCACGTTGCGGGTCTCGTCGAGGAATTCCAAGACGAGGGTCTCGGGATCGCCCAGCTTCGGCCTGACCACGCCCTGGGCGCCGCCGGGCACGATCATCGAGCTGACCGCGGAGGAACTGTCGGCGATCAGGGTGACCACGGCTCCGGAGCCGCTGACCGAGCTGATCCGACCGACCAGCCCGTCGCCGCTGATGACCGGGTCGTTGACCTTGACCCCGGCCGAGGAGCCGGCGTTGATGTTGACCGTGGTGAACCAGACGGTCGGCGAGCGGCCGACCACGTTGACGGTGACCGGGGAGTACGAGTCGGGGATCTTGCCCGCCTCCTTGAGGCCGACCAGCTTCCTCAGCTGCCGGTTCTCCTCCAGCGCGACCTGCCCCGCCACGGCCTGGCCCCGAGCTTCCTCGAGCTCCTTGGTGAGCCGGTCCTTGTCGCCCCGGGCGGCCAGGGTCTCGTCGAACCAGTTGACCAGGTCGCGAGCCGGCTTCAGCGCCCTGCTGGCGCCGTTGGTGATCGGGTCGAAGATCGTCCCGAGGCCGCCCCCGATCGCACCGGAGCCGCTGCCGAAGGTGAAAGTGAGCAGGGCAAAGCCGAGCACGATCAGGCCGATCAGCACGGCTCGGCGACGTCTGACTTGTTTGCGGTACACGGGTGGTTGTCTCGGTTCGGTTCGCCCTCGGGGCAGGCGGAGGGTTTCCGGGGCTCACGACCCCGGACAGGCGACTTTCTCACCTCGGCGGGGATGCCGCCCCTCCGGGTCGAGAGATGCGGGCAGGATTGCAGCCTCGGGCAACCCTAGCGACGCCATCTCAGCGGTTCATAAATCCAGTTCTGGAGCCAGATCCAGCAGAAGTCCGATGGGCAGACCGATCACGTTGGCGATCTCTCCCTCGACCGCCGCGACCAGGGCCGAGCCACGGGCCTGGATCGCGTAGCCGCCGGCCCGCCCCCGCCACTCGCCGCTGGCCAGGTAGCGATCGATCTCGCCGGCGCCGAGCTCGCGGAAGCTGACCCGGGACTCGGCCAGGCCGCTGCGCAGCTGCTCGGCCCCCGGTCCGACCAGCGCCAGGCCGCTGAAGACGCTGTGGGTCCGGCCCGAGAGCCGTTCCAGGTACTCGCGGGCCTGGGCTTCGTCCTCGGGCTTTCCGATCACCTGACCGTCCAGCGCCACGTCGGTGTCGCAGCCGATGACCAACCGGCCCGGTCCGACCTGTTCGGCGACCGCCCGTGCCTTGATCAGCGGGTTGGCCTGCACCACCTCGGCCGGGTCGCCGTCGACCAGTTCGTCCTCGCCCGAGGCCAGGACCTCGAAGTCGATCCCGAGCCGTTCGAGGATCTCCCGCCGCTGCGGCGATCCCGAGGCCAGCACGGCGGCCGGCCTGGTTCCCGCGTCCAGGCTCACGAAGGGCCGGCGTCCGCGGCCCGGATCAGGCTCTCCATGGCCCGCATGGCGCGATCGATCTCGGGTTCGGAGCGGATCGCGATGTTGCCCCACTCGTAGGCCATGCCGATCTGGGTGAGCACGTCGGAGAGCTCCTCCGCCTTCTGGCCCTTCCAGGCCGGCCGGGATCGTTCGATCTCGGCCTGGAGCTCGCCGGTGATCGCCTTCGAGACGCGGGATCCCGGCGCCAGCATCACCCGCAGGCCCAGCTCCGGCTCAGTCTGGATCAGGTGGCGGAGCGGCTCGAACTCGGCCGTGGTCTCCATGAAGCGGCGCATCGCGTCGAGGACTCGGTCGAGGTTGTCGCCCTCGGCTTCCCTGGTCGCGGTGCGGATCACTTCGATGACCATGCCGGAGAGCACCTCCGAGATCAGGCCGTCGCGATCCCCGACCCAGCGGTAGAGCGTAGTCCTGCCGATCCCCAGTTCGGTCGCCAGGGACTGCATGTCGACGCGCTCACGCGCCAGGTAGTGCCTTCGAGCGAGACGGACGGCGTCTTCACGCCCGACCTTTTCGGTTACTCCCATCGAGTCATCCTAGCCCCGCTACGGCGTCTGCCCGCCTCAGAGGTCAGACTTGGGCGGCAATGGACGATCTGGTCGACCGACTTCGTGCCGCCGGCTCGGTGTTCGCCGAGGACGAGGCGCGCCTCCTGGACGAGGCGGCAGGCACCCCGGCCGAGCTCGAATCGATGGCCCGGCGCCGCATGGACGGCGAGCCGCTTCAGCAGATCCTGGGCTGGGCCGAGTTCTGCGGGCTCCGGATCCGGGTCGAGCCGGGGGTCTTCCTGCCCAGGCACCGGACCGAGTTCCTGGTCGAGAAGGCGATCGGCCTGGGCCGACGCGGCGATGTCGCCGTCGATCTCTGCTGCGGGTCCGGCGCGATCGGCGTCGCGGTCGCGGTCGGCCTCGGCGGGGTCGACCTCCATGCGGCCGACCTCGATCCGGCCGCCGTCCGCTGCGCCGGGGTCAATGTCGACGAGGTCGGCGGGCGCGTCTACCTGGGCGACCTCTACGAGCCCCTCCCCCGTTCGCTCCGGGGCCGAGTCGACCTGCTGCTCGTCAACGCCCCCTACGTGCCGACCGGCGAGATCCATCTCATGCCGAGGGAAGCCCGCCTCCACGAGGAGCCGGTCACCTTGGACGGAGGCGCGGACGGGCTCGACCTCCAGCGCCGGGTGATCGCCGGGGCCCCGTCCTGGCTGGCGCCCGGCGGGCGCGTCCTGGTCGAGACCAGCGACCGTCAGGCCGAGGCGACCATGGAGCTGATGACGAAGGCCGGGCTGAGGGTCACCCTCGCCACGTCGGCCGAGCTGATGGCCACGGTAGCCATCGGGGTGCGGTCGAAAATGGCACCTGACGGTGGATAAGCGACCGCACCCCGGTGAGACTTCTTAGATGCCTTCCGGGAACCAGATCGCGATCTCGCGGGCGGCCGACTCGTCGGAGTCGGAGCCGTGGACCATGTTGAAGGTCACCTCGAGGGCGAAGTCGCCGCGGATCGAGCCGGGGGCGGCCTCGACCGGGTTGGTGGCGCCGATCAGCTGACGGGCGGCCTTGACGGCCTCGGGGCCCTCCAGGACGGCGGCGACCAGCGGGCCGCCGGTGATGAAGTCGACCAGCTCGCCGAAGAAGGGCTTCTCCTTGTGCTCGGCGTAGTGCTCGTTGGCGATCTGCTCGCTGGCGGTCAACTTCTTGAGGGCGGCGATGCGGAGGCCCTTGCGCTCGAAGCGGGCGAGGACCTCGCCGGTGAGGGCGCGCTCGAAGGCGTCAGGCTTGACCAGGATCAGGGTCTGGGACATGGGTGCTTACTCCGTATTTGGGTTGGTGTCGTGAGTGGCGCCGGCCCGATGGCCGGGCCGAAGATCAGTTCTCGCCGCGGTTGATCGGGTCCGAGGGCTCGTCGTCACCGACCGAGACCTTGCGACGGCTGCTGCGGCTGGTGCGCGGCTTCTCGGCGGCTTCGTCCGCGGCCGGCTTGCGGACCCGGCGGGTCGGCTGCTCGTTGCGGCTCGACTTGGCCTCGGTCTTGGCCGGTGCCTTCGACGAGGAAGAGGACGAGGACTGCGCGGGCTTGCTCGAACGCGAGCGGGAATCGCTCTTGGGCCGCTTCGACGAGCTCCGGGAGGAGCGCTTCGGCGCGATCAGGGTGGTCTCGCAGTACGGGCAGACCTTCCAGTTCAGGCCGACCGGCTTAGAGCAGGTCGGGCAGGGCTCCTTGAGCCGTGTCCGGCAGGCGGGGCAACGGATGAAGTCGCTCTCGACCGGCGAGCCGCACTTGTGGCAGGAGTTGTGCTGGAGGTGCCGCAGTCGGACCTCGGCTTCCTGGATGTCGGTCTCGCGTTCGCGGATGTCGTCGAGGAACTCCGGCGGGCGGAGGATCGAGTAGACGAGCGTGCCGACGAAGGGGAAGAAGGACGCCGCGGTGGCGCAGCCGACCAGGAACGGGTCGGAGATGCGGCGACGGGCGTCGGTGAAGGTGAACACGATCAGGGCGATCCAGATCGCGACCAGCATCAGGATCACCAGGGTGACGGCCAGGTTCAAAGCGGTGTTGTCGATTCCGAAGATGGCGAGAGGCATGGTGAGCTAGAGGAACATCCTTCCGAATAGGTACCCGATGCCGAAAAAGACGAGAATGACGATCGCCACAACCGCAGCGACCAGCGCCATCATCGACAGCAATTGGGAGCCAGTCTGACGATTCACCTGCTAATCGTCGCATAACCGGCGGTTACCGCACGCGCCGGCCCAGATTGGGAAACGCCTTGCCCCTACTCGCCGGGTGCCAGGAGGAAGTGAGAACCCGTTATCACGACCGCCCCGCCCCGCTCCGAGGCCAGGCCCCGAGCCCGCTCCAGAGCACGGGCGGGACGCTCCTCGACCTCGCCGGAAAGCCCGTGCCGGGCGCCCCAGGCGGCGAGCGCGCCCTCCGGCAACCCGGTGAACACGGCGTGGTCGAGCGCCCCGGACAGGGCCTCCAGCATCCCGGCGGCGTCCTTGTCGGAGAGCACCCCGATCACACCGATCACCGGGACCTCCCCGACCAGCTCGGGCAGCGAGCGAGCCAGGGCCGCCGCCCCGGCCGGATTGTGCGCCACATCGGCGTACACCGGCGGGTCTTCGCCGACCCGCTCGAGACGACCGTGGATGACCAGGTCGTCGACCGCCCGCTCGGCCTTCGCCTCGGAGATCTCGCCCAGGTAGCGGGCCGCGGCGGCCTCGGCGACGGCGAAGTTGGTCCGTTGGAAGCCGCCCGGGGCGGCCGCGACCTCGATCAGCTCGCAGCCCCGTTCCTCCGCGGTCTGCCGCGCCAGCCCCCGGACCTCGTCCGAGACCGGCCCGAGCACCAGGGTCGTCCCGGGCCGCAGCACGGCCAGCTTCTCACCGGCGATCTCGACCTCGGTCTCCCCCAGGAACTCGGTGTGGTCGAGGCCGATCGAGGTCAGCACCGTGACCTTCGACGGGATCGAGTTGGTCGCGTCGAGCCGCCCGCCCAGCCCCGCCTCGACCACGGCCAGGCGCACCCCGGCCTCGGCCAGCGCGACGAAGGCGGCGGCCGTCGCGAGCTCGAACTGCGTGATCTCCTCGCCTTCGAGACGGGCGTTGACCGCGGCCGCCGCCTCGGCCGTCCGCTCGACCGCCCGGGCAAAGAGCTCGGGATCCTCGCGGCCGCCGATCACGACCCGCTCCGACCAGCTCCTCAGATGCGGCGAGAGCGAGCAGCCCGAGGGCACCCCATGGGCCTCGCAGATCGCGGCGATCATCCGCGAGACGGAGGACTTGCCGTTGGTGCCGACCACGTGGATCGAGTCGAAACGGTCCTGGGGCCGCCCCAACTCGTCGGAGAGCAGCTCCATCCGTTCGAGCCCGAGCTTCCACCCGATCGGCTCGAGCGAGTTCAGGAAGCGGTCGGCTTCGGGGCCGTCCACGGTAGGCCTCAGCCGAGTTCGGCCAGCTCGGCCCGGAGCCGCTCGACCTTCTCGCGCTCCTCCGCGACGACCTCGGCCGGCGCCTTCTCGACGAACCGCTCGTTCGAGAGCTTGCCCTCGATCTTCTTCAGCTCGCCCTCGATCTTCTTCCGCCGGGCCTCGATCCGGGTCGTGACAGACTCCATGTCGAGCTCGTCGGAGGCGCGGATGCCGAAGCCGGAGACGGTCGCGACGACCTCCCCCTCGCCGGCGCCGATCTCGATCCGGCCGAGCCGGGAGACGAACTCGGGCACCGAAGAGGCGTCGCCGCTCGCGCCGAGCACGATCTTGGGCGGCACACCGGCCATGTCGCGCCAACCACGCAGCTGGCGGGTCAGGGCGATCGCCTCGCCGACCTCGCGCTCGACCGCCTCGCTGATCCGGGCCGAGTCGGCCTCCGGGAACGAGTGGACGACGAGGTGGCCCTCACGGTACGGGTGGTAGCGCCAGATCTCCTCGGTCACGAACGGCATCAGCGGGTGGACCAGCGCCAGGGTGCGCTCGAGCGTGCCGAGCAGGACCTGGCCGATCTCCGGGTCGCCGTCGTAGATGCGCGGCTTGGCGATCTCGAGGTACCAGTCGCAGAGATCGGAGAAGACGAAGGAGTAGAGCTCCTGGGCGGCGTGGGCGAAGTCGTACTCGCCGAGCAGGCGGGTGACGCTCTCGATCGTGCTCTCCAGGCGGGAGAGGATCCAACGGTCCTCCAGCGCGATCGGCTGGGCGGGGATGGTCCGGTCGGTCGGCTCCTCGGTGTTGAGGAGGATCAGGCGCGAGGCGTTCCAGAGCTTGGTCGCGAGGTCGCGGCCCTGCTGGACCTTGGCGTCGGAGTAGCGGACGTCCTGGGTGGAGGACATCGCCAACAGGCCGAACCGGAGCGCGTCGGCGCCGTGCTCGTCGATCTCGCCGAGCGGGTCGATCCCGGTGCCGAGGCTCTTCGACATGCGGCGGCCGTCGCGGGCCTGGATCACCGAGTGGACGTAGACGTCGTTGAAGGGGACGTCGCCGGCGAACTCGATGCCGGTCATGATCATCCGCGCGACCCAGAGGAAGAGGATCTCGCGGGCCGTGGTCAGGAAGTCGGTCGGGTAGAAGGCCTTCAGCTCGTCCGTGTCGTCCGGCCAGCCGAGCGTCGCGAAGGGCCAGATCGCCGAGGAGAACCAGGTGTCGAGGACGTCCTCGTCCTGGACCCATCCCTCGCCCTCGGGCTCGACCTCGCCGACGTAGGTCTCGTCGCCCCGGTACCAGACCGGGATCCGGTGGCCCCACCAGAGCTGGCGGGAGACGCACCAGGGCCGGATCTCACGCATCCAGTTGAGGTAGACGCCCTTCCACTGCCCGGGCGAGATGTTGACCCGGCCGTCCTCGACCGCGGCGATCGCGGGGGCGGCCAGCTCGTCCATGCGGCAGAACCACTGCAGCGAGATCAGGGGCTCGATCCGCTCACCGGAGCGCTCCGAGAAGGGGACGGAGTGGACGTACTCCTCCTCCCCGCTGAGCGCGCCTTCCTCGCGCAGCGCCTCGGCCACGGCGACCTGGGCCTCGGCCACGGTCATGCCCTCGAAGCGCTCGCCGGCCTCGGCGGTGAGGCGGCCGTCCTCGCCGATCACCGAGATCTCCTCCAGCCCGTGGCGGCGGCCGATCTCGAAGTCGTTGATGTCGTGGCCCGGGGTGATCTTGAGGGCGCCGGTGCCGAACTCGATGTCGACGTGGTCGTCGGCGATGATCGGCAGGCGGCGGCCGACCAGCGGCAGGATGCAGTGCTTCCCGATCAGGTCGGCGTAACGCTCGTCGTTCGGGTTCACGGCGACGGCGGTGTCGGCCATCATCGTCTCCGGGCGGACCGTGGCGACGGTCAGCACCCGGTCGCCGCCCTCGACCGGATAGTCGATCGAGAAGAGCTTGTCCGTGACTTCCTCGTTGACCACCTCGAGGTCCGAGATCGCCGACTGCGAGCCGGGATCCCAGTTGACCATGTAGTGGTCGCGGTAGATGTAGCCCTTCTCGTAGAGCGAGGTGAAGACCTTGCGGACGGCGCGGGCGTAGCCCTCGTCCAGGGTGAAGCGCTCGCGCTCGTAGTCGACCGAGGCGCCGAGCCGCTTGTACTGCTCGCGGATCGAGCCGCCGAACTCTTCCTTCCACTCCCAGACCCGCTCGGTGAACGCCTCGCGGCCGATCTCGTGGCGGCTGATCCCCTCGGACTTGAGTCGCTTCTCGACCACGGTCTGGGTGGCGATCCCGGCGTGGTCCATGCCGACGATCCAGAGCGTGTTCTTGCCGCTCATGCGGTTCATGCGGACCAGCGCGTCCTGCATCGAGCCGTTGAGAGCGTGGCCCATGTGGAGCACGCCGGTGACGTTGGGCGGCGGGATCGCGACCGAGTAGTTCTCGTCGGCGGTGCCGGTCGCCTCGGGGTGGAAGTAGCCGCCCTCCAGCCACTCGGCGAAGATCCGCGCCTCAGACTCCCCCGGTTCCCACCGGGTGGTCTCTTCCAGCTTCTTTCGTGCCGCGTCGTCCAAGAACGCCGATCTTATTCAGAGGTCGCTGGGTTAAGGTGCTCGGTACATCACTCGGTACCGGGAGGGTTGGATGAGTCGGATGAAACAGGCACTGGTTCTCGTGGCGATCGGCCTCGCGTCGATCGCGGCGTTCGGATCGGCCCAGGCCCAGGCGGACGTGTACTGCGCCGAGCTGCCCGGCGAGGCGAGCTGCACCCAGAACTTCACCGGCACGTCGACGTCGATCCAGGATGCGGTCTCCGCCGCCGACGACCACGCCGGCCCGGACACGGTCAAGGTCGGACCCGGCAATTTCGTGATGCCGAGCCCGGTCTACCTCTCGAACTTCGGGGACGAGAACAAGCTGACCCTGATCGGCTCCGGCGACAGCACGGTCCTCTCCGGCTCCGATCCGCAGGACCCGCAGATCCGTTTCGAGGGCGGCATCGGCTCCAGCATCAGCGACCTCTCGGTCAGCATCGCCGATGACACGAGCAACACCCAGAAGATCGGCCTGGTCCTGGGATTCGGCGCGCCGGTGGGCGACAACCTGAACGTCCATTTCGCCTCCGAAAGCCCTCTCGGAGACAAGACCGTCGGCGTGAGGCTGCAGGACGGCGCCACCCTCAAGAACTCGAACGTGAGGCTCTACAACTCGAAGGTCAACAGCGCCGTGGTCGCCTATGGGTCCGCCAATGTCCTGAACTCGACCCTGACCGCCTTTCGAGGCGTGGAGAACGGCCCGACCGGCACCGTGGAGGTCAAGAACTCGGCGCTGATCGTCTTGGCCGGGGTCGGTGGGTTGAACCTCGGCGGGACGATGAACATCCGCGATTCCGTGATCGTGAACCCGTTCGGCGGCGATGGCGTCTACCTGCGCAGCAGTGGCGCCCCTGCCGACATGCTGGTCGACGGCACGACCATGGTCGGCACCACCCCGGACGGGTTCCCGACCTCGGTCGGGGCCGTGGTCCTCTCGGCGGGAACGCCGGATCCCGGCAACGTCCATTTCCAGGTCGACAACTCTGTCGTCTACGGGTACGACTACGCCATCGCCTACAACGTGTTCTCCCCCGATGACGTCCTCAACCTGGATGTGGGCTCGTCCGCCTACGACTCGACCAGAGTGACTTCGTACCCGGGAGCGGGCACCCCTCAGATGGAGATCGCGAACCCGGTCGACCTGAACGGGGTCGACCCCAAGTTCGCCGATCCCGGCGCCGGTGACTTCTCACTCGCCGCCGGATCGCCGTTGATCGATGCCGGCCAGGCGAAAGTCCCCGACCCCGGTTCGCTCGCCCTCGACGGCAACCCGCGGGCATGCGACGGAGACGACGATGGCGCCATCCGCCGGGACATCGGGGCCTACGAGCTCAAGACCGATCCGAACGACGACTGCACCTACCCGGACACCTCGATCGCCGACGGCCCAGAGGCGTATCCGCCAGCGATGTACACCAGCGAGACCGCCCAGTTCGACCTGGCTTCGACCAAGGCTGGCTCCACCTTCATCTGCTCGATCGACGACGCCCCCTATGCGACCTGCGCTTCGCCGTACACCACGCCGAAGCTCGCGGAGGGGCCGCATACCTTCCGCGCCAAGGCGGTCGACTCCCATGGAAACATCGACCAGAGCCCGGTCGAACGAGTCGTCTACCTGGGCGCCAAGAAGGGCCACCCGCCCACCTGCGAAGAGGACCCTTCGCTCTGCCCGGAGCCCGACAGGACCGCTCCCAAGGTGCTCGGCCTGAAGTCCCCTAAGAAGACCAGGGCGGCCCGGGCCAAGGTCCGCTTCCGCTCGAACGAGAAGGGCGCCACCTTCACCTGCAGGCTCAACAGGGGCAAGGCCAGGAAGTGCCGGTCGCCCTGGAAGACCCCGCGGCTCAAGAAGGGCCGCAACGTGATCCGGATCCAGGCCCGGGACAAAGTCGGCAACCGCTCGAAGGTGGTCCGCCGGGTGATCCGCCGCGTCTGAGAGAGTCCCGGCCATGGAGGGGCTGAACCAACCGCGGGCACGACGTCACCCCTGGCGGCTGACGCCGCGCATCGTGGTCGTCGTCCTGATCGACGCGCTGGCGCTGCTCGCCCTGGAGGCGCTGCTGCCCGGCTTCGACATGCACGGCCGTGGCGCGGCGCTCCCGACGGCGCTCGGGGTCGGCCTGGTCAACGCGCTGATCTGGCCGGTCCTCTCCCGATTCACCCTGAAGCTGAGCGTCCTGACGCTCGGCCTGTGGGGGCTGCTCTTCAACGCGATCCTGGTCGGCCTGGCCCTGATGGCGATGCCCTGGGTCCGGATCGACGGGCTCTCCGAGGGCGTGATGATCTCCTTCGCACTGGCGATCCTCACTTCTCTGTTCTCCTCGCTGTTCGCGATCGACGAGGACAGCACCTGGTACTACAACGTGGTCCGCGCCCAGCTCAAGCGACGCGGTCAGGTCGTCGCCTCCGACCGGCCCGGGGTGGTCTTCCTCGAGATCGACGGGCTGGCCCATGACGTGCTGCGCCGGGCGATGACCAACGGCAGCGCCCCCGCCATGGCCGCCTGGATCCGCGAGGGCAGCCACCGCCTCGAGGGCTGGGAGACCGACTGGTCCTCGCAGACCGGCGCCTGCCAGGCCGGGATCCTCCACGGCAACAACGGCGAGATGCCGGCTTTCCGCTGGTGGGAGAAGGACAGCGGCCGGGCCCTGGTCACCAACCACCCGAAGGACGCCGCCGAGATCGAGGCGAGGCAGTCCGACGGCCACGGCCTGCTGGCCGAGGACGGCGCCAGCCGGGCCAACATCCTCTCGGGCGACGCGCCTCACTCGATGTTGACCATGAGCACCGTGATGAAGTCGCGCGGGGAGCTGGGCAAGGACTACGCCGCCTACTTCGCCCGCCCCTACGGCGTGATCAAGACCGCCCTCCACACCGTGGTCGAGATCGTCCGCGAACGGCGCGACAACCAGCGACAGGAGAAGACCGGGATCGAGCCCAAGATCGCGCGCTCGCGCGTCTACGCGGTGATGCGGGCCTGGGCCACGGTGATCCAGCTCGACCTCCAGGTGGCCGCCGTGGTCGGCGACATGCTCGCCGGCCGGCCCGCGATCTACACGACCTTCCTCGCCTACGACGAAGTCGCCCACCACTCGGGGATCGAGCGTCCCGAGACGCTCCGCACGCTGAGCAAGGTCGACCGCGAGATCGACCGCATCCGCCGGGTCGTGCCGGAGGCCCCGCGGCCGTACCACCTGGTCGTGCTCTCCGATCACGGCCAGTCCCAGGGCGCGACCTTCCTGCAGCGCTATGGGATGACCCTGGAGCAACTGGTCGAACAGGCGACCGGCAAGGAGGCCCTGGGCACCGGGCAGGAAGGCGAGGAGAACCCGCGCGCCTACATCACCGCCGGCGTCGAGGAGGCCAGCAACGAGGACGGCGCGGTCGGCACCGCCGCCAAGGCCGCCGCGAAGCGCGACACCAACCGGGACGACCTCGGCCTCGAGCCCGGGCCGGACGCCCCCTCGGGCGAGATCCCGGAGCTCTCGGTGATGGCCTCCGGCTGCCTCGGGCTGATCACCTTCCCACGCGAGCCGGGGCGGCTCACCCGCGAGCGGATCGAGCGCCTCTACCCCGGCCTGCTCGACACGCTCTGCGACCACCCCGGGATCGGGTTCGTCGTGGTCGACTCCGAGGCCGGCGGTATCGCCCTCGGCGCCGAGGGAACCTGCCGGCTGGAGACCGGCGAGGTCGAGGGCGTCGACCCGCTCGCCCCTTTCGGCCCGAACGCGCTCCATCACGTGCTGCGGACCCATCGCTTCTCGAACTGCCCGGACATCCTGGTCAACAGCACCTGGTGGCGGGACATGGACGAGGTCGCCGCCTTCGAGGAGCTGGTCGGCTCACATGGCGGCATGGGCGGCACCCAGAGCCACCCCTTCGTGCTCCACCCGGTCGATCTGCCCTGGCCCGATCAGGAGGTGGTCGGGGCCGAGGAGATCCACCACATCCTCAAGGCCTGGCTGCCGGACGAGTCAGCGACTCTCCCGGCCTGAGCACCTGCGAACGCAGGTCCGGGGCGATCTCGAGCATCTGCCGGTCGAAGGCCGCCGCCGGCTTCTCGAGCAGGCCGCCGCGGAAGCTCTTCATCCCGATCGGGAAGTAGGTGCCCCAATGGATCGGGATCGTCAGCTCGGGCTGGAGCAGCGCGGCGGCCTGGGCGGCGCCCCGGGGATCCATGTGGCCCGGCCCGAGCCGATGCCCCCAGCCCCAGATCGGCAGCAGCGCGATCTCGAGATCGCCCGAGAGCTCGGCCAGCTCCGGATGGACGTCGGTGTCGCCCGCGAAGAAGAGCCGGCGGCTGCCGTCGATCACGTAGCCCAGCGCGTCGACCTCGGTCCCGAAGGGGTGCCGCCGGCCGTCGTGCTCGGCCGTGACCGCGGTGACCGTGACGCCGCCGATCTCCGAGCTGTCCCCCACCCTCAGCTCGACCACGTCGCGGAAGCCGGCCCGGCGGATCATCGGCCCGGCACCGGCCGGCACGATCATCCTGGTCTCGCGGCCGAACCGCTTCAATGAGGGAAGGTCGAGATGGTCGAAGTGGAGATGCGAGATCAGGACCGCGTCGATCTCGCGCAGGAAGTCAGGCCCGGGGCCGGGGACGTGACGGAGCAGGTGGACGACCCGGGTGCGGAGCACGGGATCGGTGACGAGGCGGACCCCGTCGAGCTCGATCAGGACCGTGGCGTGCCCGCCCCAGGTGACCCTGAGCCCCTGACCGTCCTTGTCGAGAAGGGGGATGCCCACGGTTCAAGCATCCCCGATCCCGGTAAAGGCCGGATCAGGCCGTCTGCTCGCCGAATACGTCCTCGTCGTCGTGCGGGTCGAGGACCGGGCTCGGCTCGGTGACCAGCATCGGCGACTGACCCTTCTCGATCGACTCGCGGGTCACGACGCACTTGCTGACGTCCTCCCGCGAAGGCAACTCGAACTGGACGTCCAGGAGCGAGTCCTCGATGATCGACCGCAGCCCACGGGCGCCGGTCTCGCGGATCAGGGCCTTGTCGGCGATCGCCTCCAGGGAGTCCTCGGAGAAGACGAGCTCGATCCCGTCGAAGTCGAAGAAGCGCTGGAACTGACGGACCAGGGCGTGCTTCGGCTCGGTGAGGATGCGGACCAGGTCGGCCTGGTCGAGCTGATGGAGGGCGGCGACCACGGGCAGCCGGCCGATGAACTCGGGGATCAGCCCGTACTCGACCAGGTCCTCCGGCAGCACCTGCTCGAAGAGCTCGCCGGGATCCTCGTGGCCCTCGTCGGTGATCGCGGCGCCGAAGCCGATGCCCTTGTTGTCGACCCGACGCTCGATCACCTTCTCCAGCTCGGCGAAGGAACCGCCGCAGATGAAGAGGATGTTGGTCGTGTCGATGGTCAGGAACTCCTGGTGCGGGTGCTTGCGCCCGCCCTGGGGCGGCACCGAGGCGGTGGTGCCCTCGAGGATCTTCAGCAGGGCCTGCTGGACGCCCTCGCCGGAGACGTCGCGGGTCAGCGACGGGTTGTCGGCCTTGCGGGTGATCTTGTCGATCTCGTCGATGTAGATGATCCCGGTCTCGGCCTTGGCCACGTCGTAGTCGGCGGCCTGGATCAGCTTGAGCAGGATGTTCTCGACGTCCTCGCCGACGTAGCCGGCCTCGGTCAGGGCGGTCGCGTCGGCGATCGCGAAGGGCACGTTGAGGATCCGGGCCAGGGTCTGGGCGAGCAGAGTCTTGCCGCAGCCGGTCGGGCCGAGCAGCATGATGTTCGACTTCTGGAGCTCGACGTCGCCGGCGCCCTCCTCGGCCATGCGAACCCGCTTGTAGTGGTTGTAGACGGCGACGGAGAGAGCCCGCTTGGCTGTCTCCTGGCCGACCACGTACTCGTCGAGCACGGAGTTGATCTCCTGCGGGCGAGGCAGACGCTCGAGATCGAGTCCGGCCGGCGCCGCGGCGGTGACCGATTCCTCGTCGATGATCTCGTTACAGAGGTCGATGCACTCGTCGCAGATGTAGACGCCCGGTCCGGCGATCAGCTTCTTCACCTGCCTCTGCGACTTGCCGCAGAAGCTGCAGAGCAGTTGCTCGTTGGTATCGGTCGGACGTGCCAGCGGTCTACCCTCCAGGGTCGTGAGTGGGCTCGTCTGTGCCCACTCTAAGAGATGGGCTTCTCTACGTCGGCAGTACCCGCTCCCCTTCACAGGCAAAAAGACCTGCACGTTACGCTCGGGTCATGATCGAGATCAGACCCGTCGCCGACGCCGAGTTTCCCAGCTTCGAGCCCTTGTTCCGGCTCTACCAGGAGTTCTACGAGGTGGAGAAGATCGATCCCGAGCGGAATCGGCGGTTCTTCTCCCGGTTCGTCGGCGGGACCGGCGACGGTTGGCTGCTGGGCGCCTTCAAGGACGGCGAGCCGGTCGGCTTCGGCTGCTTCTACCGCCACAAGAGCTCGCTCTCGGCCACCGACGTGGTCCTCTTGAACGACCTCTACGTGACCGAGGCGGCCCGCGGCGAAGGCGCCGGGCGGGCCCTGATCGAGGCGGGCGTCGAGCTGGCCCGCGAGTCCGGCTCCACCCATCTCACCTGGGCGACCGCCCCGGACAACCACCGGGCCCAGGCGCTCTACGACACGACCGGGGCCGAGAAGTCCACCTGGCTCGAGTACGAGCTCGAGGTCTGACCCCGGGCAGGAGAAAGGGCCGCCGCCGGCGCGATGAGCGCGGGCAGCGGCCCCTTTGTTGCGATGCGACGACCCGGGGACTCCACCCGAGCCGGCGCAGGCTCATCGCCGGTCAGACGACCGGCGGAGGCGGTCCGGCGTCCTCCTCGACGATCAGGGTCTCTTCGACCGCGATCACGCCGCCCTCCTTGAGCTCCCTGAGGCGGAAGTACAGCACCGCCGAAAGCATCGAGATGTAGGGGTAGAGCAAAACTCCGAGAATCAACCCGACGACCGCGCCGAGCACCGGGGTCACCGCGACCAGGAGCCCCGCGACGATGGCAACCCCGAGCACGATCACGATGGCGAGGATCCCGACTCCGAGAATCCGCATCCGGTTGTCCTGGGTCAGTTCGGCGCTGCGCGACATCGACTCGAACACACCGAGGCCCTCGACCACGAGGGCCGGCACCGAGGCGGCGAGGATCAGCGCGAGGATGACGCCGGGGATGATGAGCAGCACCAGGCCGATGCCGACGATGATGCCGAGCAGGATCTCCAGCCCGATGATCGCCAGGAGCCGCGGCCAGACCGAGCCGAGCAGCTCGCCCACCGAGTAGTCGACCTGCCCGTCGCCCTCGACGTCCTGGACGATCCGGATCACCGATCCGACCAGCCAGGCGCTGGCAACCACCTGGACGACCCAGCTGATGATGCCTCCCAGACCCTCGTTGCCGAAGATCGCCTGAAGGATCGCGGATGGGATCAGCAGCACCAGAGCCACGATCCAGAACGTCCCGAAGGCCTTCTTGTAGATGTCCCCGGTGGCTTCGAATACGCCACCTATGTCGAGGTGTCCTCCGACACCAGTTGGACCGCTCATCTCTGCTCCTCCTTTGGATGCACCGGGATCCCCCGGTCCCCGCCACTTGCACGGGATCGCACGTATTCCTGCCCTCGGGAAGCGACGTTCAGGGGAAAGGCCTTGGAGGACGGGTTCCGGCGGGGCTATCTTGCTGACATGAAGAGCGCTTCAGGCACGTCGACGCTGACCCAGGACTCTCCGCGCCTCACCGGAAAGGAACTCCGCAAGGAGGCGACGCGAGAGAGCCACGCGGAGTGGGAGCCGGCCCCCGGCCGCGATCCCCTGAAGATCCTTCTGGAGCAGGGCGAGAGCCGGCTCCAGGAGCTGTTGCCGATCAGGTACGGACGCATGTCGGCCTCGGCCTTCGCCTTCTACCGGGGCGGCGCGGCGATCATGGCGGCCGACCTCGCCCCCACCCCCGCCACCGGCGTCCGGGTCCAGGCCTGCGGCGACGCCCACATCTCGAACTTCGGCGGCTACGCGGCCCCGGACCGCAAGCTGGTCTTCGATCTCAACGACTTCGACGAGACCCTGCCCGCCCCCTGGGAGTGGGACGTCAAGCGGATGGCGGCGAGCGCGGTGATCGCGGCCCGCCACAACGGGGCCGGCAAGAAGGTGGCGCGCCGGATCGTGCTGGCCGGGATCAAGCAATACCGGGAGGTGATGCGCCGTCTCGCCGGCATCAGCTACCTCGACGTCTGGTACGCCCGCCTCGACGTCGAGCAGCTGGTCCAGATCCTCGAGGAGGCCCATGGCACCGAGGCCACCATCAACCTGCGCCGCGACATCGCCAAGGCCAGCCGCAAGGACAGCAGCCGGGCGCAGCGCAAGCTGACCGAGGAGCAGGACGGGCAGCCCCGGTTCACCAGCCGGCCGCCGTTGCTGGTCCCGGTCCGGGAGTTGGCCGACTCTTTCGGCGTGACCGACACCGAGGAGATCAAGGAGCGGCTGCAGGGATTGTTGGGCCAGTACGCGAGCACCCTGCCGCCGGACCGGCAGCACCTGTTCGGCCACTACCAGTTCGCCGACATGGCCCGCAAGGTGGTCGGCGTCGGCTCGGTCGGGACCCGCGCCTGGGTGCTGCTCTTCCTCTCCAATCGCCGCCAGGACCCGCTGGTCCTCCAGGTCAAGGAGGCCCAGACCTCGGTCCTCGCCCCGTACGCGGGCGCCTCGAAGTTCCGTCTCCAGGGCCGGCGCGTGGTCGAGGGCCAGCGCCTGACCCAGGCCGCCAGCGATCTCTTCCTCGGCTGGGTGCGGGCCGAAGGGCCGGACGGGATCGTCCGGGACTTCTACGTGCGCCAGCTCTGGGACGGCAAGATGTCGATCGACATCGACGCTCTCGACGAGAACGGCCTCACCGAGTACATACGGGCCTGCGGCGGCGCTCTCGCCCTCGCCCACGCGCGCACCGGGGACCGGGTCGCGATCGCCGACTACCTGGGCAAGAACGACAGCTTCGACCGGGCGATCGCCGAGTTCAGCCTCCGATACGCGAAGCAGAACAAGGAGGACTTCGATTCCTTCAAGGCCGAGATCGACGCCGGCCGGATCGAGGCGACCCCGGGCATCTGATGGCAGAAGGGTTCCGCGAAGGCGACGTCGTGATCGTCGGCGGCTACGGGCACGTCGGGCTGGCGATCGCGCGGCACCTGGCACCGCTCCACCCCGGCCGGGTCGTGCTGTCCGGACGGAATCAGGGCAAGGCGGCCGCGGCGGCGGGGCGGATCGGCCACGGCTGCCGGGGGATCGCGCTGGACACGGCGGAGGGCCTCGCGCCGAGGGAGGCGGACGCGGTGATCATGTGCCTGGACCAGTTCGACCCCTCCTTCGCCTCCGACTGCCTCGGGCATGGCCTCGGCTACGTCGACGTCTCGGCCGACGGCCGGATCCTCGAGATGGTCGAGGCGCTCGACCCCGCCGCCCACCGCAGTGGCGCCAGGGGCCTGATCGACGTCGGCCTGGCGCCCGGCCTGACCAACCTGCTGGCACGCCTCCTGGTCGAGACCGGCGGGCCGGTCGAGAAGCTCGATCTCTTCGTCCTGCTCGGGGTGGGCGACGACCACGGCCGGGCCGCGCTCGAGTGGACCCTGGACAAGTTCGATTCCGAGTTCATCGTCTTCGAGGACGGTCGGCCGCAGTGGGTGCGGGCCCAGCGGGAGTCGAACACGGTCCGGGTGCCGGGCCGCCGTCTGCCGGTGTTCGGGGTCCGTTTCGACTTCCCCGAGCAGCGCAGCCTGGTCCGCACCCTCGGCGTGCCCACGGTCAGCAGCTGGATGGCGACCCTGCCGCCATCCGCGGCCCGGTCGATGCGTCTCGCGGCGCTGGCCGGGGGCGGTGAGCTGACCCGCCGGCCGAGATCCCGCCGGGTCCTGCTCTCCGCCCTGGAACGAGGCTCGGTCGGCACCGATCGCTGCGGGGTGCTGGTCCGGGCCACCGCCGCCGACGGCAAGGCGACCGAGGCCTCGGTGCTTTCGCATGACCAGTCGGGCCTGACCGCCGCGGCCACCTCGCTGATGGCGGCGGAAGTGATCGAGGGCCGGACCCCGGTCGGGGTCCACCACAGCGATCAGGTGATCGAGCCCGGCCCCTTGCTCGCGCGGCTGGCCGAGATCGCGCCGGATGCCGTCATCGACGTCCCGGGCGGGACTACGATCCCCGCATGAGGTCTCGCCCCGCCTTCGTCACCGTCCTGCTGCTCCTGCTCGCCCTGCTGCTGCCGGCCACCGCCGACGCCGGCGTGGCCGGCACCGCCAAGCGGCTCGACCAGTTGCGGAACCGGCCGGAGCAGCTGCGGCAGTTCCTGCTCGGCATGCCGAAGGGAACCGACCTCCACACCCACCTCTCCGGCGCCGTCTACGCGGAGTCGATGATCCGCTGGGGCGCCGAGGACGGCAAGTGCGTGGACACGGTCACCTTCGTCTCCTCCTTCCCGCCCTGCACCGGGGATCAGGTGCCGCTCTCCGCCGCGCTCGGCAACTCGGTGCTCTGGGACCAGATCCTCCACGCCTGGTCGATGCGTGGCTTCACCCCCGGCCTCCAGTCCGGCCACGATCACTTCTTCGCGACCTTCGATCTCTTCGGGTCCGCCTTCAGCGGCCGTCAGGGCGACGGCCTGGCCGAGGTCGCGGAGCGGGCCGCCGCCCAGAACGTCCAGTACATCGAGCCGCTGATCACCCCGCAGTTCGGCGCCTCCCTCCAGATCGCCAACCAGGTCGGCTACGACCCCGACTTCGCGGCGATGCGGCAGGCCATGCTCGACGCCGGCATCAAGAACGCGATCCCGGCCGCGGGCCAGACCGCCACCGACACGATCAGCCAGGAGTGGGCCAGGCTGGGCTGTGCGACCGAGGACGCCGCGCCCGGCTGCGACGTGCTGGTCAACTTCGACGTCCAGGTGCTGCGCAACCAGCCGCCCGCCGTGGTCTTCGCCCAGCTCCTGTTCGGGTTCGAGCTGATGAAGGCCGATCCGCGCTGGGCCGGGCTCAACATGGTCCAGCCCGAGGACGCCTCCTACTCGCTCGCCGACTACCGGCTGCACATGAAGATGGTCCGTTACCTCCAGCGCCAGTACCCGGGCGAGCACGTGACCCTCCACGCCGGCGAACTGGTGCCGAGCCTGGCCCCGCCGGCCGATCTGCGGTTCCACATCCAGCAGGCGGTCAAGGTGGCCGGCGCGCAGCGGATCGGGCACGGCGCCGATCTCCGTTGGGAGCGGAACCCGAAGTCGACGCTGGCCGCGATGCGTCGCCGCGGGGTCTGCCTCGAGTCGAACCTCACCTCCAACCAGCAGATCCTCGGCCTCTACGGGCGCCGGCACCCGATCCGGGACTACGTCCGGGCCGGGGTCAAGGTGACCCTCTCGACCGATGACGAGGGGGTCTCCCGTTCCGACCTGACCTCCCAGTACGTCCAGGCGGTGCGCAGCCAGGGCTTCGGCTACCGCCGCCTCAAGCGCTTCGCGATCGACGGCCTCCGCTGCTCCTTCCTCACACCGGCCGAGAAACGGGCCGCCCTGGCCGACCAGGCCCAGCGCTTCCGCCGTTTCGAGAAGCGCTACCGCTAATCGAGCCGAGCCCCACCCGGCCATCGACCGCCACTTTGTGGTCGTTATGGGTGCAAAGGTGGCTGCGACCTAGTCGAGGATCGCCACCACGCGGGCGGGGGCGGCGCTGCCGCCGATCAGCCGGAGCGGGAAGCAGGCGACGGTGAAGCCATGCGCCGGCAGCTGGTCCAGGTTCGCCAGCCGTTCGATCTGGGAGTACGGGATGTCGGCCTGGTGGGCCTCCCAGAAGACGCCCGGCTCGCCCGATGCCTTCGCCTCCTCGGCCTGCATCCAGAGCGGCCGGTCCCAGCCCCAGGCGTCGATGCCCATCACCCGGACCCCGCGGTCGTAGAGCCAGCGGGTCGCCTCGACCGTGACGCCGGGACCGTGGGCCATGTACTCGACCGTGCCCAGGTATCGGTCGCAGCCGGTGCGGACCAGGCAGATGTCGCGTTCGGCGATCTCGTGGCCGATTCGTTCCAGCTCGGCCTCGATGTCCGCCACGTCGATCGCCTCGCCGTCCGCGCGACCGTCGAAGTCGAGCAGGAAGCCGGGCCGGAAGAACCAGTCGAGGGGCAGCTGGTCGATGGTCTCGGCCGGCCGTCCCTGGATCGTCGAGTAGTAGTGCCAGGGCGCGTCGACGTGGGTGGAGCTGTGGGTGCCGAGCAGGGTGAACGTGTCGACCGCCCAACCCTCCCCGTCGCGCAGCAGCTCGGGCCCGACCCCGAAGAGGGCCTCGATCTGACGGGCTCCCTCCTCGTGCGGGGTGTACTCGATGTCGACGCGGACGACGTCGGGGGCGTCTTCTGGTCCCGGCTCGATCGGGGCCGAGAGATCGATGAATCTGCTCATGCCGGGCAGCCTAGACTGCCCGCATGACCACCGAGAGCGGTTTGAGGCGCAAGGTCCTGGTCACCGGAGGCTCCGGCTTCCTCGCCGGCCGGGCCATCATCGACCTGCTGGAGCGTGGCTACGAGGTGAGGACCACGGTGCGCGACCTCGCCAAGGAGCCCCGGGTCAGAGAGAACATCGCGGCCGGCCTGGGGCGAGAACCGGAGATCGAGTTCTTCCAGGCCGATCTCTCCTCGGACGAGGGCTGGTCCGAGGCGGTGGCCGGATGCGCCTACGTGCTCCACATCGCCTCCCCGTTTCCGCCCGGCAAGCCGAAGGACCCGCAGGAACTGATCCGGCCCGCCGTCGAGGGAGCGACCAGGGTGATCGGCGCCGCCTTGGACGCGGGGGTCGAGCGGGTCGTGATGACCTCCTCGGTCGCGGCGATCCGGGGCGGCGAGAACCAGGAGAACCGGCCCTACATCGAGGAGGACTGGACCGATGTCGCGAGGGTCTCCGCCTACCCGCAGTCGAAGACCCTCGCCGAGCTGGCCGCCTGGGAACTGGTCGACTCTCGCGGGGAGCGGGAGAAGCTCGCCGTGATCAACCCGAGCGCCATCCTCGGCCCGGTCCTGCCGGATGACGACTCCTTCTCGCTGGAGGGCATCCAGCGGCTGCTGGACGGGATGCCGGCGGTGCCGCGGATCGGCTTCAGCTGGGTCGATGTGCGCGACGTCTCGGCCGCCCACGTCGCGGCGATGGAGAAGCCCGAGGCCGGCGGCGGCCGCTACATCGTCTCCGGGCCGTTCCTCTGGCTGCTGGAGGTCTCGGAGATCCTCAGGGAGCGGGTGCCGGAGATCGCCGCCAAGGCCCCGACCCGCACCGCGCCGAAGCCGCTGGTCCGCCTGATGGCGATCTTCGATTCGGGCGCCCGGGCCCTGATCGGCGACATCGGCAAGCGCAACGACTTCGACACGACCCGGGCCAGGGAGGTCCTCGGCGTGGAGGCCCGCCCGGTCGAGGAGACGATCGTGGAGTGCGCCAAGAGCCTCAACGCCCGGGCGACCTAGAGCAGAGCCCCTCCCAACAATTGGTTCGTCACGTGAGTGGGAGGGGCGGGTTGAGTTGGGAGCGCCGGCAAAGACCGGCGCGACTGCGGTTAAGCCCTCACCAGGTCCAGGAGTCCACCAGGGGCTCCGGGTCCAGCAGCCGGCCGTGGGTGCGGATCTCGATGTGGAGGTGGCAGGGGGTGCCGGCCGCGTTGCCGGTCTGGCCGACCGAGCCGAGGCGACGGCCGGCCCGAACCTCCTGGCCCTTGGTGACCGGGGCAGGCCGGAGCATGTGGGCGTACTTGTAGGTGCGCCTCTCCCCTTCGCCCTTCAGCACCACGTAGTTGCCGTAGAGGTCCGGGTCGTAGGCGCGCTTGAGGATGGTCCCGGCCCGCACGGTGACCAGCGGCGTGCCGCAGGCGGCGGTGATGTCGAATCCCTCGTGGGTGCGGCCGTCGACCCGCGGCGCCCCGAACTCGCCGATGTAGCCCCGGGTGCCGTGCCGGCCGTCGATCGGGAACTCGTGGCCGTGGAGCCGGATCCGGCCGACCCGTCGGAGCGGGCCGCCGATCGGCCCCGCCATCACCTGGTAGAGCCCGGGAGGCGCCAGCCGGCCCCGCTGGGTGCGCCCGTCCCAGCCTCGGTGATGCCAGCGGTCCGGTGCCCAGTCCCCGGTGACGACGCGGCGGACCGTCTTGCCGGTGCCGAGCCGGTTGATCCGGATCGAGACGTGGATCGGGCGGCTCGCCCGGAAGCGCAGGTGAACCTTGATCGGGTCGACCGAGTCCGGGATCGACTCCTTCGGGGTGACCGATCCCTCGTCGACCCGGAAGCCCGTCCCCCGGGCCTGAACCGGCCCTGCAAACAGCAGAGCCGCCGCCAGGATGGCGACGGCTCCGGTCAGACTGCTGAAGAGCTTCTCAGCGATGCTCGATGACCCGGTCGATGAGGCCGTAGTTGGTGGCCTCCTCGGCGCTCATGAAGTAGTCGCGCTCGGTGTCGTGGGTGATCTTCTCGAGGTCCTGGCCGGTGTGCTTGGCGAGGATCTTGTCGAGGCGGCTGCGGGTGTCGATGATCTCGTTCGCGTGGATCTCGATGTCGGTCGCCTGGCCCTGGAAGCCGGAGGAGACCTGGTG
>JAFKLL010000050.1 GCA_017304845.1 Solirubrobacterales bacterium
TGGGCCGGCGGGTTTTACTTGGAGGCGGGGCGAAGCTCGCCGACTACTTATTAAGGATGGCGGGTGAGGGTCGCGGGAGGCAGGGGGTCCGCGCGACCCTCACCACGCCTGCGCGTCGGTAGCCAGGGAGGGATGCCGACGCGAACGCTCCCGGGGGTTAGACCGCCGGAAGCGGGCTTTGGAAATCTGAAATGGGGTGACGACCCGTCTGGGGCGTTGGTCCGTTCCTGCTCCTTCCCTTTTCTCCCTTTCGCACTGCGGACCTGCAGTTGATCTTATACACCCATAGGGCCTCGGCGTCAATTGGTTTTCGGCGGATCGGGGCCTTTCCGCACAATCAGCGGTATATCCGTGGATACGGTCGCCGGAATGAGGCCTCCGGTCCGGTCGAGAGCCCCGCGCCGCCCTCGTTCGGGGCGACGCGGGTGACGACGATGCCTACTTCGCGTTGAGGTCCCGCAGGACGGTCTGGAGAATGCCGTCGTTGTTGATGTAGCGGACCTCGTTCGGGGTGTCGAGGCGGACGGTGGCCTCGAAGACGACCGGGTCGGCCCCGTCTCGTTCGCAGGTCACGGTGACGGTCTTGGCCTCGCCGCCCTGGAGGTCGCCCACGGTGATCACTTCCTGGCCGGTCAGGCCGAGCGACTCGATCGACTCGCCGTCGGGGAACTGGAGCGGGACGACGCCCATGCCGATCAGGTTGGAGCGGTGGATCCGCTCGTAGCTCTCGGCGATCACGGCGCGGACGCCGAGCAGCCTGGTGCCCTTGGCCGCCCAGTCGCGCGAGGAGCCGGAGCCGTACTCCTTGCCGGCGAGGACGACCAGCGGCACGCCGTCGGCCTGGTACTGGCGGGAGGCCTCGTAGATCGAGGTCTCCTCGCCGTCCGGGAAGTGACGGGTGTAGCCGCCGGAGCGCTCGACCAGCTGGTTGCGCAGACGGATGTTGGCGAAGGTGCCGCGCACCATCACCTCGTGGTTGCCGCGGCGGGAGCCGTACGAGTTGAAGTCGGCCGGGCCGACTCCCTGCTCGATCAGCCAGGCCCCGGCGGGGCTGTCCTTCTTGATCGCGCCGGCGGGCGAGATGTGGTCGGTGGTGATCGAGTCGCCGAGCACGGCCAGCACCCGGGCGCTCTCGATCGGGGCGAGGCCGGGCGGGTCGGCCGGCATGCTCTCGAAGAAGGAGGGCCGGCGGACGTAGGTCGAGTCGGGCCAGGTGTAGCGGTCGCCCTCGGGCACCGAGACGTCCTGCCAGTTCTGGTCGCCCTTGAAGACGTCGCCGTAGTTCTTCTCGAACATCTCGCGGCGGATCGAGTCGCCGACCACCTGGGCGACCTCGGCCGGGTCGGGCCAGATGTCGTCGAGGTAGACCGGGTTGCCGTCCTGATCCTCGCCGAGCGGGTCGGTCTGGATGTCGATGTCCATGCGGCCGGCGAGTGCGTACGCCACCACCAATGGCGGCGAGGCGAGGTAGTTCGCCTTGACGTCCTGGCTGATCCGGCCTTCGAAGTTGCGGTTGCCGGAGAGGACGGAGCAGACGACCAGGTCCTTCTCGTCGATCGCCGCGGAGATCTCCGGGGCGAGCGGGCCCGAGTTGCCGATGCAGGTGGTGCAGCCGTAGCCGACCAGGTTGAACTGGAGGTCGTCCAGGTACTGGGTGAGGCCGGCGTTGTCGAGGTAGTCGGTGACCACGGTCGAGCCCGGCGCGAGCGAGGTCTTGACCCAGGGCTTCCGCGAGAGGCCCTTGGCGAGGGCGTTGCGGGCGAGCAGCCCGGCCCCGACCATCACGTACGGGTTCGAGGTGTTGGTGCAGGAGGTGATCGCCGCGATCACGACCCGGCCGTGGTCGAGGTCGAAGGAGGTGCCGTCCTCGAGCGTGACCGGGATCGAGTCCGAGGAGGTCGCTTCGATGGTCGCGGTCCCGTCGGGGAGGTGATGGGGCTTGCCGGAGTCGCCGTTGCGATCCTCGGCCGGCGAGTCGGAGGCCGGGAAGGACTCACGGACGGCGAGGTCGTAGGGGCTGAGCTCCTCGGCCGCTTCCTCGTCGAACTCCTTGAGCGCCTCGAGGAAGGCGGGCTTGGCGTCGGACAGGGAGACCCGGTCCTGGGGCCGCTTCGGGCCGGCGATCGAGGGGACGACCGAGTCGAGCTCCAGCTCGAGCGTGTCGGTGAAGACCGGGTCCTCGGAGTCGGCGGTGTGGAAGGTGCCCTGGAGCCTGGCGTAGGCGTCGACCAGCTCGAGGGTCTCGGTCGGGCGGCCGGTCAGGTCGAGGTAGCGGAGCGTCTCGGCGTCCGGCGGGAAGATCGCGCAGGTCGAGCCGAACTCGGGCGACATGTTGCCGAGGGTGGCGCGGTCGGCCAGGGGCAGGTTGGCCAGGCCGGGGCCGTAGAACTCGACGAACTTGCCGACCACGCCGCGTTCGCGCAGCATCTCGGTCACGGTCAGGACGAGGTCGGTCGCGGTGGCGGCGGCGGGCAGCTGGCCGTGGAGCTTGAAGCCGATGACCTGCGGCAGCAGCATCGAGATCGGCTGGCCCAGCATCGCGGCCTCGGCCTCGATGCCACCGACGCCCCAGCCGAGCACGCCGAGGCCGTTGACCATGGTGGTGTGCGAGTCGGTGCCGACCAGGGTGTCCGGGTAGGCCTGGAGCACGCCGTCGTTCTCACGGCTGTAGACGACCTGGGCGATGTACTCGAGGTTGACCTGGTGGCAGATGCCGGTGGCCGGCGGCACGACGCGGAAGTTGTTGAAGGAGCCCTGCCCCCACTTCAGGAACTCGTACCGCTCGAGGTTGCGCTCGAATTCCTTCTCGGCGTTGGTCTGGAAGGCCATGCCGTTGCCGAAGGCGTCGACCTGGACCGAGTGGTCGATCACCAGGTCGACGTCGACCAGCGGGTTGATCGCGGTCGCGTCGCCGCCGATCTCGTCCATCGCGTCGCGCATCGCGGCGAGGTCGACCACGGCGGGCACGCCGGTGAAGTCCTGCATCAGCACCCGGGCGGGCTGGAAGGGGATCTCGACCGACGGTTCGGCCTTGGCGTCCCAGGAGGCGATCGCCTCGATGTCGGCGGCGGTCACGGAGACGCCGTCCTCGAGCCTGAGCACGTTCTCGAGCAGCACCTTGATCGAGTAGGGAAGCCGGGCGACGTCGAACTTCTCCTGGAGGGCGTCGAGACGGTGGATCTCGAAGCTCTTGTCGCCTACCTCGATGATGTCTCGGGACGCGAACGAATCTTTGGAATTGCTGCTCATCTTCT
This sequence comes from Solirubrobacterales bacterium, assembly GCA_017304845.1. Lineage (GTDB taxonomy): Bacteria > Actinomycetota > Thermoleophilia > Solirubrobacterales > 70-9 > 67-14. The sequence goes on from JAFKLL010000050.1 coordinate 3,255, forward strand.
TCTTCTCTCGTGGTGGGTGAGGGTCAACGTTTGTCGGTCTGGCCGCGCGCGAGTGAATCGGCGGCGTTCTGACCGGCCGAGCCCGACTGGACCCGGTGCGAAAGGTGGGGGCTCATCAGCCCGAGGTGGGCCATGGAGCGTTGGACGAGGGGGGCGACGGCGATCTCGACCCGGTTGGAGCCGATCGCCTTGAGCACGGCCGCCGCGACCCGTTCCGGGGTGGTGGTCCCCATCCCGGCGGGAGCGTCGGCGCCGGAGTCGGCGAACATGCCGGCTTCCCGCACGAATCCCGGGGCGACGAGCGTGGCGCCGACCGGGCCGCCGGCGAGATCCGCCGCCAGGCCGAAGACGAAGCCGCGCAGACCGAACTTGGTCGCGTTGTAGATGGAGGATCTGGGGCTGCCGGCCTTGCCGGCCAGCGAGCCGATCATCACCAGCTTGCCCCGGCCTCGTTCCTGCATGCCGGGCAGCAGCGCCTGGGCGATCAGGATCGGGGCTTCGAGGTTGATCCTGAGCATGCGCGCGACCTGCTCGTCGGTCAGCTCGGTCAGCCGCCCGGTGCTGGGCAGGGCCGCGTTGCCGACCAGGATGTCCACCGGGCCGGCCGCCTGGGCGAGCTCGATCGCCGCCCCGGGCCGGCCGAGGTCGGCGGCCTGGACGGCATGCCCGCTGCCGGGCAGGCTCGATGCCATCTCCTCGAGCGCTTCAGCGGATCGGGCGGACAGGATCAGTTCGGCTCCGGCTCCGGCGAGCTTGTTCGCGATGGCCCGGCCCAGACCGCCGGTCGCGCCGGTCAGAAGCACCTTTTTGCCAGAGGGATCCATCACTTCAAACCTAGCACCGGGATTGGCCTTAGCCTCCCCAAACCGCAGTGCCGGAGCCGCTTCCCCCGGACATCGTGTTCTCGGAAATTGCAGGGAGTTCCAAAGGGAAACGGGGGTTTGTTAGCGAATGACATGCAGATCGTCTATTATCTCGCAAGTTCATAACCGAGAAGCCGAATCTCGACCTCACTGAGGCCGAGAACGGGGGAACCGAGTATCTGGGGCGAACTCACCATTGAAGGTGGGAGCGCGGCTCCTAAAGCGCTAGCCCGACAGCTAACCCCGTAGGCCGACAAAGGAGTTCGGTATCAACCCGTCGCGCACACTTCCGTCGTTTTGTTCTGACCACGCCCCCAGGGTCGTAGTCCTGGCCATCACTCTGGCCGCCCTCACCTTCATCTCGCTTTCCGCTCTCGCCTCTTCGGCGCAGGCCGGGTGCAAGAACGCCTCCGCCACCGGCGGTCTGTCGCTTGCCCCCGCCGACTGCAAGCCGATCAAGAAGGCCCGTCTCGTGAACGGCAAGGCGATCGCCCCGGACTCGGCTCCGGCCCGCGTCAAGGCGGTCATCGCCGCCGCCAACCGGATCCGCCTCAAGCCGTACGTCTACGGCGGCGGCCACGGCATCAGCCGCAAGCTGGACCGCGGCTACGACTGCTCCGGCTCGGTCAGCTTCGCGCTTCGCGCCGGCAAGTTCGTCAAGACCCCGATGCCCTCCGGCAGCTACATGCGCTGGAAGCAGCCGGGCGCCGGCAAGTGGATCACCACCTACGCCAACGGCGGCCACATGTACATGATCGTCGCCGGTCTCTCCTTCGACACGTCGAACATGAGCTCGACGGGCGGCAACCGCTGGAGCACGTCCATCCGCTCCTCCCGCGGTTTCAGCGAGAGACACCCCGGGGCCTACTAGAGCCCCAGGCCATCAGGCCGACACAGCAGATTCAGGAAAGGCGCCCCGCGAGGGGCGTTTTTCGTTGCAGGGGTTGAGTTCTCCGGCCATCGGCGCTACTATGTCATCAAGTGATGACATCAATCGTTGACAATTCTTCGCCGGTTCGCCCCCGCCTCCTCATCGCGGCGCTGATGTTCGCCGGCCTCACCGTCTCGGTCACCTCGACCCTCGGCACCCCGCTGATCCCGACCATCGCCGACGACTTCGGCGTCTCCCTCGCCACAGCCCAGTGGATGCTGACCGTGACCCTGCTGGTCGGCGTCGTCGCCACCCCCGTCCTGGGGCGCCTCGGCGACGGCCCCCTGCGCAGCCGCATCCTGGTCGGGACCCTGGCCGCGGTCGCGGTCGGCGCCGCGATCTCCGCGACCTCCCACTCCATGGCCCAACTGCTTCTCGGCCGCAGCCTGATGGGCATCGGCTTCGCGACCGTGCCCCTGGCGATCTCGCTGGCCCGCGAGCACCTGAAGGGCAGCCGCCAGACCTCGGCCATCGCCGCGCTCTCGATCACCGTCGCGGTCGGCGCCGGGCTCGGCTTCCCGATCACCGGCCTGATCGCCGAGGACCTCGGATTCCACGCCGCCTTCTGGTTCGGCACGATCTTCGCCACCGGCGCCATGGTCACCGTCCTCCTCACCCTGCCCCGGGAACGGAAGGCCCACCGACGGGTGCCGATGGACTACCCCGGCGCGATCCTGCTCGGGGCCGGCCTGGCCGCCCTGTTGCTCGCCCTCAGCGAGGCCAACCGCCTCGGCTGGGGATCGACCGCGATCATCGGCCTCTTCCTGCTCTCCGCCCTCTCCCTCGCCGCCTGGTTCTGGGTCGAGCTGCGCAGCGACGAGCCCCTGATCGACCTCGCCTCGATGTCCAACCCCTCGGTGCTGGGAGCCAACGTAGCCGCGGTGCTGCTCGGGATCGGGCTCTACATCGGCATGTCCCTGATCAACATCCTGGCCCAGACCCCGACCGAGTCCGGCTACGGGTTCGGCGCCAGCCTGGTCACCGCCGGGCTGCTGCTCCTGCCGCTCTCGGCCGGCAGCCTGGTCTCGCAGCCGATCGCCCGGCGCCTGGTCGACCGCATCGGCGTCGAACGCACCCTCCCGATCGGGGCCGTCCTGGTCGCCGCGACCCTGTTCTGGCTCACCGTCGGCCACTCCCAGATCTGGGAGATCGGGCTCACCACCTGCCTGCTCGGGATCGGGATCGGCGTCACCTTCGCGACCATGCCCGCCCTGATCGTCAGCGCCGTCCCGGCCGAACGGACCGGCAGCGCGATCGGCCTGAACCAGGTCCTGCGGACCACCGGCGGGTCGATCGGCAGCGCCCTCTCGGCGATGATCATCGCCTCCCACACCACCGACGCCTCCCCCTACCCGCAGGCCAGCGGGTTCACCGAGGCATTCGCCGCCGGAGTGGTGATCTGCCTGATCGCGGCCGGCGTCTCCTACCTGCTCATGCACCGGGGCCGGCTCCACGAGGTCGACCGCGCCGAGCGAGACCTGCTGATGGAGGAGGGCTCGGCCGGCGGTGGCGTCGGGCCCGCAGTGTTTGATGGTGAGGAGATGGTGTCGACTTGACAGAGGCAGTCCGTCGGAGCAGGGACTCCGGCGCGACCCGGCAGGCTCTGATCGCCGCGGCCCGTGAGCTCTTCGAGGAGAAGGGCTACGGCGGCGCGACCGTGCGCGCGATCGGCGAGCGCGCCGGCGTCGACCCGGCCCTGATCGCCCGCTACTTCGACAACAAGGAGGGCCTCTACCTGGCGACCCTCTCGGACGAGTCGGATCAGGCCACCGTCAAGTACGCGGGGCTCGATCCCGAGGAGATCGTCGACCGGCTCTTCCACCGTTGGGACGAGCGCGGCCGGACCCCGGTCGCCCGGGCGATGGCCTCGGCCGAGCTCGACGACGAGGTGCTCGAGCAGATCCGGGCCCTGGTCCGCCTCCGCCTTCGCGGTCCCCTGGCCGAGGGGTTGGAGAAGGCCGGGGCCGGCTCGCGGTCCGACCTGATCGGGGAAGTCCTGATCGGCGCCGTGCTCGGAATCTGCGTGACCCGGGCCAACGGCGCCCTGCCGGTCCTCTCCGAGGCGGAGGCCGACGAGGTGGCCGCGCTGGTCCGGAAGATCGCCGGTTCTATGATCGGTTGATGGAGATTCGCAAGCTGGGCAGCGAAGGGCTCGAGGTTTCCGCGATCGGGCTGGGCTGCATGGGTATGTCCGAGTTCTACGGTGAAGGCGACGAAGCGGAATCGATCGCCACCATTCACCGCGCGCTCGAGCTGGGAGTCAACTTCCTCGACACGGCCGACATGTACGGCCGCGGCGCGAACGAAGAACTGGTCGGGAAGGCGATCGCCGATCGTCGCGACCAGGTGGTCCTCGCGACCAAGTTCGGGATCACCCGCGGCGACGACCCCCGCGAACGGAGCGTCGACGGGCGGCCCGAGTACGTGCGCGAGTCGATCGACCGCTCGCTGACCCGCCTCGGCCTCGACCACGTCGACCTCTACTACCAGCACCGCGTCGACCAGACCGTGCCGATCGAGGAGACCGTCGGCGCCATGTCCGAGCTGGTCCAGGCCGGCAAGGTCCGCTTCCTCGGCCTCTCCGAGGCCTCCGCCGAGAACATCCGCAAGGCCAACTCGGTCCACCCGATCTCGGCCCTGCAGACCGAGTTCTCGCTCTTCGAGCGCGGCGCCACCGAGAAGGTGATCCCGACCCTGAGAGAGCTGGGGATCGGTTTCGTGCCCTACTCCCCGCTCGGGCGCGGCTTCCTGACCGGGCGTTTCCGCTCCGGCAACGACTTCGGCTCCGGCGACTTCCGCGAGCACGATCCCCGCATGAGCGAGGAGAACCTGGCGGCCAACCTGGCCATCGTCGAGGCGATCGAGAAGCTCGCCGCGAAGCACGAGGTGACCCCGGCCCAGATGGCGATCGCCTGGGTTCTCGCCCAGGGCGAGGACTTCGCGCCGATCCCCGGCACGAAGAAGGTGAACCGGATCGAGGAGAACGCGGCCGCGGCCGGGATCGAGCTGAGCGGGCAGGAACTGGCCGAGCTCGACGCCCTGCCCCGACCGCAGGGCGCCCGCTACGCGAACATGGCCTCGATCGATGAGTGAACCCGGGGACGCCCCGGGAATCCCGCCGCCCTTCGGCCGGGAGCACGAGGAGCTGCGGGCCACGGTCCGCCGCTTCGTCGAGAACGAGATCGCCCCGCATGTGGACCAGTGGGAGGACGAGCGCCTCTTCCCGCGCGAGCTGTTCGACCGCTGCGGCGAGCTGGGGCTGCTCGGCCTCAAGTTCCCCGAAGCGTACGGCGGCCAGGGCGGCGGCTACCTCCACGACGCGATCTGGGTCGAGGAGCTCTCCAGGCGAGGCGCCTCCGGCGGGGTCGCGGCCGGGCTGAACGCCCATGCCTCGATCGCGATGCCGCCGATCTTCAAGTTCGGCGACGAGTGGCAGAAGCAGCGCTGGCTGGTCCCTGGCATCAAGGGCGAGAAGATCGGCGCCCTCGGGATCACCGAGCCTGGCGCCGGCTCCGACGTCGCCTCGCTGCGGACCACCGCCCGCAAGGTCGAGGGCGGCTGGGTCGTCAACGGCTCGAAGACCTTCATCACCAACGGGGTCCGGGCGGATTTCCTGGTCTGCGCCGTCAAGACCACCGAGCAGGGCGGCCACGACGGCATCTCCTTCCTCGTGATCGACACCGACTCGCCCGGCTACGAAGTGGTCTCGAAGCTGGAGAAGCTGGGCTGGCATGCCTCCGACACCGGCGAGATCGCCTTCACCGACGTCGAGGTGCCGGACGAGCACCTGCTCGGCGAGGAGAACGGCGGCTTCAAGCTGATCATGTCCAACTTCGCCTGGGAGCGGCTGCTGATGGCGATCGGCGCGGTCGGGGCGATGGACGAGCTGATCGAGACCTCGGTCGCCTATGCCGGCGAGCGCGAGGCCTTCGGCCGCTCGATCGGCTCCTTCCAGGCGATCCGCCACAAGATCGCGGAGATGGCGACCACGGCCGCCGCCGCCAAGACCCTGACCTACGACACGCTGCGCCGGTTCGACCAGGGCGAGCCGGTGATCCGCGAGGTCTCGATGACCAAGCTGATGACCCAGCGGGCCCTGGTCGAGGTCGCCGACCAGGCGCTGCAGATCCACGGCGGGTACGGCTACATGAAGGAGTACCGGGTCGAAAGGGCGCTTCGCGACGCTCGCCTCGGCCCGATCGGCGGCGGCACCGATGAGATCATGAAAGAGATCATCGGCAAGACCTTCGGGCTCTGAGCGGGTTCTGATCGGTGGAACCATGATCTCGGGCAAGCTGGCAACCCTGGCGGCGATCGTCGCGATCCTGATCCTGCCGGTCGGGTCGGCGGCGGCGGGCGACGCCCAGTCCTCGATCGTCGGCGGTCAGGCCACCGATGCCGCGAAGCATCCCTGGCAGGTGCTGATCACCAACGGCGGCCGGGTCTTCTGCGGCGGCGTGCTGATCCACCCGATGGTCGTGCTGACGGCCGCGCACTGCCTGGTCGACGATCGTGGCGGGTACTTCGAGGATCGCCCGAACGCGGACTTCCAGGCGTTCACCGGGCGCACCCGGGCCGGTTCGGGCGGCACCGAGCTCGCCTGGCGAGAGGCCAGGATCAACCCCCGGTACGACCTCGCGACCAAGCGGGAAGACTGGGGTTTCGTCATCCTCGCGAGCCCGGCGACCGCGACCACGATCGAGTTGGCAGGGCCGGACGAGCGCGCCACCTGGAGAACCGGGCGGCGGGCCACCGTGACGGGCTTCGGCTCGCTCGAGGAGGACGGCCCGGTCGCCAAGACGCTGCGACGGCTGAGGCTCCCGATCCTCGCCGACTCCGACTGCCGCAACTACGGAAGGTCCTACGACCGCGGGACGATGCTCTGCGCGGGCTTCCTCCAGGGCAGGAAGGACTCCTGCCAGGGCGACAGCGGCGGGCCGTTGACCGTCCCCATCGACGGCGGCCGGCGCCTGGTCGGCCTGGTCAGCCAGGGCGCGGGCTGCGCCGCCAAGGGCTTCCCGGGGATCTACACGCGGCTGGGCGAGCCCGAGGTCGGCGCCCGGATCGAGGCGGCGATCGGAGAGGCTGAGAGCGAGTACGGGTTCCCGGCCGCCACGAGAGGGATCTCCGTGATCGGCTCCGGAGCGACCCCGCGCGGTTGCCAGGCCGCGACCGAGGATCTGCGCCGGTCCCTGGCCTCGTACCGGGACAGTCGCCGGAGGCTGGGCGCCGCCCGGAGCTCCGGTTCGAAGCGGCGGATCGAAGCCGCGAAGCTGCAGGCGCGGCAGGCCCGCACGAAGGTCAGGGCCGGCCGGGACATAATGCAGCACCTGTGTCGCTGAAGATCGCACTTCCCTTGACTGTCGCCGCCCTGCTCGGTCTGGGCGCGAGCGCGAGCGCCGCACCGATCGTTTCCGCCCCGCCGCTGCCCTCGCTCCCGGCCCATTCCGGCAAGCCCTTCAAGGCGACCCCGGTGAGGAGCGCGACCCGGGCGCCACGCAACCCGTTCATGGCGCCGGACCCGAAGGGCAACATCCACAACGACACCTGGATGAGCGACACCTACCCCTGGCCGGGTCCGCTGGGGATGGATCCGATCACCTCGTCGGCCTCGGCCCCGCCCGGGATCTGCGCCACGATCGCCTTCGACAGCCGTGGCCGGATCATCTCGGTCTGCCCCTCGATCGTCGCCCCGCCGCAGGCCCGGATCATCGACCCGGACACGCTCGAGGTCCTCGCCTCGCATGACATGCCCAACGCGCCGCCGGTCGACGGCACCCCGAACTTCCAGAACTTCGCGGCGGGCGGGTACTTCTACCTCGACGGCCGAGACCGGATCTGGGTCGCGACCAAGACGAACCACCTCCAGGTCCTCCAGGTCACCGCGAACCCGGATGGATTCCAACTCGAACGCGACTTCGACCTGACCCGGTACGTCGACCCGGAGACCGAGCGGATCAACTCGGCCCTGCCCGACTTCCGGGGCCGGGTCTGGTTCGTGACCAAGCAGAACGGCAAGGTCGGAGTGCTGAACCGGAAGACCGGCGCGGTGCATGTGCTGAGGCTCGGCGAGCAGATCCAGAACTCCTTCACGGTCGGCCGGGAAGGCGTCTACGTGGCGACCGATCGCCGCCTGTACCGGCTCGGTGTCGGGCCGAAGGGACGTCCGTTCGTGGTCTGGAAGGCGAAGTACGGCAACACGGCAGTGGCGAAACCGGGCCAGGTCGACGCCGGCACCGGGACCACCCCGACCATCCTCGCCGGGGGCCTGATCGCGATCACCGACAACTCCGACCCGATGCGGGTGGTGGTGTACCGCACCGCGAAGAAGCTGCGTCGCGGCCAGCAACGGACCGTCTGCCGGATGCCGGTCTTCTCCCGGGGCGCCGGCGCCACCGAGAACTCGCTGATCGGCACCGGACGCTCGCTGATCGTCGAGAACAACTACGGCTACACGGACCCGTTCGCGGTCGGCGGCGGCCAGGTTGTCTCCCAGGCCGGGTTCGCCCGGGTCGACATCCGACCGAAGAACCGTGGCTGCCGAAAGGTCTGGGTCAACCGCGAGCTGCGGGCGCCCTCGGTGGTCCCGAAGCCCTCGACCCGCACCGGCTTGATCTACACGTACACCCGCCCGCCCGACCCCTCCGGCTCGCAGGGCTACTACTGGGCGGCGATCGACTTCCGCACCGGCCGAACGGCCTGGACCGTCTACGCCGGCTCCGGCCTCCGCTTCAACAACAACTACGCCGGCCTGGGCCTCGGCCCGGACGGCACCGCCTACCTCGGAGTAATCGGCGGCATGGTGTCTCTCCAAGACGCCAAGTAACCCACCCACCCCGAGAACCCCGGCCGCGATGCCGTGGCGCGCCTGGGGGTCAGTCCAGGTTCACCATTACGTGCTTGATCTGGGTGTAGTCCTCCAGCGAGTACATGCTCATGTCCTTGCCGTAGCCGGACTCGTTGTAGCCGCCGTGGGGCATCTCGGGGGCCATGATGATGTGGTCGTTGACCCAGACGGCGCCGAAGCGGAGCGCGTTGGTGACCCGCATCGCGCGGCCGATGTCCCTGGTCCAGACCGAGGAGGCGAGGCCGTACTTGGTCCCGTTGGCCCACTTGATCGCCTCTTCCTCGTCGGTGAAGCGCTGGACGGTCATGGCCGGGCCGAAGATCTCGTTCTGGATCATCTCGTCGTCCTGCTGGAGGTCGGCGACCACGGTCGGCTCGACGAAGAAGCCGGGCAGGTCGGCCTGCCGGCCGCCGGTCACCACCTGGGCGTGCGAAGGCGCCCGGTCGAAGAACCCGGTGACATGGGCGAGCTGCTTGGCCGAGTTGACCGGGCCGAGCGTGGTGTCGGCGCTGTCGAGGTCGCCCATGACATAGCCCTTGGCCTCGCTGGCGAGCCCGTTGACCACGTCGTCGTAGACCTTCGGACCGGCCAGGATCCGGGTCGCGGCGGTGCAGTCCTGGCCCGCGTTGAAGAGTGCGGTGCCGGCGATCGTCTCGTAGACCGCTTCGAGGTCGGCGTCGTCGAAGACGATCACCGGGGCCTTGCCGCCGAGCTCGAGATGGACCCGCTTGAGCGTGTCGGCGGCCTCACGGGCGATCCACTTGCCGGTGCCGATCGAGCCGGTCAGAGAGACCATCTTGATGTCGGGATGGGTGACCAGGGTCGAACCGGCCGGGTCGCCGTGGCCGCCGATGAAGTTGGCCACGCCGGGCGGGAAGATCTCGGCGCAGAGGCGGGCCAGGGTCTGGAGCGTCGATACCGGGGTCGACTCGGCCGGCTTCAGGACCAGCGTGTTGCCGGTCGCCAGGGCCGGGCCGACCTTCCAGGCGGCCATCATCAGCGGGTAGTTCCAGGGCGTGATCTGGGCGACCGGGCCGACCGGCTCCCGGCGGATGAAGGAGGTGTGGTTCTCGACGTACTCCATCGCCGCCTTGCCCTCGAGGTTGCGGGCCGCGGTGGCGAAGAAGCGGATGTGGTCGGCGGTGGTCGCCAGCTCCTCGTCGATGAACGCTTGGCGCGGCTTGCCGGCGTCGGCGCTCTCGAGATCGGTCAGCTCCTCGCCGTTCTCCTCGATCGCGTCGGCCAGCTTGAGCAGCAGGTCGGAGCGGGTCTTCGGACTGGACGTCGCCCAGCCGCCCTCGAAGGCGGCCTTCGCGGCGGCGACGGCGCGGTTGACGTCCTCGACCCCGGAGAGCGGCGCCTCGGCGATCACCTCGCCGTTGGACGGGTTGATCACCTCTTCCGAGCCACCGTCGACCGGGTCGACGAACTCGCCGTTGATCATGTTCTGAAGCTTCAGCTTCTGGCTGATTGCCATGTTCCTCCTCCTCGTCGTGGCCGGCTCCTGCCGCCGTCCACGCCTCACTTGTTGACTGGGTTGCCGGGTCCGTTCAGACCCAGCCGAGTGCTTCCTCGACGGGCACGTACTGCTGGCCGGTGCCCTCGGCGACGCCTTCGTGCGTGACCTTCCCGGCCGCCACGTTGACTCCCGGACGCAGTCCGGGGTCCCGCTGGACCGCCGCCTGGAGGCCGTTGTCGGCCAGGGCGAGCGCGTACGGAAGGGTCGCGTTGGTGAGCGCGCTGGTCGCGGTGATCGGGACCGCGCCCGGCATGTTCGCGACGCAGTAGTGGGTGACGCCGTCGACCTCGTAGGTGGGGTCGCGGTGGGTGGTCGGACGCGAGGTCTCGAAACAGCCGCCCTGGTCGATCGCGACGTCGACCAGCACCGCGCCGGGCTTCATCAGCTTGAGCTGGTCGCGCTTGATCACCCAGGGGGCGCGGGCGCCGTGGACGAGGACGGCGCCGATCACCAGGTCGGCCTTCGGCAGCAGCTCCTCGACCGCGAGGGTGGTCGAGTAGACGGTCGAGGCCTCACGGGCGTACTCGAGGTCCAGCTCCCGCAGACGGTCCAGCGAGCGATCGAGGATGAAGACATCGGCCGCCATGCCCATCGCGATGAAGGCCGCGTTGGTGCCGACCACGCCGCCGCCGATCACGACCACGGTCGCCGCGGCGACCCCGGGCACGCCGCCGAGCAGGACGCCCCGGCCGCCCATCGGCTTCTCCAGCATGAAGGCGCCGGCCTGGGTCGCGATCCGGCCGGCGATCTCGCTCATCGGAGCCAACAGGGGCAGGCGCCCCTTGGCGTCCTCGACGGTCTCGTAGGCGACGCAGGTGGCGCCGGACTTCATCAGTCCGGCGGTCTGCTCGGGATCGGGCGCGAGGTGGAGGTAGGTGAAGAGGAGATGCTCCGGCTTGAGCATCTCGATCTCCTGGGCCTGGAGCTCCTTCACGTGGAGGATCATCTCCGCCGCGTCGAACACGGCTCCCGCGTCCGGCAGGATCCGTGCGCCCTGGGCCTCGTAGGCGGCGTTGGTGATCGCGCTCCCTTCGCCCGCCCCGGTCTCGATCAGCACCTCGTGGCCGTTCTCGACGAATTCACGGACGCCGGCCGGCGTTATCGCCACCCGGTATTCGTCCTGCTTGATCTCCTTGATGACGCCGACCTTCATTTACCTTGGTCCTCTCTGATGTGTTTCGCCGGGTGGCTGTTTCGCTTCGAGGATCAGTTCCTCATCAGCTGCGACGCCTCGGTGAGGACGGGCCTCAGAACGTCGTGGATCTCCTCGAACTGCTCGGTGTCGCAGATCAGAGGGGGTGAGAGCTGGATCACGGGGTCGCCGCGATCGTCGGCCCGGCAGATCAGCCCGCGGTTGTAGAGCTCGCCGGAGAGGAAGCCACGCAGCAGCTTCTCGGACTCCTCGTCGTTGAAGCTCTCCTTGGTCTCCTGATCCTTGACCAGCTCGATCGCCTGGAAGTAGCCGGCGCCGCGCACGTCGCCGACGATCGGGATGTCGCGGAGGGATTCGAGCATGCCGCGGAACTCGCCTTCCTTGGCCCGGACGTGGCCGCAGAGATCCTCGCGCTCGTACAGCTCGATGTTGGCGAGAGCGACCGCGGCCGCGATCGGGTGGCCGGCGAAGGTGAAGCCGTGGGCGAAGGTGCTGTTGCCCTCCATGAACGGCTCGGCGACCTTGTCGGAGGCGATCATGGCGCCCATCGGGATGTAGGAGGAGGTGAGGGCCTTGGCCGAGGTGATGATGTCCGGCTGGTAGCCGAATCGCTCGCAGCCGAAGTAGTAGCCGAGACGGCCCCAGGCGCAGATCACCTCGTCGGAGATCAGCAGGACGTCGTACTTGTCGCAGATCTCGCGGACCCGCTGGAAGTAGCCCTCCGGCGGGACGAAGCAGCCGCCGGCGTTCTGAACCGGCTCGAGGATCACGGCGGCGACGGTCTCGGGGCCCTCGAAGAGGATGCGCTCCTCGATCGCGTCGGCCGCCCAGAGCGGATCCCGGTCCTCGGGCCAGCGGTAGCTGTTGGTGTTCGGCACGTGACAGCCACCCGGGGCGAGCGGCTCGAACTGGCTGCGCAGATCGGTCACGCCGGTCGCGGACAGCGCGCCGAGCGTGGTGCCGTGGTAGGCGACCTCGCGGGCGATGTGCTTGAGCTTGCGCCCGTTGCCGCGCTTCAGGTGGTAGTTCCGGGCCAGCTTGAGGGCCGACTCGACCGCTTCACCGCCCCCGCTGGTGAAGAAGACCTTGTTGAGATCGCCCGGCGCCATCGAGGCGATCTTCGAGGCGAGCTCGATCGCCCGCGGATGGGCGTAGCTCCAGATCACGAAGAAGTCGAGCTCCTCGAACTGGCGGGCGGCGGCTTCGGCGAGCTCGGTCCGGCCGTGGCCGGCGTTCACGCAGAACAGGCCGGAAAGGCCGTCGAGGTAACGCTTGCCGTGGTCGTCGTAGACGTAGGCGCCGTCACCGCGGCTGATGATGGGAATCTCGTGGTCGTCGCTGTACCCGCCCATGCGGGAGAAGTGCATCCAGAGATGGCGACGAGCCTGCTCCTGAAGATCGGTCTGTGTGCCGGACTGGCTTGGCGATACGGTGGACACGCACTCCTCCTTGGGTCAAGTGGCCCTTTCGGGCCCCGTGGTCTGCGGGGGCAGCCGCGGTGGTTTCTGTCCCCAGACTAAGGCGCGTCCCAGCCGCAGGCAAGCCGACGAAACGTAAAAAGAGGGACTTATCTCTTTACCTCTCGTCGCCGTGGGTGCTTCGGCGCCGACCGGCGCCTACAGAGTTCGCATAGCGACCGTTTTGGACACCGGGACCGCCAGCAAGTTTTCATTTGGACGAATCGTGGTTGCGGAGCACTGCCGCTATCGCATACGGTTTCAGTCGAAGTTGCCCGGAGGAGGCACCTTGCTTCTCCGGAGTTGTCCACCTGAGAGAGGGGTTCGATGGAAGGCTCACCAGATCAACCGTCGGTCGATACGACGACGGCGGCGGAGGGAAAAGCCGGGGAGAACAAGGGCACAGGATCTGGGAGCGGAGGCGTTCGCCTCACCGGGGTCACCAAGCGGTTTGGTGATTTCACGGCGGTCCATGACATGGATTTGGAGATCGCTGATGGTGAGTTCTTCACGATGTTGGGTCCGTCGGGTTGTGGCAAGACGACGACTTTGCGAATGATCGCGGGGTTTGAGCAGCCAACGACGGGCAA
>JAFKLL010000051.1 GCA_017304845.1 Solirubrobacterales bacterium
CGGCACGCCGAGCCACACGACCAGCCGATCGGACGGACCGGGTTTTTCAGGGCCGACCAGCACGGTCATCTCCGGGGCGGTCAGGCCGAGCAGGCTGGCCTTGTCGAGCAGCAGGTACTCGCCCGGCAGCGACTGGTCTCCACTCAGGTAGTTGCGGAAGCCATCGGCCTTCGGCTCGAGGTAGGCGAACGAGTCGACGTCGGTCTGCTCCTGGGTCGCGTCGCCGCGGCCCGGGGTGAACGGGACCGCCACCTCGTGCCCGGCCTTGCGCGCGGCCTCCTCGACCGCGGCGCTGCCGGCCAGGACGACCAGGTCGGCGAAGGAGACCTGCTTGGCCTCGTTGGCGCCGTTGAACTCGGCCTGGATGCCTTCCAGGGCGGAGATCGCCTTGGCCAGTTCAGCCGGGTCGTTGACCTCCCAGCCGCGCTGCGGCTCGAGCCGGATGCGGCCGCCGTTGGCGCCGCCGCGCATGTCGGAGCCGCGGTACGAACCGGCGGAAGCCCAGGCGGTCGAGACCAGTTGCGAGATCGAGAGGCCGGAACCGAGGATCTTCTCCTTCAGCGTGGCGATGTCGACCTCGTCCACCAGCTCGTGCTCGACGGCCGGGACCGGGTCCTGCCAGATCAGCTCCTCGTCCGGTACCTCCGGGCCGAGGTAACGGGTGACCGGGCCCATGTCGCGGTGGGTGAGCTTGAACCAGGCACGCGCGAACGCATCCGCGAAGGCCTCCGGGTCATCGAGGAAGCGACGGGAGATCTTCTCGTACGCCGGGTCGAACCGGAGCGAGAGGTCGGTCGTGAGCATCCGCGGCTCCTGCCGCTTCTCCGGGTCGGCGGCGCCGGGCACCATGTCGGCGCCGGCCCCGTTCTTCGGCCGCCACTGCTTGGCGCCGGCCGGGCTCTCGGTCAGCTCCCACTCGTAGGCGAAGAGGATGTGGAAGAACTCGTTGTCCCAACGGGTCGGATGGTAGGTCCAGGTGACCTCCAGGCCGCTGCCGATCGTGTCGGCGCCGGCACCGCTGCCGTAGGTGTTGTTCCAGCCCAGGCCCTGCTCCTCGAGCGGGGCGGCCTCGGGCTCCGGGCCGACGTAGGGCTCCGGGTCGGCGGCGCCGTGCGTCTTGCCGAAGGTGTGGCCGCCGGCGATCAGGGCGACGGTCTCCTCGTCGTTCATCGCCATGCGGCCGAAGGTCTCACGGATGTCGTGAGCGGCGGCGACCGGGTCCGGCTCGCCGTTCGGGCCCTCGGGGTTGACGTAGATCAGGCCCATCTGGACCGCGGCCAGCGGGTTGTCGAGGTCACGCTCGCCGGTGTATCGCTTGTCGCCGAGCCACTCGGTCTCGGGGCCCCAGTAGACGTCCTCGTCCGGCTCCCACTCGTCGACGCGGCCGCCGGCGAAGCCGAAGGTCTTGAAGCCCATCGACTCCAGGGCGACGTTGCCGGCCAGGATCATCAGGTCGCCCCAGGAGAGGCTGCGGCCGTACTTCTGCTTGACCGGCCAGAGCAGGCGGCGGGCCTTGTCGAGGTTGACGTTGTCGGGCCAGCTGTTGAGCGGGGCGAAGCGCTGCTGGCCGTGACCGCCGCCGCCGCGGCCGTCGATCACGCGGTAGGTGCCGGCGCTGTGCCAGGCCATGCGGATGATCAGCGGGCCGTAGTGGCCGAAGTCGGCCGGCCACCACTCCTGCGAGGTGGTCAGGGCCTCGTTGATGTCCTTCTTGACGGCGCTGAGGTCGAGCTTCTCGAATTCCGCCGCGTAGTCGAAGTCATCCCCGTACGGATTGATCTCGGCCGGGTTCTTGGCGAGGATCTTCAGGTTGAGGCGGTTCGGCCACCAGTCGGTGTTGCCGCCGCTTTCCGTCGGGTAGGGGAAGCGATCGTGGGCGACCGGGCAGCCGGCGGCGCCCTCTTCGTTGACTTCGCCGATGACGGCGTCGGGCTGGTCAGACACGGGATTCCTTTCGGGGTGATGTTCGGTGCGAAGCGTTCTGCGCGCAGTCGGGGCAGAGGCCCCGGTACACGACCTCCGCCTCCTCGATCACGAACCCGTGGTCTTCGGAGGCGGTGAGGCAGGGTGCGTGGCCGACCGCGCAATCCACGTCGGCGATGGCCCCGCAGGACCGGCAGACGATGTGGTGGTGATTGTCGCCGACTCTCGACTCGTAGCGAGCGACCGAGCCGGGCGGCTGTATGTGCCGGACCAGGCCCGCGTCGGTCAGTGCCTTCAGGACGTCGTAGACGGCCTGATGGGAGACCTCGTCGGCCTGCTCGCGGGCGGCGTCGATGATCGTGTTCGTATCGGCGTGCGGGTTGTCGTACACCGCGGCCAGCACGGCCATACGGGGCCGGGTCACCCTCATCTCCGCGTCACGCAGGAGAGCTTCGTAATCGACGGTCGAAGGCACGCCCCGAGTTATACAGGTTTTCTTGAATTAATCAAGAAAAGGATCTGCGGGCCCTCGCCGTGGCCGGGAGCGCGTTGGGGCCCTGAGCCACCCCCGTGAGGTCGACCGTCAGCCTGCGCACCCGGCGGAGCGCGAGCGCCTTGCGGCGCGGGACCTTGAGCTTCACGACCTTGCTCCCGCTCCGCGCGAAGCTCTTGGACCCCTTGGCGAGGGTGAAAGGCTTGGCGCCACCGCCTCGCGTGAGGCCGAGCCGGCGGGCCCTGCGGGCGGGGATCGACGCCGTGACGGTGCAACGACCGGCCGCGCTCATGGTGCAACGCACCCGCATCGCTCGGCTCTTCGCGATCTTGCGCAGGTGCTGTCGGGGAGCCGAGATCCGCGGGGGCCGAGTGATGCCGATCCGCCCGATCCGGTTGGCCCCGGAGTCGGTCATCCACAGCGCGTCGTCGGCGCCGAAGGTCATCTCGTCGACGTCATAGGGGGCCAGCGACCAGCGCTGGACGCGATGGCTGCCCGGGGCGATGCGCCCGACGCCCTTCTCGGCCGCGAACCAGATGGCCCCGTCCGGCCCCAGGACGAGCGAGTGCGGCAGAACCTTCTCGCCCACCTGGACCTGGTGCGCCTTCGCCCGTCCGTCGACCCACCCGATCGTGCCTCCCGAAGGGGAGACGATCCAGTTCCCGGGGTCGTACTTGCCGAACCAGGCCATGCCTTTCCGGTCGAACGCGATCGACTCGATCCGCGCCAGGCCGGGACGGGCGACCGCGATGCTCGCGCTCCCTCCCTCGGCCGTGACCTCATGCAGGTACTCGGTGTCCGAGTCGGTCACCGAGGCAAACCAGATGCTGCCTCCCGGGCCGGAGACGAAGGGACCGGACTGGTCGTAGTCGGCCGGGTACGTCGACTCGCTGCCGTCGGCGGTCATGCGCACGACCTTCTCGTCGACCTCGTCGCCGTACCAGACGCCCCCGGCCGGTCCGGCCGCCAACGAGTCGGGCCACTGCCAACCTGGCGGATCGTAGAAATTCTCGGGGTGAGTCGGGTCAGCCGGATCGAAGCGCAGGATGTGGCCGAAGTCCATCAGCACGTACAGCCAGTTGCCGCTGGCCACCAGCTCGTGCGGGTCGATCATCGGCTGGTCGAGATCGTCGGTGGCGACGATCGGGAACTCGGTGACCTTCCCGTCGGTCGAGATGCGCCCGAGGCGGTTGGCCTCGGACTCCGCGAACCAGATGGCGCCGTCGGACCCGCGCACGATGCCGCTGACCCCGGCGTTGCCGGTCGGGACGTCGAAGAGCCTCGCCGTCGTTCTCGCCGCCGCCGGCGCCGCGCCCGTGGCCAAGGCGATCGCCGTGAAGAAAACCATCGATCCGAACTTCAAGTTTCGTCTGAACTTCGATGAGCTGGAAAACACCTTCGAAAACGTAACAACCCCGCAGCGTCGCCCAGCCGGCTGTTCCGGAATAGGGTTCCCGCATGCCGCCGAGCACGCCCCATCGCCGCCGTGGGTTCACGGGGCGCGACCCGGAGGAGAAGCACCGGGTCTCGACCCCGCTGGAGCTGTTCTACGACTTGACCGTGGTGATCGCCTTCGGGGTCGCCTCCGACGAGCTGGCCCACTTCGTCGCGGAAGGGCATGCCTGGGCCGGCATCGTCGGCTTCGCCTTCGCCTGCTTCGCGGTGATCTGGGCCTGGCTCAACTACTCCTGGTTCGCCTCCGCCTACGACACCGACGACTGGTTCTTCCGCCTCGCCACCATGGTCCAGATGGTCGGCGTGATCGTGCTCGCGCTCGGGCTGCCGCAGATGTTCGGTTCGATCGACCACGGCGACACGTTGAAGAACGGGGTGATGGTCCTCGGCTACGTGATCATGCGGGTCTCGCAGCTCACGCTCTGGTGGCAGGTCTCGCGTCACGACCCCGAGCGTGCCCCGGCCGCCCGGACCTACATCACCGCGATCGGCATCGCCCAGATCGGCTGGGTGATCCTGGCCCTGGTCGGGCTGCCCGTCGCCGAGACCTTCGCCCTGATGTCGATCTGCTTCGCGATCGAGCTGGTCGGCCCGTACCTGGCCGAGCGGAAGGCGTCGACCCCCTGGCACGCCCACCACATCGCCGAGCGCTACGGCCTGATGGTGATCATCACCCTGGGCGAGGTGCTGATCGGCACCGTCGCCGCGCTCAACGCGCTGGTGCACGGCGAGGCCGGCTGGTCGCTCGACGCCGGGCTGCTGGCCCTGGCCGGCGTCGGTCTCGCCTTCGGATGCTGGTGGGTCTACTTCGCGATCCGCTGGGCCGACGCGCTGGACCGGCGCCGTGGCCGCGGGTTCCTCTTCGGCTGGGGGCACATGCTGGTCTTCGCCCCGCTCGCCGCGATGGGCTCCGGCCTGCATGTCGCCGCCTACAAGCTCGGCGGGGAGACCGAGATCACCGACGTCTCCGTGGTGCTGAGCGTGGCGATCCCGGTCGCGATCTTCACCGCGGTCATCTACGGGCTCTACTCGCTGCTCCTCAGCGAGCAGGATCCCTTCCACGTCCTGCTCCTCCTCGGCACGGCGGTGCTGCTGGTGGCCTCGGTCGTCTTGGCCGGGGTGGGGGTCAGCATGGTCGTCTGCCTGCTGGTCGTGATGCTGGCGCCGGTGGTCACGGTGGTCGGGTACGAGACGGTCGGGCACCGGCACATGGCCGAGGCGATCGAGCGAATAGGTTGAGGTCATGGCGCTGAACCTCTTCGCCGGCATCCGGGTCGCCGACTTCTCCTCGGCGCTCCCCTGGTACGAACGGCTCTTCGGCGAACCGTCCTTCCGGCCCCACTCGACCGAGATGGTCTGGGAGCTGGCCGAGGGCCGGTCGGTCTACATCCACGAGGGCGCGGATCCCGGCGGCGCCGAGCACACCGTCTTCGTCGACGATCTCGACGCGACGGTGGGCGAGATCTCGGACCGGGGCCTCGAGCCGAGCGACCGGGAGACGTACTCGAACGGGGTGCGGAAGGTGATCTACCGGGACGCGGACGGCAACGAGATCGGTTTCGGCGGCGCTCACCAGTAGCCGCGATGGGCCTCGGCGGCGAGGCTCTCCAAGGCCGGCCCGCGGACCTCGATCCGGTGCGATGCCCGGTCGAACACCTCGCTGGAGCTGAGGGCGAGCGAGTCGTGCCGACCGCCCTGCATCTCCATCAGGGAGGCGCCGCTCAGCGCGAAGACCAGGGCGCCCAGGCCCGACCAGACCATCGCCGCCGAGCACATCGCGCAGTTCTCGCAGCTCGTGTACATGGTCGATCCGGCGGCCCGCTCGCGATCCAGGTTCTGCCCGGCCCAGACCGCGATCTTCAGCTCGGGATGGGCGGAGACGTCGTCGTCGGTGACCACCGTGTTCAGCGCCTCGGCCAGCAGCTCCCCGTCGGGGCCGACCAGGAGCGAGCCGAAGGGCTGGTCGCCCGCCGCCCTGGCGTCCTCGCTGAGTTCGATCGCGCGTCGGAGCCAGCGTTCGTCTTCGGGATGCGGTGCGGTCATGACCCGATGATAGGCGCGGGCCCCGGCCGATTGCGCGGAATGCCCCCTGACCCGGCCGGGCGGGGCCGCGATGTCAGAGCGTCGTGCCGACCTCGGCCGAGAGCTCTTCCTCGGTCATGCCGTCCGGCCCTTCGTCGCCCTCCGGCTCCTTGGCCGGCTCGAGCACGACCACGGCGACGACCAGGGCCGCGATGACCAGCCCGACCGCGACCAGGAAAGCCACGTGGTATCCGCCGGTCAGGGCCTCGGACCGTGACTGGCCCTCGGCCAGCAGGTCGTCGGTCCGGGTGGCGGCGATCGTCGCCAGCACCGCGAGGCCGATCGCCGCGCCGACCTGGGCGGTGGTGTTGACCAGGCCGGAGGCGAGCCCGGCGTCGGCCCTGGTCGCACCAGACATGGCGAGGGTCATCAGCGACGGGAAGGCGACGCCGACCCCGGTGCCGAGCAGGAGGGTCGAGGGCAGCACGTCGACGACGTAGTGGCCGTCCACCGGCGCGCGGGAGAACAGGGCGAGCCCGGCCGCGATCAGGATCAGGCCCGGGATCAGGCACTTGCGAGCGCCGAACCGCATGATCAGCGGCTCCGAGAACTTGACCGAGAGGGTGCCCATGATCAGGGTGGTAGGCAGGTAGGCGAGCCCGGTCTCGAGCGCGTCGTAGTCGAGCACCTCCTGCAGGTAGAGCACCCCGAGGAAGAAGAGTCCGAACATGCCGGCCACGGTCAGGGCCTGGATCACGTTGGCGCCGGTGACGTTGCGCGAGCGGAAGATCCGCAGCGGGACCAGCGGGTTCGAGGTGGTCGACTCGCGGATGATGAAGGCGACCAGGAGAGCGGCGGAGCCGGCCGAGCAGAGCAGGGTCGTGAGCGAGCCCCAGCCCTGGTTGGCGGCGGGCTCGACGATCGTGAAGACGCCGAGCATCAGCGAGGAGGTGATCAGCAGCGCGCCGAGGATGTCGGCTCCGTGGGCGAAGCCGAGCCCCTTGTCGCGCTCGAGCAGCCGCAGCGAGTAGAAGCCGGTCGCCACCCCGATCGGGATGTTGATGAAGAAGATCCAGTGCCAGGAGAGGACCTGGGTCAGAACGCCGCCGGCAAGCAGGCCGACCGAGCCGCCGGCCGAGGCGACGAAGGCGTAGACGCCGATCGCCTTGGCCTGCTCCCGAGGCTCCGGGAACATGGTCACGATCATGCCCAGCACCACGGCGGCGGTGAGGGCGCCACCGACCCCGGCGGCGAACCTGGCGACGACCAGCATCACGTCGCTCTGGGAGAAGCCGCAGGCCAGCGAGGCGAGCGTGAAGAGGGTCAGACCGGCGAGGAAGACATCACGGCGGGAGATCAGGTCGCCCAGGCGCCCCGAGAGCAGCAGCAGGCCGCCGAAGGCGATCAGGTAGGCGTTGACGACCCAGGCGAGGCCGGACTGCGAGAAGCCGAGGTCGTCCTGGATCGACGGCAGGGCCACGTTCACCACGGTCCCGTCGAGGACGATCATCAGGACTCCGGCGCAGAGGACGTAGAGGGAAACCCACCGGGCGCGATCCGCGCCGGCTTCGGCCTCCATGCTCGATTCGTTCACTCTGGGTCCACTCCGATCGGTCAGCGTGCCAGCTTATCTCCGCTGTCAAGCCGGGCCTAGGGGATTCTCAACCGCCGGTGAAGGTCAGGTACAGCAGGAAGAGGTTGAGGGCGATGATCACCGTCGCGAAGAAGGAGGCGACGGCGGTGGTCACCGGATGGTTGGCGAACTGGCCCATCACGTCGCGCCGGGCGGTCAGCATGACCAGAGGCACCAGCGCGAAGGGGATGCCGAAGGAGAGGATCACCTGGCTGATCACCAGGGATCGGGTCGGGTCGACGCCGATCGCGAGGACGACCAGGGCCGGCGCCATGGTGATGCCGCGCCTGAGGAAGAGCGGGATGGTCCGTTGGATGAAGCCCTGCATGACGACCTGGCCGGCGAAGGTGCCGACGCTGGAGGCGGCGATGCCCGAGGCGAGCAGGGCGAGCCCGAAGGCGAGGCCGGCGGCCGGGCTGACCAGCTCCTTGAGGCCGTCGTAGGCGCCCTCGATGGTGTCGATGCCGGTACTGCCGAGGACCGCGGCGGCGATCGCCAGCATCGAGAGGTTGATGAAGCCGGCGATACCCATCGCCAGCCCGACGTCGATCTTCTGGAAGTTGATCAGGGTCCGGCGCTCCTCGTCGTCGCGGGGCGGGATCCGATCCTGGGTCAGGGCGGAGTGGAGGTAGATGACATGAGGCATCACCGTCGCCCCGATGATCCCGACCGCGAGCAGCAGGCTGTCGGTCCCGTCGAGCTCCGGCACGAACCCCCCGAGCACGCCGGAGGCATCCGGCCCGATCTTGAATGCCTCGTAGAGGAAGCCGGCCAGGATCACGCCGAGCAGGCCGATGATCGCGGTCTCGAAGCGCCGGTAGCCGCGGCTGTGGAGGGCGAGCAGGGCGAAGGCCATGGCGCTGCCGATCAGCCCGCCGACGAAGAGCGGCGTGCCGAAGAGGAGGTTGAGGGCGATCGCGGCGCCGACGATCTCGGCCAGGTCGGTGGCCATCGCGATGATCTCGGCCTGGACCCAGAGGCCCCAGGTGACGGGGCGGGGGAAGTGCTCGCGGCAGAGCTGGGCGAGGTTCCGCCCGGTCGCGATCCCGGCCTTGGCGGAGAGGAACTGGATCAGCATCGCCATCAGGTTCGCGGCGAGCACGGTCCAGATGAGCATGTAGCCGAACTCGGCCCCGCCGGCGACGTTGGTGGCGAAGTTGCCGGGGTCCACGTAGGCAACCGCGGCGACGAAGGCGGCCCCGAAGAGGGCCAGGAAGTAGCGGGGTCGACCCCGTGAACGGAGCTGCTGGAGGTGGGTGACGTTCGGCACGCCGATCGAGCCGTCGGCCGCCACGTCTCGTTTGTCTACCGGCGCTTCCAACTGAGGCGAATCATAGTAATCGGGCTAGAAAACTTTTGAGCCACGGCTAAACATTCGACGGAGCGTCTCGCGGCCGCGATCGGCTCTCCGGAGCCCGTTTCAGACTGGTACAACCTGGCTAGACTGAGAGTGATGGGCAGGGGAATGAAGTTGCTGGTCGTGTCACTCGCGGCGATCGGTGCGATGGCGCTCTCGGGCGGCGCGCAGGCATCCGGCGTGGCCGGACCGACCGAAAAGGTGCAGAGCAAGCCGATCCGCGTCGTCGTCGGGACCAAGCGGTGGTCGTTCGCGGTGCGGAACCTGCGAGGCCGTGCGGTGCTTGGCGGAGTCGGCGGCCAGGGCGGCTCGCTGGCCTTCCGGGTCGGCGAGAAGTGGTTCCACCCGACCCGGGCGCTGAACGTCCGGCGCCAAGGGGTGGCAAGGATCCTGCGCCTCGACACGACCGACCCCGACCGCGACCTCTCGGTGAAGCTGACCCCCGCCAGAGGCGGTTCGATCCAGCTCGTCGCCACCGTGGTCGGGACCGCGACCGGGATCGAGTCCATCGCGATGAACTTCCGGGCTCCCGACTCGGAGCGCTACCTCGGTTTCGGAGAGCGCTCCAACGCGGTGGACCAGCGCGGGGGAGTCGTCGAGAACTGGGTCGGGGAAGGGCCCTACCAGCCGACCGAGAACGCGGCGATCAAGGCCGCCGTGCCGCCGTGGGCGGTGCGCACCAATGCGGACGCGACCTACTTCCCGATGCCCTGGCTGCTCTCCACCGCCGGCTACGGGGTGCTCGTCGAGAACCCGGAGCCCAGCTACTTCCGCCTCGGCTCGGATCGCAAGAATGTCTGGAGCGTCGAGGTCCGGCGTGAGATCCCGGACCTGGAGCGGTTCCCCGCCGACGCGCCCTCGCCGCGCTCGCTCTCGCTCCGGTTCTTCGGCGGGCCGAGACCGGCCGATGTGCTGCGGCGGCTCACCGCCCGCCTGGGCCGGCAGCCGGCCGCGGCCCCATTCGCCTTCGGTCCCTGGGTCCAGCCGAAGGGCGACGAGGCGACCACGATCTCGACCCTCGAGGTGGCCGACTCCCCGACCTCGGTCGGTCAGACCTACCTCCACTACCTGCCGTGCATGGACCAGATCGGCCACGAGCAGGAGCAGGTCGACCGCACCGAGATGTTCCACCAGAACGGGATGGCGGTCACCACTTACCTGAACCCGATGATCTGCACCAGCCTGAGCCAGTTCGCCCAGCTGGAGTCGACCGGCCAACTGACCGAGGCCAGGGACGGATCGGCCTACACGTACAACTACCTGCGCTACCACGTCGGCCAGTTCGACTTCACCTCGAAGGCCGCCCAGGACTCGTACGGCGCGATACTTCGCGAGGCGCTGAGCCACGGCTACGACGGTTGGATGGAGGACTTCGGCGAGTACACGCCGCCGGACTCGGTCTCCTCCGACGGCACCCCGGGCATGCTGGAGCACAACCCCTACGTCCGCCAGTACCACTGCGCCGCCGACCGACAGACCAGGGGGCACTCCCGTCCCGTGCTCCGCTTCACCCGATCGGGCTGGACCGGCACCGCCGCCTGCACGCCGGTGGTCTGGGGCGGCGACCCTTCGACCACCTGGGACTACGACGGCCTGCGGGCATCGGTCCGGAACGGACTGACGATGGGACTCTCCGGGGTCGGCGTCTGGGGGTCGGACATCGGCGGCTTCTTCTCGCTCTTCAGCGATCCGCTCTCGCCCGAGCTGCTCACCCGATGGGTCCAGTTCGGGGCCTTCTCGGGAGTGATGAGGAGCCAGGCCGACGGCTTCCAGGTCGATGGTCGGGCGCGTCCCCAGATCCTCGACCCGGATCAGATCGACAACTGGCGGCGCTACTCGAAGCTGAGGACCCAGCTCTATCCGTACGTTCGGGCCGCCGCCACGGACTACCGCCGGACCGGCCTGCCGATGATGCGGGCGATGGTCCTCCAGTACCCCGGTGACCGGCGAGCCGTGGCCCGCGACGACCAGTACATGTTCGGCCCCGACCTGCTGGTCGCCCCGGTGCTGGAGCCCGGTCAGGTCAGCCGCCGCGTCTATCTACCCAAGGGACGGTGGATCGACCTGTGGCGAACTCTGCGGTACGAACCGGAGACCGGCGGCTTCGAGATGGGCCGGGCCGTGACCCGTGGTGGCGGAAGCTGGCGGACCGTGCCGGCGCCGCTCGACGAGATCCCGGTGCTGGCCCGGGCCGGGGCGATGCTCACGACGCTGGAGCCCGACGTGGACACGTTGGCTCCCTTCGGCGCGGGGAACTCCGCGGTGGTGCGCCTCCAGGACCGTCCGGCGCGTCGCCTGCTCGCCTTCCCCCGGGGCACCAGCCGTGGTCGCTTCGAGGGGCGGGGGAGGCTGCTCTCGGTCGAGGGCCGCCGCAGCTGGGCGCTCAGGGTTCAGGACACCCGGGCCCGCGAGTGGCGGATCGAGGCCTCGCTCGGTTCGTTGAAGACGCCCTTCGCCCCCCGTTGCGTGCGGCTCGACGGCCGACCGTTGCCGGCGGGGCGGTGGAGCCAGGCCGGCGGGGTCTTGAAGGTCCATCTCCGCCCCCGCTCCCGGGCCTTCGTGCTCGAGGCATTCGCGCGTCGCTGCGGCCGGTCCGGCTGACCGTCGTCGCCGGCCGGGCGAGGCAGGATCCTTCGCTTGTTGATTATTTTTTGATCGATCGTTTATTATTTCTCCCAGACTTTGAGAACCAGCTGAGGAGCAGACCATGAGCGAGAACGGACAGACCGACTTCAAGACCGAGGACGAGGCCCTGCAGGTCCTCCTCGACGGCGACATCGACAAGGTGATGGCCGGCCTCGACCGCATCGTCGAGGCGGCGCCTTCCTACGAGAAGCTGTTCATGCGGTGGCAGCGGCAGCACTGGTCGACCGAGGACTTCGACTTCAGCGAGGACATCCGGCAGTGGAACGACCCGGACCTGATCACCGAGGAGCAGCGGCGGTTCATGCTCTTCGGCTTCTCGCAGTTCTTCCTCGGCGAGGAACGGGTGACCGTCGAGCTCCTGCCCTTCGCGATCGCCGCGCCCTCCCACGAGGCGAAGGCCTTCCTCACCACCCAGATCTCCGACGAGGCCAAGCACATGGTCTTCTTCGACCGCTTCTACCGGGAGGTGCTCGGCATGAAGGCAGACGACATCGGCGCCATGCTGGAGACCCAGCGGCCCAACGTCAACCAGGACTGGGAGAAGCTCTTCGACGGCATCCTCCACGACTGCGCCGAGCGGCTCCGGCTCGACCCGACCGACTTCCCGGCCCTGGTCCGAGGGGTCACCGTCTACATGATCGTGATCGAGGGGAC
The DNA here is from genome assembly GCA_017304845.1 of Solirubrobacterales bacterium. Lineage (GTDB taxonomy): Bacteria > Actinomycetota > Thermoleophilia > Solirubrobacterales > 70-9 > 67-14. The sequence continues at coordinate 12,184 of JAFKLL010000051.1, forward strand.
CCTCGCCCTGACCGGGGCTCGATTCATCGTCAAGGCGCTCAAGGAGCGGGGCTTGCTGCCCGGCTTCGTCTCCGGCTTCACGGCCGTCAACCGCGACGAGTCGCGCCATGTCGGCTTCGGCGTCAAGTTCCTGGCCGACGCGATCAAGGATGATCCCGCCAATGCCCGGATCGTGGAAGACACGCTCAAGGAGTGCCTGCCGATCGCCCCGCTGGTCTTCGCCCCGTCCTGGGTCGAGGATCCGTACAGCTTCGACACGCCCTTCTACCACTCGTCCGAAGTGTTCGCCTACGCGATGAAGGCGCTCTCCAAGAAACTGGCGGCGATGGGCCTGGACCCGGCGATGCTGGCGGGGGATCCGGCCTGAGTTGGAGGCGGCGGCGGAAACCAGGCGTGGCCCCGGGCGCCCCTCGAGCGGCGCTCGGGAACGGCTGCTCGAGGCCGGGTTGGAAACCCTCCTCGAGGAGGGCTACGCCGGCCTCACCTACGCCAAGGTGGCCGATCGGGCGGGCGAGAACAAGTCGCTGATCTCCTACTACTTCGGCTCGAAGCAGGGCCTGGTCGGGGCCGTCGCCGAGGTGATCGGCGGGCGGATCACGGCCGAGGTCCTGGCCGAGCTCCGCGAGGTCGACACGGCGGGCAAGATCGCCGAGGGCATGGTCACCGGGCTCTGGAAGGTGATGGACCAGGATCCGAGGATGGCCCGCCTCTACTTCGACCTGAGCGCCGTCTCGGTGGTCGACGACGAGATCCTGCTCGCCCTGCGCCAGGTCAAGGACCGCTGGCGAGAGGTGATCGCCGCCCACCTGGCTGAGGCCGGGGTCGCGGCGGACGAGGTGCCGGCGGCCGCGACCTTCCTCATGGCCGGGGTGGAGGGGCTGGCGATCGAACGGCTCGAGGGATACGAGCCGCAGCGGCTCGAAGCGGCGAGGCGGATGTTCGTCCGCGCCGCCTCGGCGATCCTCTGAGCCCACCGCTAGCGCCCCGGCCATCCACCTCCCCGGCCCGAGGCACCCCGGGGCCGCCCCAACCCCGCGAGATGCAGATCCGCGCCAGATAGCGCACCCGATTTGCATCTCGCGGGCTCGGGGTGATAAGTTACAACCAAATGGTTGTAGATATGCCCGTCAAGAACGAGTTCGAGGAGGAGCAGATCGATCTGCTCTTCCACGCGCTCTCGGACCGCACCCGTCGCGACATCATGGGCAAGGTCAGCGAGGGCGAACAGTCGATCTCCGACCTGGCCCGCCAGTACGAGATGAGCTTCGCCGCGATCCAGAAGCACGTGAGCGTGCTGGAGAAGGCCTCCCTGATCACCAAGCGGGTCGAGGGCCGGCAGAAGCTGGTCAGCAACAACCCGGAGACCCTTCGCCGGGCGACCGAGCTGCTGGCCGACTACGAGCGGATCTGGACCCACCGGATCGACGCGATCGGGCGGATCCTCGACGAAGAGCAGGAAAGGAAAGAGCAATGACCGTCATCAGCGCCACGCCAGACCGAGACAATCTGACCCTGACCGTGGTGGCCGAGTTCGAGGCCACCGCCGAACGGGTGTGGGGCGTCTGGGAAGACCCCCGCAAGCTCGAGAAGTGGTGGGGACCGCCGTCCTGGCCGGCCTCGTTCACCGAGTTCGACTTCCGCGAGGGCGGCGAGGTCAAGTACCACATGACCGGCCCCGAGGGCGAGAAGGCGCCGGGCTACTGGCGCTTCAAGGTGATCGAGAAGCAGCGGCGCCTCGTCTTCGAGGACGGCTTCGCCGACGACCAGGGCGAGCCCGACGACGGGCTGCCGGCGATGCAGATGACCATGACCCTGGAGGAAGACGCCGGCAAGACCCGGATGGTCACGGTCACCGACTTCAAGTCGGTCGAGGACCTGGAGAAGGTGCTCGAGATGGGCATGGCCGAAGGCATGTCCCTGGCCATGGGCCAGATCGATGCCCTGCTCTGAGGGATCAGGAGCCCGGTCGGAGGCCGGCCAGGATGAGGTCCAGGTGGCGCCGCCATTCGGCGCCGCCTGGGCTGTAGTACATGGTCGAGGTGATGCCGCACATCAGCATCGGGAAGTCGCCGAAGGTGAGGTCCTCGCGGACCGCTCCGGCGGCGACCGCGCGGTCGATGATCCGGGTGGCGGGCGCCGCGAAGGCGGCTTTCTCCTGTTCGATGCCCTCCCAGTGAAGCTGGTCCGAGCCCATCATCGCCAGCTGAAACCCGGCATCCCCTTCGACCTCCTCGGCTGAACGCCGGAAGAGGCAGGTGACCGCCTCGTGCGGGTCCTCCATCTCCTCGCACTCGATCGCGATCTCCGCGAAGCGCGAGAACCGGGTCCTCACCATCTCCGTGAGCAGCGCCTGCTTGGTGGGGAAGTGGCGGTAGACGGTCCCGATCCCGACCCCGGCGTGGGCGGCGATCTCCTCGATCTGCACCAGCTCGCCCTCGCGCGCGAACAACTCACGGGCCGCGGCGAAGATCTTCTCGCGGTTGCGACGGGCGTCCGCCCTGAGTGTGCGTTCGATCGAGGTCATCTGCTTGACAAACGGAATCTTACTTCCGTATATTGACGGAATCAAGTGGAACCGATATTCCGGTTCCGGTTTTTCAATCCTCCCAGGAGCCCAGTCTTGTCTGCACCAGATCTATCCACAGCTCGCGCCAAGAACCTGGCGTTGATGCTGCTCGCACTCACCCAGTTCGTGGTCGTGATCGACGCGTCCATCACCAACGTAGCCCTGCCCTCGATCGGCAAGGCCCTCGACATCTCCCAGGACAGCCTGTCCTGGGTCGTCAACAGCTACACCCTCGTCTTCGGTGGCTTCCTGCTGCTCGGTGGCCGCCTGGCCGACTTCCTCGGGCGGCGCCGCATGTTCATGATCGGCATGTCGCTGTTCGGGATCGCCTCGCTGGCCGGTGGCCTGGCCCAGTCCGAGGCCTGGCTGATCACCGCCCGGGCGGTGCAGGGGCTCGGCGCGGCAATCGCCTCGCCGGCGGCGCTCTCGATCGTCACCACCACCTTCGCCGAAGGATCCGAACGCAACCGAGCGCTCGGCATCTGGGGTGCGGTGGCCGGAGCCGGCGGCGCGGCCGGCGTTTTGCTCGGCGGCGTGCTGACCGAGTGGGCCGGTTGGGAGTGGGTGCTGTTCGTCAACGTTCCGATCGCCGCCTTCGTCGTCTGGCAGGCGCCGCAGCGGCTGCTCGAATCGCGTGAAGAGGACGAGTCGGAGCGCACGCTTGACATCCCGGGCGCGATCACGATCACGGCCGGCCTGGCGATCCTGGTCGACGCCCTGGTCGACGCCGCGAACGCCGGCTGGACCTCGACCGAGACCCTGGTCCGGGGCGGGGTCGGCCTGGCCCTGATCGTCGCTTTCGTGGTGATCGAACTGCGGACCCGCAAGCCGCTGGTGCCGTTCTCGATCTTCCGCATGCGCACCCTGCGCGGCGCCAACGTGGTCGGGATCCTGACCGGCATGTCGCTGTTCTCGATGTTCTTCCTGATCACCCTCTACCTGCAGCAGGTGCTGGGACTCGACGCGCTCGAGGCCGGCCTGGCCTATCTGCCGCTGGCGATCGCGATCATCCTCGCCGCGGGAGTAGCCGGTCAGCTGGTGACCCGGTTGGGCTTCAAGCCGATCATGACCACCGGGCTGCTCTTCGTCGCGGTGGCGCTCGGCTGGTTCACCCAGATCAGCGCCGACGGTTCCTTCTGGGTCGATGTCCTGGGACCCTCGGTCCTGGCCGGCATCGGCCTCGGGCTGACCTTCGTCCCCGTGACCATCGCCGCGATGTCGGGCACCAAGCGCGAGGAGGCCGGCCTGGCCTCTGGCCTGATCAACACCTCACAGCAGGTAGGTGGCGCGCTCGGCCTAGCGATCCTCGCCTCGATCGCGAACTCGTCGACCAGCGACGCG
>JAFKLL010000012.1 GCA_017304845.1 Solirubrobacterales bacterium
GAGGGAGGCCGCCGCCTCTCGGCCGGCCAGGCCCAACGGATCGCGCTGGCCCGGGCCCTCCTCAGCCCGGCCCCGCTGCTGATCCTCGACGAGCCGACCGCTCACCTTGATCACGAGACCGAGAGCAGGCTCGCCGCGGCGATCGACGAGGCGGCCGAGTCCCGGACCGCGCTGATCATCTCCCACCGTCCCGAGCCGATCGCCAACGCCGACCGGGTGCTGGTGCTGGACCGGGGCCTGAGCGAGAAGGTGCCGGCGTGATCGCGGCCCGGCTCCAACGCAGCCCCCTGGGCCGAGCGACCCTGGCCACCCGCAGCCGCTGGCGTCTCTTCACGCTCTCCGTCCTGCTCGGAACGGGCACCGTCCTGGCCGCGGTCGGGCTGTTCACCGCCTCCGGCTACCTGATCAGCCGCGCCGCCCAACGCCCGGAGATCCTCTCGCTCACGGTGGCGATCGTCGGGGTGCGGTTCTTCGGGATCTCCCGGGCGCTGCTCCGGTACGGCGAGCGCCTCGCCTCGCATGACCTCGCCTTCCGCACCCTGACCGACCTGCGCGGCCGGTTCTTCGAAAGGCTGATCCCGCTGGTCCCGGCCGGGATCGACGGTTCGCGCCGGGCCGACCTGATGAGCCGTTTCGTCGGTGACGTCGACCGGCTCCAGGACCTCTACCTCCGGGCGCTCTCGCCGCCCCTGATCGCGATCCTCTGCTCGGCGTTCTGCGTGATCCTCGCCTCGATCATCCTGCCCGTGGCCGGGCTGGTCCTGGCCGTGATGCTGCTGCTCGGCGGCCTGGCCGCGCCCGCCCTGACCCGCCGCACGGCCCGCAGCGCCGGGCGCCGCCAGGCCCGCGCCCGCGGCGCCCTGGCCGGGGACCTCCACGAGATCGCCGCCGGCGGCGCCGAGATCGCCGTGGCCGGGCGGGAGGAGGACTGGCTGGGCCGGGCCGCCGCCGCGGACCGGGAGCTGGTCTCGCTGCAGCGGCGCGACGCGATGAGCGGTGGCCTGGCCGAGGGCCTCGGCACCCTGCTCGCGGTCGGGGCGTCGGTCGCGGTGACCGCGGCCGCGATCCCGGCGGTCGCCTCGGGCGAGCTGAACGGGGTGATGCTGGCCGCGCTCGCCCTGCTGGCGATGGCCTCCTTCGAGGCGATCACGCCGCTCGGCCAGGCCGCCGCGGTGATCGACTCCTGCGGCGAGGCGGCCGAGCGGATCGAGGAGATCACCTCGAAGCCCGTGCCCGTCGAGGCCCCCGCGACCCCTCAGCCGATCCCGGCCGGTGGGCCGATCCGTCTGGAAGGGGTCGGCTTCGGCTACGGGGACGAGGCGATCATCCGCGATGCGGACCTCGAACTGAGGCCGGGCCAGGCGGTGGCGCTGACCGGCCCCAGCGGCATCGGCAAGAGCACCCTGGCCGAGCTTCTGGTCCGCTTCCGGGACCCCCGGTCGGGTCGGATCAGCCTGGGCGGCGCCGACCTCCGCCGGCTCGACCCGGACGCTCTGCGGGAGGCGATCCGGCTCGCCCCGCAGGATGCCTACCTCTTCAACACCACGATCGCCGAGAACGTGAAGCTGGGCCGGCCCGAGGCCGACCGCGAACGGATCTTCGAGGCCCTGGCCGAGGCCGGGCTGGAGGACTGGATCAGCGCCCTGCCCGACGGGATCGACACCCTGGTCGGCGAGGGCGGGGCGAAGGTCTCGGGCGGTCAGCGCCAGCGGATCGCGGCCGCCCGGGTCTTCCTCTCACGGGCCCGCTTCCTGATCTTCGACGAGCCGACCGCCCACCTCGACCCCGAGGGCGCCGCCGCGCTGGAACGGCGCCTGGTCGAACGGCGCGACCAGGGCTGCGGAGTGCTGGTGATCACCCACACTCTGGCCGACCCCGCGGCCTTCGACCACGTGATCGAGCTGCGCGACGGCCGTTTCGCGCCGGTCGCCTGATCAGGCCCGGCGGACCGGCAGGGCGGCGGTGATCGTCGTCCCGTCGGAACCGGACCTGACGTCGAAGCGGCCCCCGCTCAGCCCGACCCTTTCCCGCATGCCGAGCAGGCCGAAACCTCCGCCGGCCCGCTTCGGATCGAAGCCGGAGCCGTCGTCGGCGACCCGGATCCGGATCTCGTCGTCCTCCTCGTAGACCTCGACGATCGCGCGGGCGGCCAGGCCGTGGCGGACCGCGTTGGTGATCGATTCCTGGACCAGGCGGTAGATCGTGTCCTCGAGCAGCGGCTCGTACCGGCCGCCGGACTCGGTGTCCGAGTGGAGGTCGACGTACAGGTCGATCTCGATCACCGAGCCCGAGACCCGCTCGACCAGCGAGCCGAGCGCGGCCTCGACCCCGAGCTCGTCCAGGGCGGCCGGACGCAGGTCGGCGATCAGGCGGCGCAGCTCGACGATCGTCTCGTCGATCCTCTCGATCGCCTGATCGAGGATGGGGGAGACCGGGCTCATCGCCGTGCGGCGCCGGGTGCCGGAGAGCAGGACCCGCAGCCCGGCCAGGTTCTGGAGCGTCTCGTCGTGGAGCTCGCGGGCCCACCGGCCCCGTTCCTGCTCGGCGGCCTCGATCGTCAGCCGGACCCGCTCGGCGGCGGCGGAACGGGCATTGTCGATCGCGATCGCGATCCACTCGGCGAGGATCACCACCGACTGGATGTCGGACTCGTCGAAGGGCCCGCTGTCCTTCTCGGTCAGGTACAGGTTGCCCCAGGCCTCGCCTCGGATCTGCACCGGGACCCCGAGGAAGGACTTCATCGGCGGGTGGTTGTCGGGGAATCCCTGCGAGCGTGGGTGGAGGCTGACGTCGTCGAGGATCAGCGGCTCCGGCTCCTCGATCAGGAGGCCGAGGATGCCGCCGCCGTGGGGCGGGTGGCCGATCTTTTCGCGCAGCCGATCCTCGATCCCCCGGGTCAGGAACTGCTCCAGCTCGGCCCGGCGGGTGTCGAGCACGCCGAGGGCGGCGTATCGGGCGCCGGTCAGCTCGCGGGCCGCTTCGAGGGCGTCGCTGATCACCACCTCCGGATCGGTCTCGACGACGAGGCTGCGCCCGACCTCGATCAGACGTCGGAGACGGGCTTCGTCGAGCGTCGTGGTGGCGTCGGGCATACCCGGATTGTAGGCCCGGAGGCGCCTTTCCAACGCCGAGAAGTCTGCGGAAACCTACGGAAACAGAGGGTTTCCGGGCCAGTAGCCTTTCAATGTGGAATCTTCGGTGACATCCGACGGCGAGAAGCTGACCCTGGTGCTGGTCGACGACCACGCCGTGGTCCGTTCGGCTCTCAAGGTGCTGCTCGAGTCCGAACCCGATCTCGAGGTGGTGGCCGAGGCCGGCAACGCCGATGACGCGATCCGCTACGTCGGGGCCCACAAGCCCGACGTCCTGGTGCTCGACCTCAACATGCCGGGCCGGCCGAGCCTCGAGGCGATCCCGGACATCCAGGCCGCCTCGCCCGAGACCAAGATCGTGATCCTGACCATGCGCAACGAACCGGCCTTCGCCCGTCAGGCGCTCCAGGCCGGGGTGACCGGATACGTCCTCAAGGAGGCCGCCGACTCCGAGCTGGTGCTGGCCGTCCGCCGGGCGGCCGACGGCGAGACCTACCTCCAGCCTTCGCTCTACCAGCACCTCGCCGACAAGGACCGGGCCGAGGGCAGGCGTGGCCGCACCCTGAGCGACCGCGAGGTCGAGGTGATGCGGCTGATCGCGCTCGGGCACACCAACTCCGAGATCGCCGACCAGCTCTTCCTCAGCGTCCGCACGGTCGAGAGCCACCGGGCCAGCATCCAACGCAAGCTCGACCTCGGCAGCCGAGCGGAACTGGTCCGCTACGCGCTCGACCAGGGCCTCATTAGCACCTAGCGGAGCCCTCCCAGCCATTCATTGTTTCGAGTGGGAGGGCGGGTTGAGCTGGGAGGGCGAGCGCAGACTCGCCCGACTGCAGTTAAGTTGGCGGCGTGCTGATCCTTCTTCCGCCCTCCGAGGGCAAAGCTTCGCCGTCCGGAAAGGGTCGGCTCGACCTCGACTCCCTGGCCTTCGCCGAGCAGCTGGGCGAACGCCGCGCCCGCCTGGTCGAGGCCCTGGAGAAGCTCGCCTCCGGCCCGGAGAAGAAGGCGATCGCGGCCCTCGGCATCTCCGCCGGGCAGGCCGGTGAGCTGGCCCGCGACGCGGAGATCTCGACCGCCCCGACCGGGCCCGCCTCGGCGGTCTACACCGGGGTGCTCTACGACCGGCTCGACTTCTCGGGGCTGCCGGCCGCCGGCAAGCGCCGGGCGGCGAAGAGCCTGCTGATCTCCTCGGCGCTCTGGGGCCTGCTCGCCCCGGGCGACCGGATCCCGTACTACCGCTTCTCGATGAAGGCGAAGCTGCCCCGGATCGGCGGGCTCCCGGCCTTCTGGCGTGACGCCCTGGCCGAGGCGATGACCGCCGCCGGCCACGACGAGGAGGGCGGGCTGGTGCTCGACATGCGCTCCGGCGCCTACTCGGCCGCCTGGAAGCCGAAGCGGGCCCGGCTGGTCACGGTCCGCGGCTTCACCGAGACGGGTGGCCGGCGCAAGGCGATCTCCCACATGGCGAAGGCGGTCCGTGGGGACGTGGCCCGGATCGCGCTCTCGGCGAAGGCGATGCCGAAGGACCTTGACGCCCTGGCCGGGCTGCTCGAGGGGGAGGGCATGACGGTCGAGACCACCGCGAAGACCCTCGACGTGATCGAACGTGCCTGAGGCGCCCGCGTATCATCGGATGCTGTGTCTTTTCGCGATCACAGAACGGGCCTGACGAGGCTGGCCGTGGGTGCCGCCCTCGCCGCCGCGCTGCTCCTGCTGCTGGCCCTGTTCGGCGGCCGTGACTCCCAGCCCGATCCCGCCTCCGCCGCGCCCGAGGCGAAGGTCGCCGCGATCCCGGCCGGGCTGACCAACCACCAGCTCGCCGGACAGCGCGTGGTCGCCGGATTCGAGGGCAAGACGGTCCCCTCCGTGGTCCGCCGGCGGATCGAGGCGGGCCTGCTGGGCGGAGTGATCCTCTTCGCCGACAACCTCGGCTCCCGATCCCAGGTCCGTGACCTGACCCGCTCGCTCCAGAAGATCCGCCGCCCGGCCGGCCTCCGCCGCTACCCGCTGCTGATCATGACCGACCAGGAGGGCGGCCTCGTCAAGCGTCTCTCCGGCGCCCCTCAGGCCTCGGCCGAGACGATGGGCGCCCGCGGCCCGGCCTACTCGAAGCGCCAGGGCACGCTCACCGGGCGCAACCTGAAGAACGCCGGCATCAACGTCGATCTGGCCCCGGTCCTGGACGTCGCCCGTCCCGGCGGCGTGATCGCCGACACCGACCGCGGCTTCGGCTCGACCGCCCGCCAGGTCGAACGCAATGCGATCCCCTTCGCCCGGGCGATGCAGCGCACCGGGGTGGCCGCCACCGCCAAGCACTTCCCCGGGCTCGGCGCCGCGGTCGAGAACACCGACTTCGCGGTGCAGAGGATCAAGCTCTCCAAGGCGGCGCTGCGCCGCGTCGACATGGCCCCCTACGAGCCGTACATCGCCGCCGGTGGCGACCTGGTCATGGTCGGCACCGCGATCTACCCGGCCTTCGGCAAGAACCCGGCCGCCTTCGAGCCGAAGATCGTGCGCGGCGAGCTGCGCCGGCGGCTCGGCTTCAAGGGCGTGACCGTGACCGACGCGATGGGCACCGTCGCGGTCAGCGACTTCGGCGGGACCAAGCGCTCCGCGATCGCCGGCGCCCGGGCCGGGATGGACATCCTGCTCTACAGCGACTGGCAGTCCGGCGGCAAGGCCGAGAGCGCGATCTCCCAGCGCCTCCGGACCGGCCAACTGGACCGCGCCCAGTTCCGCCACTCGGTCGCCCGCATCCTCGGGCTCCGCGCCGGCCTTCGCTGATCGGGATTTGAACGCCGGGGGCCGCCCGGATAGTCTCGGAAGACCAGTCCAAGAAAAAGTTAGGGGGAGTGCATGAGGCACATCTGGTCGTTCTTCGAGGATGGCTGGCGTTGGCTACGACAGAGGCCTTTCTTGATCGCCACGGCGGTGCTGCTGTTCGTGGCGGGGAAGGTCGTGTTCGACAATCTCTCGCTCCAGTCCTCGATCGCCGCGTTGATGCTAATCGCGGTGGCCGCAGTGTTCATGGTGCTGAGCCGCCAGGATCTGCTCGAGATCGTCCAGCGGGTCGAGAAGATCGGACCGGTCGGGATCGGCGCGTTTGACGCGGCGAAGGCGGCCTCCGGGCTGGGCAAGGCGACGAACGAGATGACCGAGGAGGGCGACGACCTCGAGTTCAGCGAGTCGATGCTGGGGCTGCGCCTGGAGCTGGAGATGAAGATGTCCTCGCTGGCCAAGCGGGTGTTCGGAGCTCCGAAGGGCCGGATTGACGGGGTCGATCCGGGACAGGTCGGGTATCTCACTATCGGCGGCCTCTACTCGTCCGAGTTCATCTCCCGCGAGCAGTCCCGGCTCGCCTCGGTGATCCTCACCTGGACCGACGACCTCAGGCGGCCGCCGTCCGAGAACCGCCTTCAGTGGAACGTCAAGAACTTCGTCGACAAGTTCCGGATCATCGTCTTCGCCGCCGTGGTCGAGGACACCGTGGAGCGCACGGGCGGCTTCGAGGTCTCGAAGACCGGTCGGCGGGAGGGAGAGCGCGACATCTCGATCCTCCACCTCGAGGGGAAGCGGAAGCTGACCCTGGTCCCGGCCTTCACCCTGGTCTCGGACGGGAAGGTGGTCGAGCGGATCTCGACCCGGCTGGAGAAGCAGGGCAAGCGGAAGGAGGACTGCGCCATCGTGGTGCCGAACGGGTCCAAGGCCCGGCAGATCGATGGTGGTCCCGAGCTGATCCAGTTCAAGAATATGGACCGGAGCTGGCTCGAGGACAAGCTCGGGATCACCGACCCGGGCAAGGTGGTCGAGGAGGTCTAGCCCGCCTCCCGGGCCGGCTCCGGTCCGCCTATCGCCTGGCGTTGTCGACTAGACGCGCTCCAGGATCATCGCGTTGCCGAGGCCACGCAGGCCGTAGCGGCCGCCGGTTTGCTCGAGCAGGTTGACCAGCGAGGTGGCGAGGCGTGCGCCGGAGGCCCCGACCGGATGCCCGATCGAGATCCCCGGCCGCATCCCGCCGCCCTCCGGGATCGAGTGGGGGGCGATGCCCGAGATCGAGGAGCAGCTCGTGATCGGGGCCGACGGCTCGCTGACCGGATACGGCGGAGGGCTCGGACACAAGCGGGCCATGCTCGAGCTCGAGCATGCGCTGCCGCCGGAGGATGCGGCCGGGCTGGAGCCCGACGGCGGGCAGATGACGCTGATCTGAGCGGCCGGCTGACCGGCTAGCGCCCGGTCCAGTTCGGTCGGCGCTTCTCGCCGAAGGCGGTGATGCCTTCGAGGAAGTCGTCCGAAGAGAAGCAGGACTCCCGCAGCTCGACCAGCTCGCGGATCTGCTCCTCGGAGAGCACCGGGTTCTCGGCGATGGTGCCGATCGCCTGCTTGTTGCCCTTCATCGAGAGCGGGGCGTTGGCGGCGATGCCGGCGGCGAAGGCCACCGACTCGGTCTCGAAGTCGCCCTCGATCACCCGGTTGACCAGACCGATCTGGTCGGCCCGTCCGGCACTCAGCATGTCCCCGGTGAAGAAGAGCTCGCGGGTGCGGGGCAGTCCGATCGTGCGGATGAAGCGGATCAGCCCGGTGTGGCCGTAGATCAGGCCGAGCTTCGCGGGCGGCATGCCGAGCTTGGCGCCCGGGGCGGAGACGCGGAGGTCGCAGGTGACCGCCATCTCGAGGGCGCCGCCGAGGCAGTGCCCGTTGAGGGCGGCCACGGTCGGCCAGGGAAACGACTCGATCGCGTCGAGCGCGGCCGTGAAGGGATGGGCGACCAGGGCCTCGGCGTCCTCCTCGAAGCTCTCCGCCGGGATGCCGCCGATGTCGTAGCCGGCGGAGAAGACCGGGTCGTCCCCGGTGATCACCAGGCAGCGGACCTCGATCCCCTCGTCCAGCTTCGGGACGACGGCGGTCAGCGCGTCGAGGATCTCGTGATCGAGCGCGTTGCGCTTCGGCGGGTTCGAGATGGTGAGACGGGCGACCGCCTCGGCCGGGAAGTCGAGCCGGACCTTCTCCGTGCCGGTTTCGACGTCCACGAGAGCGCTACTCGAGAACGATGAGGACGTCGCCCTCGGTCACGGACTGGCCCTCCTCGCAGAGGATCTCCTTGACCACGCCGTCGTCCTCGGACTCGACCGGGATCTCCATCTTCATCGACTCGAGGATGATCACCTCGTCCTCTTCGGAGACCTCGTCCCCGACCTTGACCTGGATCTTCCAGACGTTCCCGGTGATGTGAGCTTCGATGTTCGGCATGAGCCGAGACTCTATCGCCACTCACGGGGATAGAGTCCGGTCCCGGTGGAGAGCTCAGAGACCAAATCACTGGCGGTGCTGATCGCGGCCCGGAACGAGGCCGACGTGATCGCCGAGACCGTCGCCTCGCTCGCCGCCGCCTTCCCCGGCGCGACGCTCTGGGTGGCGGACGACGGTTCCGACGACGGGACCGCCGATGTCGCCATGGCGGCCGGAGCGAAGGTGGTGCGCCGCGGCCGGCCGCATGGCAAGGGCGGGAACATGACCGCCTGTGCCGAGGCGATGCTGAGCGATCCCGAGCCGCCGGATCTGGTCCTGCTCTGCGACGGGGACCTGGCCGGTTCCGCCGGCCATCTCGCGCCCCTGGTCGAGGCGGTCGAGGCCGATGAATGCGACCTGGCCGTCGCCATGTTCGCGAAGCGGGTCGGCGGCGGCTTCGGCTTCGCCCTCGGGTTCTCCGCCTGGGTGATCCGCCGGCGCTGCGGGGCCGAGCCCCAGGCGCCGATCTCCGGCCAGCGGGCGATGCGCCTCGAGGTGCTGCGGGCGGTGCTTCCCTTCGCGCCCGCCTACGGCATGGAGACCGGGATGACGATCGACGCGGTCCGGGCCGGCTACCGCCTCGGCGAGTACGAGATCGACCTGGCCCACAAGGCGACCGGCAAGACCCTCAAGGGCTTCATCCATCGCTTCCGGCAACTGCTCGACTTCGCCCGGGTCTGGTGGTCGAGGCGATGATCCTCGCGATCGACCAGGGCACGACGGGATCTACCGCGCTGGTCTTCGACGAGCAGGGCCGCGTGGCCGGCCGGGGATACGCCGAGTTCAAGCAGCACTTCCCTCAGCCCGGCTGGGTCGAGCACGACGCCGACGAGATCTGGGAGGTCAGCTGGGGCGTGGCGGCCCGCGCCCTGGCCGGGGCCGGCATCAGCGGCCCCGACCTCGACGCGATCGGGATCACCAACCAGCGCGAGACGATCGTCGCCTGGGACCCCGACACCGGCCGGCCGCTCCACCGCGCCCTGGTCTGGCAGGACCGGCGCGGGGCGGCGCGCTGCGACGAGCTGCGGGCCGAGGGCTTCGAGACCGAGGTGCGGGAGAAGACCGGGCTGGTCCTCGACCCGTACTTCTCGGCGACCAAGATCGAGTGGCTCCGGCAGAACGTCGAAGGGGCCGACCGGGCCGTCTTCGGCACGATCGACTCCTGGCTGGTGCAGCGCATGTGCGGCGAGCACGCCACCGACCTGACCAATGCCTCGCGGACCATGCTCTTCGACACCTCCGAGCTGCGCTGGGATCCGGAGCTCTGCGCCACCTTCGGCGTCGAGCCCGACTCGCTGCCCGAGGTCAGGCCCTCGGCCGGGATCTTCGGCGTCACCGGCGGCTTCGGCGGCGAGGTGCCGGTGGCCGGGATCGGCGGCGACCAGCAGGCGGCGCTCTTCGGTCAGATGTGCCATCAGCCGGGCATGGCGAAGAACACGTACGGCACCGGCAGCTTCGTCCTGCTGAACGCCGGCGAGCAGCGGCCCGAACCGGGCGAGGGCCTGCTCGGCACGATCGCCTGGGGGATCGGCGACGAGGTCACCTACGCGCTCGAGGCCTCGGTCTTCGTGACCGGCTCGGCGATCCAGTGGCTGCGAGACGGGCTGGGGATCATCAAGGAGGCGAGGGAGTCCGAGGCCCTGGCCGCCTCGCTCGACTCGAACGACGGGGTCTACTTCGTCCCGGCCCTGACCGGGCTCGGCTCGCCCTGGTGGGATCCGTACGCCCGGGGCACCATCGTCGGGCTGACCCGCGGCACCGGCCGGGCCCACCTCGCCCGCGCCGCCCTCGAGGCGATCGCCTACCAGACCGTGGACGCGGTGCGGGCCCAGGAGGCGGCCTCCGGGGAACGGCTCGAGGTGCTGCGGGCCGACGGCGGCGCGGTCGCCAACCGCTGGCTGATGCAGTTCCAGGCGGACCTGCTCGGCGTGCCGGTCGAGATCCCGGAGATCACCGAGACCACCGCCTTCGGCGCCGCCTGCCTGGCCGGGATCGGCAGCGGCGCCTGGACGATCGACCAGGTGCGGGGAATGTGGCGTCCCAGCGGCCGGTTCGAGCCGAAGATGAGCCGCGACGAGGCGGAGGGCCTCCTCGCCGATTGGCACCGCGCCGTGGAGCGATCCCGCGGCTGGGCCGAGGGGATGTAACCCCCGCGCGCGAGCGGGGTAATGCGTTTACTCCATGTCTGATCTGAAGCCGCAGAAGTACAAGGACCAGCGTCCCGCCGAGTACTACGACCACATCCACGAGCGCGCGCGGAACCACGACCCGAACTGGGTCTACGAGATGGTCCGGGCGATCCTCACCCCGATCGCCGTCGGGCTCTACCGGACCCGGGCGATCGGCACCGAGAACGTTCCCGCCGACGGCCCGGTGCTGTTCGCCCCCAACCACTTCTCGAACATGGACCACTTCTTCGTCGGCGTCTACCTGCGCCGGAAGATCCGCTTCATGGCCAAGTCGCAGCTGTTCGCCCCGCCGGTGCTGCGTTCGATCTTCAAGTACGGCGGGGTGTTCCCGGTCCGTCGCGGCCACCGGGACGAGGAAGCCTTCACGACCGCCCGCATCATCCTCGAACGCGGCGGCGCGGTCCTGGTCTACGCCGAGGGCGGTCGCTCCCGGACCGGCGGCCTCGGCGAGGCGAAGCCCGGCATCGGCCGGATCGCCCTCGAGAACGGGGTGCCCGTGGTCCCGGTCGCGATCCACGGCTCGGCATCGGTCCGCAAGTGGAAGAAGATGGTCATGCCGAAGGTGACCGTCCAGTTCGGCGAGCCGGTCAGCTTCCCGGTCGTGGCGGAACCGACCCGCGAGCAGCAGCTCGATTGCTCGAAGGAGATCTTCGACCAGGTCAAGCGGATGTACACCGACCTGGACCAGAAGGGGCGCCGCAACGTCAAGCGGGGCCTGAAAGAGAAGATCGTGCCCGAACCGGGCGAGACGATCGAGCCCTGAGCTACTCCCAGCGCTCGGGCGCGTTCTCGTAGAACTCGGCGTCGTGGCCGGCGGTGATCACCGCCGACGGGTAGGTCTGGCGGAAGAGCCGCAGCTCCTGCAGCGAGCGCTTGTAGTTGTGCTCGTCATGCATCGACCCGGGCAGGTTCGCGCGCGGCTCTAGCTGTTTCTCCTCGTAGATCGCGTCGCCGCTGATCACCATGTCCCGTTCCGACAGACGGCAGATCAGGGACTGGTGCCCGGGCGAGTGGCCGGGCGTGGACGCGATCCGGATCGATCCGTCGCCGAAGAGGTCGAGGGTCCGTCCGAAGCTGGCGTAGGAGCTGACCTTGTCGGAATCGAAGGAGACCGTCCGGAAGTCGAAGGCGTAGTCGTACTGCTGCCGGCGGTATCCCTTGAAGTCCGGGCGTCGCACCGTCGCCGCGTACTGCCACTCGACCGCGTTGACGATCAGCGTCGAGTCCGGGAACTCGGAGATCGCCGAGGCGTGGTCGTAGTGGAGGTGGGTGAAGATCACCATGCGGATGTCCGACGGGCTGATCCCCTTCTCGCGAAGCTGGGAGAGCGCGTCCTGGCCGGGCTCCTGCGCGGGGCGCATCAGCCAGGTCGTGAACCGGCCGAGGTTCGAGGCGGGATCGGAGGCGATCGAGGGATGGAGGCCGGTGTCGACCAGGATCAGGCCGGCCGAGGGGTGCCGGATCAGGAAGCAGGGGATCGGCGAGGGTTCCCGCTCCTGGCGGGCGGAACGGAGGACCGCGAGCGAGCCGACCTCGCCCTTCGGGCTGTCGTGGAGGATGGGCGGGCCGCTGAACGTGCCCGTCACGATCGCCTCGACGGTCACGGTGGCGCCTTCCTTTCCGCCGGGGAGCGGAGTTTCGAGCGGCCTGGATTCAGCGTGGATGCTCACCCGGGTGACATTACCGCCGGATCGTCCGAGGGTAGGATTCCCCGCAGCCGATGGGAGAAAACGTACGTTCAGAGATTTTCCGCGAAGGGCTGCTCGATGGCCGCGTGATCGTGCTGTCCGGCGCGGGCACCGGGTTGGGCCGCGAGAGCGCCCTCGAGATGCTGCGGCTGGGGGCCACGGTGGTCGGCTGCGGGCGCCGCCCGGAGCCGCTCGAGGAGACCGCCGCGCTGGCCGAGGATCTGCCGGGCAGCTTCGAGCACCGCACCCTCGACATCCGCGACGACGAGGGCGTGGACGCCTTCTTCGACGGCGTGATGGAGCGCCACGGCAGGCTCGACACGCTGGTCAACAACGCGGGCGGGCAGTTCCTCAGCCCGGCCGAGGCGATCAGCCCGAAGGGCTTCCGCACGGTGATCGAGCTCAACGTGACCGGCACCTGGCTGATGACCCACGCGGCCGCGACCAAGGCCTTCATCCCTCAGGAGAGCGGCGCGGTCCTCAGCGTCACCCTCTCGCCCCACAACGGCATGCCGGGCATGGTCCACTCCGGCGCCGCCCGGGCCGCGGTCGAGAACATGATGCGGACCCTCTCGATCGAGTGGTCCCGCTTCAACATCCGCACCTGCGCGATCGCCGCCGGCCAGTTCGCCACCGACACCTTCGTCAACAAGTACCCGAAGGTGATGGTCGACTCGGTCGGCCAGACGATCCCGATGGGCCGGACCGGCGAGTCGGAGGAGATGGCCTGGCTGCTCGCCTTCCTCGCTTCGGAGGCGGGAGCCTTCCACTCGGGCTCGGTGATCACGCTCGACGGCGCCCGCGACAACTGGTTCGGGCCCTGGCCTCCCGCCATGGTCTCGGCCGAGGGCGGCGGCCCGCTGGCCGAGGAACGTCGCAAGTAGCGCTCTAAAACTTTTGTACCTGGGTACATAACTCCTCGCCTGGCTGCAGTTAGCTTAGGAAGGGTTGGAGCTGCTGGTTCATCGGGAAGCGGCCTCCAACTCGATATATCGAAGGAGGGCCAGAAATTGGTCTCGTTTACGTCTAGGGCGGCCGCAGGGGGCCTCCGGAGTCTGGCGATCGCCGGTCTCCTGTTCTTCCTTGCCGGCGGCCTTCTCACGGGGACGGCCGACGCCGCACCCAAACCGAAGGCGATTGCCGTCAGGGTGACGCCGAAGCTGGTGCAGGGGAACCAGTACGTGGTCGCCACCACCATCAAGAACCCTGCCGCCAAGCGGGTCAAGGGCAACGTCGCGATCAGCCTCTCGGCGAAGCGCCGGCCTGGCTCGATCAAGCTCGGGAGCCGCAAGGTCTCCGGCCTGCCGGCCAAGGGGCGTAAGAGCGTCCTGGTCGCCGCCAAGGTCGCCAAATCGACCAAGAAGGGCAAGTACTTCGTCGTCTCCTGCTTCCGGCGCGGCGGCAAGTCCACCTGCGTGAGCAAGGCGGTCTCCGTGGTCGAGGGCAAGGCCGGACCGATCGGTCCCACCGGCCCGACCGGCAAGGACGGCACCACGGGCGCGACCGGCGACACCGGAGCGACAGGATCCACGGGCTCCACCGGCTCCACTGGCTCGACTGGCTCGACCGGCGACACCGGACCGATCGGCCCGACCGGGAGCACCGGCCCGACCGGCAGCACGGGCGACACGGGTGCCACCGGCCCGACCGGGACGACCGGCGAGACCGGAGCGACGGGTCCGACCGGAACCACCGGAGACACGGGTGCGACCGGCGCGACGGGCACCACCGGCACGACCGGAACCACCGGCGCGACCGGCCCGGCCTACGGCGTCGGCGCCCAGACGACGACTCCGCCCGACCCGGTCTACCCGGAGGTCGGCAACAGCGGATACGACGCCCAGCACTACGCGATCACGCTGAACTACGACTACGTGACCAACAACTTCCTGCCGGGCACCAACACGGTGATGACGGCGAAGAACACCTTGGGCACGGGTCTGTTCCAGTTCAGCATGGACTACGCGGGGCCGGCGATCAGCGACGTCAAGGTCGATGGGGTCGAAGCCGACTACTGGCGCGAGACCGGGGACGATTACAAGAACAAGCTGGTGATCGAGCCGGCCACGAAGATCCGCCGCGACGCCACGTTCACCGTCCAGGTGAGCTACGCGGGTCAGGGCGTGTCGATCGTCGACCCGGATGACACCCCCGAGGGCTGGCTGCGCGTGAGCACCCCCGGCTTCGAGGGATCGTTCGTGGTCAACGAGCCGATCGGTTCGATGACCTGGTACCCGAACAACAACACGCCGAGCGACAAGGCGACGTTCGAGTTCCACAACACGGTCTCGACCGCTCGGATCGCGATCGCCAACGGCGAGCTGGACAGCCGGACCGACAACGGCGACGGCACCTGGACCTGGAACTGGTCGATGGACCATCCCATGGCCACCTACCTGAGCACCTCGTCGGTCGGCAACTACGAGTACACCGAGACGACCGGCGCGCTCACCGGGCTGCCGCTCTACAACGCGATCAGCAACAACAACACGCAGGTCCAGAAGGACACGATCAACACCACGCTCTCGCGTGAGGACGCGATCATCGATCAGCTCCAGACCAAGTTCGGGGTTCCGTACCCGTTCGATTCGGCCGGAGCCGTCGTCGATCAGCTGAGCGGGGTCGGGTACGTGCTCGAGGTTCAGAGCAAGATCCACTTCCCGACCCGGAACGTCAGCGCCGGCACGCTCGCCCACGAGACCACCCACCAGTGGTTCGGCGACTCGGTGACCGGGCCGACCTGGCATGACCTGTGGCTCCACGAAGGTTGGGCCACCTGGGCGGCCTGGTGGTGGGGCAACGCGTTCAACGGATCGCCGAACACGACGGCCATGCAGTTCGCCAACAACTACACCCAGGGCAACGGTTCGTGCCCGGGCTCGAACAAGTGGTGCACGCCGCCGACCGGCGTGGACGGCGCCTCGTTGTTCGACAACTTCCCGACCTACACCAGGCCGGCGTTGATGTTCGAGGCGCAGAATCAGATCATGGGCGCGACCGCGTTCCAGAACCTGATCACGCAGTGGCAGACCCGCTACGCCTACGGCAACGGTGGCCGGGCGCAGTGGATCGCGCTGACCAAGGAGATGGACGGCAACACCCGCGACGCCCGCTGGGATCAGTTCTTCTCCCAGTGGCTGGACGGAACCACCATGCCGACCATCAACCCGAGCAACTTCGACACCCCCTAGAGGGAGTCGGTTGCTGCCCGGCTCGGTCGGGCAAAGAAAAGGGCCCCGCGGATGCGGGGCCCTTTTCGTGCCTCGAGAGTCGAGGTGACTCAGGTGTACATGCCGCCGAACTGGCCGCCGGTCACGTTGAGGACCTGACCGTGGACGTAGTTCGAGAGGCCGGAGGCCAGGAAGAGGACCGGGCCGGAAGCCTCCTCGGTGGTGGCCGGGCGTCCCAGCGGGATGATCATCGAGGCCATCGCCCGCATCTGCTCCGGGATGCCGAGCTGGATCTCCTCGCCGTCGGGGCCCTTGACCGTCTCGGCGCCACCTTCCTTGGCGGCGGTGAGGCGGGTCTCGACGAAGCCGAAGGCGACCGCGTTCACGTTGATCTTGAACTGGCCCCACTCCTTGGCCAGGGTCTTGGTCAGGCCGACGACGGCCGACTTGGCGGCGCTGTAGTTGGCCTGGCCGGCGTTGCCCATGGTGCCGGAGACGGACGAGATGTTGATCAGCTTGCGGAAGTACTCGTTGCCCTCCGCGGCCTCGGCCTTGGCGGCCTCGCGCCAGGCCGGCGCGAGCGCGCGGGCGACCCGGAACGGGACCACGGTGTGGATGTCGAGCATGGCCTGGAACTGGTCGTCGCTCATCTTGTGGGCGACGCCGTCCCAGGTGTAGCCGGCGTTGTTGACGACGATGTCGACCGAGCCGAACGCCTCCTGGGCGGTGGCGACGAGCTTCTCGGGGGCGTCGCCCTTGGTCAGGTCCCCACCGAAGACCGCGGTCTCACCGTCGATCTCGGATGCGGTCTGCTCGGCGATGTCCGCGTCGAGGTCGTTGATCAGAACCCTGGCTCCCTGGGCGGCGAAGAGCTCCGCGGTCGCCCGGCCGATGCCCCGGGCGGAGCCGGTGACGATCGCGTTCTTGCCTTCAAGTAGTCCCATCGGTGAAAACTCTCCTTGGATTGGTTGCGGGCCGCACTATAGAGCCAAAGACTGGCTCCGCAACGCCATCGCAAGGGCATCGCAAGGGCTGTTCTGGAACCTGCTGCCATCAGCAATCCCGATTCCGGAGGTCTCAGTCCGATGAAAGTCAAGCGCCGAATCAGTTCCGCCTGCAGCGGAGCCAACCTCGTCCTCAGCCTCGCCTTCGTGGTCGGCCTGTTCGTCTGGCTCACGAACGTGCCGGACACGCAGGCCGCCAACGTGTCCTGGGTGGGCACCGACGGCAACGTCTACCGCAGCTCGACCGACGGGACGCTCCAGCAGAAGGTGACCAACGACGCGACCTCCGAGAGCGGCTACGTCACCCCGTCGCAGAAGAACGACGGCACGATCGTGGCGATCCGCAAGGCCAGCTCCGGCGCCTTCGCCTACTTCATCAATCCGGACACGGGGCAGCTCAGGGATTCCTGGATCCTGCCCAAGACCGGCGCGGGATCGTTCGTGCCGTTCAACGGCGGGACGATCTCGCCGGAGGGCGGGATGTTCGTCTACGACTGGCACTACTTCGACTGCTGGACCAACCCCTGCGAGCTGAATCAGCGGGTCTCGTTCATCGCCGGCGGGGGCACCACCAACCCCTGCCTGATCAACTGCCACACCAACTACATCCGCCCGCGTTGGATTCCCGGCACGCCCTACGCCGGCTTCGTGGACACCAGCTTCAACCGGATCTGGGTGCAGAAGGCCGGCAGCTCGCAGCCCGCGGCCTGGCTCGGCTTCAACGACCCGAACTCGGGCGACATGGAGAGCTTCGACGTCTCCTCGCGCGGGGTCGCCGTGCTCGAGGTGACGCCGGAGGGGACCGACAACTCCGAGTTCGCCTTCTGGAACACGAACGGGACGCCGCCGGCCGGCACGCCGAGCCACCGCTGCTCGGTGATCAACATCGCCAAGGCCCCGGCCTACCCGCGGTTCTCCCCGGACGGGTCGATGCTCACCTGGCAGGATCGCGGCTCGGTCTACGTCGCCCCGGTCCCTTCGGCGACGGGCGGGGTCAACTGCACCCTGAACGCGACCAAGATCGGCAACGGCAAGGAGCCGGCTTTCGGGGCGGCGACTCTGAAGCCGACCGGACCCACCGGACCCACCGGCCCGACCAACCCGACCGGACCGACCGGACCCACGAACCCCACCGGGCCGACGGGACCGACGAACCCGACCGGACCCACCGGACCGACCAATCCCACCGGGCCGACGGGACCGACCAGTCCGACCGGGCCCACGGGGCCGACCGGGCCCGCCAAGGCCCGGATCAAGGCCAAGGCGACCCCCGCGGTGGCTCGTGTGAAGGCCGGCAAGGCCGTCAGCCTGAAGGTCGCGGTCTCGGCCACGGGCGCCGCCGTCCCGGCCGCCAAGGTCTGCGTCACCGTGACCGGCAAGGCCCGCAAGGCGCTGAAGCCCGCGGCCTGCCGCACCCTGCGGAACATCCCGGCCGGAGGCTCGGCCAAGGCCCAGATCCGGGTCAAGGCGACCAAGAAGGCTCGTGGTAGCTACCCGGTCAAGGTGACCGTCACCGGCCCGGGTCTCGCCACCGCCAAGGCGAGCGCGAAGGTCAAGGTGACCAAGTGATCCGGGCGCATGACAGCCGCGACGTCGGCTTCCGGGTCGCCCTGGCCCTGTTCACCTGCCTGTTCTGCGTCTGGTTCATGTTCGCCGCGGACAGCGCCGGCGCCGCGGCGTACAAGGGCAAGACCAAGGGCGGCAGCTCGGTCACCTTCAAGTTGAAGGGCTCGAAGGTGACCGGGATCAAGACGGTCGTGCCGACTCTCTGCCTGGAGACCACCGGCGGCTACAGCTCGAAGGCCGGAGCCGAGCTGTACGAGCCGGTGAAGGCGGGGCGGATCGGCCGGACCGTGAAGAGCAAGGCTCTGCAGCCGGCCGCGATGAACGGCGGCGCCGACGCCACCAAGAACTACGAGGTGACCTTGAAGAAGAAGGGCAAGAAGGTGAGCGGCAAGCTCAAGCTCAACTTCTCGTTCCTGATCCCCGACCTGTGGTCGGGCGCCCGGATCTACATCTGCTCCGGGAGCACCACCTTCACCGCCTCACCACGCTGAGCCGGCGCCCGGCCGTCTCGATTCCTGTCGGGGCGGCCGGGTATGTTCGGCCCCATGAAGATCCTGCAGGGCTACCGCGAGTTCATCACCCGCGGAAACGTGATCGACCTGGCCGTCGCGGTGGTGATCGGGGCGGCTTTCACGGCGCTCGTCAACTCGATCGTCGCCGACCTCCTCACCCCGATCATCGCCGCCGTCATCGGCGAGCCGGACTTCTCGGCCCTCAGCTTCACGATCCACGGATCGGAGTTCACCTACGGCAACTTCATCAACGCCCTGATCGCCTTCGTCTCGATCTCGGCGGTCATCTACTTCTTCGTCATCGTGCCCATGAACCACTTCAAGCGCGAAGAGGAAGCCACTCACCGCGACTGCCCGGAGTGCCTCTCCGAGATCCCGAGAAAGGCCACCCGCTGCGCCCACTGCACAGCCGAGGTAACCCCCACCGCCTGACCGCACCGGGAGGTACAGCCGGCCCCCCCCGGGGTGCGGTCGAAAATGGTGCCAGACGGTGGAAAAGCGACCGCACCCGAGAGTGGGTGAGGTTAGGGGAGGAGCTTGGAGGGTTTGGCGTTCTTGAGGAGGAGGTTGGCCAGGTAGATCACCACGGGCTTCTTGCCGTTGTTGGCCGCCTTGTGGTGGTCCGAGGGCTGTTCGACCAGCCACTGGCCCGCCTTGATCCGGGCGGTCTGGCCCGCCTTGATCACGCGCAGCACCTTGCCGTCGTCGCCGGGGCCGGTCATGACGCGGGCCTGGCCGGACTGGACCGTGTAGGTCAGGGTGCCGGACTGGATGTAGGAGACCTGGGTGCCCTGGTGCATGTGGAGCGGGATCTTGGCTCCGGGCTGGATCACCACGCGGGAGAGGTTCAGGGCCCGTCCCGGGGCGCCGATCGGGTTGACCTGTCGGGCCAGCGACACGTACTTCGGCGCGGGCGGCTCGGTGGTCGCGGAGATCGCGGCGGCGGTGCCGACCGCGCCCAGCGCGACGAGGCCGAGACCGGCCAGGGCCAGCCGGGCCCGGTGGCCGACCTTCAATTTCGAACGGCGAGTGGTTTCCATGGGATCCATCCTAGGCGAGGCGGGCGAACTCGATCGCGCCGTCCTCCAGATCGCCGCGGAGCAGCTCGCGGCGATCCGAGAAGTAGTTCATGTGGAGCACCCAGGGCGAGACGTCGCCGGCCTTGGGCAGGCGGGACTCGGCCCGGTGGATGTAGCCGGAATCGAGATTCAGGAGGGGCGCGGTCTCCATCGGCCCCTCCGGCGCGACCGGCGTGGCGCTGGCCGCCCCGCGCCGGTCGGTCGTCGCGATCAGCCGGGAGGCGAACCGCGCGATCAGCTCCGACTTGAGGGTCCAGGAAGCGTTCGTGTACCCGACCACGAAGACGAAGTTGGGTACACCGGCCAGCATCGCCCCCTTGTAGACGAGCCGATCGGCCGGGTCGACGGGGCGGCCGTCGACGGTCATCGCGATCTCGCCGAAGACGAGGATCTCCAGGCCGGTCGCCTTGACCACCACGTCGGCCGGGATCTCGCCGCCACCGACCAGATGGACCCGGTCGGCCGAGAGCCGCTCGATGTGAGCGGTCTCGATCCCGGCCCGCCCCGATCCGAGCGCCCGGTAGTAGTCGCCGTCAGGGGCGAAGCAGACTCGCTGGACCCACGGGTCGTAGGCCGGGTTGAGGTGGCGCTTCTCGAAGCCCGGAGGGAGCTGACGCCGGGCACCGCTGATGAAGAGCCGGCGGAACAGGTTCGGGAAGCGGCGCGAGAGCTGGAACTGGGCGATCTCGGTCAGCACCCCGAGCCAGCGCAGCAGCCAGGCCGCCGGCCTGGGCGAGAGTCGGCGCTTGACGAGGTCGGCGATCGGGCTCTCGTTCGGCACCGAGACCACGTAGCTGGGGGATCTCTGAAGCATGGTGACCCGCGCCCCCGCCGCGGCCAGGGCGGGGACGACGGTGATCGCCGTCGCGCCGCTGCCGACCACGACCACGTCGCGGCCTTCCACCGCGAGATCCTCGGGCCATTGCTGGGCGTGGAAGAGCTCGCCCTCGAACTCCTCCTCGCCGGCGAAGGTCGGCTCGAAGCCGCGGTCGTAGCGGTAGTAGCCGGTGCAGCCGATCAGGAAGCGGCAGACGATGCGGGACTCACCGTCCGGCCCGGCCACGGTCACGGTCCAGCGGGCGGTCTCGCTGTCCCAGTCGGCGGCGGTGACGCGCCGGCCGAAGCGGATGTGACGGTCGATCCCGAGCTCTCGCGCGGTCGCCTCGAGGTACTCGCGGATCTCGTCGCCGCTGCCGAAGTGGTGGCGGCCCGGCCACGGCCGGAACGAGTAGGCGAAGGTGTCCATGCCCGAGTCCGAGCGGATGCCCGGGTACCGGAAGAGATCCCAGGTGCCGCCGATCCGATCGCGCGACTCGAGGACCCGGTAGCTCAGCCCGGGATGGTCGAGACCGAGCTGACGGGCCATCGCGATGCCGGAGATCCCGGCACCGACGATGACCACGTCCGACTGTTCAGATTCCCCGCGCACCGGCGGGAGAGTATTAGAGGCCGTAGGAGCGGCCGATCACCTCGAGCATGACCTCGTCGGTGCCGGCGCCGATCCGGTTGAGGCGCAGGTCGCGGTAGGCCCGCTCGACCTCGTACTCCTTCATGTAGCCGTAGCCGCCGTGGATCTGGATCACCTGGTCGGCGACCTCGCAGGCCATCTGGGCGGAGAGCAGCTTCGCCATCGAGATCTCGCGGACCGGGTACTCGCCGTTCTGAACCCGCCAGGCGACCGAGTAGGTGAACTGCTTGCTGGCCTCGATCTTGGTCGCCATGTCGGCGATCTTGTGGCGGATCGCCTGGAACTTGCCGATCGGGCGGCCGAAGGCGTTGCGGTCCTTGGCGTACTCGATCGCCGTCTCGAGCAGGCGCTCGGCGGAGGCGTTGGAGCCCGCGGCGGCGACCAGCCGCTCGCTCTGGAGCTCCCAGCTGATGTGGTAGAAGCCCTTGCCGATCTGGCCCAGGACCGAGTCCGCCGGCACCCGGAAGTCCTCGAAGGAGAGCTCGCCGGTGTCGGAGGAGAGCATGCCCATCTTCTCCAGGTTCTGGGCGACCGAGAAGCCGGGCAGGTCGTTGCCGTTCTCGTCCCGGATAT
Source organism: Solirubrobacterales bacterium (assembly GCA_017304845.1). Lineage (GTDB taxonomy): Bacteria > Actinomycetota > Thermoleophilia > Solirubrobacterales > 70-9 > 67-14. The sequence continues at coordinate 21,628 of JAFKLL010000012.1, forward strand.
CGATCAGCATCAGGGTGATGCCGTCGTGGCCGGCGTCGGGGTCGGTCTTGGTGACCAGGACCATGAAGTCGGCCCGGGCGGCGTTGGTGATGAAGGTCTTGGAGCCGTTGATCACGTACTCGTCGCCGTCGAGGATGGCGGTGGTGCGGATCCCGGCCACGTCGGAGCCGGCGCCCGGCTCGGTGATCCCGAGCGCGCCGATCTTCTCGCCGGTGATGCCGGGGGCCAGGTACTTCCGCTTCTGCTCCTCGGTGCCGAGCAGGTGGACCGGCGGCAGGACCATGTCGGTCTGGACCGCGAAGCCCATGCCGAGGCCGCCGTTGGCCGAGTGGCTCATCGCCTCGGCCCGGACCAGCGAGTAGTAGTAGTCGCCGCCCTGCCCGCCGTACTCCTCGGGGAAGCAGAGCCCGAGGTAGCCCAGCTCGCCGGCCCGCTTCATCGCCGAGTCGGGCCACTTGGTCTCCTCCCACTCGTTGCGGTGGGGGTAGAGCTCCTTCTTGACCCAGTCGGTCATCGACTCACGGAGATCCTCGTGCTCCTGGGTGAAGATGAAGTGCTTGCGGCCGGCCTCGTGGTCGGGCTTGATGACGGTGTCGGACACGGATCTCTCCTCGGGTGAAGACGTTGCCAAGTTTGGAAAGTGGACAGTAACACTTTCTACTCTCGACTAGCTGGTATCTTTGCCGCCATGAGCGAAGCCAGCCCCGATTTCGGGAAGATCAGGTACGAGGTCGCCGCCCATGTCGCGACCATCACCCTCGACGATCCCGACACGCGCAATGCCCTCTCCGACCAGCTGCTCGGCGAGCTGATCTCGGCCCTCCGCCTGGCCCGGGACGACGACGAGGTCCGGGTCGTCGTGCTGGCCTCCTCCCACGAGAAGGTCTTCTCGGCCGGCGGCAACCTGGCCGCCTTCGGCAGCGACGCGAACGCGGTCGAGAAGTTCGAGGGGGCGGAGAACTTCGTCGAGGCCTTCAAGCTCTTCGGCCAGCTCGGCAAGCCCTCGATCGTCGCCGCCCGCGGCCATGTCCTGGCCGGCTCGCTCGGCCTCGCCCTCGCCTGCGACCTGATCGTCGCCAGCGAGGAGGCGACCTTCGGCACGCCCGAGATCACGGTCGGGCTCTTCCCGTTCATGATCATGGCGCTGATCTACCGCAACGTCGGCCGCAAGAAGACGAACGAGATGCTGCTCCTCGGCGAGCGCCTCACCGCGGAGCAGGCCCGCGAGGAGGGAATCGTCAACAAGGTGGTGCCGGCCAACGTCTTCGACGCCCAGGTCGACGAGTGGGCGAAGATGCTCGCCGCCAAGTCGCCGCTGATCATGAAGCTGGGCAAGGACGCGATGTGGCGCCAGACCGACATGGACTTGAACGCCGCGCTCGACTACCTGCGCTCGCAGCTCGCGATCGAGCTCTCCAGCGAGGACGCGATCGAGGGCGTCAAGGCCTTCTTCGAGAAGCGCGAACCCGAATGGAAGGGACGCTGATGAGCGAAGACCGAAACCTGATGCCGGGCGCCGCCCCGCTGACGGAACTGACCGAGCAGCTCCACGAACGGCGCGGGAAGGCCCGGCTCGGCGGCGGCCTCGACAAGATCGAGAAGCAGCACGAGCGCGGCAAGCTCACCGCCCGCGAGCGGATCGACCTGCTGGTCGACGAGGGCACCTTCAACGAGATCGGCATCCACGGCCGCCCGCACTACTCGCAGCCGGCGATGCAGGAGAAGGACGCCCCGGCCGACGGCGTGGTCACCGGCTGGGGGGACGTCGACGGCCGCCCGGTCGCGATCGTCGCCTACGACTTCACGGTGATGGCAGGTTCGATGGGCCAGACCGGCGAGATCAAGGTCACCCGGATCAGGGAGATGGCCCTGCAGAAGCGGATGCCTCTGGTCTGGCTGCTGGACTCGGCCGGGGCCAGGATCCAGGAGGCGGCGGGCTCGCTCTTCGCCGGCTCGGGCCACCTCTTCCGCGAGGAGGTCCAGATGTCCGGGGTGGTGCCGATGGTGGCGGCCATGATGGGCCCTTGCGCGGCCGGCACCGCCTACATCCCCGGCCTCTCCGACTTCGTGCCGATGGTGGTCGGGCAGGGCGCGATGGCGCTGGCCGGGCCGCACCTCGTCAAGGCGGTGACCGGCGAGGAGATCGACATGGAGGATCTCGGCGGCGCCAAGGTCCACTGCCGCAAGTCGGGGGTCGGCGATCTCGAGGTCAAGGACGACCCGGAATGCATCGAGGCGATCAAGACCTACCTCTCGTTCTTCCCCAGCAACTGCGAGCAGAAGCCGCCGCTGGCCGAGACCGGCGATCCCGAGGACCGGGGCTCGGACAAGCTCCTGGAGATCATCCCGGAGTCCCCGCGGACGCCGTACAACATGTACGAGGTGATCGAGGAGATCGTCGACGACGGCGAGTACTTCGACATCAAGCCGAAGTTCGCCAAGTCGCTGATCACCTGCCTCGCTCGGATGGGCGGGATGCCGGTCGGCATCGTCGCCAACCAGCCCAAGGTGCTCGGCGGCGTGCTCGACGTCGACTCGGCCGACAAGGCGGCCCGCTTCATCAACCTCTGCGACGCCTTCAACATCCCGCTGCTCTTCCTGCAGGACGTGCCCGGCTTCCTGGTCGGCTCGAAGGTCGAGCAGCAGGGCATCATCCGCCACGGGGCCAAGATGCTCTACGCGGTCAGCCGCGCGACGGTGCCGAAGATCACCGTCCTGGTCCGCAAGGCCTACGGCGCCGGCTACTACGTAATGTGCGGTCGGGCCTATGAGCCGGACCTGATCGTCGCCTGGCCCGGGGCCGAGATCTCGGTCATGGGCGCCGAGGGGGCGGTCAACATCATCGGCCGCTCGGCGATCGAGGCCGCCGACGACCCGGAGGCGACCCGCGAGGCGATGCTGAACGCGGTCCGCCAGCAGATCGACCCGTACATCGCGGCCGGCAACGCGATGATCGACGACATCATCGACCCCCGCGAGACCCGCCAGACGGTGATCCGCGGCCTCCGCATGGCGAAGGACAAGAAGGTCGAGCGCCCCTGGAAGAAGCACGGGGTGATGCCGGTATGACGGCGCCGATCGAGCTTCGCCTGGAACACGAGCAGCCCGCGATGGACGGGCTGATCACCTTCGACGGCCGAGTCGTCGAGGCATTCGGCTTCAACGACGTCCACTCGGTGCGGATGCCGGTCGGGCTGCTCGGAGAGGTCACGGTCAGTTTCAAGAGCGGGCTGATGTCCCAGCCGGCGATCACGTTCAAGGGCCGGAACGGGGCCCTCGGCTACAACCGGGCCATCGAGCCCCCGGACCAGCAGCAGCCGGAGATCGAGAACTTCGTCGCCGCTGTCAACGACGCAATTCAGGAGAGAGCATGAGCAAGTTCGAAGACCCGGTGATCATCAGCAACTCGATCTCGGGAGTGATCGCGAACCGGGACCAGTGCCCGGCGATCCCGTACACCCCGGAGGAGTACGCGGCCGAGGCGCGGCGGTCGGTCGACGAGGGCGCCAGCCAGATCCACATCCACGCGAGGACGCCGGACGGCACCCCCTCCTACGAGATCGAGGACTTCCAGGCGATCACCGAGGCGATCAAGGCCGAGTGCCCGGACGTGATCATCAACTACTCGACCGGCGCGATCGGCATCCCGATCGAGAAGCGGATCGCCTACCTCGAGGCCTGCCGGCCCGACGTCGCGGCGCTCAACATGAGCTCGATGAACTACGCCAAGTACTCGCGCCGCCGCAAGGACTTCGTCTTCAAGGCCGTGTTCGAGAACTCCTTCGACACGATCATCGAGTTCATCACCGCGATGAACGAGCTCGGCATCAAGCCGGAGCACGAGTGCTTCGACGCCGGCCACGTCGCCAACCTCGACCCGCTCTACGACATGGAGCTGATCAAGCCGCCCTCGCAGATCTCGCTCGTGATGGGCGTGACCGGCGGCATCCGTCCGACCCCGCGCAACGTCGCCGTGATGGCCGATCAGGTTCCCGGCGGCGCCGAGGGCCCGAACAACTGGCAGGTGATCGGCATCTCCCGCGACCAGTGGAAGCTGCTGGCCGCCGCGATCACCCTCGGCGGCAACGTGCGGGCCGGGGTGGAGGACAACCTGTACCTGCCGGACGGCGCCATGTGCAAGTCGAACGGCGAGCTGGTCGGCAAGGCGCGCCAGATGGTCGAGGATGCCGGCCGCCGGGTCGCGACGATCGCCGAGGCCCGCGAGATGCTGGGACTGAAGCAGGCATGAGCCTGCCGCTCGACGGGATCAGGGTCCTCGACCTGACCCGGCTCCTGCCGGGCGGCTTCTGCTCGCAGATGCTGGCCGACTTCGGGGCCGAGGTGATCAAGGTCGAGGACACCGGCCCGGGCGACTACATCCGCTACGCGCCGCCGCTCTACGAGCTGAACAGCGAGGCCGACCCGGGCGACGCGACCGCTTCCGGCCTCTACCTCTCGCTCAACCGGGGCAAGCGCTCGATCCGGATCGACCTGAAGTCCGAGGCGGGGCGGAAGGCGTTCCACCGCCTGGTGCCGACCGCCGACGTCGTCTTGGAGGGATTCCGCCCCGGCGTCGCCGAACGGATCGGGGTCGACTACGAGACGCTGGGTCACATCAACCCGGGCCTCGTCTACTGCTCGATCAGCGGCTACGGCCAGGACGGGCCCTCACGCGACCGGGCCGGCCACGACATCAACTACCTGGCGGCGACCGGGATGCTGGCAATGACCGGCCAGGCCGGCGGGCCTCCGATCCAGCCGGCCGGGCAGATCGGCGATCTCGGTGGCGGCGCCATGAACGCCGCCTTCGGGATCCTCGCCGCCCTGATCGAGAAGGGCCGCAGCGGCCGGGGCCAGATGGTCGACATCTCGATGACCGACGGCGCCTTCGCCTGGCTGGCCATGGCCGCCGGCGCGACCCTGGTGGACGGCGAGAGCCCGCGGCGGGGCGAGGTGATGCTCGGCGGCGGGATCGTCTGCTACCTGACCTACGAGGCGGCGGACGGCTGGGTCAGCTGCGGCGCCCTCGAGCCGAAGTTCTGGCGGGCCTTCTGCGAGGGGACCGGCCACGAGGACCTGGTCGAGCTGCAGTTCGAGCGTCCGGGCGGCGACGCCTGGGAGAAGGTCGCGGCCGTCTTCCGGGAACGGACCCGTGAGGAGTGGAAGGCCTTCAACGACCAGTACGACTGCTGCATCGAGCCGATCCTGGAGCTCGACGAGGCCCTGGAGTCGGAGCTGTTCCGCGAGCGCGGAATGCTGGTGTCCTTCGAACAGCCGGGCATCGGCCCGGTGCGGCAGATCGGGTCGCCGATCAAGATGAGCCGGACCCCCGCCGCCGAGGCCTCCGCGGCCCCGGCGATCGGCGCCGACACCCGGGACGTGCTCGCCTCGGCGGGCTTCGCCCCGAAGGAGATCGAGGAGCTCTTCGAGGCCGGCGTCCTGGCCGGCCCCGGCAACGTGGGGGAAACGGAGTTCCGGGCGTGAGCCAGGCGGCCGCCGAGACCAAGCTGCTCAAGATGTCGGGCCTCGTCGAGGCCTCCGGCGTGCCGGCCCCGACCATCAAGCACTACCTGCGCGAGGGCCTGCTGCCCGAGCCGGTCAAGACGAGCCGCAACATGGCCTGGTACCGCCCGGAGACCGTGGACCGGATCAGGCTGATCAAGCGGCTGCAGGAGGAGCGGTACATGCCGCTCAAGGCGATCCGCGCCCTCTTCGAGGAGGACCCGGCCCAGGCCGAGGCGATGCTGGAGGTCGAGGACCGGATCCTCGAACGGGCCCTGGCCCGCGAGCGAACCAGGACCAGCGCCTCGGAGGTGAAGGAGTACGGGGTGCCGAAGAAGGTGCTCGACCGACTGGCCGAGATCGGGATCCTGACCCCGAACTCCCGCGGCTACTCGCCCTCCGACGTGGCGATCATCGAGGCGATGTCCCGCTTCCGGGCCGGCGGCTACGACGAGCAGATCGGCTTCACCGTCTACGACACGCTCCGCTACAAGCACGCGCTCGAAGCCCTGGTCAAGGAAGAGGTGGACGTGCTGATGGAACGCCTCGAAGGGGAGCTGCCGGCGGAGCGCGCGGTCGAGCTGATCGAGGCCGGCGCCGAGCCGCTCAAGGATCTGATCGCGGCTCTGCATACGAAACTCATGGTCGAGGAAGTCGACCGGCGTCGCTGAGCCAATCGCTAGTATCAGCCCCATGGGTAGGGGTACTGCGCAGAAGATGCTCGCGCGGACGTTGGCCGTCATCGGCCTCGCCGCGGCAATCTCGACCGGGCTGACCGGCTTCGCCGGCGCCGCTCCGGCCGATCGCTCCGGGGACGCCGTCGTCCTCAAGGGCAGCGATCTCGGCGGGCTGCTGGGAACCGCGCCCGACAAGATCGTGGGCTTCAAGTGGTCCGGCGGCCAGTGGGCCCAGATCCCGGTCCAGGTCGACGAGCGGCACACGATCAATGCCCGGCAGCTCTACCCCGACGACGCCAACGGCTACGTCGGCCCGACGACCAAGGGCTTCCAGCTCGAGGTCTACGCGGATGCCAAGACCCGCTCGGGCGTCGACGAGGACGCGAGCTTCGACGCCGACGACGAGTTCACCTTCATGGCCGGCGACTCCGGTCCGAAGGCCCCGGCCAGCGCCGGCGTGCCCGAGGGCGCGAACGGCGGCTCCGGCGTCAAGGTCGATGTCAGCGACACGCTCGGCGGCGGCCACGCCTACGTCTACCTCTTCAAGTCGACCGGCGGGCTCGACCCCTCGGCCGGCATGGACTACGTCGACTACGACTTCAAGCTCACCAACCTTCCGGCCGGCGGCTCGCTGCTGAACGACTACGGGTACATCCACTCGACCAACCCCGAGGACTCGACGGTCAAGACCAAGGACTACGAGCTCCACTCGACCGACCGTTGGATGGAGGACGAGCTGAAGGTGAAGACGGGCGACTCCACCGGGGTCGACATCCTCGACCGCGAGGTCGCCCAGGCGACCCTGTTCTACTGCGGCCGCACCGAGTACACCTTCTCCGGCCACTGGCTGGACGACAACTACCCGGCCAACGACGGTGACACCGACGACGAGGGCACCTACGTCGCCACCATCGACGGCCCGGTGCGGGCGATCCGCTCCTACATGGGCTCGAACAGCGGTCCGTACACCCAGCGGGAGCACATCTACTACGCCGACCACGAGGTCAACACGATCTTCCTGCGGGTCCATCCGATGCTCGACCTCTACAGCTGGACGGACTACGCGCCCAGCGCGATCGGCATGACCTACCGGGACTCGAAGAACCTCGACGGCGTCACCGTCGATGGCGATCCGGACACGCTCACTCCGACCACCAGCGCCGACGTGGCCGGTGGCGCCTACGCCTGGCAGCAGCTCTCCGGCCCGCAGGGCACGGTCAGCAGCGTGGTCGGCGCCGTGACCAACATCCCGGATGCCAACTTCGGCAACTACTACCTCGACACCGACACGCCGAGCGGGGCGATGGAGACGCAGTGCGGCGGCGACGGCAAGTCGATCGGGGCGAGCGGCTTCGGCATCCTCGGCCCGACCACGCCGAACACCGACCCGCGGACCGATCCCTTCAACGACCTGACCGTGAAGCGCGTCCGCTACTTCGGACCGCCCAGCGACGGGGCGACGCAGGCCGAGACGTACAAGGAGCGCGTGGCGAAGCCGCTGGCCGCGTCCTCGAGCGCCAGCCCGTTCAGCAACGGGCCCGCGGTCAAGCTCAAGGTGAGCCTCCCCGGCAAGAAGGCGAAGGCGCACCGGGGCAAGGCCTACAAGGTGCGTGTCCGGGTCGCCAACAGCGGCAAGCTGGCCGCGAAGAAGGTCAAGGTCTGCGTGCGGGGCGCGGCGCTCAAGCGTCGTGGCGCCTGCCGCGTGGTCGCCGTGGTCCCGTCCCGCAAGGCCCGGGTCGCGGTGGTCAAGGTGCGCGTCAAGGCGAACGCCAAGGGCCGCAAGCTGCGCCTGACGGTGACCGCCCAGGCGCAGAAGGTCAAGGCCGCCAAGCGGCTCAACGTCCGCCTCAAGTGAGTTGACGATGGCGCGGCCGGTCCCGACCGGCCGCGCTAGAGTTCCCCGCATGGGAGAACTCGCGCGCAAGACGTTCGCGCGGACGCTGGCTGTGCTCGGCCTGTCCGCGGCAACCATTCTCGGCATCGCAGGGACGGCGGGTGCGGCTCCGGCCGACCGGGCCGGTGACCCGGTGGTGTTGAACGGCAGCCAGCTCAGCAGGCTGAACGGCGTCGCGCCGGGCAAGATCCTGGCCTACAAGTGGGCCGGCAAGTGGATACAGGTCCCGGTCCAGATCGACGAGCGCCACAAGGTGCCGGCTCGCAGCCTCTACCCGGAGGACGCCGCCTCCAAGTACATCCTCGACTTGGTTCCCTTCGAGATGGAGGTCTACGCGGATCCCAAGACCCGCTCGGGCGCCGACGAGGACCCTGGCTTCGATGCCGATGACGAGCTGGTCTTCATGGCCGGCGACTCCGGCCGCGCCGCGCCCGCCAAGGCCGCGCTGCCCTCGGGCGTCGGTCCGGCCGGCGCGACCAAGATCGCGGTCGACGACCCGGTCGGTGGCGGCAAGGCCTACGTGTACCTGTTCCAGGCGCCCGTGAAGTGGGACCAGTCGGCAGGCAAGGACTACGTCAAGTACGACTTCAAGCTGACCGGGCTCGGTGCCGGCCAGACCCTCCTGAACGACTACGGGTACTCCAACTCGAGCAATCCCGAGGACTCGACGGTCACCACCGCCGACTACCAGCTGCACTCGACCGACCGTTGGATGGAGGACGAGCTGAAGATCTCGGCCGGCGGTGCCAGCGGCGCCAACATCCTCGACCGTGAGGCGGTCTCGGCCGGAGGCCTGAACGGCTGCGGGCGCAGCGAGTACACCTTCTCCGGAAACTGGGATCTCGACGCCAACGTCGGCAACGAGCGCCCCGCCGATGACGACGAGGGCACCTACGTCGCGATCAAGGACGGCCCGGTCCGGGCGATCCGCTCGTACATGGGCGCAAACAGCGGCCCCTACGTCCAGGCCGTCCACAAGTACTACGCCGATCACGAGGACAAGTCGATCATCGTGCGGGTCCACCCGATCCCGGACATGTACGTCTGGACCGATCTCTCGGCGGCCGCCTCCGGCATGACCTACCGCGACCAGCTGAACCGGAGCGGCGTCGCGGTCGACGGTTCCCCCGACTCCCTGGCCAAGCCGGGCGCCGACGGGATCGGCAGCGGCAACCTCTTCTGGCAGCAGGTCACCGGGGCGCAGGGTTCGGCCACGACCCTGGTCTCGGCCACCGCCTCGGTCATCGACGGCGACAACCCGCCGTTCGTCGCCTACTACCTGGACGACCAGAACCCGGACGGCCCCGGCGAGAAGCAGTGCGGCGGCGATCTCAAGGCCTACGGCGCGGCCGGCTTCGGGATCGACGGGACCTTCCCCAACACCGATCCGAACCTGGCTCCGGTGCTCGTCAACTCACGGGACCTCACCGTCGACCGGGTTCGCTACTTCGGCGGCCCCGGCGCCACCGCCGAACAGGCCGACGTCTTCGCCGAACGGGTCAAGGAGCCGCTGACCGCGACCGCGGGCAAGGCGGACGTCCGGGAGCAGCGGGCCAAGCTCGGCCTCCGACTGGTCAACCGGAAGGTCAAGGCGAGGCCGGGCCGGATCGTCAAGCTCCGGGTGCGGGCGATCAACACCGGCAACGTCACGATGAAGCGGGCGAAGGTCTGCGCCGGCTCTCGCTCCTTCGCCAAGAGCCCCTGCGCCAGGCTCGCCAACCTCGCTCCCGGGAAGTCGCGGACGCTGACCCTCCGGGCCAAGGTCAAGAAGAACGCCAAGGGCCGGCGTGTCGCCTTCTTCTTGAGCTATGAGGGCAAGGGCGGCGACTACGGGGTGGTCGGCGTCGGCGGCGGATACAAGATCGCCCTGCGTCGCTGAGCCTCGGCGCTCAGGAATGACCGTGCGGGACATCCGGGTCGGGCTTCTGGTCCGACTCGGATTCACGCCTGCCTGAGAGGTCCGGCTTCTCGTACTCGAAGGTGCCCCGGGTGACCGAGACGACCTGTTCGGCCAGCTTGGCGCCGTCGCCGGGGTTGGTCGGGGTCGCGCTGATCCGCAGCAGGACCTCGTCGCGGTCGACCTCCTCGATCTCGATGCGGGGCGGCCGGAGGGTCGGGACGGTGATCGCCTGCCGCAGCATGTCCTGGACCGTCGCCGGGCTCAGGTGGCTGTCGAAACGGGCCCGCAGGTCGATGCTGTCCGGCTCGCGGAGCGGCTCCACGGCCAGGTTGAGCAGGATGCTGTTGGGGATCATCATCCGGTCCTGGCCCTTGAGGATCGAGATGTAGAAGAGGCCGAGCGAGCTGACCGTGCCCTCGACGGAGCCGGCCAGCGGCCCGCCGGTCAGCCGCACCCGCTCACCGACCCGGAACGGCCGGGTGCTCTGCAGGACGATGCCGGCGAAGACGTTGCCGAGCGTCTGCTGGGCGGCGAGACCGAGGACGATCGCGGTGAAGGCGCCGCCGACCGCCAGCGTCTGGGGCTTGACCCCGGCGATGCCCAGCGCGACCAGCCCGACCAGCAGGATGGTGATCAGCCGGATCGCGAAGCCGACCGTGCCGGCCGTCCCCGGGTCGAGCCGGCGCATGATGAAGGGGGTGAGGGCCCGGCCGAGCGCCGCGGCGAAGCCCCAGCCGAAGGCGAAGAGCAGGATCGCGGTCAGGATCCGCGACTCGGTCGGGTAGTCGGCCGCGAAGTCGGCCCGGTGGTTGAAGGCGACCAGCACCCCGGCGATCAGCAGGGCGAAGAGGATCAGGCGGGGCCAGGTCCGGCCCTGGGGGCGGTCGACGATCTGCTCGCCGAGCCCCGCCTCGTGCCACTGGTCGGTCCGCGTCTCGAACATCCACTTGGGCATCTGCGCCCGGGAGCGTTCGGCTCGTCTCTTTTCGCGTCGGGAAGGCACCGAGGTTCACACTACAAAGCCGGGGCCGCCTCCCGAAGGGCGCGAGATGCAGATCGGGTGCGCTATGTGGCGCGGATCTGCATCTCGCGTCTAGTGGGCTGTGGCCGGCTAGGGCATGCCCTTCCAGGATGCGGCGTAGCAGGGGTCGCTGCCGCAGGGGTTGGTGATCTTCCCGTTCGTCTTCAGGAAGTCCGCGATCTGCTTGCGGATCAGCGGCGAGGAGCGGATCACCGTGTCATGCGGGTCGACGCCGTAGCTGTCGTCCGGGTTGGTGTTGGTGAGCGGCGCCGGATCGGTGCCGAACTCCTTCATCGTGCCGCTGCCGGGCGGATCCTCCTGCATCCGCTTCGGGCCGATGTCCCAGACGAAGTAGCCGTTGCCGTCGGCGGCCGGACCGGCCAGGTCGCCCAGCGTGTCGTGGCCGTAGAACGGCTCGATCAGGCCCGGGGCGAAACGGTCGGAGTCCAGGGCCGGCGAGCGGAGCGGGGCCCCGATCGTCCGTGCCTCGACCTCGGTCGCGACGTTGGCGACCTGGTGGTCGCCATAGGCCATCTCGATCAGCACCTTGTGGGCCGGGGTGTTCGGCAGCGGGTCGCTGGTCATGTTGTTGGCGTAGCCGTTCGGCTCGCCCCGGTCCCACATCGTCTGCATCAGCGAGAAGATCGCCGGGCGATCGACCTCGGTCGGGTAGGCGGGGTAGAGGAACTGCGCGTAGGTGGTGAAGTCGGTGCTGCGGGTCAGCAGGGTCGAGTAGTTCATGCCCGGCACGTAGAGCACCGACCGGGTGAAGTCGGTCGCCACCGCGGTCAGGGCGCCGCCGGCGATCCCGCCCTGGCTGTTGCCGTAGTAGAAGAGATCGTCCGTGTCGATCACCGACTGGCCGTCGAACTTGAAGGCCGGGTCGGCCGCGAAGCCCTGCGGGTGGATCAGCAGCCGGCCCAGGTACAGGAAGTTCAGGAACCCCTGCTGCAGGCGGTCGGGCAGGGCCGGGAACTTGGTCAGGTCGAGCAGGGCGTTGAGCGCGGTCGGCGCCACGTCCTCCTCGGACATGCCGATCCAGTCGGTGCCGCAGACCAGGACCCCGTTCTCGGTGCCGAGCTGGCGGATGTTCCGGCTGGTCACCTCGTCGATCGACCCGAACAGGCCGTGGCCGTAGAGCGAGGGACGGGCCTTCTGGTCGACCTTCCAGGTGCCGCCGTCGTCGTAGACGGCGGAGCGCGGGATGTTGCAGACGAACCGCGCCTGCATCGTGTTGCCGGCCATGCGGATCGGCTTCTGATCCGCGTCCAGGTCGAAGGTCGCGCCGGACGGGCAGCCGGCCTGGTTGAGGTAGCAGGGGACCGTGAAGGTTCCCTCGACGACCCGGATGTCCTCGGCGCCGTCGCCGCTGGTGTCGCTCCCGTAGTCGCTGATGTGGGTGATCGTGTAGTCCGGGGCATCGCCCTGGACCACGCCGTCGGTCAGATTCGTGTCACCGAGCTCGGCGAAGGCGCGATCCCGGATCGAGAGCATGCGCCCGGTCAGGTTCTCGGTGCTGGCCACGGTGAAGTCCCAGGCCAGGTAGAGCGACTTGCGGGCGATCCCGGCCTTGGCCAGGTCCTTGAAGATCGACTCGAAATGGGCCCGGCGACCCTCGACGATCTTGTTGCTGGTCCGGTTCGAGTCCCGGTAGAGGCGGAAGCCCGCCGGGGCGGCAAGGGTCTTGCCCTCGGCGTCCTTCAGGTTGCGCAGCGCGACGATGTAGCGGTGGCCGTTCTCGAGGTTCTTGCCGGGCCTGATGATCAGGTTCCGGGTCGCGTCGCTGGTCGCGTTGGAGTCCAGCTCGGCCCAGATCAGCTGCCGCTCGCCGGTCGCCGCGTCGATCAGCACCACGGGCTGGCTCGGCTCGTAGGTCCGGTCCATCTCCTTGATCGAGACGATGCCCGACTTGTCGAAGGCGACCTGGTTGTCCATGCCGGGGGCCCTGACGGTCAGCAGCGGCCCGGGGCTGAAGCCGTCCGACTGGTTGAGGACGTCGACGCCGATGTGGACGGTCTCCTCGTTCTGCGGGGTCGCCTCCGGGTCGAGCGCGAGGCGGCGGCCGGTCTCCGAGCTGGCGTCCTTCCTCGTGTAGAAGTCGTTCGGGAAGGGCGCCAGGCAGGAGTTGCCGGCGGCCACGATGAAGTCGCACTTGTCGGCCTTGCGCAGGTCGACGTCGGCCGGGACCGCGCAGAGTGACTTCTGCGGGACCAGGCGCCGGGTCGAGCGGAGCATCTCCGGTCGGCTGCGCATCCGGTAGCGGGCGGTGACCTTGAGGGTCGGGGTCCCGCAGTCGCTGACGACCTTGCGGCCGTAGGCGTTCAACCTCATGGTGACCTTGGTCGGGCGGTTCGGCTTCACCCTGATCGTCCTGCCGTAGAGCGCGGTGTTGCTGCGCGGCGACCAGGTCACTGACATGGTGCCGCCGAGGCGCACCTTGACCCGGGTGCGGCGGAGCTTCTTCGATGCCTTGCGCGGAGCCTTGATCGTGATCGTCACCTTGACCTTGCCGGTCTTCTTCACGCCGGCCTGCAGGCGCACGTTCGTCTTGAGCGTGTCCTTGAGGCCCGAGGTGGCCTTCTCGACCACCTTTCCGGCCGCGGCCCCCGACGGCAGCGCGAAGAGCGCCGCGAACGCCATGATCGTCGTCAGCAGTTGAAGTCGCTTCACTTGATTCCCCAATCCCCTCTCAGTTTTCTCCCATGGCCCCGCAGGACCATCGGTCAGCATAACGCCGAAAGGGGCCCTTGAAAAGAACAGCGGAGGGTTTTCAGGAACGCGGACGTATGAGACGCGGATGTATGCTGAAAGCGCTCCGAAGCGGGTTCTTCGGGGTTTTCGGAGGGAACAGGGCGGGGCGGCCCAGGGGGTCGTGCCGACCCGAGGCAAGAGAGAGGAAAGTTTTGAAGCTGATCCGACTGATCGTCGCGATGCTGGCCCTCAGTGTGGCCATCGGAGCGTCCACGACGACCGCGAGCGCCAAGCCGACCATCGCCAAGCAGGCGAAGAAGCTCTGCAAGAAGAAGCGCGGCAAGGCCAAGAAGAAGTGCGTCCGCAAGCAGGTCAAGCGACTCAAGGCGAAGGCCAAGCGCCAGCGCATCAAGGAGCTGAACCGTCCCGGCGTCACGATCCGGACCACCGAGTACGGCATCCCGCGCATCGTCGCCGACAGCTGGCGTGGCCTCGGCTACGGCTACGGCTGGTCGCTGGCCAAGGAGAACATCTGCTCGATGGCGGACATCTACACCTCGGTCCGAGGTGAGCGGTCCAAGTACTTCGGCCCCGACGGGATCTATGTGATGACCGGCAACGGCATCAAGTTCAAGAACATCGACGCCGACTTCAACCACAAGCGGATCATCGCCGAGGGCATCGTCCCCAAGATCCTCAAGCTGGCCCCGCCGAACGGCCCGCGCCCGCAGATCAAGGAAGCGGTCGACGGCTACGTCAAGGGCTACAACGCCTGGCTGAAGAAGACCGGCGTGAACAACATCCAGGACGCGACCTGCAAGGGCCAGCCCTGGGTCAAGCCGATCACCAGGCTCGACGCCTACCTGCGCTTCTACGACCTCGGCACGATGGCCGGTGAGGGCGCCGCTGTAGACGGCATCGCCACGGCGGAGCCGCCGGCTTCTCCGGCCGGCGCGAACGCGGCTCCCGAGGAGACCCCCCTGCCGACCCCGGCTCAGATCGAAGCGCTGAAGCAGCGCCCCGACATCGGCTCCAACGCGGTCGGCCTCGGATCAGAGGCGACCTCGACCGGCAAGGGCATGCTCTTCGGCAACCCGCACTTCCCGTGGGCCGGCTCGGAGCGGTTCTTCGAGTCGCAGCTGACCATCCCCGGCAAGATCAACGTCTCCGGCGCCAGCCTGCTCGGCGCGCCGGTGATCAACATCGGCCACACCCAGAACATGGCCTGGAGCCACACGGTCTCGACCGCGCGGCGCTTCGCCTTCTTCCGGGAAGAGCTGGTGCCCGGCAACCCGACCAAGTACATCCAGGACGGCAAGCAGAAGTCGATGAAGTCGGTGACCGTGACGGTCGACGTGAAGCAGGAGGACGGCTCGATCGCGCCCGAGACCCGCACGCTCTACTCGACCGACCACGGGCCGATCACCAACTCGGTCCAGCAGCAGCCGCTGTTCCCGTGGAACGACACCTACGCGTACTCGATCTACGATCCGAACGCGAAGGGGCTCCGTTTCATCAACCACTTCTTCGACGCCAACCGCGCCAACAGCGTGGCTGACCTCGTGAAGGTGCTGAAGACGGACCAGGGCGTGCCGTGGGTCAACACGATCGCGTCGGACTCCAAGGGCAACGCGCTCTACGCCGACATCTCGGTCGTGCCGAACCTGACCGACGCGCGCGTCGACGAGTGCAACACGCCGGGCATCGGCACGGTCGCGTGGTCCTCGTTCAAGCTCGCCGTTCTCGATGGTTCGACCTCGAGCTGCGACATGCAGAAGGCGCCTGGCGCGGCCGGGGTGGGAACCCTGCCTCCGAGCGAGATGCCGCTGCAGATCCGGAAGGATTTCACCAGCAACATGAACGACAGCTACTGGCTGTCGAACCCGAAGGCTCCGCTCGAGGGCTACCCGAGCATCATCGGCAACGAGAAGTCCGAGCGTTCGTTGCGGACCCGGAACGGCCTCCACCAGATCCTCACGAGGCTCGACGGGACCGACGGCCAGCCCGGCAACAAGTTCACGATCGACCGGGTGCGTCAGTTCACCACCAACAACAAGAACTACGGTGCCGAACTGCTGATCCCGCCGATGGTGACTTACTGCCAGTCGCATCCGACGATCGATTCGGTCGACGTCTCGGCGGCCTGCAACGTGCTGGCCAACTGGGACCTGACCGAAGGGCTCGACTCACCGGGCGCCTACCTCGGTCGCCAGGTGATCGGAAACCTGCTCTCGGTCTCGGGCGGCCCTTGGGCGGCTCCGTTCAGCCTCAGTGACCCGGTCAACACCCCGAGCGGCCTCGACACCGGCAAGGCCGGCGTCCCGGAGGCTCTCTCGGGCGCCGTCACCTACATGAACGACAAGGGCATCCCGCTCGACGCCAAGTGGCGCGACTACCAGTACGTGACCAAGAACGGGGAGAAGATCCCGGTTCCCGGCGGTCCGGGCGGTCAGGGCGTGTTCAACGTGATCACGGCCAACCGGAACACGGCGACGGGCATCTACGACAGCGTCGTCCACGGGTCCAGCTTCATCATCACCGCGTCTCTGACCGGTGCGAAGTGCCCGGACGTGAAGACGATCCTGACCTACTCGCAGGCCGCCACCAACGAGCAGTCCCCGCACTACGCGGATCAGACCAAGCTCTACTCGAACGGCGGCTGGGTCACCGATCGCTTCTGCGCCGCGCAGCAGAAGAAGTCGCCCGGCCTCAAGGTGGCCAACCTCAACGGCGGAGCCAAGGCGGCACGCCGGGGCTGGTAGAGCCCGCTTGAACTAGACAGGCTCATATAATCGGGGCCTGATTGACGTGTCAATCAACATGACGTGTCGATCAGGCCCCGATGCGAGCCGCTGTCGTACAGATCAACTCAGGCACTGACCGCTCCCGCAACGTCGAAGTTGCCGGGCGGCTGGTCGAGGCTGCCGCCTCCGACGGGGCGCAGCTGGTCGTACTGCCCGAGAAGTGGTCTCTGCTCGGCGACGGGCGCGCCCTGAGCGAAGGCGCCGAGGGCTTGGACGGGGAGGCGATCGGCGCCGCCCGCGGCTGGGCCAGGGATCTGGGCGTCACCGTGTTGGCGGGGAGCTTCACCGAGGCTTCACCCGAGGGTCTTCCGCGCAACACGTCGGTCCTGATCTCGCCCGACGGCGAGATCGTCGCCGAGTACAGCAAGATCCACATGTTCGACGTCGAAGCGGGCGGCGTCGAGTACCGCGAGTCCGACCACGAGCGGGCCGGCGACCGACTCGCGACCGGACGCGCCGGCGATATGGAGATCGGTCTGACCGTCTGTTACGACCTGCGTTTCCCCGAGCTGTTCCGCGCCCTGCTTGATCGTGGGGCGGAGGTCTTCACCGTGCCCTCGGCCTTCACCTCGGCGACCGGGCGCGACCACTGGGAGCCGCTGATCAAGGCCCGGGCGATCGAGAACCAGGCCTTCGTCCTGGCCGCGAACCAGGTCGGCACCGCTGCCCCCAAATACGACTCATGGGGGCACTCGATGATCGTCGATCCCTGGGGCGAGATCCTCGCCCAGGTCGCCTCCGGCGAAGGATTCGCCTGCGCCGAACTCGATCTCGCCCACCAGGCCGAGATCCGTCAGAAACTGCCGGCGGTCCAGCATCGCCGGCCGGAACTCTTCACCGAAGGAGCTAGCCATGGCTCGTGAAGCCGCCCCGGAACGCCGGCGTCAGATCCTCGACGCCGCGGTCAAGGTCTTCGCCCGTCAGGGCTTCCACTCGACCCGAGTCGCCGATATCGCCGACGAGGCGGATGTCGCCTACGGGCTCGTCTACCACTACTTCTCCTCGAAGGAGAACGTGCTCAACGAGCTCTTCATCCAGCGCTGGTCGCTGCTGCTCGAAGCGATCGAGGAGGCCGACCAGAGCGCCCTCACCCACCAGGACAAGCTGGCCGCGGTGGCCGGGTTCATCATCGACTCCTACCGCTACGACCCGGACCTGATGAAGGTGATCATCGTCGAGGTGACCCGGGCCGCGAACTCCTTCGGCCAGACCCACCTCGAGGAGATCAACCGCGCCTACGCCCTGATCGCCAAGATCGTCGCCGACGGCCAGAAGGGCGGCACGTTCCGCGAGGACATCGATTCCGCCTTCGCGGCGATGGCCTTCTACGGAGCGATCGAGCAGCTCCTCTCCGGCTGGATCTTCGGCGTCATCCCCGGCAGCGACCGCGATTTCGACGAGGCCAGGGAACTGATCGTCAAGACGATCTGTGAGGGCTTAGCTCGCCGATAGCTGGGGTATTGTGATTTGAACATGGATAACGACATCGTCAGAAGACTGGCCTGGAGCGGGATGTTGACCATCTCCGGTGCCATCGCCAGCCTGATCGCCACTCGCGTCGCCGCCATCGCCTACCGCCGCTTCTTCAACGAGGAACCGCCGGAGTAGACGTGACCCCGCCCGATCCCTACCGCCCCAACCGCCCGGATCCCGACCGTCCGGCCACGGACAAGACCCTCGGCGAGATGGTCTTCGAGGTCTCCGAACGGACCTCGACCCTGATCCGTGAGGAGATCGAGCTCGCCAAGACCGAGGTCAGCGAGAAGGTAACGACCCTCGCCCGGGGCTCCGCCGTCGGGATCGCCGCCGGCGTCTTCGCCTTCCTCGCCCTGATCCTGCTGATGCACGCGTTCGCGCTCGGCGTCGCCTCCCTGTTCGGATGGGGCGCCTGGGCCGGCTACCTGCTGGAAGGCGTGATCTTCATCGCGATCGCCGCCGGGGCCGGCTACTTCGCCTACAACTCCTTCGAGAAGACCGGCGCCCCGATCCCCACCGAGGCGATCGAGGAAGCCCAGAAGACCAAGGCCCTGCTCACCCCCGGAGACGACGAAGCCTGATGAGCGAAGAGAACC
This sequence comes from Solirubrobacterales bacterium, assembly GCA_017304845.1. Classification (GTDB taxonomy): domain Bacteria; phylum Actinomycetota; class Thermoleophilia; order Solirubrobacterales; family 70-9; genus 67-14. Next base: position 40,189 of record JAFKLL010000012.1, read on the forward strand.
TCGAGAAGCCGTCCGACCCGGACGACGCCACGCAGCCCCTGACCCCCGCCGAGGGAGTCCCGGCCACGCCGCCCACCCCGGCGCCCGCGACCCCCGGCGCCCCGGTTCCGGGCGCGGCCGGTCCCGCCGACCCGTACACGCCGCCGCGGCCCAAGCGCACCTCGGCCCAGATCCGCGCCGACATCGACGCCCAACGGGTCGAGCTCGGCCAGTCGGTCGACCAGCTCCGCGACCGGGTCACCGAACTCACCGACTGGCGCAGCCAGCTCAAGAAGCACCGCAAGCAGATCATCGTCGGCGCCGTTGCCACAGGATTCGTCGTCGGCGGCCTGATGGCCCTCCGCCGCCGCTAGCCCGGGCGGCGCCAGGAACCTCCAGCCGCCCGCTGGCTTCGTCGTCGGCCGGGAATGACAGCTCACGTACCCGCGTACTGTCGCGGTCATTCCCGGCCTGCCTCCTCGCCAGCGAACGGCTGGAGGCCCCTGGCATCCACCCGCGGCGGCCCCCGGCGGCGCGAGATGCAGATTCGCGCCATATAGCGCACCCGATCTGCATCTCGCGCGCTCACTTATAGGTCTGGCGGCGGAATAGGTCGTCGGTGATCGAGGCTACCCGGTCGAGGAAGAGGATTCCGTCGAGGTGGTCGATCTCGTGGAGGACGCAGCGGGCCTCGAAGCCGGCCAGCTGGACCTGGTTCATCTCGAAACCCTTCTGACCGTCCAGGAACTCGACAGTGGCCTTGCGGGGCCGCCTCACGTTGGCGGTCAGGTCCGGGAGGGAGAGGCAGCCCTCACGGCTCACCTTGCTGCCCTCGGAACGGTGGACGACCCGCGGGTTGACCAGGACCATCAGCCCGTGAGGATCCTTCGCCTTCGGGTGGTCGGTGATGTCGACCACCGCGATCCGGACCGTCTCGCCGATCTGGGGCGCGGCCAGCCCGACGCAATGGTCGAAGGAGCCCATCGTGTCGAGCAGATCGGCGATCACCCGTTCCGTGTCGACGTTCCCGGGGCTCGCCTGGGCGGGGGCGCAGACCGTCTTCAGGACCGGATCGGGATAGGTGAGGACCTCGCGGACGGCCACCGTCGGGCCTCTCTCTAGAAGACCTCGGACTCGAGCTCGGCGAGGCGAACCTCGACCTGCTTCGAGTCGCGCAGCCCGTCGAGGGCCCGTTCCAGCTCCGGCGCGGCGCCATCCGGCACCGACACCTCCACCATCAGGGTGTAGAGGGGGGAGGCGGGGTCGCCGGTCCGGCGGGTGCGGAGATCGGTGATGTTCACGTCGAGCGAAGCGAGGGTCTCGGCCGTGTCATGGACGATTCCCGGCCGGTCCGCTCCGTACACGGTGAGGACGTGGGTGGGGCCGGGACCGCGGTCCAACCCGGCCACCGGGCTGACGGTGATCCCGCCCAGGCCCAGCTCGTTGCCGACCCGGTCGAGATCGGCCTGCAGCTCAGGCACGGAGGCGTCATCCGGCAGGGAGACGATCAGCATCACCGCGAAGTGACCGTGCAGGATCGTCATCTGCGAGTCGTCGACGTTGCCGCCCGACTCGAGCAGGACGCGGGTGATCGCGGCGACGATCCCAGGGCGGTCACGGCCGATCGCGGTGACGGCCAGGTTCATCAGAACTTGGATCCGACGACGTCGGTCGGGACGGTGCCGATCGCGACCAGGCCCGGCCCGGCATGACAGCCGAGCACGGTGGACATCTCGTCGAGGAAGGCGCCCTCGCACTGGAAGACCTCACGGCAGTGGCTGGCCAGCTCGGCCGCCAGCTCCGGGGCCTGGATGTGCTGGACGGTCCAGGTGACCTCCTCGCCGGAGGTCGCCTTCTCGCTGGCGAAGTCACGCAGCCGCTGCATCGCCCGGCCGACCGTGCGCACCTTCTCGACCGGGGTCACGGTCTCCTGGAGGGTGATCATCGGCTTGATCTTCAGGGCACCGCCGATCCAGGCCTGGGCGCCACCGATCCGGCCGCCCTTGCGCAGGTACTCCAGGGTGTCGACCATGATCAGCGTGTCGAGGTGGTTTCGGGAGTCCTCGATCTGCTCGACCACGCCGGCGGCGTCCTTGCCGGAGGCGATCGCGTTGGCCGCCGCGAGGCAGCACATCGAGAGGCCGCCGGCGGTGGTGCGGGAATCGACCACGGTGATCCGCTCGCCGCCACGGCCATCGGCCTCCAACTGGGCCGCGGCCTGGCGGGCCGCCTCACAGGTCCCGGAGATCGCCCCCGAGAGATGGAGCGACACCACGTCCCTGCCGGCGTCCAGCAGGGGGCCGTAGACCTCCATGAAGTCGCCGATCGACGGCTGGGAGGTGGTGGTGAGCTGCGGGGAGTCGAGGACGGCCTTGTAGAAGGACGCGTAGTCGTCGATCTCGTTCTCCGGGCGCTGCTCGCCATTGAGGATCACGTAGAGATTGACGACGCTGATGTCGAGCCGCTCACGGTCCTCATGCGTGAGCGAAGCGGTTGAATCGGTCACCAGCGCGATCGTGGACTCGGCGGACACCTCACGGTTCTATCAGACAGTGAGCCAGATCACCGGGATCAGTCCCCTCAGTCGCTACTCTTTAAGCATGTCCGAGAAGCCTGATGCCGCAATCACCCTGACCGAAGCCGCCGCCGACAAGATCGCCGAGCTGATCGGTGACTCGCCCGAGGGCGAGGAGCAGGCTCTGCGTGTCGCCGTGCGCGGTGGCGGGTGCTCCGGCTTTCAGTACGCGCTCGCCTTCGACAGCAAGGGCGAGGACGACCACGTCTTCGAGCATCGCGGCGTGGCCGTGATCGTGGACAAGGTCAGCATGCAGTTCGTCTTCGGCTCCGAGGTCGATTACGTCGAGGGTCTGACCGGGGCCGGGTTCCAGGTCAACAACCCCAACGTCGTCGCCGCCTGTGGCTGTGGCTCCTCCTTCCAGGTGAAGGACGACGCCGAAGCCGCCGCGGTCTGAACGATCCCACCCGGTTTCACCGGGTTATCTGAACTTTCACAGAGCTTTGCCCGGATGGACACATCCGGGGTCTGAGTTCGCCCCAGACTTGCCTCGACCGTGGAAAAGCTCCACGGTGACAAGCAAGCAGAAGGGGAATGAAAAGTGAACAGCTTCAGGAGTCTGGGGGAACGCGGAGGCCGGCTCGGCCTCGTGTTCGCCGCAGGACTGGCAGCAGCGGTCTTCATGTGTCTCATCGGGACCGCCGGGGCGAAGGCGAGCAGCGTGAGCTGCACCGGCACCGTCGGCGTCGACAGGGAAGCCCACGCCGAAGGCGCGCTCAAGTACACGCTCAAGTGCGACGAGGACGTCAAGGGCTACTCGATCGTCAGCAATCGGGACATCGGCTACTTCGGCACCGAGGTCATCGTGCTCGGGGCCGACGGCGAGGTCGCCGAGGGTGAGTCGTTCACCTGTGAGGGCAGCATCCCGTCGTTCGGCGTCGGCTGCTTCGGCAAGATGACCGCGAACAACACCGTCGAGGGCAACATCGGCACGCTCGACGATCTCTGCGAGGCGAACGTCCAGCCGAAGTTCTGGGCGACCGCTCTGACCACTCCGCTGGTCAAGGAAGTGGCGACCCCGCAGAGCTCGGAGCCTTTCCTGCTCTCGAGCAAGCCCTGCAAGGTGCTGAACCCGAAGAAGAAGGCCAAGGCCAAGGCACAGAAGCTCTGCGCCAAGGTCAAGTCGGCCGATTCCAAGCGTGCCCGGACGGCGGCCCGCAAGCGCTGCAAGGCGGCGCTGAGCGCGGTCAAGCGGCTGCACGCCGCCTGATCCGAGACCTCACAGAAGAAAAGGAAGAAAGGAATAGAGATGTCACGCTCCAAGACAAGCGTGCTCTGGCTCCTGGCTGCCATCATCGCCCTCGTGGCGGTGCCGGCCGGCGCCAGCGCCAAGCCCACCATCACCCTCAGCGGGTCGACCTCGGTCGCGCCGCTGGCAACCCTCCTCGCTCAGAAGTACGTCAAGTCCTGCAAGGGCTGCGTCAAGTTCAAGCTGCTCCAGGGCGGCTCGGACGTCGGCATCGCGGACGTGTCGCGAGGCCGTGTCACGATCGGCATGTCCTCCCGTGACCCGAAGCCGAGCGACCCGGGCGGCATCACCTTCAACCGGATCGCCAAGGACGCGATCTGCCTGGTGACCAACAAGGCGAACGGAGTGGCCGGCCTCGACCAGAACGCCGTCCAGTCGATCTTCTCGGGCTCCGTCAGGAGCTGGAGCCAGGTTCCCGGCGCGAAGCAGCAGGGCACGATCGACCTCTTCGTCAGGACCCCCGCCTCCGGTACGCAGGACGCGTTCCAGAAGATCTTCATGGGTGACTCGAAGGTCTTCTCCGGCGCCTCCCAGAAGGCCTCGAACGGCCTGGTCCAGCAGTCGGTCCAGCGCGACAAGGCCGGCATCGGCTACGTCTCCCTGGCCTTCACCAAGGGCCTGACCACGGCCAGCTACAAGGGCGTCCCCTGCAACCTGCGGAACGCCAAGTCCGGCCAGTACGGCGGCGTCCGCAGCTTCTACTTCGTGACTCGCGGCGCCGCCAAGGGCCCGGTCAAGAAGTGGATCAAGTGGGTCCGCAACAACCCCGCGGCGCTTCGCATCGCCGCCAAGGAATGGGTCCCCTTCAAGTAGTCCATGGAGGCGGCAACCCTCACTGAAGCCCCGGCCCGGGCAACCCTGGGCCGGGACCGGACGGACCGGCGCGTCGAGCTTCTGCTCGGCGCGCTGGCGTCCACCATTCTTCTGCTGATCGCGGGGATGATCCTGTTCGTCCTGATCAAGGCGCTCCCCTCGTTCACGCACAACGGCCTCGCCTGGTTCGGCGCCGGCGGCTCGGTCGACGACCAGCTGATGAACATCTTCAACTCGCCGGCCGATCCCGCCGACTACGTGTACAAGCTGCGCGCCTGGCCGCTGCTCTACGCGACCGCCCTGATCACCGGGGTCGCGGTCTTCGTCTCGGTCGTCTTCTCGGTCCTCTCCGGGATCTTCATCGTCGAGTTCGCCCCGGACCGCCTGCGCCGGGTGATCGAGCCGGTGGTCAAGCTCCTGGCCGCGGTGCCGTCGGTGATCTACGGACTGATCGGCATCCTCGTGGTCGTCCCATGGGTCGCCGACCACCTGATCTCCGAGGACCGCAAGGCCTCGGTGGCCTACGTGATCCAGCTCGACGGCACCAGCATCCTGGTCGGCATCTTCATCCTCACCATCATGATCTGCCCGATCATGATCGCGATCATCGTCGACGCGCTCAGATCGGTCCCGGAGAAGTGGGTCGAGGGAGCGGCCGCGCTCGGCGTCAACCGCTGGCGGGCGATGCGCACCGTCTCGCTGCGGGCGATCCGCCCGGCGATCGTGGCGGCCCTGGTGCTCGCCACCGCCCGGGCCCTCGGCGAGGCGATCATGCTCTCGATGGTCGCCGGCTCGGTCGGCTTCGCCCCGAACCCGCTCGACGGCATCACCTTCCTCTTCGAGCCGGCCCGGCCGCTGGCCTCGACCATCGTCGACAACTCGGAGGGCCTCTCGGTCGTCCCGTTCGGCCAGACGATGTACGCCTTCGCGGCGATCCTCCTGATCTCCAGCGCCTTCCTCTCCTTCGCCGGATGGGCGGCCCGCAAGTCGTTCAGCCGCTACACGCTGGGGGCCCGGTGAACATCGAGGTGCGCACCGCCGCGCCCGGGCCCCGGCCGAAGCCGGGCCGCCGGGCCCGCCCCGAGCATCACACCGGCTGGAGCATCGGCGACCGAGTCGGCCTCGCGGCAGCCTGGGCGGCCGGGATCTCGCTCTGCGTGGTCGCCGCCGTGATCGTGCTGTTCATGGCGTGGAAGGGGCTCCAGTTCCTTCACCTGGACATGCTCACCAGCTCCCCGGAGGCCTCGATGGACCAGTCGAAGTCGGGCGGCTTCCTCGACCCCCTGGTCGGCACCCTGCTGCTGACCGTGATCGGCATCGCGATCGCGGTCCCGGTCGGGGTCGGCATCGCGGTCTGGCTGACCGAGTACGGCAAGCCGGCCGGCCTGGCCCGGCTGGTCGAGTCCGGGGTGGAGGTCGTCGCCGGAACCCCCTCGATCGTGCTCGCGATCTTCGGCCTGCTGGTCTTCCAGCAGGGCTTCATGGGCATCTTCTCGTTCACCGCCGCGGGCGGTGCGGTCTTCGGCCGGTCCTTCATCGCGGCCGGGTCGATGATGGCCCTGATCGCCCTGCCGCTGGTGATCGGCTCGACCCGCGAGGCGCTCAACTCGATCCCCCGTCATGTCCGGGAGGCGTCCTACGCCCTGGGCAAGGACAGGGCCTCGACGATCCGCCGGGTGCTGCTGCCGAGCGCCCGTTCCGGGATCGCCACCGGGGCCACCCTCGGGATGGGGCGGATCTGCGGCGACACCGCGATCGTCGTGGTGCTGCTCGGCGCCTCGATGCAGACCACTCCCGAGTCCGGGCCCCTGGGGCTGCTGCGCGGGACCGGCAGCACCCTGACCAGCTACGTCTACAACAACTCGCCGGCCGGGGAGGGAAACGCGCCGGACAAGGCCTACGCGGCCGCGTTCGTGCTGCTGATGATCGTCCTCCTCCTCAACTTCGTGGTCGGCCTGATCGGGAAGAGGAACAAGCCGCAATGGAACTGAAGGAAGAAGGCGCGCGCACCGGGGACGGGCCGGCGGCCGAGGTGCCGCCGCTGCGACGCATCGTGGTCGAGTCGGAGACCGTCCCGATCCGGGTCGGCGACTACGCGGGGCCGCCCGATCCGGAGTACGGCAAGGAGCCGTGGCAGCTCGCGGCCGGTCTCGACGGCGAGCCGACCTGGATCGAGGAGCGGATGCGGACCGAGGGCCTCTCGATCGCCTACGGCGACAAGCGGGCGGTCAAGGACGTCTCGATCGAGGTGAACTCCGGCGAGGTGCTGGCCCTGATCGGCCCCTCCGGCTGCGGCAAGACGACTCTGCTCCGCTCGCTCAACCGCCTGGTCGAACTGACCCCGGCCGCGAAGCGGACCGGCCGGATCATCCTCGACGACCAGGACGTCGACAGCTTCGACGTCACCCACCTACGGTCCCGGGTCGGGATGCTGTTCCAGCAGCCGAACCCGTTCCCGATGAGCATCTTCGACAACGTCGCCTACGGCCTGCGCGAGCGGGGCAGCAAGAAGCCGCGCCGCCGGCAGCTCGAGCCGATCGTGGTCGACGCCCTGGAGCGGGCCGGTCTCTGGGACGAGGTCTCCTCGAACCTGAACCATCCCGCCCTCGCGCTCTCCGGCGGTCAGCAGCAGCGGCTCTGCATCGCCCGTTCGCTCGCCGTCTCCCCGGAGGTGCTGCTGCTGGACGAGCCCTGCTCCGCGCTCGACCCGATCTCGACCGGGATCATCGAGGAGACGATCGTCGAGCTGCGCTCCGAGGTCGCGATCGTGATCGTCACCCACAACCTCCAGCAGGCCGCGCGCATCGCCGACCGGGTCGCCTTCATGTACCTCGGCGACATGGTCGAGTCCGGCCCGGCCGGGCAGGTCTTCGGGGCGCCCCGCGAGGCCCGCACCCAGGAGTACGTCGGGGGCGGGTTCGGATGAAGGCCCGAGTCGCGATCGCGGCGGGACTGGTCGGCCTCGGCCTGGCCGGCTGCCAGTCGACCCAGGACAGAAGCGCCGAGCTGGAGGCTGATGGCGCCGACCTCGTCAAGCAGACCAAGCGCGACATCGGGGCCGAGAACCGCCAGATCGACGTGGTCGAGCAGGTGGTTCTGAGCGACGTGAACGGCACCGCGGTCGCCGTCGTGCTCAAGAACACCGGCAACGAGGGCCTGACCGACGCGCCGATCCAGATCAACGTCAAGGACGCGAAGGGCAGGTCGGTCTTCAAGAACGATCTCGCCGGCAGCGAGCCGTCACTGCTCCAGGTCCCGGTGGTGAAGCCGAAGTCCGAGGTCTACTGGGTCCACGACCAGGTGGTCCCCACGGCCAAGCCGAAGAGCGTCGACGTGACGGTCGGCGAGGCGAAGCCGCTGCCCGAGGAGATCCCCGAGCTGGTGGTCTCGGAGCCGAAGCTGAAAGAGGACCCGGTCTCGGGCCTCGAGGTGGCGGGCACGGTGATCAACAAGTCGGATGTCGAGCAGACCAACCTGACGCTGTACGCGATCGCCCGCAAGGGCGGCAAGATCGTCGCCGCCGGCCGCGGCGTGATCCCCAAGCTCAAGACCGACGGCACACCGGCCAGCTACCACATCTTCTTCATTGGAAATCCGAGCGGCGCCGACGTCAGCGTGATCGCGCCCCCGGTCAACTTCTCAGGAGGGTCCTGATGGACGAGCAGACCAGTCCGATGCCGGCCGCGCAGCAGGTGGGCGAGCGATGCACGGGCTGCGGCAAGCCGATGGCGGGCGATCAGCGCTACTGCCTGAACTGCGGCAAACGACGCGGCAAGACGAGAGTCGAGTTCGAGGAGTACCTCGTTCCCTCGGCCGGGGGCGCGGGAGAGGGGGCGCCACCGCCGGGCCAGGGCGACGTGCGCCCGGTCCAGCCCGAGCCGCCCGCTGACCGGCGCCCGGAACGGGAGGTCACCCCGTTGATGGCGGCGGTCGGCCTGGCCGGCGTGGCGGCGATCCTGCTCATGGGTGTCCTGATCGGCCGCTCGGGCGGGGGCAACGGCAACACCCAGGCGCCTCAGCCGATCCTCGCCAGCACCGGGATCCCGGCCACCTCGACGTCTTCCAGTACGACCAACGCCTCGACCACATTCACGGCCGACTGGCCGCAGGGCCAGGAGGGTTACACGATCGAGCTGGCGACCCTCTCCAAGGAGGGAGCCGACCCGGCCGCGATCGATGCCGCCAAGGCCGATCTGGTCAGCCAGGGCGCGGCCGACGTCGGCGCGCTCGACTCCGACGAGTACGGCAGCCTGCCTCCCGGCAACTACGTGCTCTACTCGGGCGTCTACACGACCAAGGCCGAGGCGGAGACGGCGCTCGGGCCACTCAAGTCGAGCTTCCCGGACGCGCAGGTGATCCAGGTTGCAGCGCAGGCCGACACCGGCGGGTCCGGCGGCAAGAAGACCGCTGACGCCGACGGTTCGGACGGCACCCTGACCGATGGCAGCAACGCCGACGCGAAGGGAGCCGTCAAGGCGTCCAAGGACGATCTCGAGGCGCTCGACGACGCCTCCGGCGCCGAGTACGAGGAGATCCAGAAGAAGCTGCCTCCGACCATCTCCACCCCGGGCAAGGCGCCGCCGAAGGACGACAAGGCGCCGGGCGGCGGTGGCGACGCGGTGAGCATCGGGTGAGTGCCGTGATCAACCTGCCAGGCAAGAAGAACGACCAGCCGGCTCCGGTGCCGGCCCCGATGTCGCGGCTCGAGCAGCGCCGCGAGGAACTGCGGACCCGGTTCACCCAGCTGCAGTGGGATCTCGGCGGAGCCGCCTACGAGATGGCGGCCCGCGACTACTTCCGGCTCGACGTGCTCGCCTCGATGGCGGCCAAGCTGCAGGTGGTCGACGCCGAGCTCTCGGAGATCGAGCGGATGGCCCGGCTCGAGCGGGCCGGCGCGGCCGGCAGCTGCGCCGGCTGCGGCTCCCTGTACGCCCGTGGCGCGGTCTACTGCTGGCGCTGCGGACGCAACCTCAAGGAGGGTCGGAACACCGTGATCGGGCCGGTCATCACTCAGGAGTCGCCTTGATCGACCGGATCCGCAACTGGCGGCTCCCGGTCCGCTACAAGGTCCCGCCGCGCAACGACCTGATCGCCTTCGCCCTGATGGCGCTGGCCTTCGGGTTGATGGTCGGGCTGGCGATCGCCCCGGGCTGGGGCAACGCCGACCCGACCGGCCCGGTGGTCGCGCTCCCGGCCCAGGAGGCCACGACCGCCGACAGCGGCGACACGGCGGTTCCGCTGGTCGCTGCCGATCTCCAGCCGCCGGCCGGGGCCGAGCCGAGCGACGCGAGCGGCGGTCCGGACCCGAGCTCGACGCCGTCCGGCACTCCCGTCTCCGATCCCGGGCCCGACACCTCGGGCGATCCGGCGCCGTCGGATCCGGCCCCGCCCGCCGACGACGACTACAAGGACCCTCCGGAGAAGGATCCGCCGGCCGACGAGAGCGACGACGGCCCGGCGCTGATCGCGACCGTGGTCGGGGCCGACCCGGCCGGCTATGCGGTCGCCGATCCCAACGGGAACCTGCTCTACATCCACCATCCCTTGGATGGTCTCTCCGCGCCGAAGCCGGGCCGGAAGGTCGGGACCGGGATCGACCCGCTGGCCAACGGCACCTTCGTCCAGAACGGCGGCCTGGAGAACCAGGGGCCGATCGCCCGGACCAAGCTGACCGGAACCGTCTCCTGGATCGACCGGGAGGACGGGGTGATCACGGTCTCCGCCCGGGGCGTTTCGCTGGCGCTCCGTTCGACCGCGGCGAGTCAGACCGGGGCCGAGGCGCCGACGCTCGGCTCGCTGGTCACCGGCACCCTGGTCTTCGGCGCGGCCGAGGCCGCCTCGACCCCGGACGAGACCGAGGAGGAGCCGCTGACCGTGCCCGCCTTGGAGATCAAGAGCCTCGAGGTGCTCGGCAGCCCTCAGACCCAGGTGGATCTGGCCGGCCCGGTCGAGTGGGACCCGGCCGCCCGTGTCCTGGCCATCGACGCTGACGGCTTCGGCACGCTCAACCGCCAGGTCGAGGTCGCCGTGCCGAAGAAGCTCGCCCTGAAGAAGATCCAGAACGGCCAGAGCTACGCGATCTCAGCCGAGATCGGCAGCGACGGAACCCTCACCCTGGTCGGGCTCTCGGCCAACTTCAGCCGCGAAGCCGCGGCCGACCCGGCGCAGGCCTTCGGAACCCACGCCTCCTAGGGGAGTGGGATACGAGTCTTCGACGGCTCTACGAGCCCTCGATCTGAGAACTCCGGCTAGAAGATGCAGATCGACGGCTCTACGAGCCCTCGATCTGCATCGGAGGAGACTTGTAAGGCTCGTCGCTCGCCGGCGCTTCGGCCTCGGCGGGCTCCGCGGCGGCGGGCTGCTCGACCCCGAGGGCCTCGGCCAGCTCGCCGTTCTCGAACATCTCCTCGACGATGTCGCAGCCACCCAGCAGCTCGCCGTTCACGTAGAGCTGCGGGAAGGTCTCCCAGTCGGAGATCTCGCTCGTCACCTCGCGCAGCGGCTGGAGAGCGGGCAGCACGTCGATCGCGCCGTACTCGACACCCATCTGGTCGAGCACCTGGACCGTCCGCATCGAGAACCCGCAGCGCGGGGCGGAGGGGGTGCCCTTCATGAAGAGCAGCACCTGATTCTCGGCGATGAGCTCCTTGACTCGGTCTGTCAGTTCCTGATCGGCCATGTGACTGATGTTAGACCCTGGCAGAGCCCGCCCGCCCCCGGAGTCCGCGAGATGCAGATTGGGTGCGCCATACGGCGCGAATCTGCATCTCGCGCCCGGATGACGCGAGGGTGGAGGCTAGTCGAGGATCTTGATGGTCAGGGCGTGGATGGTGCCGTCCTCGAAACGCTCGCGCACCGCGGCCTTGACCAGACGGTGCTGGTCGATCCGGCTCTTGCCCTCGAACTGCGGCGCCGAAACCTCGGCCCGGAGGTGATCCCCAGTGCCGGTCTCGTCGATCACCTCGGCGCTCGAGCCCGGCAGCGCGGCCTCGATCATGCCCTTCAGCTCGTTCAGGTCGGCGGCCATCAGCTCTCGCTCCCGGTCGTGGTCTCCGCCTCTTGGGCGGCGGTCTCCAGCATCTCTTCGATCCGTACGAACTTGACCCGGGGACGACCATGGGGCTCGCCCTTGCCGACCTCGGCCGCGTCGATCTTCTCCCAGCCGCTGAAGGTCACGTAGTGGGCCCCGCGCTCGGTCAGGAGCGCCTCGATCGAGTCGGGATCCGGCGAGTCGGGATCCAGCAGCCTGCCGGCGGCGACGTCCTCGAACAGGTGGGCGACGGTCTCGGTCGCGCACTTCTTGTTGGTGCCGATCACGCCGGAGGGGCCGCGCTTGATCCAGCCGGCCGTGTAGTGGCCGGTGCGGTGCTCCCCGCCGTGGGTCTCGAGGACCCGCCCGTCGTCGTTGAGGATGGTGCCGCGACGCTCGTCGAAGGGGACGCCGCGGAGCGGGACGCCGGTGTATCCGACCGAGCGGAGGACCAGGTCGCAGGCCAGTTCCTCCCGCTCGCCGGTGTCCTTGGCCTTCAGGTTCCCGTTCTCCTCGACCAGCTCGTTGCGGCCGATCACGATGCTCTCGACCTTGTTGCCGCCCTTGATCTCGATCGGCGAGGAGAGGAAGCGGAGCGCGACCTTCTTCGGCTTGCCGGTGAGCTCGCGGGAGGCGTACTCCTGGACGATCTCGACGTTGACCCGGGCGGTCTTGTCGGCCTCCTCGGACTCGATCCAGGCCTTGCTGGCCGGGTCGAGCTCGATCTCGGCCGGGTCGACCACGACGTCGGCCTCCTCGAGCTCGCCCAGCTCCTTGACCTCGGGGTTGGTGTAGGCGGCCTGGGCGGGGCCGCGGCGGCCGAGCACGACGATCTCCTCGATGCCCGAGGCGTCGAGCAGGTCGATCGCGTGGTCGGCGATGTCGGTCTTGCGCAGCTCCGCGTCGTCCAGGGCCAGCATGCGGGCCACGTCCAGGGCGACGTTGCCGTTGCCGATCACCACGGCCCGCTTCGCCTCGTCCAGCTTGAAGTCGCGGTCGGCGTAGTCGGGGTGGGCGTTGTACCAGCCGACGAAGGCGGTGGCGGCGTAGCTGCCGGGCAGGTCCTCGCCGGGGATGCCGAGCTCGCGGTCGGCCTCGGCCCCGAAGGTGTAGAGGATCGCGTGGTAGTGCTGCTCGAAGTCCTCGACGTTCAGGTCACGACCGACCTCGACGTTGCCGAAGAAGCGGAAGCCCTCCTTGGCCGCGGTCCGCTCGTAGACCCGGGTGACCGACTTGATCTTGGGATGGTCGGGCGCGACGCCGCCGCGGACCAGGCCGTAGGGGGTGGGCAGCCGGTCGAAGAGATCGACCTGGGCATGCGTGTCCGGGTCCTTGATGATCTGGTCGGCGGCGTAGAAGCCGGAGGGGCCGGCGCCGATGATGGCGACGCGAAGCGGGTTCTCGGGGGTACCTGGGTTGCTCATGGGGCCACCCAGGATAGACAGAGCCCGCGAGATGCATATTGGGTGCGCCATGTGGCGCGGATCTGCATCTCGCGGGCTGGGCTAGCGGGCTCTTTGGGCTACTCGGTCGATCTCGTCGACGGACTGGGGCCAGAGCTGCTCGGGGATGTCGTGGCCCATGCCCTCGTAGATCCTCAGCTCGGCCTCGGGGATCGCGCGGGCGGTGGCCCGGCCGCCGCGAGGGAAGACGAGCCGATCGGCGGCGCCGTGCAGCACCACGGCCGGGACGTCGAGCCTTCCCAACGCCTTGGCGCGGTTCGGCTGGCAGTTGATCGCATGCAGCTGGCGGGCCGTGCCGTCCACGTGTATTCCCCTTTGGAAAGCGGTTTCGGCCAGGGTTCGCAGGCGAGCGTGGTCGGGCGGGAAGTCGGGCGATCCGATCACCTTGGCGAGTGCCTCCATGCTGGCGAGGTAGCCGTCGAGATCGGTCGGTTTGCTCCGCATCAGCGCCGCCAGCTCCCGCAGGCCGGGGAAGGCGTCGGTCCGGGCGCCGGTCCGGGACATCATCGAGGTCAGTGACAGCACCCGGTCCGGGTGATCGATCGCCATGGTCTGGGCGATCATGCCGCCCATCGAGTAGCCGGCCACGTGGGCGCCCTCGATGCCGAGATGGTCGAGCACCCCGATCGCGTCGGCGGCCATGTCGGAGAGCGAGTACCTCAGGCCACGCGGGATGCCGAGCATCATCGAGGCCATCGGCGGCGTGCCGGCGTCGCTGAGGACGGTCGAGGCGCCGTTGTCCCGGTTGTCGATGCGGATCACGCGGAATCCGCGCTCGACGAGCATCTCCACCAGGGGCAGATCCCAGTAGATCATCTGGGTCCCGAGCCCGGGCACGACGAGCAGCGCGGGCGCCTCCGGGTCGCCGTGAGAGTCGAAGGCGATCTCGATCTCGCCAACCGGCGCCAACTCGACGGGAGGGACCGCGACATCGCGCTGACCTATCGTTTCCGGTGTCATGCCGGGCTTGAAGATAGCGGGGAGGGGTGCCGGACTGGCCGTCTTGGCCCTGCTCTGCCTGCTCATGTCGCCGATCGGGACCGCGTCGGCGGCGCCTGAGACATCCCCGCCGCAGGTGATGATCGTGGTCCTGCCCGAGGGCACGACCCCCAACGATCTGACCGATCTGGATCACACAGCGATCGGCCTCATGAACCCCGGCCTCGGGGACGTTTCGGCCCAGCAGACATGGCTCGACGTGTCGCAGGGAGCCAGAGCGTTTGACACGGTGTATGACAAAGCGTTGGACAAGTTGTATCCAAGCGGTGGATCGACGGTGGGATGGGAAAAAGCGGTCGACCGGGCCAAGAGCGCCGAGAACACCTTGATACCCGGCCTGCTGGCCACCGACCTGGCCCGCCACGGGATCCGCGCGGTGGCCGCCGAGTCGGCCGGCGCGGCCGCCCTGGCAGTCGCCGACCGTGACGGGGAGATCAGACGCCCGCCGATCGCCTGCGGCGGGCCGAGATCGATGGTCGAGCCGGGCACCAGGGGCGCCGAGGCGACGATTCCCGGCTGTCCCGACCCCGTGACCGTGCTCTCGATGCCGCTGGTCGAGGCCCGAGAGCTCGCCGAACGGCGTCGCGAGGGTCAGCTGATGATCTTCGTCGAGCGCCCGCCCGCCGACTCCGGGGATCAACTCGCGATCGCGATCGCCGGCCCGGGATTCGACGGGATGCTCCAATCTCCCAGCACCAGGACCGACGGCTACGTGCTCTCGACCGACATCGCGCCGACCGTTCTCCACCTTTTCGGGATCAAGGCCCCCAAGGCGATGACCGGGCTGCCGATCGAGTCGGGCGGCGAGGTCGACCTCGAGGGCCTCAACTCGCTCGAGGGGCGCTACGAGCAGGTCGGCAAGCGGCGCGGCGCCGCCCTGGCGATCCCGCTCCTGCTCTGGATCGCGCTAACCGGGCTGGTCTGCCTGATCAGCCGCGGCCTCTACGCGCGGCCGGCCCTCCGCCTGCTCTGCCTCTCCACCGTGCTGCTGCCGGCCGTGCTGCTGCTTACCGCGGCGCTCTCGCCCTCGCTCGGGGTCGAACGCACCATTGCGACGCTGCTCCCGGTGCTGATCGCGGCCGGGCTGATGCGGTTCCTCTCGGCCCCGATGTCCCTGGCGGTCGCCTGCGGCCTGACCGTGATCCCGTACGGGATCGACATGCTGGCCGGCTCGGTGCTGACACCCAGGGCGGTGATCGGTCCCAACCCCGGGCTCGGCGCCCGCTTCTACGGGATCGGCAACGAGCTCGAGTCGACCCTGATGATCCTCACCTCGGTCGGGACCGGAGCGGCCCTGACCCAGTTCAAGGTCGCCGGGCGCCGGGCCGCGATCGTCTTCCTGGTGGTCGGGCTGGTCGCGACCGTGGTCTTCGCCGCCGGCCGGTTCGGGGCCGACGTCGGGGCGGCGATCGTCTTCCCGGTGGCGGCGGTGGTCGCCGCCGCGATCGTGGTCGGTCGCCCGCGCCTGGCCTGGGCCGGCCTGGCGGCCGCCCTCGTGGCCTTGGCGCTGGTCGCCCTGGCCGACGTGATCAGCGGCAGCGAGACCCACTTCGTGCGGTCGATCGTCGGCGGCAGCGGGGGCGGACCGATCGACGTCGTCGGTCATCGTCTCGACGCGACGCTGGAGAGCTTCACCCGCGTCTCGCGGGTCCCGGTGACCGTCGCGGCGCTGATCGCGATCGGGCTGGGAGTGTGGAAACGGGACCGGATCAGGTCCTGGCTCGGTCCGCTGCCGGTTCTCGCGGCGGGCGTCCAGGCCGCGGCGGCGGGCTCCCTGGTCGGCGCGCTGACCAATGACTCGGGCGCGCTCTTCATTCAGGTCGGAACCTTGTATCTGGCTCTGGTTCTGGGTTTCGCGTGGACGATGACGCGCCGAGACGGATCCTAGGGTTAACCGCCCCCTGAGAGACCGTCCGCTTCACTATGCTGTTTGTTCGTGCGAATCGCCCTCGTCACCCCGTATTCGTGGACATATCAGGGCGGCGTAAACCGGCACGTCCAGTCGCTTGCCGAGGAGTACATCTCCCGAGGCCACTATGTGCGTGTCATCGCGCCCTTTGATCCACCCGACCGCCTCTCGAAGGTCCTTCACCGTGCGCCGGCCGAGGATCGCGAGGCGCCGGACTACCTGATCCCGGTCGGGCGGACTTTCGGGATCAACGCCAACGGCGCGGTCTCGAACATCCCGATCTTCCCCGAGGGCGTGACCCGGACCCGCCGGGCGATCGAAGAGGGCGACTTCGACGTGGTGCATCTCCACGAGCCGATCACCCCCGTCAACGGCTGGGACACCAGCATCTCCAGCGACGTCCCCGTGGTCGGCACCTTCCACGCCTACTCGACCAAGCCGGTCCCCAACTACCTGGCGAACGCGGTCGGCGCCCGTCGCACCCTGAACAAGCTCTCCGCCCGGATCGCCGTCTCCGAGGCCGCCGCCTGGACCGGCCGTCGCTGGTTCGGCGGCAACTACACGATCGTCCCCAACGGGGTGGATGTCGAGGCCGCGCCGACCGGCCCCAAGCCGCAGACCGATCACCTCCGCGCCCTCTTCGTCGGCCGCCCCGACGAGCGCAAGGGCCTGCCGGTCCTGCTGCGGGCCTTCTCCGCCCTGGTCGACCACGTCCCGGCCCGGCTCTCCGTGGTCGGGGCCGAGCCCGAGGACGTCAAGCGGATCCTGGCTCACCCGGAGCTGCTCGATCACCTCGACCTGCACGGCCGGGTCTCCAACGACGAGCTCTGGCGCCAGCTCCACGACGCCGATGTGCTGGTCGCCCCCTCGCTCTCCGGTGAGAGCTTCGGGATGATCCTGACCGAGGCCTTCGCCGCGGGAACCCCGGTGATCGCCTCCGGGATCGCCGGCTACAGCGACGTCGTCACCAACCACCACGACGGCGTCCTCGTGCCGCCGGCCGACCCTCAGGCCCTGGCCGAGGAGCTCCAGCGCGCCCATCACGAGCCCGAACGGCTGGCCCGCATGGGTGCGGCCGCCCGCGAGAGCTCGAAGCGCTACGCCTGGTCGGCCGTGGCCGATCAGGTCATGGACGTCTACGAGAGGGCGATCGAGGTCCCCGAGCCGGCCGACGCCGCCGATCGGGTCAGGCGCCGCCTCGGCGTCGTGCCCTCGGACGGGCTGCCGTACTCGCCCTCGGTCAAGCTTCCCTCTCTCGATCCGGCGCCGGCCGCCGTGCCCGGGTCGCGGGGGCGCTTCATGCGCAAGGCCGCGCTCGGCCTGGCCGGGCTGCTCGGCCTCGGCCTCACCGCTCTCGCCGCCCAGAAGATCGGCGTCGACCAGGTCGCGAAGGCCGTGGTCCGCTCGGATCTCTCCTGGGTCCTGTTCGCGCTCGCCCTGATGGCCTCCTCGCTCTTCGTGCGTGCCTGGTCCTGGTTCTTCATCGCCCGCTCGGCGATGCCGCATTCCGGACTGAAGCGGCGCGACTTCGCCTCGGCGACCATGATCGGCGTCCTGATGTCAGCCACCTTGCCGGCCCGCCTCGGCGAGCCCGCTAGGGCGATCAGCCTGGCCCGGCACACGGGACGGGCGAAGGAGAACCTCCCGGTCGTGGTCGGGACGATCGTCTCCCAGACGATGGTCAACATCTTCGCCATCCTGCTGCTCGGCGTGATCGTCCTCACCTCGATGGACGATCTCTTCCACAGCGGGACCAAGCAGGTGCTGCTCTTCAGCCTGATCCCGGCCGTGCTGCTGGCCGCCGTGCTGGCCGCGCCGACGATCCTCGGCAACCAGAGCGGGCGGGGCCGCCTCTCCCGCGTCGGAGCGGCGATCCACTCGGTGATGGTCCAGGTCCGGAGCGGGCTGAAGGTGTTCAAGCACCCCCGCAACGGCGTCCCCGCCGTCGCCCTGCAGCTCTTCGCCTGGCTGATCCAGATGCTGTCCTGCTGGGCGCTCATGTTCGCCCTCGGCCTCGACCACCAGGCCGGCCTGGCCGCCTCGGCCGCCGTTCTGTTCGCGGTCAACGTGACCGCGGTCGTCCCGGTGACCCCGTCGAACATCGGCATGTTCCAGCTCGCCGTCATCTTCGTTCTGCACAAGGGCTGGGGCATCTCGACCGCGGACGCACTCGCCTACGGCGTCATCCTCCAGGCCGTGGAAATGGCGACCGCCGCCGCGCTCGGCGTCCCCGCCCTGGTCCGCGAGGGCCTCACCTGGTCCGACCTGCGCACCCAGGCGATCGCCACCGCGCCGGTCGAGCTGGACCCGTACCCGTCTTCTCGCCGCAACGAGAAGACGGACTCCATCTACAGGTAGCAAGGGCGCGATCCGGCGTCGGGCGGGGCTCTGCTCTGGGCGATCCCGGGGCGGCTGGATGCTGGCTCCCCTCGGTCTGGGGGCCTGCGGCACCCGGTTGCGTTTCTCGCGCGTCTCTGTATACTGAACTTTATGGTTCAGTATTTGAACGAGACGAAGGCAGAAGGCTCAGGGCCCGAACGGGCCTTCGGCGCTCTGGCCGATCCGGTCCGCATGCGGATCCTGGAACGGCTGGAGTCCGGTGGGGCCTCGATCAGCGAACTGGCCGAACCGGCCGGGATGTCCCTGACCGGGATGAAGAAGCACGTCCGCGTGCTGGAGGAGGCGAAGCTCGTCGTCACCGAGAAGCGGGGGCGGACCCGCTGGTGCGAGCTCGCCGACGAAGGCTTCGACGAAGCCGCCTTTTGGCTGGACGAGTTCCGTCGCCGTCGCCACAGTCAGCTGAACCGACTGGAAGAAGTGATCGAACGACGTAAACGAGAGAGGCAGAAATGAGCGAGTTGACCGAGCTGCACAAGACAGTCGTGACCACCCCCAATGACACCGAGATCCGGACCGAGCGGGTCTTCGACGCGCCGCCGGAGCTGGTCTTCGAGTGCTTCACGGACTCCGACACCCTGGCCGAGTGGCTGAGCCCCGACCGGCTCGAGATGCGGATCGAGGAGTACGACTGTCGGCCTGGAGGCAAGTGGAAGTACATCCACTCCGACCCCTCGACCGGGAGCGAGTACGTGTTCTTCGGCGAGTTCCTCGAGATCGAGAAGCCGGAACGCCTGGTCCAGACCTTCAACTTCGTGATGGAGCCCCAGCCGCCCGCCTCGATCGACCGGACCGACTTCATCCCGGTCGAGGGCGGCCGCACCCGGCTCGTGACGCTGACGACCTTCGAGGAGCAGCAGTACCGCGACGGCATGCTCCAGGCCGGCATGGAGAAGGGCCTGAACGAGGGCTACAACAAGCTCGACGAGGTGCTCGCCTCGCGTTCCTAGAGCAGCTGGCTCCAGTCGAGCCGTTCCGGGAACCTCGGCAGGCCGTCGTCCGGGACCGGGTACCAGGGTGCCGCGTAGTCGGTGAACTGGTGGGCGGCCGGGCGGACCCCGGGATCCTCGTTCAGCGCGCCCAGGCGCACGGCGAGGATCTCGGGATTGTCCGGGTGGTTCGTGAACAGCTGCCCGCCGCACTCCCGGCAGAAGGACTTGTTGAACCCGCCGTCACCGGGCTCGTAGGTGCCGACGTGCTCCTCACCCGCCGTGATCCGGAACGAACCCGGCTGGGTCAGGCCCGTGGCCGAGAAGGCCGTCCCGGTCCGGTGCTGGCAACGGCCGCAGTAGCAGAGGGCCGCCCCGACCAGGGGCTCGTCCACCTCGAAGGTGACCTTGCCGCACATGCATTCCCCGGTCATGTGTTCGGCGGGCTCGAGGCCGCCGTCCCGCGTCGCGTCATCCATGCCCCGAGCCTAGACCGGAATCCGGTCCGGCGGTTATCGTGGAACCGAGGGAATCGAACAAAGGAGAGTCATGCGGCAGGTGTCTTCGTCTCGGAACGTCCGTCCGATCGCTGTTCTGATCGGTCTCGGCGCTCTCTTGCTGGCTCTCCTCGCGGCCCCGTTGGCCGGCCAGGCCGACGCGGCCAAGGCGCCGAGGGTCACGATCCGCACCACCGAGTACGGGATCCCCAGGATCCTCGCGGACACTCCCTACGGCCTCGGATACGGCTACGGCTGGTCGATCGCCAGCCAGCAGATCTGCACCCTGGCGGACACGTACACGACCGTCCGCGGCGAGCGCTCCAAGTACTTCGGGGCGGCCAACGACGCCCCGAACGGGATCTCCAACCTCGACTCCGACTTCTTCTGGAAGCGGGTCAGGGCGGAGGGCACGGTCCGCAAGATGATGAACCTGAAGCCGCCGAACGGGCCGCTGCCCGACGTCAAGAAGGTGGTCTCCGGATACGTCGCCGGCTACAACGCCTACCTGCGCAAGCGGGGCGTGAAGCGGCTCCCCGACCCGACCTGCCGCGGCAAGGCCTGGGTCAAGCCGATCACCGTCCTCGACGCCTACCACCGCTTCTACCAGCTGCTCGGCTACGGCTCGACCGACCCGTCGATGGGCGGGATCGCCGAGGCCCAGCCGCCCGCCCCGACCTTGATGAAGGGCGGCGACGATCAGGCGGACCAGGCCCCGGGCCCCGACGAGATCACCCGTGAGGACTTCGGCCCGGACTTCGGAAACTTCACCGGCGGCCTCGGCTCCAACGCGGTCGGCCTGGGCAGGAACGCGGTCAAGGGAGGCAAGGGCCTGCTGCTCGGTAACCCGCACTTCCCCTGGCACGGCTCCCAGCGGTTCTTCGAGTCGCAGCTGACCATCCCCGGCAAGGTCAACGTCTCCGGCGCCAGCCTGCTCGGGGTGCCGGTCATCCTGATCGGCCACACCCGCCAGATGGCCTGGAGCCACACGGTCTCCACCGCCCGTCGCTTCATCGTCTTCCAGGAGACGCTCGACCCGAGCGACCCGACCCGGTACATCGTCGACGGCCAGTCGAAGCCGATGAAGCGGACCACGGTCACGGTCACCGACGAGAACGGCAACAAGCACGACCGGACCCTCTACTCGACCGAGCACGGCTACATCACCGACTCGGTCCAGGGCCAGCCGCTGTTCGGCTGGAGCCCGACCACCGCCTACTCGCTCTTCGACGCGAACACCGGCAACTTCCGGATGATCAACCACTTCTACGCGATCAACCGGGCCCAGAGCACGCCCCAGGTGCTTCAGATCCTGAAGAAGTACCAGGGCATCCCCTGGGTCAACACGATCGCCTCCGACTCCAAGGGCCGGGCGCTCTACGCCGACATCGGCGCGGTGCCGAACGCCTCCGACGAGCGGGTCGAGCAGTGCAACACCCCCGGCATCGGCACGGTCGCCTGGAGCGCCTTCCGACTCCCGGTCTTCGACGGCTCGAACTCGAACTGCGACATGAGCAAGAAGGTCCCGGGCGCAGCCGGGCCCGGGTTGCTGCCGGCCAACCAGATGCCGTACGAGATGCGCTCCGACTACGTCGAGAACTCGAACGACTCCTACTGGTTCGCCAACGTCCACAAGACCCTGGACGGCTTCGACCGGATCATCGGCGAGGAGAAGATCGCCCAGACCGAGCGGACCCGCCTCGGCCACAAGATGGTCAACGAGAAGCTGGCCGGGGGCGGCAAGTTCACCCTGGCCTCGCTCAAGGCGATGGAGTTCAACGACCGGGTCGAGAGCGCCGAGCTGCTGCTCCAGCCCGTCATCGCCTACTGCAACGCCAACCCGATCATGATCGGCGAGAGCGGCCCGGTCGCGGTCAGCGCGGGCTGCGAGGCGCTGGCGAGCTGGGACGGGAAGAACAACCTCGACTCGACCGGCGGGCTGCTCTTCCAGCAGTTCATCGCCCGCCTCTTCTCCGGCAGCACCGTCCCGGTGTACGCGGACGCCTTCGACGTCTCCGACCCGATCGGCACCCCCAAGGGCCTCAACACCGCCAACCCGAACCTGCCGATCGCCTTCGCCGACACGGTCAGCCAGTTCGTCACCGAGGGAATCCCCCTGACCGCGACCAGGCGCCAGTACCAGACGGTCACCCGGGCCGGGGTCAAGATCCCGATCCACGGCGGCGACTACGAGCCGTTCGGTTCCTTCAACACGATCTGGGGCCCGTGGGTGCCGGGGCAGGGCATCACCGAGGTCTCGGATGGCTCCAGCTTCATCCAGGCCGTCCACCTGACCGGCGCCAAGTGCCCGCAGGCCAGCATGATCCTCACCTACTCGCAGTCCGAGAACCCGAAGTCCAAGCACTACGCCGACCAGACCAAGCTCTTCTCGAAGAAGCGCTGGGTCACCGACCGTTTCTGCCCGAACCAGCAGAAGCGATCGCCCGGCCTGAAGGTCACCAGGTTCGGCGGTGGCGCGAAGGCGGCGCGGCGCGGATTCTGAGTCGATCCGGGCCCGTGGCATGGCCGCGGGCCCGGGGAGCTACCTTCTATAGGTGGATCGTGAAGGCCTGATCGAGTTGCTCTCGGGCCGGATCGCCGACCGCAGGGTCATCGAGGCGATCGCGGCCGTGCCCAGGGAGTTGTTCGTGCCGGAACGGGAACGACGGCACGCCTGGGAGAACCGCCCGCTGCCGATCGGCGCCGGGCAGACCATCTCCCAGCCCGAGATCGTCGCCACGATGTGCCAGCTTCTTGCGCCCCGGGAGGAGGACGTCGTGCTCGACGTGGGCGGCGGGTCCGGCTACCACGCGGCCGTGCTGGCGCGGCTGGCGCGATGGGTCTTCTCGATCGAGCGTCACGCCACCCTGGTCGAGGACGCCCGCCGCTCTCTGGCGGCGGCGTCGGTGGACAACGTCACCGTCATCTACGGCGACGGGTCGCGGGGCCTGCCGGAGCAGGCCCCCTTCGATGCGATCAACGTCGCCGCCGCGGCCTCGGGCGAGGTTCCCGCGGCCCTCACCGCGCAGCTCGCCGAGGGTGGGCGGATGGTGGTTCCGGTCGGCAGGTTCGATCAGTGGCTCGAACTCTGGCGCCGCGAGGACGGCGAGCTCGAGCGGGTCCGTCTCGTGCCGGTCTCGTTCGTGCCGCTGGTCGAGGAGGGTTGAGGCCCGCCGCCAGGATCTAGGATCAGCGACATGGCGAAAGCGACCACCGTCTTCGATCAGCAGGCAGCGACCTACTCGGGTCCGAGGGAGAAGTTGATCCCGCAGCTGTCCCGGTTCTACGGCATGGTGCCGGAGGCCGTCGGGCTCGCCTCGCCGACCGACGGGCCGCCGCGGATCCTGGATCTGGGCGCCGGGACGGGCCTGCTCGCGGCCGCGGTCGCGGAGGCGTATCCCGAGGCGACGTTCACGCTGTTCGACTTCTCGCCGCGGATGCTGGAACAGGCGCGGGCGGCGCTGGGCGAACGGGCCGAGGTCGTGGTCGGCGACATGTACGAGAGCATCCCGGAAGGTCCCTGGGACGCGGTGATCTCGGCCCTCGCGATCCACCACATGACCGACGAGGGCAAGCGCCACGTCTACGAGTCCGCCTTCGCCCAGCTCCGGCCCGGCGGCGTCTTCGTCAATGCGGAGCACGTGCTGGGGGAGACCCCCGCGCTCCAGGACCACTACGCCGAGTGGCATCGGCGGCAGGCCTTCGAGAAGGGCCTGACCGAGGCGGAGTGGGTAGACACCGTGGAGCGCATGAGCCACGACCACCTCACACCGCTCTCGACCCAGCTCGGTTGGCTCCGCGAGATCGGGTTCACGGACGTCGACTGCCTGCTCAAGGACCACGGCTTCGCGGTCCTCTTCGGGCGCCGTCCCTGAGCGATCAGATCAGCCGGGCGGTGCCGGCGATCAGCTCCGCGACCTCGAGCGGAACCTCGAGCTGCGGACAGTGGCCGACCCCGTCCAACTCGACGTACTCGGCCCCGGGCAGCCACTCCTCGCGGTAGCGGACCGCGTAGGAGGGCCAGGGGAGCAGCCGGTCCTCGGTGCCCCAGACGAAGCGGACCGGGCAATCGATCCGCGCCGCGTCGAGGTTGAATCCCTCGCGCCGGGCCAACTCGACCATCGGCAGCGCCGCCGGGCAACTGGCGGCGCCGAGGATCTGATGGGCGACCAGCTCCGGGGTGAGGAGCGAAGGGTCGGAGACGATGAAGCGGGTGGCCTGCCGGCGCCCCTCCGCCGTCGACGCGATCTGATCGGCGAAGGGCGCGGCCTTCGCCACCGCCTTCTGCTGGGGGATGAAGAAGTCGAGGGCGTGGAGCTCCTGGGCCTCGGCGGACCAACCGCCGGCCGGGGAGATCCCGGTCACGGTCAGGGCCCGGCCCCGGCTGGCGAGCTGGAAGGAGACGAAGCCGCCGAGCGAGTTGCCGACCAGGTGGGCGGCCTCGAACCCGGCTTCGTCCATCATCGTCTCGACCCCGTCGGGGAGCGAGTCGACTGTGAGCTCGCCGAGTGGCGGGCCGCCGGCATGGCCGGGCATGGTCACGGCGAGCACGTCGAACCGCGCCTCGAGGCGGGGCAGCACCAGCTCCCAGGTTCGCCAGGTGTCGGTGAAGCCGTGGATCAGGACCAGGGGAGGCCCGGACCCGCCGCGATGGAAGGGTGTGAACGAGGATTCCACGCGGCGCAGTCTTTCAACTGGTACAAACCGGGGCCATGAGTTCCGGTCGCTCCGCCACAGTCTCCCTGCGGGTCCACGACGCTCTGCGCCGTCAGATCCTCGAGGGCGAGCTCGAACCGGGCAGTCCCGTCCCCTCGGAGAGGGTGCTGGCCGAGGAGTTCGGCGTGAACCGTCACGCGGTCCGCGAGGCGCTGAAGCGGCTCCAGCAGGCGAGCCTGGTCAGGATCACCCACGGTGGCGCCACCCGGGTGCTCGATTGGCGCGACACCGGCGGGCTGGAGGTTCTGCTCGATCTGGCCGGCGACGCGAACCCTCCGGCCGAGATCATCCGCTCGGTGCTGGAGATGCGGGCTTCGATCGGAGTGGACGCCGCCCGGCTCTGCGCCGAGCGGGCGACCCAGAGCGAACGGGACCAGGTCGAGGCGCTGGCCGCCCGCGCGGCCGGGCTGATCGGCTCGGGCGACGACGAGTTGCTGGACCAGGCCTTCGCCGAGTTCTGGATGTCGATCGTGGTCGGCTCCGGCAACATCGCCTACCGGCTCTCCCTGAACTCGCTCCTGGCGGCGCTGCTCACCTTCGGCGACGTGGCCGACCGGATCCGCCCGGACGACCCCGAGATCATCGGGCGCCTGGGTAGGGCGATCGGCGCGGTCGACCCGGAGACGGCGGCCGAGGTGGCCGCCCACATGCTCCGAGCAGACGTCGAACGCGCGGCCTAACCAGGCCTCATCCCCATCCCAGAGCCCGCGAGATGCAGATTGGGGGCGCTATGTGGCGTGGATATGCATCTCGCGGGCTCTGGGGGAGTGGGAGGAGGTGCGGGTTGTGATCGTCTTCGACAACTGGTATAACCAGTTACGCAATGAGTGATCTGATCCTTTACGCGATCCCGTTCTTCGTCCTCGCGATGGTTCTCGAGTACCTGACTCTCCGGCATGCCGCGCATGAGCATGGGGAGGAAGCCCCGATCGGCTTCGAGGCCAAGGACACCGGGACCAGCCTGACCATGGGCATGGGCCACCTGGTGATCGCCGGCGCCTGGAAGCTGGTCGTGCTGGTCGTCTACGCGGCTATCTACTCGATCAGCCCGATCCAGCTATCGCCCTCCGACTGGTGGACCTGGGTCCTGCTCTTCTTCGCCGACGACCTCGCCTACTACTGCTTCCATCGCAGCCACCACCGCATCCGGCTCTTCTGGGCGATGCATGTGGTCCACCACTCCTCCGAGCACTACAACCTCTCCACCGCGCTCCGGCAGGACTGGTCGCCGTTCAGCTCGATCTTCTTCTGGATGCCGTCGGCACTCCTCTTCGAGCCGTGGATGATCTACCTCGCCCTCTCCTGGAGCCTGCTCTACCAATTCCTGCTCCACACCGAGGCGGTGCGCAAGCTGCCCCGGCCGATCGAGTTCATCTTCAACACGCCCAGCCACCACCGGGTCCACCACGGTTCGCAGGAGCAGTACCTGGACAAGAACTACGCCGGCATCCTGATCATCTGGGACCGGATGTTCGGCACCTTCGAGCCCGAGCAGGAACGGGTCCGGTACGGCCTGACCAAGAACATCGACACCTTCCACCCGGTCAAGGTCGCCTATGGCGAGTACGTAAACATCTGGCGGGACATCCGCGCCGCCGACCGCTGGCGGGACCGCGTCGGCTACGCCTTCAAGGGGCCGGGGTGGAAGCCGGCCGGCTCAGACCGCGTCGCGGCGGAAGCAGCCGACCAGGTGGGTGTTGACGATCCCGGCGGCTTCCATCAGCGCGTACATGTTGGTCGGGCCGACGAACTTGAAGCCCCTTGAACGGAGTTCCTTGGCCAGCGCCGTCGATTCCGGCGAGCTGGTCGGGACCCCCGACTGATCCTTCGGCGAGGGCGAGCGCTCCGGCGCGAACGAGGCGATCAACGCCTCCAGGCCGCCGTCCTCCCGCAGGGCGATCGCCCGGGCGGCGTTGTTCCTGGTCGCCTCGATCTTGGCCCGGGCCCGGATGATCCCCTCGTTGCCCATCAGCTCCTCGACGTCGGCGTCGCTCAGGCCGGCGCAGTAGTCGAGGTCGAAGTCTCGGAACGCCTCGCGGAAGGCGGGCCGCTTGCGAAGGATCGTCGCCCAGCTCAGGCCGGCCTGGAAGGCCTCGAGCGAGAGGCGCTCGAACATCTCCCGCTCGCCCTCGATCGCGACTCCCCACTCCTCGTCGTGGTAGGCGCGCATCATCTCGCTGCCGTCGGCCCAGACGCAGCGGACCAGTCCATCCTGTTCGAGATCGGCCATCGTCCCATTCTCCCAACCGTCCCCCGGCGGTAGCGTGGAGGCATGAGGATCACGGCCTCCAGCCTCGCTGTCCTCGCTCTGGCCCTGGCTCTGTTGGGCGGGTCCGCCTCGGCCGCCGAAAGGCAGCCGATCGGGCGTTCGGTCGACGGCCGACCGCTGGCGGCCTGGAGGCAGGGAGCGGCGCGGCCGGGCTTCCGGGTGCTGGTGGTCGGTTCGATCCACGGCGACGAGCGTCAGGGGATGCGGGTCGTCTCGAGCCTGCGTCAGCGCCTCGCCGGCAGGCGAGGCCCGAAGGGGATCGGGCTGTGGACGATCCGCACGGTCAACCCCGACGGCATCGCGAGGAGGCAACGCCAGAACGCGCGTGGGGTGGACCTGAACCGGAACTTCCCCTTCCGGTGGGACGGCAGCCTGACCGGCGGCTACTACTCCGGGCCTCGTCCCGCGTCCGAACCCGAGACCAGGGCGGTGATGCGGCTCTCGCGGCGGGTCGGCTTCGACCTCGCGATCTGGTTCCACCAACCCTGGGGACGCACCCTGGCGCCCTGCAACGAGGATCGCCGCTGGGCCTTCCTCTACGCCAGGCTGTCAGGCCTGAGCGCCGGCGGAGGCTGCAACCGCGGCCACTATCCGGGCAGCGCCGTGAGCTGGCAGCACCACACCACCCGCACGGTCTCCTTCGCGGTCGAGTTCGGGCCGGGGACGATCCGGCGGGCGGTGATCAAGCGCCACACCCGGGCGGTGGTCCGCCTCGCCAAGCGGATGCGGGTCGCGGGCTAGCGCCGACGCTTGCTCAGGATCTTGACCTTCCCGGTCCGCTTGGAGGTCGTCCTGCCCTTGAAGGTGAGGCTCACTCTGGCCTGGAGCCTCCCCTTCGCGTTCCTCTTGACCGGGATCCGGAACTTGGCCACGGTCCTGCCCTTGCCGATCAGCGAGGAGGAACGGAAGGCCTTCGGCGTGATCCTCCCGGTGAGCTTCCGCGGCGCGGTCGCCTTGACGACGTAGGCGCCGGCACGGTCCGTGCCGAGGTTGGAGACGGTCGCGACCACCAGCAGCTTCTTCCCGGCCTTGATCTTCTTCGCCGACTTGATCTTCATGGTCAGCTTCGCGTTGCTGGGCGGATCCGGCGCTTCCAGCAGCGTCCCGAAGACGGGAACCTCGATCGGGCGCTCGGAGGCGTCGCTCGAGATCTCGATGGTCGCCTGGAAGAGGCCGGTGCGGGATGCGTTCTGGCGCATGGTCACCTCGAGGTTGCAGCTGGCCCCGACCGCGAGGGGGCCGGCCGGGCAGTCGCCACGGTCGACCGCGAACGGCTCCGGGTCGATGCCGCCGATCTCGAGCTTGGTCAGGTTCAGGGGCAGGTCGCCGGTCGAGCGGACTGTCACCTGCTGCGGGGCGATCAACTCGGCATCGGCAGGCACCTCGCCGAAATCGATCGACTCGGGAGCGATCGCGATTCCCGACGAAGCCTTGGAGAGCATGATCGCGACGCCCGGGGCTTGGCTGCTGGAACCCGAGTTGCCGCTGGCCGCGGCGAGGTCGAGTCGGCCGTCGCCGTTGGCGTCGAGGCTAGCGCTCTTCTGCGGGTAGAACTGGGTGGATCCGATCGACGGAATCGAGAAGGGCCCGGCCGCGTCGAGCGCGATGTGCCCTTCGCCGTCGCCGAGCGCCACCTGGAAACCGGCATCGCCGAACTGCGGCAGGGCCAGGTCCTCGTTGCCGTCACCGTCGTAGTCGCCGATCGAGACCGGGCTGGCGCCGTAGACCGCGACCGAGGTGCGCTCCGCGCTCTGGATGACCGGCCCGCCCGGGCCGCCCAGCGCGGTCCGGGTCACGTCCTCGCCTTCGACGTTCCGCTCCTTGAAGACGATGTCGTCGTACTCGTCGCCGTTGAGGTCGATCTGCTGGACGTCGTAGAGATAGGCGCCGGCGGGAGGTTGGTAGAGGGTCACGGGGCTGCCGTACGTGCTCGCGCCGCTCGACTTCGCGTAGAGCAGCCGGTCGGGACTCGTGCTCTCCGGGTCGTACTGGGGGTCGGAGATCATCACCAGGTCGTCGGCGTCGCCGGCCGTCGTTCCGTCGAAGTCGCCCATCGCGGTCGAGACGATTCCGTCGTAATCCTGGGCCGTTCCGACCGCGGGCACGGGGACGGTTCCGCTCGGGGTGCTGAAGGTGCCGCTGCCGTCGTTCTGCATGTAGACGTACTTGTTGCCGTAGAGGCCGAGGACCATGTCGACCGACCCGTCTCCGTCCTTGTCCCCGAAGGAGGAGGAGAGGTAGTAGGCGGCGAGGTTCGAGCCGCCGAGATCCAAGGTCGAGCTCGGCACGGTCCCGAACGACTCGTGCGGATTGGTGGTCGCGCCGTCGATCCTTCCGTTCAGGTAGGTCTCGATCCAGGTCGGCGTGAGCGAGTCGCCGACGATCAGGTCCTCGTCTCCGTCATCGTCGACATCGACGGCGTGGATGGTGAACCGGCTGTTGACATTGGGCGCGTTCGAGCCGATCGGGTTGCTGGCCGAGGGCGTCAACGTGCCGTCGGAGCTGCCGAGGTAGATGTAGATGTTTCGGTGGCCGTCGCTCGAGATGGCGAGGTCGTCATATCCGTCGCCGTCGAAGTCCGCGGCCGCGATGTCATACGGGACATACGAGACCGGAAGCACGGTCTGGTCGTCGACGCTCACCGGCGCCGCCACGAGGGGACTGTTCGGCCCAGGCTCGAACTTCAGGGCCGAGGCGGTGGTCGGCGATGCGATCAGGCCGAGCAGGACGGCCCCCAGCAGCATGTACTTGCGCAAGATATCTCCCTCGGATGGACTTCGTTCCACAGTACCGAACACCGTCCGGGAGGCCAAGCTGCGGGCCGTCTGAAATTCGTTCAACCGATCAGTTGACAATTTTCCCGGGCCCGGCTATGTTCAACCACATGGTTGAAGACTCTGAGAAGGTCGATCGCGTCTTCCACGCGCTCTCGAACCACACCCGCCGGGGCATGGTCCGGCAACTCTCGCGGGGCGAATGCTCGGTCGGGGATCTCGCCGGGCCGGCCGACATGTCCTTCGCCGCGGCCTCCAAGCACGTGAAGGTGCTGGAACGGGCCGGGCTCGTCAACCGGCGGGTCGCCGGGCGGCGGCACCTCTGCTCGCTTAGGAGTGAGCCGCTGCGGGAAGCAAGTGAGTGGCTGAGCTTCTACGAGAAGTTCTGGGCCGACAACCTCGACCGCCTCGCGGCGACCCTGGAAGCCGACATCGCAAAGGAGCAGGAATGACCGCCACCGGAGACTCCGTCCACATCGTCAAGGAGGTCGGGGCCCCGGTCGACCGCGTCTACCGCGCCTTCGTCGACCCGGAGCAGCTGGTCCGATGGATGCACCCGGACCAGTTTCAGGGGATCTCGGCCGAGAACGACCCCCGGGTCGGGGGCAGAGGCGAGCTCCGCCACTCCGAGAACGGGGTCGAGGTCGGAGGCTTCGACTGGGAGTACCTCGAGGTCGTCGAGAACAGCCGCCTCGTCATGGACTGGCAGTTCCGCGGCTTCGGGCAGGCCCCGGGCGGCAGGCGCTCCCGGATGACCATCGAGCTCCGCGCGATAGAGCCCGGGCGGACCGAGGTCAGCCTGACCCACGACCGCCTCGGCGAGGCGCCCCCCGGCGGTCACCTCGGAGTCAACACCGGCTGGACCCAGGCGCTCGACAGCCTGGCCCGATACGTCACGAGTCAAGGAGAGGAATGAGCATGGACACGCCAGAGATCGTCTCGGCCGACGAGTGGTCGGCCGCCCGCGAAGAACTGCTGATCAAGGAGAAGGAGCACACCCGGGCCCGCGACGCGCTCGCCGCCCAGCGACGCCGCATGCCCTGGACGGAGGTCGAGAAGGAGTACGAGTTCGAGGGCCCCGACGGCCGCCTCGGCCTGCGCGACATGTTCCAGGGCCGTCGCCAGCTCGTCGTCTACCGCTTCTTCTACGACCCCGACGTGAAGGGCTGGCCGGAGGTCGGTTGCCCCGGCTGTTCGATGCTGGCCGACCAGGTCGCCGACCCGGTCCACCTCAACGCGCGCGACACCACGCTCGCCTTCGTCTCCCGCGCCCCGCAGGAGAACCTGGCGGTCCTCAAGGAGCGGTTCGGCTGGGAGCACATCCCCTGGTTCACCCTGACCGACGGGTTCGACTCGGACTTCGGGGTCGGCGAGTGGCATGGCACCAACGCCTTCATCCAGGACGACGGCCGGATCTACCGGACCTACTTCGTCGACGCTCGCGGAGACGAGGCGATGGGCAGCACCTGGGGCTACCTCGACATCACGGCGCTGGGCCGGCAGGAG
Organism: Solirubrobacterales bacterium; assembly: GCA_017304845.1. Classification (GTDB taxonomy): domain Bacteria; phylum Actinomycetota; class Thermoleophilia; order Solirubrobacterales; family 70-9; genus 67-14. The sequence goes on from JAFKLL010000012.1 coordinate 71,294, forward strand.
GAGTGGGAGGACTCGCCCGAGGGCTACCCGCAGACGCCGCCCTACCAGTGGTGGCACCGCAACGACGAGTACCGGCCCGAGGACATCGCGGGAAGCGTGGGCGGATCATGATCCTGGCCCACATCGGGCCGCTGCCGGTGGAGGAGCTGCTGGCCCTGGCGCCGGCGGTCGCCGGGGTGGGGCTGGCGGCGCGGGCCAGGTTCTTCCGGCGCCGCTAGATCCCGTCGGCCAGCTGCTCGGCGTACTCCGCCAGCCGGGGGATGCCCTCGTCGAGGCTGGCGAAGAACGGGTCGTCGGTGGTGCCGGCCAGATGGCGCTTGCGGCTGCCCTCGAGCAGGATCGCCAGCTTCCAGATCGCCAGGCAGCGGTACCAGGGAAGCTGCTCCAGCGAACGGCCCGACCGCTCCGAGTACCGCTCCAGCAGCTCCTCGATCGGCGGGAAGTTGCGGCTGCCGGTGGCCAGGGAGAGGCCGAGCAGCAGGGAGGCGGGGCCGTCGTGCCCGAGCCACATCGCGGCCAGGTAGCCGACGTCCGCCATCGGGTCGCCGAGGGTCGCCATCTCCCAGTCGAGCACCCCGGCCACGCGGGCGGGCGGGCCGGGATCGAAGATCACGTTGTCGAGCTTGAAGTCGCCGTGGACGATCGCCGGCGTGCCCGACTCGGGGATGCTGGTGGCGAGCCGGCCGCCGACCTGGACGATCGCCGGGATCTCGCGGGTCTTGTTGACCTGCCACTGCCTCGACCAGAGATCGACCTGGCGCTTCAGATAGCCCGACGGGCGGCCCAGCTTCGAGAGCGGCCCCGCCGAGACGTCGACGGCATGCAGGCTGACCAGGGCGTCGACCAGCGCCTCGGCGGCGGCCCGCGCCTGCTCGGGCGTGTCCATCTCCGGCGGCAGCTCCCGCCGCACGACCAGCCCGTCGAGGCGTTCCATCAGATAGAAGGGCGCGCCGATCACCGACTCGTCGTGGCAGGCCATGACCGCCCGGGGCACCGGGACGCCGGTCTCGTACAGGGCCGAGATCAGCCGGTGCTCGCGCAGCACGTCATGGGCCTTCGGCGGGAAGGGCGGTCGCGGCGGCCGGCGCAGCACCCACCGTTCGCCGCCGCGGCTGACGAAGAAGGTCAGGTTCGAGTGGCCGGCCCGGACCCGTTCGATCTCGACCGGCCCGGCGCCCGGCAGGACCCGGCTGAGGCTCTCGCGGATCAGCAGGGGCGGGATGTCCAGCCTGTCGGCCTGCTCCCTGGTCTCGACGATGTCGACGAGGTCTGTGGCGGTGGACTCCTGGGACACAGGGCCAGACTGACCATCGAGAGCGGGCAAGTCGAAGGGCCTCCCCGCGAACGTTTGGAGGCAGTCACAAGAGGCGCCCCGGATCGGCCGCCCGAGTTTGGAGGAATGGCCAAGACCAGCCCCGGCACGAACTGGCCCCGTCCGGGCGGAGCGTCGAGTATCTGAGGCGTGACCACGACCAAGTTTGTCTACGAGTTTGGGTCAGGGACGGAGAGCCCCCGCATCCTGGGCGGCAAGGGAGCAAGCCTTGCCCGAATGACCAACCTTGGGCTGCCGATCCCGCCCGGCTTCGTGATCGGCACCGGCGCCTACCAGGCCTGGGCCGAGGCGGACGCCGACGCCGGCGAGATCCCGGCCGGCCTGCTGGACGAGATCGCCGAAGGCATCGACGGTCTGGAACGGGCGATCGGCCGCCGGCTCGGCGAGGTCGAGGATCCGCTGCTCGTCTCGGTCAGGTCGGGCGCCCCGGTCTCGATGCCGGGGATGATGGACACCCTGCTCAACGTCGGGCTGAACGACGAGACCATCGCGGCGCTGGCCGAGCGCACCGCCCCCGAGTTCGCCTGGGACATATACGTGAGGCTGCTCGCCACCTACGCCGAGGTGGTCCGCGGCATCAAGGTGAAGAAGCTCGGCGACGCGATCGACCCCGCGGCCCCCGCCCCGGAGCTGGCCGAGGCCTGGAAGCGGGTCATCGCCGAGCACGGCGAGCCGTTCCCGCAGTCGCCCCGCCGGCAGATCGAGGACGGCGTGATCGCGGTCTGGAAATCCTGGGACTCGCCCCGGGCGAAGCGGTACCGGCGCTTCGCCGGGATCTCCGACTCGCTCGGGACCGGCGTGACCGTCCAGGCGATGGTCTTCGGCAACCGCGACGAGCGATCCGGCACCGGGGTCGTCTTCACCCGCGACCCCGGCACCGGCACCCCCGGCGCCTACGGGGACTTCCTGCTCCAAGCGCAGGGCGAAGACGTGGTCGCCGGCTCGCATGACCCCGAGCCGATCCAGGCGGCCGGCACCAGGCTCCCCGAGGCATTCGCCAAGCTCGAGGAGGCGCTGCCGGTGCTGGAGGCCAGCTACCGGGACATGTGCGACATCGAGTTCACGATCGAGACCGACAAGCTCTGGATCCTCCAGGCCCGGGTCGGGCAGCGGAGCGGCGCCGCCGCCGTGAGGATCGCGGTCGACCTGGTCGACCAGGGTCTGATCGACATCGAGACCGCGCTCGAACGGGTGCCGCTCTCGGCCCTCGAGGATCTCCAGCGGCCGGTCTTCGCCGCCGACCAGGAGTTCGACCTGCTCGGCTCCGGGGCGGCCGCCTCGCCCGGCGCGGCGATCGGCAAGGCGGTCTTCACCTCGCAGTTCGCCGAGGAGATGGCCGAGCAGGGCGAGGACGTGATCCTGGTCCGGCCCGAGACCTCGCCGGCCGACATCGGCGGCATGATCGCCTCGAAGGGGATCGTCACCGCGCTCGGCGGGCGGGCCAGCCACGCGGCCGTGGTCGCCCGGGGGATCGGCCGCCCCGCGATCTGCGGCGTCAACGGGCTGGTCGTCGACGAGGAGGCCGGCACCGCCACCACCGCCGAGGGCCGGGTGATCCGCGAAGGCGACCTGCTCTCGGTCGACGGCCACGTCGGCCGGGTCATGGCCGGGGCGGTCGCGATGGCGCCCTCGCAGCCCGACCCGCGGCTGGCCCAGCTGCTCGCCTGGTGCGAGGAGCGTCGGCGGATCCCGATCCTGACCGAGGCCCCGGCCGGCCATGACGTGGTCGCCGACATGGGGGACACCGCCCGGGCCGGCAGCAAGGTCCTGGTCGACCTGCCCTGGGAGGGCTCCGACTCGGCCAAGCTGCTGGAGCGGGTCGTCTCCGAGCTGAACGTCGACGCCGACCGCGAGCTGGTCCTGGCCCTGCCCGAATCGCTCTGCGGAGTCGATCTGCGGCCCCCGGCCTCGGCCTGGTCGGCGATCGTCACGGCGGGGGACAACGAGTGGGCGGCCAGCCTGCTCAGCGCACGAATCGAGTTGACCGAGGAGGGGCAGTCATGAGCTGGCGCATCACCGAAGAGCAGTTGCTGGACCTCAACTCGTTCCTGCAGCGCAGCGACGACGTGCTGGTCCACAACTGCCTGACCCGGACCGCCCAGGAATCGAAGCTCTTCCCGGTCCTGCCCTACCTGATGATGAGCATGATCGAGGGCTACTGGCGCTACCCGGACCAGTTGCGCCGCTCGCTGGAGGTGATCTCCCCCGAGGACGTCGGCCACCGGGCCCGCAACGTCTCGACCCTGTTCTCCCGGCTCACCGCCTGGGGCATGGTCAACTACTACCTGAACGGCCGTTCGAACCTGATCCGCCTCGGCCTGATCGGACCGGCCGACAACCTCGAGGATCTCTGGCTGGTCTGCGACTGGTACACCCGGTTCGCGAAGGCCTACAACCGGACCAGCGGGCACGTCAACGCGCTCGACGCCGGGGACATCTCCCCGACCCTCGAGGAACGCACCCTCCAGGTCTTCGAGGCGGACGCCTTCGCCTGCGACGCGGGGTTGAGCGCCGCCGCGGCCCGCTTCAACGCGATCGCCACCCAGTACAACTTCCTGGTCCACTGCGAGAGCCGCTCCGGCCTCCACTCGTCCGGCCCGTACCGGCTCGACGGCCGGCGCCTCATGCATGTGCGGGACTTCTTCAACCTGAGCGAGAGCACCCTGCCGTGGATGGACGAGATCTCGGCCGAGATCCCTTTCAACAACCTCTCGCTGGTCGAGATCACCGACGGCGTCTCGATCGAGGTGACCGACTGGGCCACCGCCTACACGCAGCCCGAGTCGCATCAGGACCGGGTCATCGGGGTCGGCCTCTACACCTCCGACTTCCTGAGCGACCGCTACGTCCCGGTCGGGATGGGCTCCCGCCGGGAGCTGACCGACACGCTGAACGAGCTGACCGACCTGATGACCGAGGCGACCCGGGCGCTCTACCGGCGCTTCAGCGGGTACAGCATGGACCAGATGATCGAGGCCGGGATCCTGACCTACTACCAGGCCCCGGTCGACGTGCTGCGGATGGCCGGCCTGTACGAGCAGTCCGAGTGGGACACGATCGACCAGCGCACCCGCCGGCTCTGGACGCTCAACAACGAGGAGTACTCGCTGGACTCCTACATCGACCACTTCAACCTGGCGGCCGGCAAGCTCGGAGCGCAGAGCGAGTACTACCTGCATCCGATCTCCTACGGGGTGTGGCGTCGCGGCGGAGGCAGGGACGACCTGCCCCGGGCCGGTCGCACCCGCGAGTTCGTCCCGGCCGACGTGCTGGTCGACCACGACTACTCGCTGCGGGTCAACCCGGACGGGGTCGCCTCGGTCCAGGGCGATCGGAAGCTGCCGGAGAAGACCGCCGGGTTCGTCACCAGCCAGGGTCGGCTGACCCAGGACGAGATGAACCGGGCCGCCGCCGAGTGGTCGTCGCCGCTGCTTCGGCAGCCCTGGCGGAGCCTCGACGACGCCGCCGTCAAGTGGTCCTGGCAGGAGCCCGAGACAGCCGATCTGTACCGCTACACGCAGGAAGGATCGAGGCTGTTGGAGGGTCGTGGGGCGGGACTTCTCCGAAAGGACATCGCGGAGATCCGCGAAGCGGCCGGCGAGCCCGCCTGGGCGAATGTTTCGTCCGCTGCGCCCGTCGCTGAATAGCGCTTTGTAGAGCCAAAAACGCCGGGTACTGTACGGCGTTGGAAAGTTCGACAAAGGAGTTTCGCGGATGTCGGGCGACCCTCCGCAAAGAGCCTAATGTGACCTTCGAGGAGTGCCGACAGGGCACCTGTGTTCCAAACGAGGAGAGGGTCGAGGATGTCACGTTCACGAGCTTTACTGGCTGTGTTTGCAGCTTTGATGTTGTCCGCATTCGTGGTTGCCGGATGCGGGGGATCTGACGATTCCAGTTCAGGCGACAGCGGTTCCGGTTCCGGCAGCGGCAGCACCGAGAACGCACAGAAGATGGTCGACAAGCTGATGGACCCGGCCCAGGCCGAGTTCCCCAAGCCGACCGAGGCCTTCGATCCCGGCAAGGGCAAGGTCGCGGTCATCTCCTGCGGCAACGCGGGCATCAACTGCAAGGACGGCTCCGAGGACGCCACCGACGCCGCCAAGGCGATGGGCTGGACCTCCTCGCCGGTCTTCGACGGTGAGTTCAACCCGGCGAAGCAGTCCGGCTACGTCCGCCAGGCGATCCAGGAGAAGTACGACGCGATCGTGCTCGTCTCGATCGACGTGAACTCGATCAAGGCGGCCGTCCAGGCGGCGGCCGACGCGAAGATCCCGGTCACCTGCGTGATGTGCTCGAACCCCGGTCTCGAGGACATCGTCACCGACGTGACCACCGGCGGCACCGCCGACGGCCAGGCGATCGGCTACTGGACGGCGGCCGACTCGGGCGGCTCCGGCAAGGTGATCGCCTTCGACGACAAGTCGTTCCCGATCGTCGCCAAGCGCGTCGCCGCGGCGAAGCAGGTGCTGGCCGACAACTGCCCCGACTGCGAGGTCGAGGAGAAGGAGATCGCCACCACCGAGCTGACCGAGCCCGGTCCCCCGACCTGGACCGCGACGCTGACCGCGAACCCTCCGGGCTCGTTCCAGTACGCCTGGGCCGCCTATGACCCGTTCGCGATCCCGATGGCGAAGACGGCGGAGCAGCAGGGCCGCGACGACATCAAGATCACCGGCTACGACGCCTCCCCGGACTACGTCCAGCTGATCAAGCAGGGCGGCGACGCCGCCGCGACCACCGCGGCTCCGTTCGAGTACGCGGCCTGGGGCGCCGTGGACGAGGCCGCCCGGGCGGCGGCCGGGGTCGACCAGTGGGACGGCACCAAGCTGCCGGTCATGTTGGTCACCAAGGACAACGCCGACGATCCAGCCCTCGAAGCCGGGTTCTTCAACCCGCCCTTCGATTTCAAGGCCGACTTCCAGAAGCTCTGGGGTCAGTCCTGATCAGACGACGGAATGGGGCGGGCTCCGGCCCGCCCCGCTTCGTCACCGGATGCCAGGAGGAGAGATGAGCAGCACACCGAGACTGACCGTCACCGGGTTGAAGAAGTCCTTCGGCTCGAACAGCGTCCTCCACGGCATCGACCTGGCCTTCGAGCCGGGGCAGTTCATCGGGCTGATGGGCCCGAACGGGGCCGGCAAGTCCACCCTGATCAAGATTCTCGCCGGGCTGTACTCGGCCGACGAGGGGACGATCAAGCTGGACGACGAGACGGTCCGCAATCTCGGTTCCCGCAGGGAGTGCGGGTTCATCCACCAGGATCTCGGCCTGATCGAGGACATGTCGATCTGCGAGAACCTGCGGCTCGGGCAGCAGCCGATGAAGCTGGTCGGCCCGATCCTGAACTTGAAGCGCGAGCGCGAGGCCGCCGCCGAGGCGATCGCCCGGGTCGGCTTGGACCGGGATGTCGACACCCCGGTCAGCGCGCTCTCGCCGGGGGAGAAGACCCTGGTCGCGGTCGCCCGGACCCTGGATCGGGGCGCCCGGATCCTGTTCGTCGACGAGGCGACCTCGACCCTGCCGGCCGCCGATTCGCGCCGTCTCACGGACGCGCTGCGACGCACGGTCGACGACGGCGCGACCGTGATCATGGTCAGCCACAAGCTTTCCGAGATCCTCGACGACACCGACCGCGTGGTGGTGATCCTCGACGGCGAGATCTCGACCGACGAGCCGACCGCCTCACTGGACCGCGAGGGCCTGGTCGAGCGGCTGGTCGCGAAGGAGTCGGAGATGGCGGTCGAGGGCGAGGCCGACGCCTGCGAGATCGGCGAGGAGCTGATCGCCCTGGAGGCGGCCTGCGGCGGCCGGGCGGGGCCGGTCGATCTGGTCCTCAGGGGCGGCGAGATCACCGGCCTGACCGGGCTGCCCGGCTCCGGCCTGCATGACATCGGCTTTCTGGTCCACGGTTCGATGCGGCCCGTGAGTGGCCGGGTCCGCGCGTCGCGCAAGATCAGGCGGGCGCTGGTCCCGCCGCATCGGGAGACCCAGGGCGGGATCCCGGTCAGCTCGATCCGCGAGAACCTGACGCTTTCCTCGCTGCCCCGCTGGCGTGGCTTCGGCCGGCTCCTCGCCCTGGGGCAGGAGGGCCGGGACGCTCAGGGGATGGCGGATGAGCTCAACGTGGTCCCCGGCGATGCCGAGGGTCCGTACGGAGTGCTTTCCGGCGGCAACAAGCAGAAGGTGATCTTCGGCCGGGTGCTCCTGAAGGAGCCTCAGGTCTATGTGCTTTGCGAGCCGACCCGTGGGGTCGACATCGCGACCCGGATGGAGATCTACCGGCTGATCCGCAAGCTGCGCTCGAAGGACGTGGCGGTGCTGGTGATCAGCTCCGATTCGGAGGACCTGTTCTCGGTCTGCGACCGGATCGGGGTGGTTGACGACGGGACGGTGGAGGAGCTGGTCCCGGCGGAAGAGATGAACACACAACAGTTGGAGGCATTGGTCTGATGAGCAGCGTGACGGCAGGGAAAGTCGCGGCCTCCGGGCCGTCGGCATTGAAGCGGTTCGCCACCTCCCCGACGATGCAGGGCTCGCTCACCACGATCGCCTTCCTGCTGCTCTTCGTCGGCTACTGGATCTGGCTGGGGGACACCTTCGTCAACGTCGACGCGCGCCTGCTCGACGTCCATCAGAACGCGCCGATCCTGATCCTCGGCCTGGCGGTGATGGTGACCTTGATCGCCGGCCAGTTCGACCTCTCGGTCGGCGGCATGTGCACCCTGACCACCTTCCTCTCGATCGGGTTGGTGGTGCAGAAGGACTGGGCCTTCTGGATGGTGCTGGTGGCCTGCGTCCTGGCCGGGCTGATCGGCGGCCTGATCAACGGGCTGCTGGTGGTGAAGCTGGGGGTCAACACGTTCATCGCGACGCTCGGCACGGGCGGCGTGTTCCTGGGGATTTCGAGCGTCCTCTTCGGCGGCACCCAGCTGGCGCCGACCGATACGAGCCCGCAGCTCCCCTCCTGGTTCTCGGGCGACGGCTCGCTCGGCTCGTTCGGCGAGAAGTTCCCCTCGGTGATCGTCTGGATCGGCCTGGCGGCCTGCGCCTACGGGCTGTTCCGCTGGATTCAGGCGAGAAAGCCCGAGGGTCGGACGGACACCTCGTGGACCGTGATCTCGGCCGCGATCGTGGTGGTGCTGGCGGCGATCCTCTTCGCCCTGAACCTGCCGGCCTGGGTGGACGGGGTGTCCCTGACGATCGGCGTGCTGCTGATCATCGGGCTGGTCCTGTGGGTGGTGCTCCGCTACACGACGTACGGGCGGTACCTGTACGCGACCGGGGCGAACCCCGAGGCGGCGAGGCTGGCCGGCGTGAAGACGGACCGGGAGACGATCCTGGCGTTCGTGATCGGCGGTCTCCTGGCCGCGCTCGCCGGGGTGATCCTGGCCGCGAACCAGGGCGCGGCCTCACCGGACATCGGTACCGGCTTCCTCCTGCCCGCGTTCGCCGCCGCCTTCCTGGGCACGGTGATCATGTCCACGGGCCGCTTCCACGTCTGGGGAACCCTGATCGGAGGCACCTTCCTGGTCTGGGTCACACAGGGCTTGATCGTCGGCGGAGTTCCGTTCACCTGGACGGACGTCATCAACGGCGTCGTTTTGGTTGCCGCCGTTGCCGTATCGACGATCTTCCGCCGCCGCGCCTGACCTTCCGGCGCATAAGGGTCGCCGCTTTACCTCCGTGGGCGGCAACCCGGGCCGGCCGCACATCTCTCTCCCCATACTCGTGCGGCCGGCTTGGCGGTGGGTTACGTCACCACGGGCGGTAGGTGAGGTCGGTGATCGAGAGCTGCGTGGAGCACGAAGTCCAAAGGGGGTAGCTCGTGCTCCACGGTCCGTAGGGCGGCGCTCCACCGGCTAGCGTGAAGCCCGTTCCCGACGAGAATGCGCAACCCGCCCTAGAGCCGGAGAGCCCGCCCGTCACGTCCATGTCGTTGTAGGTCCAGGTAGCGCTGAAGTCGGAGATGTTGTCCAAAGCCGGGTTGCACGGCGTGATCCCCCCGGGCCAACCGGCGAACATGTCACCGTCGAGATCTTGCGCTGCGGGCGGAGCGCCGGACCCGGAGGACGGCATCGCGAAATGGCAGCTGCTCGAGCCGCCGAATATGCCCGTGATCTCGAGGTCGCCCTCCATGAACGGCGCCGGTCCCCCGCCGGCGCCGTAGAACAGGTCGGTGAAGGTCACCGTCTTGGAGCCGCAGCCGCCTGGGCTTCCGGTCAGGGTTCCGCTACCGCTCCAAAGGCCAAACGCCGTCTCGGCATCGTGCAGGGTGATGTCCGAAGCGGCCGTGTACGTGCAAGGCGATTTCTGGATTGAGAAGCCCGCTTCCAGGGTCATGTCGCCGTGGTCGTCGTGATCCGCGAAGGTCGCTTCGGTGGTGGAGAGCGAGAACTCGCCCGGATCGCAGCCCCGGTGAGAGGGACCGAATCTGGGCGACATCCAGGCTCCGTCGATCGTCTGGTCGTCTGGCGGCGGGCCGAGACCAGTCGAGGGGACTGTGAAGTCACAGGTGGGGGTAACGCCGGGCATGGAGATCGTGCCGCCGAAGTCTGCCGCGGCGGGCGCGACGCTCACGGTGGCGAAGCCGACGATCGCCGCCGCAGCCACCAAGATCATCCTGATCTTTCTCATGTTTCTCCTCGTCTCCCGATCGGCCGGTCAGGAGATTGACCGTCAGCCCCCCAGGCCCTGCTGGACCAACTGACTCATCTTTGCCGATCAGGCTCTCACTCGTTGAGCCATCTCCATTAGAACGCCTCGCACCCCGACGTGTCAACCGTTCGAGCGCCGAATGCCGGTTGGCTGCCGTTAGAAGGCTGGCTGGCGTTTGGCGGCGAAGGCCTCGAGCCCCTCGGCAGCCTCATCATCCGCAAAAACACGATCAGCGAGCTCAAGCTCCTTCTCGAACGCCTCGTCGATCGGCAGGTCGATCCCCTCGCGCACCGAGGCCTTCACCCGCTGAACTGCCAGCGGTCCGTTGCGGGCGATTCGCTTCGCCATCGCCATCGCGGCCTCGTCCAGATCGTCCTTCGGCACGACGCGGTTGACCAGGCCGAGCTCGTAGGCGCGGTCGGCGTTGAAGAACTCGCCGCTCAGGAGGATCTCCATGGCTATCGCTCGGGGCACCTGCCTTGGCAGTCGCACCGTGCCGCCACCGGCGGGGAAGAGGCCCCAGTTGACTTCCGGTAGGCCGAAGCGGGCGTGGTCGGCGGTGATCCGGATGTCGGTGGCGAGCATCACCTCGAAGCCTCCGCCCATGCAGTCGCCGTTGATGGCGGCGATGATGGGCTTGTCGATCGGGTCGATCTCGCCCTTGAGGTAGACCTCCTGGTTGTCGGCGGCGGTGAGCTGGCCGGCCTGGATCTTCGGGACCAGCTTCTTCAGGTTCGCCCCGGCGCAGAAGGACTTGTCGCCCGCGCCGGTGATCACGGCCACCCGGAGCGAATCGTCGGTGGCGAAGCGGCGCCAGGCGGCGACCAGCTCCTCCATCGTCTCCGGGTCCATCGCGTTGCGGGAGGCCGGGTCGTCGAAGGTGACCCAGAGGATCTGCTCGTCCCTGACTTCGGTGCGAATCACTTGCTGCCTTTCGTTCGTTTCAATCGAGACCGGCGAAACCGGCCGCCTCTTCCAGCAGGGCGGGCACGTCATGCTCCAGCCGGACCGCGTACTCGGTGTCGAGCAGACCCGCCACGTACTGGGCGTAGGCCCCCTCGACGATCGCGGCGAGCTTCCAGAACGCCACCGCCATGTACCACTCGATGTGCTCGGTGGAACGGCCCGTCAGCTCGGTGTACCGGGCGGCCAGCTCGCGGCGGCTCGGGGTGAACGGCAGGCGAGAGACACCCTGCACCCTCGGCATCGCCATCTGCTTCGGCCGGTCAGGCCCCCAGAACGCCAGGCAGATGCCGAGATCGAAAAGGGGATCGCCGATCGTCGACATCTCCCAGTCGATGATCGCGCTCACCTTCACCTCGTCACCGAACGTGATCAGCGAGTTGTCGAGGTGGAAGTCGCCGTGCATGATCGCCGGGGGCTGCTCCGGCGGCAGGTTCGTCGACAGCCACTCCGCCAGCTGATGGAACCGGGGCAGGTTGCGCACCTGGATCCGGTCGTACTGCTTCGCCCAGCGCGGCACCTGCCGCTCCAGGAAACCCTCCGGGCGCCCGAAGTCCGAGAGCCCAGCCGCCTGCCAGTCGACCTGGTGGAGCTTCGCCAGAGCATCGATCAGGGCCGGGCCGATCCCGGCCGCTGCGACGTCCGGATCGACTCCCTCCGGCAGATGGTCGGTCAGCGCGAACCCGTCGACCGCCTCCATCACCAGGAACTGGCCGCCGTTCTCGTCGGTGCCCAGGCCGATCGCCGCCGGCGAAGGCACGTCCTGGTCGGTCAGCGCCTCGAGGATCCGGAACTCGCGCTCCATGCTGTGGGCGCTCGGGTCGATCGCATCGGCCGGGGGACGACGCAGGACGAAGCTGCCCTCGGCGTCGGTGAGCAGCAGGGTCTCGTTCGAGTTGCCGCCGCTCAGCGGGGTCAGCTCGAACGGGCCACGGCCGGGCAGGGCGTCGGCGAGCCACTCGCCCAGCCGGTCGGAAATGGTCAGCGTGCTCATGGGGAGATCATCGCGCGCCGCCGGCCCCGACCCGGCCGCTTCCCGGCCCTGCTTTGGAGAACTCCCTAAGCAGAGCCGTTCAGGCCGGGGGCTGGTTGGTGGGCATCACATAGGTTGAATCGCATGAGCTGGGACTTTGAGACCGAACCGGAATTCCAAGAGAAACTCGACTGGATGCGGGAGTTCGTGCGGGAGGAGATCTACCCGCTCGAGACGCTCGACATCGACTACCTCCAGTTCCGCGAGCTGATCAAGCCGCTGCAGCAGGAGGTCAAGGACCGGGAGCTCTGGGGCGTCCACCTCAGCCCCGAGCAGGGCGGCGCCGGCTACGGCCAGGTCAAGCTCGGGCTCATGCACGAGATCCTCGGCGCCTCCGAGCTCGCCCCGCCGGTCTTCGGGGTCCACGCGCCCGACACCGGCAACTCCGAACTGATCGCTGTAGCCGGGGATGAGGAACAGGTCGAGAAATGGGGCAAGCCGGTGCTGAACGGCGAGCTGTGGAGCGCCTACTCGATGACCGAAGAAGGCCGCGGCTCCGACCCGACCATGCTCCAGACCTCGGCCGTCCTCGACGGTGACGAGTGGGTCGTCAACGGGGTCAAGTTCTGTGTCGGCAACGCCAACCGCTCCGACTTCCACATCGTGCTCTGCCGGACCGAGGACGACGAGGGAACCGCGAAGCACAGGCGGCACTCGATGATCATCGTCCCGACCGATACCGAAGGCGTGATCAACCGGCAGATCGGGCTGATGCACGACCCCAACTCCGAGGGCCTGGTCCACACTCACTGCGAGGTCACCTACGACAACGTGCGGGTCCCGGCCGAGAACCTGCTCGGTGGCCGCGGCGAGGCCTTCGTGCTCGCCCAGAAGCGGCTCGGCCCCGGCCGCATCCATCACTGCATGCGCTGGATGGGCGTCTCCCGCCGCGCGCTTGACGCGCTCTGCGAACGGGCGGTGTCGAAGTCCGTCCACGGCGGTCTGCTGGCCGACAAGGAGATGGTCCAGGATTGGATCGCCACCTCGGCCGCGGAGATCGAAGCGGCCCGGCTGCTCACCCTCCAGGCCGCCTGGAAGATCGACCAGGTCGGGGCCTCCGGCGCCCGTCAGGAGATCGCGATGATCAAGTACCACGGGGCGAAGGTCATGCATGACGTGCTCGACCGCGCGATTCAGATCCATGGCGCGCTCGGCTACTCGACCGACATGCCGCTCGAGGAGGCCTACCGCTGGTCCCGGGCCGCCCGGCTCTACGACGGGCCGGACGAGGTCCACAAGGTCTCGGTCGCCCGCCGCATCCTCAAGAACTACGAGCCACGCGACAAGCCGAGCGACCACATCCCGACCCGCCGGCAGGCGGCGATGGAGAAGTGGGGCCCGGTCATCGAGCGGCTCGAGACCTCCAGCGTCTGATGACCGAGGTCCGGCCGGCAAAGGCGCTGCTGATCGACTTCGGCGGGGTCCTCACCTCGAGCGTCTTCGACTCCTTCCGCGAGTACGCGGGCGGGGTCGGGCCGGACCCGTTGCTGATCGAGCAGCTCTTCCGTGAGGACGGTCCCTCGCAGGAGGCGCTGGTCGCGCATGAGACGGGGAAGGTGCCGCTGGAGGAGTTCGAGATCATCTTCGCCCAGCGGCTGGGCCACCACGGCGCCACGGTCGAGCCGGAAGGCCTCGTCTCGCAGCTCACCCAGAACCTCCGGCCGGACGAGGAGATGATCGAGGCGACCCGCCGGATCGGCGCCGCCGGCTTCCCGACCGTGCTGGTCTCGAACTCGCTCGGCTACGACGCCTACGACGGCTACGACCTCGAGGAGCTGCTCGACCACGTGATCCTCTCCGGGCATGTCGGGGTGCGGAAGCCGTCGCGGAAGATCTACGAGATGGGGGCGGAGGCGGCCGGGGTCGCGCCCGAGGACTGCGTGATGGTCGACGACCTCGCCCAGAACATCAGCGGGGCGGAACGGCTCGGCATGCAGGGCGTGGTCCACCTCCACTCGAAGGACACCGTTGCGGTGCTCCAGGAAATGTTCGGCATCGACCTGGGAGGTTCGAATGAGTGATCGCACCGTGCTCGTGACCGGCGCCAGCCGGGGGATCGGCCGGGGCATAGCCCTCGCCTTCGCCGGGGAGGGGGACACCGTGGTGCTCTCCGCCCGCACGGCCTCCGGGCTGGAGGAGACCGCCGCCGCGGCCTGGGAACGCGGCGCCTCGGCGGTGGCCGCCGTCTCGGCCGACCTCTCCGACCCCGACGACTGCGAGAAGCTGATCGGCCGGGCCACCGAGGCCGTCGGGTCGTCCCCGCTGGTCGTGGTCCACTGCGCCGGGATCACCGAGAACGCCGCGGTCGACCAGATGAGCCTCGACGGCTGGAACCGCGCCTTCCAGGTCAACGTCACCTCCGCTCTCCAGATCGCCGGCAAGGCGATCCCGGCGATGAAGGAGGCGGGCTGGGGAAGGTTCATCGCGATCGGCTCGCTCTACTCGCGGATGGGTGTCTCCCACACCGCCGCCTACACCTCCTCCAAGCACGCCCTGCTCGGGCTGATCCGGGTGCTCTCGGCCGAGCTGGTCGGCAAGGGCGTCACCGCCAATGCGATCCTGCCCGGCTTCGTCGACACCGAGATGGTCCGTTCCGAAGCGGCCGCCGCCGCCGAGGCCCGGGACCTGACGGTCGACGAGGTGATCAAGAAGTTCCTGCGGATCCAGCCGCTCGGACGGATGGTCACGACCGAGGAGGTCGGGGCGCTCGCCGTCTATCTCGCCAGCGATGCCGGCGCGCCGATCACCGGCCAGGGAATCAACATCGACGGCGGGGCGATGCAGCCATGAGCAGGCCCGGCGAAGCCAAAGGTCCCCTGCAGGGAGTTCGCGTCCTCGATCTGACCCGACTGCTGCCGGGCGGCTTCGCCACCGCGATGCTGGCGGATCTCGGCGCCGAGGTGATCAAGGTCGAGCAGCCCGGCCAGGGCGACTACATGCGTTGGGACGACCCCAAGATCGGGGCCGAATCCGCCCACAACTGGACCAACGACCGCAACAAGAAATCGATCGCCCTCGACCTGAAGGATCCGCGCGCGGTCGAGGCGCTGAAGAAGCTGGCCGAGACCGCGGACGTGATCTTCGAAGGCTTCCGACCCGGGGTGGTCGACCGCCTCGGGGTCGGGTACGAGGCGATGAAGGAGGTCAACCCGAAGATCGTCTACTGCTCGCTGACCGGATACGGGCAGGACGGGCCGCTGGTCAAGGAGCCGGGCCATGACCTCAACTACGCGGCCCGGGCCGGCATCACCTCGATCACCGGGCCGGCCGATGGGGTGCCGACCCTGATCGGGGTGCAGATCGCCGATCTCGGCGGCGGCGCGCTGATATCGATCACCGGCATCCTGGCCGCCCTGTACCGCGCCGCGACCACCGGCGAGGGCGACTACGTCGACGTCGCGATGACCGACGGCGCCTTCGCCTGGACCTCGATCTGGATGGGCGACCACTTCGCGACCGGGGAGGTCCCGAAGGCCGGCGAGATGATGCTGAACGGAGCCAGCCCCTGCTACCAGGTGTACGAGTGCTCGGACGGCAAGTTCCTCACCGTGGCCGCCGTCGAGGAGCAGTTCTTCGCCGAGCTCTGCGAGGTGATCGGACGGCCCGAGCTCGCCTCGACCCAGTTCGAGACCGACCAGATCCCGATGTGGCGGGAGATCTTCCGCGAGAAGACCAGGGACGAGTGGCTGGAATTGTTCGTCGGCCACGACGTCTGCGTCGGCCCGGTCAACGACTTCGCCGAGGCGGCCGCCGACCCGCAGCTCAACCACCGCGAGATGATCGTCGAGCTGGAGCGGGAGGGGCACGGCACCTTCAAGCAGATCGGCAACCCGATCAAGCTGCGAGAGCACCCGGCGGAGATCCGCACCGCCTCACCGAGGCTCGGCGAGCACACGGCCGAGATCCTCACCGAGGCCGGCCTCAGCCAAGACGAGATCACCTACCTGACACCCTGAGCAGACCCCGCCGAGCGAAATCCTGCCCGGAAACATACGCCCGGCGTACGTTTCTGAACAGGATTTGTTTGGGGTGGGGATGGGCTGGGGTAGGTCCTCAGCGGAGGATGGTCATCGGTTGAGGAGGATCATGGGTTCGGCAGGAAATCTCCGTTCGTTCGTGTCATGTCTCGCCGTCGCATCGGTCGGCTTCCTGGGGCTGGCGTCAGGCGCCGCGGCCCAGAAGGTCGACGGGATCAAGGGCAAGGAGGCGACGGCGCCGATCAATCTCCAGATGACCCCGGCCGACGCCTTCGTGCGGATCCGGGGCTGGTCGCTGCCGGCGCCGCTTCTGCCGCTGTCCGTGATGGGCGGCTGGGGCGGTCGCGGCACCGTCACCGGCGGCGGGGCGATCAACGTGCCCGTCGGCCAGATCTCCCAGCCCAGCTCGTTCGAGTTCCCGCGTGACATCAACGGCGAGCAGGAGACGATGAAGGTCAGCCTCTACGCCCGCTCCGACTGGACCGGCCAGATCAACCCGTTGAACGGCGAGCTCGTGATGAGCATGCCGACGACCCTGAGGATCCAGGCCTCGCATGTGCGGATGGTCGATCTGCCCTGGCCGGCCGGCTGGATCTACGGGAACATCGACTGCACGGTGCCGCTCGACTTCGGCCCGATGACCACCTCGCACATGGAGCCTCCCGTCGCCGGTCTCGAGATCCCTCCGGTCACCGACGGCGAGGCCTACGACCCCAGCGACGGCACCGCCACGGTGATCAACAACTCGATGGCGATCGGCGGCTTCAGCTGCAGCCGCCCGGACATCGGCGCCGGCAAGGTCGAGGACGAGCTGAACGGCGCCGTCGCGATCCCCTCCGCGCCCGGCACCACCGACGCCAAGTTCAACCTCAGCTTCCTCGACGGCGGCGACGTGATCCGGCCCCGGCCCGCGATCCGGCCCGCCTTCGACTCGGCCCCCGCCGGCCCGGGCCTCGCCACGCTGAACCCGGCCGGGAGCTACGCCAAGGCCGGGGTCCTCCGCTACGTCTGGGACTTCAACGCCGACGGCAAGCCCGATCAGTCCACCGCCGAACGCGAGATCCTCCATGACTTCGGAGGCCCCGGCGAGCATCAGGTCGGCATGCTGATCGTCGACAAGGACGGCGACATCTCCGGCTGGCGCAGGGCCACGGTCAAGACCAACGCGAAGCCGGCGCCGAACGTGAAGCGGGGGCTGGTGGTCAAGGCCCGCGGGCCGAAGAAGGCCCGGCCCGGGGCGACCGTGAAGCTGCGGGTCACCGTCGCGAACCGCAGCGCGAAAAGAGCCGCGAAGGTCGTCGTCTGTGCCGGCTTCCGTCAGCGCTCGATCGCGAAGCCCGGCTGCCGCAGGGTCGGCGCGATCCGTCCCGGCAAGGCGAAGAAGACTGTCCTCGCGGTGAAGCTCAGCCGATCGGCCCGAGGCGCGGTGACCCTGGGCGTCAGTGCGAAGGGCAAGGGCGTCGCGCCCGGATCGACCCGGGTCCGGTTCAACTGAGCCGCGGCAGTACCCGCTCCGACATCCGCCGGCACCAGGACTCGGGCGGGCCGGCCATCTGGAGGGTGACCTGGTCGACCCCGGCCTCCTTCATCGCCAGCAGCTCGGCGGTCACCTCTTCCGGCGATCCGATCGTGGCGATGGTCCGCATCGTCTCCGGGTTCACGAACTCCTGCAGGTGGTCGGGGACGAAGACGAGGTAGCCCTCGTAGTTGTCGGTGTGGCGGGTCTCGTCGTCGAGCCCGGCGCGGTACTCCATGTAGGCGTCGAAGCCGGGCCGGAACGGCTCCGGCACCTCGGACGAATGCTCATGGTTGGCGGTCAGGTACCGCAGGCGGCTGACCACCAGCGGGCCGAGCGCGTCACGGGCCTCCTGGGTCTCCAGCTCGGCCTCGTCCTCGATCGGGTAGACGGCGAAGACCGTGCCGATCTGGATCTCGGACGGGTCACGCCCGACCTCGGCCGCGCCCTCGGCCAGTCGGCCTCGCACCGCCTCGATCGCCTCGGCGCCCTCCCAACGGACCAGCACCCCGTCCGCCTCGGCCCCGGAGCGGCGCTGCCCCTTCGGCCCGAAGGCGGACACCCACATCTCGACCTCGTTCTCGAGGCTGATCCAACGGCCGTCCGGATGGAGGAAGCGGATCGGCTTCTCGCGGTCGCCCTCGCGGTAGACGGTCGACTCGCCGGCCAGCAGCTCCCGGACGTTTCGCACGTGCTCGAACATCACGTCCTGGGTGGCGGGCTTCATCCCGATCGACCAGCGCGCCGAGTTGCCGATCCCGATCCCGAAGAAGGTCCGGCCCGGAGCGGCCTTGGCCAGGGTCGCCATGCCCTGCGCCGAGTTGAACGAGGGACGCGAGAGCGGCTGGGTCACGCCCGGGCCGATCTTGATCGTCTCCGTCGCGCGGGCCGCCTCCAGCATCGCCATGTAGACCTCGCCGAAGACCAGCGGGCTCTCATACACCCAGAGATGGGTGAAGCCGCTGTCCTCGAGCAGCTTGGCCTTCTCACCGATGCCCAGGTTGGCGTCCACGTATACCCCGACGTCCATCTCAGCTCCTCTCCGGTTCGACCATGACCTTCAGCGAGACATCCTTGTCGAGCTGCGTGTGGAACGCTTCGAGCGTGTCCTCCAGGCCGAAGGTGTGGCTGACGAAGACGTCCTTGTCGATCTTGCCCTGCTCCATCAGATCGATCACGCGGCCGAACTCGTCCTTGTACGCGAAGGAGCCGTGGATCTCCAGTTCCTTCTCGACGAAGCGGTCGGGGCGGAGGGTGACGCGTTCCGGGTACATCGCCGCGACCGTGAGCCGGCCGCCGTGGCGGACCACCTTGAGCGCGTCGCCGAAGGCGGGCGCGGCGCCGGAGCACTCGACCACCAGGTCGGCGGCGGCGCCCATGTCGTATCCGCCCGGGCCGGTCACCTCGACCACCCGGGCGACCGTGTCCTCCTCGGCCGGGTTGATCGTCGTCTCCGCGCCTAGCTTCAGCGCGGCTTCACGCCGGACCCCGGAGAGGTCGACCGCCAGCACCCGCGCCCCGGAGAGGGCCAGCCAGCGAACCACCCCGAGCCCGATCATGCCGAGCCCGAAGACGACCGCGACCTCGCCGACCTGGGGCCGGGCCAGGGTCGCGGCGCGGAGCGAGACCGCGAGCGGCTCGACCATCGCGGCGGTCTGATCGTCGACCGAGTCCGGCAGCGGGAAGACCGTCATGCCGGGCAGCGCCTTCGGCACCAGCACCTGTTCGGCGAAGGCGCCCTGGGTGCCATAGCCGATGTTGAGCTCGGCGCCGGCCCCGCAGAGATGCCAGTCGCCGGCCAGGCAGCGCGGGCAGGCGAGGCAGGGGATGAGGGGGCGGACGGTGACCCGCTGTCCCTCGCTGATCCCCTCGACGTCGGAGGGGTCGATCACCCGTCCGGAGAACTCGTGGCCGAGCACCTGCCCGGGCTGGGCGGCGAAGCCTCGTTCGAAGCTGTGGAGGTCGGATCCGCAGACCCCGCAGGCGGCGATCTCGACCGTGATCTGACCGGGGCCGGCCTCGGGCTCGGGCCGATCGACCATCTCGATCACCTTCGGCTCCCTGTACTCGGCGACGCGCATCAGAGCCTCGCTCCCAGACCGCCGTCGACATGGACGACGGAGCCGGTCATGTAGCGGCTGCCCGCCACCCACTCGACCACCTGGGCGACCTCGTCGGCCTCGGCCGGGCGGCGCAGCGGGATCCCGGAGATGATCTTCTCGCGGGCCCGTTCGTCCAACTCGCCGGTCATCTCGGTCTCGGTGAAGCCGGGCACGACCACGTTCGCGGTGATCCCATCCCGGGCCAGTTCGATCGCGAGGGAGCGGGTCAGGCCTTCCACGCCGGCCTTGGCGGAGCCGTAGGGGGTGTCGCCGGGGAAGCCGCGGCGGCCGACCACGGCGCCGATGTTGACGATCGCGCCGTCCTCTCCCATATGGGGCAGCACCGCCTGGCAGAGCCGGAACGGGGCGATCAGGCCGGCGTCGATCACCGCTTCGTAGTCGTCCGGGTCGAGCTTGCCGATCCGCCCGCCCCGGTGGAGGGCGGCGTTGTTGACCAGCACGTCGATCCCTTCTCCGAAGGCGGAGGCGGCGTCACGGGCGATCCGCGATGCCGCCCCGTCGGCGGTCAGGTCGGCCCGGATCGCCGATGCTTCGGCGCCCTCCGACTGGAGTTCCTTCGCGAGCGCCTCGACCGCCTCGCCCCGGGCGACCAGAACCACACGGTCGCCGCGGTTCACGGCTCGTCGGGCGATCGCGGCGCCGATGCCTCGCGACGCTCCGGTGATCAGCCAGGTCTTTGCCACGGTTCGATACTCCCGCATCGCCGATCGCCGCCCGGCGGCTTCGGTCCGAAAGCTTGTGGACCTCTCCAGCGGGGTGGGTGGCGGCCCTTCCACCGATCCCGGCGCCGCGACAGACTCTCTTCGATGACCTCCACCGCCGACGCGCCCGCCGCCCGCCCCTTCGACGCCGTCATGTTCGACATGGACGGCACCCTGGTCAACTCCCAGGAGGCGATCCTCGCCTCGTACCACGACGCGACCACGCTCGTGCTGGGCGAGCCCTTCCCGGTAGAGCAGGCGGACATCGACATGATCATCCAGATGCGAGGGCAGGAATCGTTCCCGCTGATCGCCGGGGGCGACGAGGAGAAGGCGGAGCGGATCAAGGAGGAGTTCGGCAGGGCGTACCTGATCCACCAGACCCGCATCCCGCTCTTCCCCGAGGTCGACGTGATGCTGACCGCGCTGAAGGAGGCCGGCATCGGTCTCGGGATCGCCACCTCGAAGGCTCGCAGCCGTTTCGACGAGGACATGAAGCGGACCGGGATCGGCCACTACTTCGACGTCACCTTCACCGGCGACGACGTGGCGAACGCGAAGCCGGCGCCGGATCAGATCATCGCCGGCATCGAGCACTTCGGGATCGAGCCGGAACGGATGCTCTTCGTCGGGGACGGCGCCAACGACGTGATCGCCGCGCGCGAGGCCGGCGCCAAGCAGGTCGGGGTCGAGTTCGGCTTCCACCCGAAGGATGTCGCGGCCGAGAACCCGACCTACATGCTCGCCTCGTATCTCGACCTGATCCCGATCGTCCTGCCCGAGCGGGCCTGAGCGGGGGCCGGGGCGATGATCCGGACCGAGGTGCGGGACGGCGCCTTCCTCTGGATCACGATCGACCAGCCCGATGCCCTGAACGCGATGGACCCGGAGTCGATGGCCGCGCTGGCCGAGACCTGGGACCGCTATCGCGACGACGACGAGCTGCTGGTCGCGGTGGTGACCGGGGCGGGGGAGCGGTCGTTCACGGTCGGTTCGAACCTCAAGACCTTCGTCCCGCGCCTCCAGTCGGGGGAGATGGATCCCCGCGAGAACGAAGGGGCGTACATGAAGGGCGCGATCGGCCCGGTCTTCAAGCCGGTGCTCGCCGCGGTCAACGGTGATTGCCTGGGAGGCGGGACCGAGCTCCTGACCTGCACCGACATCCGGGTCGCCGTGCCGCATGCCCGGTTCGGCCTGCCGGAGGCACGCTGGGCCGTCTTCCCGGGCGGGGGAGGGACGACCAGGCTGCCACGGCAGATCGGCTACGCCCGGGCGATGGACATCCTCCTCACCGGGCGCATGCTCGACGCCGAGGAGGCGAAGGAGGTCGGCCTGATCAACGAGATAGTAGAGCCGGCGAGGCTCGAGGAGCGGGTCACCGAGATCGCCGAGGAGATCGCCGGCAACGGCACCTTGGCGGTCCGCAAGATCAAGGAGTCGGCCTGGCGCCAGATGGATCTGCCGCTGGCGGAGGCGTACGAGCTCGAGTCCGAGCTCGGCCTCGAGGTCTTCCACCATGACCAGGCGAAGGAGGGTATGGCCGCCTTCGTTGAGCGCAGGGAGCCGTCTTTCCGGCGAGGATAGATTCACCGGAACGCGCTTCCGGGTTCCCCTCGTCCTCTCGGTCCTCGCCCTCAGGCTGATCTCGAAGGCCGCCGTCGGGTCGTTATGCGTGCAGACGTGGCGAGAAATCCCGTCGTTTCTGGTCTAGCTGAACGCGATGTCGTGGACCACGCCGGCGCCGGCGCGATGGCCTTCGGCGATCGCGGCCGCGACCGAAGGGGCTCCGAGGGTGGCGATGTCCCCGGCGGCGGACAGGCCGGGGATGCTGGTGTGCTGGAGGTAGTCGACCTTGAGGGCGTCGATGATCATCGGGTTGGCGGTGCCGAGCTCTTCGGCCCCGAGCTGGGCGGCGAGGTCGGAGCGCTGGCGCATGGTGATCGGGACCATCACCGAGTCGGCCTCGAGCTCGCTGCCGTCGGTGAAGCGGATCGCCTCGAGCGAACCGTCGACGACGACGAGTCGCTCGACCTCCTTCTCGACGACCGGGATCCTGGCGGCCTCCAGCCCCGCCGCCTGTTCGGCGTCCTCGATCTCGGAACCGTCGGTCAGGACGGTCACGCGATCGGTCCAGAGTTGGATGAGCCTCGTGCGCATCAGGTCCGCCGTACTCTGCGTGATCACGGCGATGTGGCCGTCGCGGGCCTCCCAGCCGTGGCAGAACGGGCAGTGAAAGGCGTCATGACCCCAGAGCTCGGGCAGGCCCGGCAGGTCGGGGTACTCGTATTTCATGCCGGTGGCGAGGATCACGTTCGCGGCCCGTACCTCGTCCCCGGTCCCGGTGGTGAGGACGAAGCCGCCCTCGCGCCTCCCGGTGGCCACCGAGTCGTCGATCCGTTCGACGGTCGGGTGCTGATCTACCTCGGCGCCGGCCCGCTCGTAGAACTCGGCGGGCGGGGTGCCGTTGTTGCCCGTCAGGCCGCCGATTCCCTTGTCGGGCCGGTTGCTCTGCTGACCGGCGTCGATCACCAAGGTCTTTCGCCGCGCCCGGCCGAGGACCAGGGCGGCGCTCAGGCCGGCGGCCCCGCCACCGACGACTACGCATTCGAAATCTGTATCCATGCTTCGAGGTTGCCAGAGCCTTCGCAATCTGTCAAAGTGAATTGCTGAAATGGCAAAAGACGAGAACTTCGACGCATCGGTGAGGAGCCGCCTCCGCGAGCTGCGGCTCGACAAGGGACTGACCCTGGAGGAACTGGCGGCAAGGGCGAACATCGACACCTCGACGCTCAGCCGCCTCGAGTCGGGCAAACGCCGGCTCGCCCTCGACCATCTCCCGTCCCTGGCCGATGCCCTGGGCGTGCGGGTCGACGACCTGCTGCCTCGTCGCAGGGTGATCGACCCGCGGATCAAGCCGGTTGCCCGCGAGTTCGACGGCCTCACCGTCTGGCCGCTCTCCGGCAAGGGCGCCGCCGGCGGGTTGGAGGCGATGAAGATGAGGATCCATCCCTCCAGGAACCAGCCCCCGGAGGGGGAGCTGCCGGTCCACGAGGGGCACCACTGGTTCTACGTCCTCGACGGGACGATGCGCCTCATCCTGGGTGACGAGGACTTCGAGGTCAAGCCCGGCGAGGCGGTCGAGTTCAGCACCTGGACCCCGCACTGGTTCGGGACGGTCGACGGCCCGGTCGACCTGCTCGCCATCCTCGGCCCCGAAGGCGAGCGCATCCACTTCCACGAGACCTGATCGTCGGCCGCCCGGGCCGGCATGTAACGCTTTGGGGCGAGCGACCAAGTACCAGCATGAGCAACCACGATGTGGCACGCATCGGTCATGACCCGGACGCGCTCGAATCCTTCTATCTCGACCACGTGGAAGAGATCGAGAGGTTCGTCGCCCGCCGGGTCTCGGACCCGTATCTCGCCGCCGATCTGACCGGGGACGTCTTCCTGGCCGCGATCGACGCCGCCGGCCACTACCGATCCCGGCGAGGGGTTCCGAGGGCCTGGCTCTTCGGGATCGCCCGCAACGTGATCCACAACGAGTTCCGGCGGGCCGGCCGGGAGCGGGACGCGGTCCGGCGAGTCCAGGGGCGGGCGTTCCTGGACGAGGACGACCTGTCGCGGATGCAGGAGCGCATCGACGCCGAGGCGGTGGCCCGCGAACTGTTCCGGGCGCTGGGGGACCTGCCCGACAGCGAACGCGAGGCCCTCGAGCTTCACGCGATTGACGAACTTTCCCCACGAGAAGTAGGCGAAGCGCTGGGAATCAGCCCAGTCACCGCGAGAGTGCGGCTCCATCGAGCGCGCCGGGCTCTGCGCCAAACCCTCGAGGACGAGACATCGACCCCGACGATCCGATCCATGGAGGCATGAAATGACTGGCAATGAGAACTTCGAATCCCGGCTGCTCAGCGAGCTGCGGCAGGTGGCGGCGGAGAACCCCGCTCCTTCGGCGCAGGCGGCGCGGCCGAAGCGTTACGGCAGGTTCGCCGCGGCCGGCGCGGGGCTCGCGGCGGTGGTCGCCGGGGTGGCGATCTACGCCGGCTCGGGAGACAACACGACCAGCGCCTACGCGGTCGAAAGCGAGCCCGACGGGATGGTCACCGTCGAGATCAAGAGCCTGAAGGACGCGGGCGGGCTCGAACGAAGCCTGAACGAAGCCGGCGTCCCGGCCGAGGTCAACTACTCGCCCGTGATGGCGACGATCTGTGCGATCGAGGCCGAGCCCGGCGATAACGCGAAGTCCGATGAGAAGGGCTTTTCCAAGACGAGTCCGCTGGTCGAGACGAGCGGCACCACCGAGACCGCGGAGGCCACGGAGGCCCTCAAGACCCTCCCGGCCATGCCGGCCAAGGCGGGCGCGCTCTCGGAGACCCGGACCGACGCCGACGGCACGACCTTCTCGATCGACCCGGGAACGATCAAGAAGGGCGAGAAGCTCTACATCACCACCTCGGGTGGCGGACCCAAGGACGCGGAACTTGCCGCGGCGCCGACCTCGGTGGCGATCTCCGTCGGCGACAAGCCGGCCGACGAGGACTGCTGACCTACTGACCGGCCGCTCGAATCAGTCCCGGGCGAAATCGACGATCAACTTCACGGTTTCGTCCGGGACGTCGAGCATCGGGCAGTGGCCGATGCCTTCGAGGATCACCCAGTCCGCGTCCGGCAGTCCTTCGCGATAGCGGGCGGCAGCGGTGGGCCAGGCGAGGACCTTGTCCTCGGTTCCCCAGACGATCCTGGTCGGGCACTCGATCGCGTCGAGATCGAAGGCCCACTCCGCGGTCCGACCCATCTCGGCGAGGGCTACCGCCTCGGTGCAGCCGGCCGCGCCGAGCATGATCTTCTTGGTCGTCTCAGCCGAGACGACCTCCGGATGCTCGGTCAGGAACTGGAGGGCGACGGCCCGGCCCTCGGGGCTGGCGACGACGTCGTCGACGTTCTCGGCCGCCGCGACGATCATCGGCTGCATCTGCTGGAAGAAGTCCATGGTCTCGCCGAGCAGCGGATCCCCGGCGGCCCAGCCCCCGGCGGGGGCTAGGGCGTTCACGGTCCGGGCGCGCCCGTTGGCGGCGAGGCGGAGCGCCGCGTAGCCGCCGAGCGAGTTGCCGACGATGTGGGCGGTCTCGATCCCGGCCTCGTCGAGCAGCTGCTCGGTCTTCTCGGTCAGCAGGTCCACGCTCGGCTCCCCGTCGATCGCGGGACCGCCCGCATGCAGCGGCAGGGTCGGGATGAACACGTCGAAGCGCTCCTCCAACGGAGCGATGATCGGCTCCCAGATCTCCCAGGTGGCGGTGAATCCGTGGACAAGGACAAGGGGATCGCCGGAGCCGCCCCGGTACGACGCAGTGAACTCGCTCATGCCGAGATCTTCCCTGCTCGGCCGGACCTTCGCTCGGCCACGACCCGGCGGACCTCGTCCCAGTCGACGTCCCGGAAGTTGTGCATCGGGCAGAACTTCGGCCCGCACATCGAGCAGAACTCCGCCGACTTGAAGTAGTCGTCGGCGAGGGTCGCGTCATGCATCTCCCGGGCGGTGTCCGGGTCGAGGGCGAGCCGGAACTGCTCGTTCCAGTCGAAGGCGAAACGGGCCTCCGAGAGCTTCCGGTCCCAGGCGGCGGCGCCTCTGTTGCCTCGGGCGAGGTCGGCCGCGTGGGCGGCGATCCGGTAGGCGATCAGTCCCTGCTTCACGTCCTCGGCCTCGGGCAGCCCGAGGTGCTCCTTCGGGGTGACGTAACAGAGCATCGAGGTGCCGTGCCAACCGACCACGGCCGCTCCGATGGCCGAGGTGATGTGGTCGTAGCCGGGCGCGATGTCGGTGACCAGCGGGCCGAGCGTGTAGAACGGCGCCTCGTGGCAGATCCGCTGCTGGCGCTTCACGTTCTCCTCCAGCTGGTCGAGCGGGACGTGCCCGGGCCCTTCGACCATCACCTGCACGTCCCGGGCCCAGGCCCGTTCGGTGAGTTCCCCGAGGGTGTCGAGCTCCGCGAACTGGGCGGCGTCGGAGGCGTCGGCGATCGACCCGGGGCGGAGGCCGTCCCCGAGCGAGATGGTCACGTCGTGGGCGCGGCAGATCTCCAGGATCTCGTCGAAGGCCTCGTAGAGCGGGTTCTCGGCGCGGTGCTCGACCATCCATCGGGCCAGCAGCCCGCCTCCGCGAGAGACGATGCCGGTCACCCGGTGCTGGCAGAGAGGCAGGTGCTCCAGGAGCAGGCCGGCGTGGATCGTCATGTAGTCCACGCCCTGCTCTGCCTGGCGTCGGATCGTGTCGAGCAGGATCTCGGTGGTCAGGTCCTCGGGCTTCTTCACGGACTCGACGGCCTCGTAGATCGGGACCGTGCCGATCGGCACGGAGGAGGCGGCGATGATCGCTTCACGGGTCTGCTCGATCCGTTTTCCGGTCGAGAGGTCCATCACCGTGTCGGCGCCCCAGCTGACGGAGATCGCCAGCTTCTCGACCTCTTCCTGGACGCCGGAGGTGGTGGGTGAGCTGCCGATGTTGGCGTTGATCTTGACCCGGGCCTTCAGGCCTATCGCCATCGGGTCGAGGGTGGTGTGGGCCGGGTTCGCCGGGATCACCATCCGGCCCCGAGCCACTTCGTCCCGGATGGTTTCCGGTGGGAGTTCCTCCCGTTCGGCGACGCGCTCCATCTGGGGCGTCACGACTCCACTGCGGCCAAAGGACATCTGAGTGTCGGACATCTATCGCTCCCTTCGCTGGTATGAGCCAGATCAGGTTCGTCGGGTCGACGCCAGTCAGCGTCCTCTCAGCCCCTCCAACGGGGACCCCCCGGGTTTTTCTGTGGCCTGAGCCTATCGGGCGTCCCCGGCGCCGCCGTAAGATCGCCCCGTGGCGACCACGATCGCGATCGTCTCCGACACCCACATGCCGAAGGGCCGGCGCGAGCTGCCGGAGAAGTGCGTCCGGATCTGCCGCGAGTCGGATCTGATCGTCCACGGCGGCGACTTCATGGAAGCCTCGATCCTCGAATTGTTCAAGAGCTTCGGCCCGCCGGTCGTAGCGGTTCACGGCAACGTCGATTCGAAGGACCTGCGTAACTGGCTACCGGAGACGACGACGATCGAGGTCGAATCGGTCCGGATCGGCCTGATCCACGACTCAGGGTCGAAGCGGGGAAGGATCGAACGCATGCGAGCCCTCTTCCCCGATCACGACGCGGTCATCTTCGGCCACTCGCACCTGCCTCTCCACGAGGAAGAGGAGGGACTTCAGATCTTCAACCCGGGAAGCCCGACCGAGCGCAGGCGTTCGCCGTTCAAGTCGATGGGCGTGGCGAGGGTCGACGGAGGGAAACTCGACTTCGACCTGATCGACCTCGGCGTCTAACGAGGCGCGAGCGCCCGGATGGTGCGCTCGTAAGTCTCGCCGTCGCCCGGATCGATGATCGGAACGAGCAGAGGAGTGACCCCGTCCGCGTTCATCTGGGCCATCTTCTCCCGGCACTCGTCCTCGGTTCCGACGAGGCCCATGTCATCAGCGAAGCCGTCCGGAAGCGCATCAGCCATCGCCTGGAGGGAGTCGTGCTTGAGGACATGGTCGACGACCTCCCCGAAGCCGAGTTCGCGCAGCGAGTTCTCGTAAACGGGAACTCGCATGTAGGAGGCGGTCTCGCGTCGGAAACGGTGGATCTGCGCGTCGAGGTCATCGCCGACCGCGACCCGGATCGGAAGAACCAGCTCATGGTCCGGTTTGTCAGCGGGTCGTTCCCGCTCAGCGAACCCGGACAAAGTTGAGCGAGGGGCGAAGTTGAGGATCAACCCGTCGGCATGTTCCCGAGTGAACTCCCGCATCTTCGGACCGAGAGCCCCGATCACCCGCTGGGGAGGGGTGGAGGTCGGTTTCTCCAGTCGGAATCCGTGAGAAGAGAGAACGGACCCGTCGTAGTCGGTGGGTTCACCCGTCATCGCCTGATCGACGATCGAGAACAGATCCCGCACGGTAGGAAGCGCCTTCGGCAACTCCTGCCCATGCCAACCCTTGATGATCGGCTCGGTCGAAAGCCCATACCCCACGATCGCCCGATCCCCAGCGATCGACCCAAGAGTCGAGTGCCCCATCGCATGAAGAGCCGGGGTCCGAGTAGTAAAAGGAACGATCGCGGTCCCAATCGTGATCCGCTCAGTCGCCGCCGCGATCGCACAGGCACCCGCGATCGCGTCATAGCTGGCCAGCTCACTGACCCAGACGGAGTCGTAGCCGAGGTTTTCTGACAGCTTCCCGAAGCGGAGGGCGTCGGCTCCGTCGAATCCGCGGAGAGGAAGACAGATCCCCGCTCCGTTCCATTCTCGGTTCGGCATGCCCCCAACTTAGGCGCAGCGAAGGGGCTTTTTGCAGCGGACCTAGGTCAGGCTGTCGAAAGCGACAATCCGTTCAGGCCGCGCTAGTTGAGGCGTGGGCGTAGTCGATTCTCCCTTGCATCTCCGACACTCGTTCTCCCCAGTTTCTAGATCCAGGCGGTCCCATGATCGAGCAAGAGATCGTGAGTCTTTCATCGCCGAGTAACTCCGTCAGCAGTTCTAGCCTCGATGGCGCCTTTACCCCGTTGATGATGTAGCGCAGCCGTTCGGCTGTGAGTTGATCAAACTTGCGCAGGAGCTCAAAGCGTTGGTTCCAAGCGGAACGACTATGAAACGAGGTCCAGTCCAACGAAACGACTTCAAGGTCGGCTTCTGAGTTGGCCCAAATCGCCCACCGCTCGACATCTCGTTCAACTTCCCAATCTACTCTCGGAATCACAGGAGCTCCAAACTGCGCCAGCTGCGATGAGACGATGAGCGAGCGCTTCGATTGGTAGAGGAACTCAGGACGTGGTCGAGGGTGCCACTTCGAGAATGAGGGACCCGTGATTGCGTCGTACTCGGATGTGCCCAGCTGAGGAAGCAAATTGGGCCCTTCGTACCAGACGCGTTCCAGCACTTCGTCACGACCGAACAAGAGAAGGACTATCTTGGTGCCTACCCCAAGGTTGAGTTCCCGCCGGACCTGCTCGGCTGTAAGGGGCTTCCGTCGCTTTCCGATCGCTTGATCGGCAGTTATCGAAACGACATCAGGCTTACTCCTCTCAGTAGCAATGCTCGAGAGCATCCGCACTTGTGGGATCAGGGTCGGGAACTCGTAGTTTGCGGTGAGAGGAACTGACTCGGTCGAGTAATCGTCTCCATGAACAGAATCCATGTAGTCGGTGGTCAGACTAAACCGGGGGTCCAGCGTCTGATCTCCTCCAAGCGACCGAGTTCCCCATTCCTTACGGCAGGCGAACTCGGTTCGTTCCGCCCCGCAAGGGAAAAAGGCGCAACTCCCACAGAGCGGTCCAACCTCCCTTTCGAAGAGCGTGAGAGTCTCCCCGGTCGTAGTTATGCTCTCACTCCTCGGAGCCGGAGCTTTCCGGTTGAGTTCGAGTCGTCGAAGTCTTCAACGACTCCTCGCATCTCGAAGCCAATTTCGATACAAGCCAAGGCTGCCGCGCCATTTGCTTGGGCGACACGACCAATGATTTCGTTGCGAATGCTTCTGACAAGAAGCTCAACTCCCGGGACGAGGGTTACAGCCAAACCTTTGAACACGAACTTCTCAGCGTCACCGGAGAAGGGGATCAGCATCTCTTGCTCACAGAAGCCGAGATCCTCGTCCTGCTCTGAGTGCGCTTCGCTCGAGCCTTTGAGGTCATATGGACCTCGCTTTCGTACGTCTAGGTTTTCTTTCGGTCCGCCGCCCATAGATTCAGAACTCCGTCTGTTGTGGTGGAGGTGACCCGCCTTCTGGCTGGGTATCCCTAGTTCAAAACGTTGCAATGCATTTCCAACGTGTAGAAATCTTCCTCGCTCGTTCGGACGGAAAATGCGGATTTCCGTTCAGATGGCGTCCGGAAGCGCAGATAGCCTCATTCCAATGGACCGGGGAAGCAGCATCGATGTGCTGGAAGAAGAACGCAGAATGATTGAACAACGCATCGATCAGGACGCGAAGCGACTAGCGGCGATCGAGGTGGTTGTTCGTAGCCTTCGAGAGCAGCTTGAACGGGACAGGAGAACGCTGCGGGAAATCGACTCCGTCCTCGGGCGCCTCCCTCAACTCGACCTTCGTGACCTCGATATCCGTCTTCGGGGACAGCACTTGGAGGAAGTCGCGCTAAAAGTTCTGGCCGAGAAGTTGGGTGATGAAGTAGAGGTTCACTACCGAGACTGGTTCGCCTTGCTTGAAGGCCAGGGTCTCCTTGTTGCCGGGAAGGAGCCCCTCAACACCTTTTTGGCCCAGATCAATCGGTCTCCTCATGTGGAGCGAATCGGCAAACGAACTGGGCGCTACCGGGTCACCGTCAAGGCAGCCTGAGAATCTCTTACTGATGTAGCTCCGACAGGTTTGTCTCTCGAGCCGAAATAGCAAGGGCATCAAGGCTAGACGCTGGTCCCTTGTCGGGCGTGGAGTCGTCCACTTGACCGCCTTCCGGCGCTGTCGGCAAAATGCTGCTCCCCACGGAAAGACGCTCCTGTCGCTCAGGTTGATCACTCCACACTCGTGACCTGCAAGCAGCCGGAGCAATCAGTCAATTTAGACCCACCTGGTCTTGGTCCGTATCGGCGCAGGCCTTGATATCCACCACAATCCGGCTGCCGCCGGTGTCGCCGGTGTGGACCCGGTCTAACCCCTTGCGCACGTCAGCCAGCGGGATCACGTCCCCGACCACCTTCGGCAGGACCAGCTCCCCCGACGCCAACAGCTCGATGCTCCGGCGCACGTCGCTCGGCTCGTGTCCGTAGGAACCGACCAGCTCCCGCTCGCGGAGGACGAAGGTCATGATTCGGCCCGCGTTGGCTGGTTCGAAGCCGACTCCGGTGATCACGGCTCGGCCTCCGTCGTCTAGGGACCTCACGGCCTTTTCGACCGTTTCGGCTCGGCCTACGAACTCGAGGGCTACGTCCACTCCGCCTTGCTCGGTGATCTTGGCGAAGCCTTCCTCTGGTTCATAGGCCGCGTCGGCCCCCGTGAGGAGTGCCCAGTCACGTGCTTCCTCGCGGGGGTCGACGGCGACCACTTGTTCGGCGCCCAGAGCCTTGGCGATGCCCACCGCCGAGAGTCCCAGGCCGCCGGTTCCCCAGACCGCGACCCGCATGCCCGGGCCGACCCGGCCCTGGGTCGCGACCGAGTGATGGGAAGTCGCTACGGAATCCGTGGCGACCGCGGCAAGGGTGTCGCTCAGGGAATCCGGGACCGGCACCACGTTCCGCGCCGGCACCGTCGTGAAATCGGCCCAACAACCCTCCGCGTCCGCTCCGATGCAGAGGCGCTGCTTGCAGAGCCTCGTCTTGCCGGACAGGCACCGATCGCACTCCATGCAGGTGATCAGGGGCAGGATCGCCACCCGATCGCCGACCTCGACCCCGGTCACGCCCTCGCCCAGACCGGCGACCCGGCCGTAGGGCTCATGGCCGAGCACGATCGGGGCATAGCTCGTCTTCGAGGACTTGTCGATCACGAAATGGACATCCGAACCGCAGATCCCCACCTTCTCCAGGGCGACCAGCACCTCGCCGGCCTTCGGCTCCGGCTCCGGCCAGTCGTCACGGACCGTCAGCTCGCCCGACTCGTCCAGCACGGCGGCGCGCATCAGACGTCCTTCCAAGCGTAGAACGCCTTCGGGTTGTCGACCACCATCTTGCGGGTCGCGCTCTCCGGCACACCCACCTGATGCAGCCACGGGATGAACCGCCACAAGATGTAGCTGTAGCCCGGGCCGCCCCCGTAGGCGGTCATGTAGCTGCGCCGGGCGATGTCCCCGGAGAGCATGATCTGGTCCTCATGCCCCTCCTCGACGAGGCGCTTGATGAACTCGATCCGCTGCGCCTCCGGCTGGTAGTGCTCCTTCGAGATGCAGTCGAAACCGAGCCGGTAGCCGGCCTTGGCGACCGCCAGGTGATCGTCCCAGTCGAGTCGACGATCGAGGTGGCCGATCATCGTGTGCTCGGGGTCGGCCCCGGCATCGTCGAAGATCCGCACCTGCTCCAGCGGGATCGTGCCCGCCGTGGTGTGGGTCTGGATCGGGGCGCCGGTCCGCTTCTGCGCCTCGACCCCGGCCCGGATCATCTTGTCCTCCTCGGGCAGAACCTCGTCCTTCGAGGAGCCGAGCTTGATCACGCCGGCGCGGACACCGTCCGAGTCGGGGATCGCGTCGGTCAGGTCGGTCAGCATCTCGTCGAGCAGCGACTCCGGGGACCGACCGGCGATGTCCTCGACCCCGCGCCAGTAGCCCTCCATGATGTGCCCGGTCGAACAGATGATGTTCACCCCGGTGTCACGCTGGAGGCCGGCGAGCTTGTCGGCGCCGCGGCCGTACTCGGTGGTGGTGCAGTCGACCACCGCCTGGCCGCCGGCCCGCTTGAAGATCTCGAGCTCCTCGGCCGACTTCGCCATGTCCTCCAGGATCAGGTCGTCGCCGCCCATCTTCTCCAGCAGGTGCTGGCCGGGCATCGTGGCGAGATGCTCATGGCAGTAGGTGACGCCGAGCTGGTCCGGGTCGATCTCGCCGCCGACCGTGTGTACCTTGCCCATCAGATCGACCCCTCCGCCTCGCGGGTCCGGCCAAGCGTGAGCAGGAAGTCCTCATGCGCCTCGAACCAGACCGTGTGGTAGCTGTCGACCGCGGGGGAGACCATGAACCGCGGGTCCTCCTCGACCTTGTCGAGGGCCTCGCTCAACCGTGCGCCGTAGCGGGCGAACCGGGGCGAGACCTCGCCGGCCCGGTCGAGCGAGTCGACCGCGTCCTCGTGGATCTCGTGGACCTCCTCGACCAGCTCGAAACGACCGGCGTCGTCGCTGACCGCCTGCCAGCGGGAGGCGATCTCCTTCACCGTCGAGTTGAGCGCGAGGAAGCCCTCGTAGGCGTCGGCGATCTCGGCCTTTGCCTCGTCGTCGACACCCTCCGCCAGCAGCTCCTCGTGGCGGGCCCGGCCGGCCGGGCTGAGCATCCAGCCGGGACGGCGACCGCCGGTCCGTTCCACCACCAGCTCCTCGTCGGCGAAACCGCTGAGCAGCTCGGCCGCCGCCCCGGGATCGCCGCCGATCGAGGCGGCGACCTCGTCGACGCTGGCCCGTCCCTTGATCTTCAGGACGTGGAGCGCGGTCAGGGTCAGGTCATTGCTCTGGGTCATCGTCATCTCATGCCTCCGCCGGAACCGGCTTGGCGGCCCCGGTCTCGATGTCGCTCCAGGCGTTCTCGCCGGCAGCCCTGCGGATCTCCTCGATGTCCGCCCGGACCAGGGACGAGCCCTTGTCCTTCAGCAGACGCGAGCTCTCCTGGGTGTAGCGGTACATCGCCTGGACGTCTTCGTCCTCGTGGTTCCACTTGACGTGCTGCTCGTCGAAGTTCCGCCACGGGCTCTCCAAGAGCGGCGAGTTGAACTCGCGCGCCGCCTGGTTCATCTCGTCCTGGGTCAGCTTGCCCTGGACGAACGTGTACGGGGTCGACTTCTCCGGCAGCCTCGAGCTGCCCTTCGAGTCCGACAGCCCGTTCGGGTTGACCCGGCGCGGGTAGTCGTGGCCGTCGAGGATGTGGGCCGGGATCAGGTTCGCGTTCCGGCCCGGAGGCGGGACGTCGCCCTGGCCGCCGCTCTTCCGCCACACCGAGTACGAGACGGGGTGGAGGTAGTAGTCGTTCTGGGCGGCGAGATGGCCGTCCATCGCGGCGAAGTGGCTGACGTACTCGTCGAGCGAGTACTCCTCGTTGTGGATCTCCCAGAACCGGGCGGATCGCTCGTCGATGTACTCCCACTCGCGCTGCTCGTAGACCCCGGCCAGACGGGCGATGTCGGAGGCGCACTGGAAGTACGTGTAGATCCCCGCCTCGATCATCTGGTTCATGGTCATCTCGGAGAAGCGGCGGTACAGCTTCTTCGTCGCCTCCTTCATCTGCTCCGACATCTCGTTCAGCGTGTCGATCAGGTCCTGGCGAGAGTCCATGCCGACCGGGACGTAGCGGTCGGTCAGGAAATCCGAGGTGTAGAGGCCGACCCCGGTGATCCGCGGCTGGTAATTCTCGGGCTGGGTGTAGGCCGTGCCCCAGTCGGTGATCTCCATGGTCACCTCGTCGGTGAGGACGACCAGGGTGAGGTTGTTGTGGTCGACCGTGTCACCGACCCCGTCCATCCAGGAGAACCCGCACTCCGACATGTTCGTGAAGTCACGGGTGTGCATGAGCCGCTTGCCGCCGAGGCGGTAGGGGCCGGAGCACTGGAGCCCGACCCGGCTCTCGCAATGGATCAGGAAGTTGTACTGCGTGCCGAGCGCGGTGAACTTGGCCGCCGCGTCGCGCAGCTCCTGGTTCGCCTCGAAGGCGTCCGCCTCGAAGACCTGGAGGACCCGCTCGTCATGCTCCTGCGCGATGTCATTCGAGTCGAGCACCCACTGGTGGGCGGCGTTGCGGTGGAAGGCCGCGTTGAACCGCTTGTGCCAGTCGACCATCGTCCAGAGGTCCTCGACGTTGTCTTCCGGCTTGAGCATCCCCGCCTTGAGCAGGTTGGTGCGGCCGTTGAGGTAGAAGTTCAGCGTTCCCCACGAGGTGACCTTGCCCATGTTCAGGCTCGAGTTCCGGGCCCGGTGGCCCATCTCCTCGGGCGACATGACCGCGGTCGCCTTCCGGATCAGATCGGGCATCCGGTAGTACTGGTCGTAGAAGATCATCTGCAGGTACGGCATGATCGGGAACAGCTTCGATTCCTGGGCCGTCCGGGTCAGGCAGTTGTGGATCAGGACGTCGTCGGTCCGCTGCAGATACGTGTTGAGTTCGAGCAGCTGCTGCTCGTCGATGCTCCATTCGCTCATCGCTCAGCCCTCGGGAATGATCTGGGCGCGCTCGTTGAGGTCCTCACCGAAGTAGGCCTCCACGTTCTGCGCGACCGTCGAGTACTTGACCGTGACCTTCTCGCCGTCGACGAGGTGACGGGCGAGCCGCACGTTCATCAGGGTCGGCACGCCGAACTCGCGGGCGATGATCGCCAGGTGCGAGCGGACCGTGCCGGCCAGGCAGATCACTGCTTCGAAGTCGGGGAGGATCGGGGCGGTCATGGTGCCGCCGGCGTCGTCGATCACGCCGATCACGCCCTCCGGGACGCCCTCGGTGATCAGCCGGTCGACCTCGGAGACCTCGCGGACGATCATGATCTCGCCGGTCACGTCCTCGGCCTGGAAGGCGTTGTCGCCGTCACCGACCACGCCCTCCGGGAAGTCGTCGGGGGAGAGGATCGTCGCCTCCTCGGAGCGTGAGACGTAGAGGTCAGGGTGCTCGATCACCGCGATCTCGCAGCCGGCGTAGAAGGGGCGCCCTTCCTCTTCCTTGAAGCGCTTGAAGATGTCCTGGGCGAGCTCGTCGCCGTCGGCCTTGCTGAACAACTCGTCCCAGCGATCGGAGACGACGTCGGACCACTTCGCGTCACCGAGCTTCTCGGCGTTGGCGACCACGCGGTCGAAAACCTCTTCGCGGGTCATGCGGGCCAACGCGGTCCCCTCGGGAAGGGTCCACTTGGGGTTGGCTGTGGGGTGCTTCACTTGCTGCTCTCCTCTCTTCTCCGACGAACCTGCGACGCGGGGAGTCCGGCACAGGGGCGCTGATCAGAGAGTGTCAGCTTCGACAAAACCGGCCGTTAAGAAATGGCCGTGGGTTGGCGGTTCTTACAAGGCTGCGGCGGCCCGGTGCCGCTCCGCGGCCCAGGGGCGGATGTCGCGCTTGAGGAGCTTGCCGGAGGGGTTTCGGGGCAGGGGCTCGGTGCGGACGTAGATCGCGCGGGGGCACTTGAAGGTGGCGAGGTGGGTGCGGCAGAGGGTGTCGATCTCTCCGGTGTCGACCGCTTCGACCTGTTCGGCGACGATCACCGCGACCGCGGCCTCGCCCCACTTCTCGTCCTCGACCCCGACCACGGCGACCTCGCGGACCGACTCGACCCGGTGGATCACGTCCTCGATCTCCCGCGGGTAGATGTTGAGGCCGCCGGAGATGATCATGTCCTTCTTGCGGCCGGTCACGGTCAGGTAGCCGTCCTCGTCGATGATGCCGAGATCCCCGGTGTGGAGCCAGCCGTCGCGGAGGGTCTCCTCGTTCGCGTCGGGCCGGTTCAGGTAGCCCTTCATCGTGGCCGGGCTGCGCAGGATGATCTCGCCCTCGCCGTGCTCGACGATCTCGCCCTCCATGGTGCGGATCGCCATCGTGGTGATGGTCAGGGGCCGGCCGGCCTTGCCGACGTGGGTGATCCCCTCCTCCGGCCGCAGCATCGTCGCCATGGTCGGGAACTCGGACAGGCCGTAGCCCTGGAGCACGCCGCAATCCGGCAGCTCCTTCTGCAGGGTCTCGATGATCGCCTTCGGCACCGGCTCGGACCCGGTCACGATCCAGCGGACCTTCGAGGCGCGCATCTGCTCCAGCAGCTCGGGGGAGATCGAGAGCTGCTTCAGCAGGGTCGGCACCAGGAAGGTGTGGGTCACGTCCTGCTCGACCGCGGTCTTCACGATGTTGTCGACCCCGGTCTCGCCGGTCGGCATCAGGACCGAGCGGCCGCCGATCATGATCAGGGCGAGGACCACGTCGTGGAAGCCCGCCGCCCAGGAGAGCGACGGCACGCAGAGGTAGACGTCCCGGTCGGTCAGGTTGAAATCGCCGATCTGGGTGAACGAGTTCCAGAGCACGCCGTCATGGGTGTGGACCGCCGCCTTCGGCAGCCCGGTGGTGCCGGACGTGTAGTAGTGGATGAAGGTGTCGGTCGGGGCGGGTCCGGGGTCGGGCAGGACCGGCTCGATGCCGGCCGAGGCGTCTTCCAGGGCGACGGCGTTGCAGCCCTCGGGGACCGTGACCTCGCCGACCGTCATCACCTTCGGCGGCATCTGGTCCAGCTCGGACAGGGCCCGTT
Source organism: Solirubrobacterales bacterium (assembly GCA_017304845.1). Lineage (GTDB taxonomy): Bacteria > Actinomycetota > Thermoleophilia > Solirubrobacterales > 70-9 > 67-14. The sequence goes on from JAFKLL010000012.1 coordinate 108,509, forward strand.
CGGCGGCATGGTCGGCGATCAGCAGCGAGACGTCGCTGTCGTCCACCACATGCCGCACCTCCGGCCCGCGCAGCAGTACGTTGACCGGCACGCAGATCGCGCCGAGCGCGGCCAGGCCGAAGAAGACCTCGGGCCACTCGTGCCGGTTGCTCATCAGCACCGCGACCCGGGTGCCGTGTCCGACCCCCTCGGCGGCGAGCGCGCCGGCGGTGATCAGGGAACGGTCATGGAGCTCACGGTAGGTCCTCGCCTCGCCCTTGTAGACGAGTGCCGCCTCGTCCCGCTGGGGCGAGTGGACACGACGGGTTAGGAGATCGAAGACGGTGTAGTTGAGGTCCATGCGGTGATCATGGACCGCCTCCGGGGGATCGTCCGGACGCGGCCCCGCTCGCTTTGTCTAAGCCTCCAGCGTGACCGGCTCCGCCGCCTCGTCCGGGACTTCCTCGGCGGAGGGCATGCGTCCCTGGAGCCGGAGCACCAGCAAGGCCATCTGACCGGAGAGCTGATCGTCCGAGTTCGAGGCGAGGTCGAGCCCGGTGATCTCCTCGATCCGACCGAGCCGGTAGCGGATCGTGTTCTCGTGGACGTCGAGGCTGGCGGCCGACTGGCGGATGCTGCGCGCATGCTCGTAGAAGGCGCTCATCGTGGCCAGCAGGGTGACCATGGCCGGGTCCGAGGCGTCGACCAGCGGGCCGAGCGTGTCGTCGGCGAAGCGCCTGGTCTCCTCGCCGTCGGGGGCGGCCAGGAGCAGACGGCCGGCGCCGAGGTCGTCGGCGGCCAGCACCGGGGAGTCGCCCGAGGACAGCTCGGTCGCGCACTTGAAGACCTGCCGGGCCTGCTCGTAGGCGCCGCCGAAGGATTCGACCCCACGGCAGACCGTCGAGATCGAGATCGTGACCCCGCCGGAACCGGACTCGTCCGCGGCCCGCGTGAGCCGGTCCTTGGCGGAGGCGACCATCTGCCGGGTCGCGGCGTCGCCGGGAACCTCGACCACCGCTGCGACCCCGTCCTTGACGCTCGAGACGCAGGACTGGAGGCTGGGGTCCATGTCGCGCAGGGCGAGGGCGAGGCGCCGGGCCGAAGGGGGACGGCGGCGGCCGGTCGAGCCACGGGTGATCAGCGCGACCACATGTGGCCGGTCGAAGTCCATGCCGTGGAAGTGGGCCCGCTTGGTCAGCGAGGCCCCGCTGTCGGTGCCGAAGATCAGGTCGCGGGCGAGGGCGCCGCGGGAGTGGACCTCGGCGTCGGCGGCCCGCTGCTCGGCGGTCAGCTCGAGCGCGATGATCGTCGAGGCGCGCCGGGCGACGATCGTGTCCATCTGGTTGAACTGGCTGGTCTGCGCGGTGATCACCACGTAGCCCCAGTTGTCGTCGTGGAGGGTGATCGGGATGACCATGAAGCGGTGGGGGAGGCCGGCCGAGGTGAGCGGCCCGATCACGCTGGGCTGCTTCGCTTCCAGGCCGGAGATCGCCTTCGCGACCTCGGGCCGGCGCCGGCGGTCCTCGTCGAAGACCTGGGCCGGGGTTCCTTCGCCCTCCGGGGTCTCCATCGCGAGCCGGTTGTACTTGTTGTCGTAGATCGCGCAGGGCTTGCTGGTCAGGCTGGCGACCGTCGAGGCGATCTCGCCCAGGCCGGCGCCGTCGAGCACCAGGTTGGTCAGTCGATCCTCGATCGCGGAGCTCCGCCTGAGCAGCTTGTTCTGCCGGGCCACCGTCTTGAAGCTGGAGGCGAGCCGGGCGGTGCGCTGGCTCTGGGCGACCGCGATCGCCGCCAGGTTGGCGAAGGTCGCCGCCATCTCCTGCTCGGAGTCCGTGTAGTCGTGATGCTCGTCCGCGTTGTCGAGGAAGAGCAGGCCGATCACGTCGTGGTTGTGGACCATCGGCACGCCCAGCATCGACTTGACGTCCCACTCGCGCATCGTGGAACGGACCGGGCGCGGATCCGACTTCGCGTTGCGGATCAGCACCGGCTCCTTGCGGGCCAGGATCTCGCGGGTGAAGCCATCGGACTCCACGCCGGCGGTGAGCCGCTTGATCGCGGCGTCGACCTTGCGGCCGGTCTCGGCGACCTGCCCGTGGAACAGGTCGGTCTCGGGATCCTTCAGGTAGACCGAGCAGCGCCGGATCGAAAGCAGCGAGCAGATCTTCGCCGCGATCAGGTGCAGCAGGTCGTCGGGATCGGTTTCGTCGCTGATCGCCCCGGCCACCTGCCGGAACGCCTCGAGAACTTCGCGGTAGTCGGTCGCTCCGTCGCCGCCGCCTTGGAAAGCCGCCCCGTCTGCCGCCGGAGCCTGCTCTAGCAGTTCAGCCATGCGTGAGTACCCTCTTCTCCTCGTCCCGGCACCACGCCGGGAACAAGACGAAGGTTAGTCGGTACCGACAAACACTCCGTACGCGAACGGGCCTCTTTTGTGGGTTCCTACAAGGGGCTCAGCGGTACCGGAACCGGGCCGCCCGCTTCTCCTTGAAGGCCGCGACCGCCTCGGACATGTCCTCGGTCCGGGTGGCGAGCACCTGGGTGCGGTTCTCCATCTCCACCGCCGCTTCGATCGAGGGCGCGTCGACCGAGAGGGCGAGCACCTCCTTCGTCATCCGCACCCCGAACGGCGAGTTGCGGGTGATGTCGGCGCCGAACTCGAGCGCGGCCTCCACGACGTCGCCCTCCACCCGGCTGACCAGCCCGATCCGCTGGGCCTGCTCGGCGTCGACCAGATTGCCGGTCAGCATGATCTCGGAGGCGGCGCCGTGGCCGACGATGCGCGGCAGCATGTAGGAGACGCCGACGTCGCAGGCCGAGATCCCGATCCGCACGAAGGCGGCGCTGAACTTCGCCTCGGGTGAGCAGATGCGGATGTCGGCGGCCAGCGCCAGCGCGAAGCCGGCGCCGGTCGCGGGCCCGTTCACGGCGGCGATCACCGGGATCGGCAGCTTGCGCAGCTTGACCGCGAGGTTCGCGACCAGCTCCTGGCGTTCGAGCACGGTGAGGATTCCGTCGTCCCCGCCGAGCGGGTCGCCGCGCATGATGTCGAGGCCGCTGCAGAACCCGCGGCCGGCCCCGGTCAGGACCAGCAGCCGGATCGAGTCGTCGGCCCGGACCTCGTCCAGCGCCGCATGCAGCTCATGCATCAGCTCCCAGGTGAGAGCGTTGAGGCGCTCGGGCCGGTTCAGGGTGAGGATCGCGACCTCGCCCTTCCGTTCGAGGCTGTACTGATCCTTGACCGACTCGGATTCGCTCATGAGGCGAGGGTAGGGCGGGATTCCCCCCGTTGTTCGGGATTCGGTTCCCCTGGTTGTGGGGTTCACCATCGGTTCGCCTTCGCCGAGCTTGGCTCGCACCCCCGGTCTGCGGGAGGGTGGAGGCATGAGCGAACAGATTGCGAATGTCGCCGTGGTCGGCGGTGGATTCATGGGTTCAGGGATTGCCGAGTCGACCGCGACCTCCGGCCTGCCGGTCACCGTCTACGAGGCCGACCCGGAACGGCGCCCCGGCGTAACCGACCGGATCGGCAAGTCGCTGGCCCGGGCGGTCAAGGGCGGCAAGATGGAACAGGACGCGGCCGACCGCGCACTCGGGCTGATCACGATCGCCGAGGACCTGGGCGAGATCGCCGACGCGGACCTGGTGATCGAGGTCGTGCCGGAGGATCTGGACCTCAAGCTGGACGTGATGGGCAGGATCGAGAAGATCGTCTCGGCGGAGACGATCATCGCCTCGAACACCTCCTCGATCCCGATCGCCGAGCTGGCCGGCTCGCTCGACCATCCCGAGCGGGTCTGCGGGCTCCACTTCTTCGCCCCGGTGCCGGTCATGAAGCTGGTCGAGGTGGTGGTCGCGCTCGACTCCTCCGAAGAGACGATCACACGGGCCCGGGATTTCTCCGAGCGGATCGGCAAACGCCCGATCGAGACCAAGGACCGTTCCGGCTTCGTGGTCAACATGCTGCTGGTGCCCTACCTGATGGCCGGGGTGCGGATGTACGAGGAGGAGTTCGCCACGCCGGAGGACATCGACGAGGGCATGCGGCTCGGCTGCGGCCACCCGATGGGCCCGCTCGAGCTCTGCGACTTCATCGGGCTCGACGTGCTCTACAACGTCTGCGACTCGCTCTACGAGGAGTTCAAGCGGGACGAGTACGCGCCGCCGCCGATCCTCAAGCGGATGGTCGCCTCCGGCCGCTACGGGCGGAAGACCGGCCGCGGCTTCTACGAGTACGAGAACGGGGCGAAGGCGTGAGAGTCGACGGCGCGGTCGCGCTGATCGGCGGCGGGGCCTCCGGCCTCGGCCGCGCCACCGCCGAGCTGCTCCGTGAGCGCGGGGCGGAGGTGGTGATCCTCGACCTGCCGGCCGCCGAGGAGAAGGCTGAGGGCTTCGCCTTCGCCGGCGCCGACGTCCGGGATCCGGATCAGGTCGGTGCCGCGGTCGAGCTGGCCAAGTCCCTGGGCGAGCTGCGGATCTGCGTGAACTGCGCCGGGATCGGCGATCCGCAGCGGGTGGTCCGCAAGGGCGAGCCGCATGATCTGGAGCGTTTCCGCCGCGTGGTGGAAGTGAACCTGATCGGCACCTTCAACCTGATGCGTCTCGCCGCGGCGGCGATGGTCGCGAACGAGCCGCTGGACGAGGGCGGCCGTGGGGTGATCGTCAACACCGCCTCGGTCGCGGCCTTCGACGGCCAAGTCGGGCAGGCCTCCTACGCGGCCTCGAAGGGAGGGATCGTCGGTCTCACCCTGCCGGCCGCCCGCGATCTCTCCGACAGCCTGATCCGGGTGGCGACGATCGCGCCCGGCATCTTCGACACCCCGCTGTTGGGCGAGCTGCCCCAGACGGTGCGGGATTCGCTCGGGGCGATGGTCCCTCACCCGTCCCGGCTCGGCCGTCCCGAGGAGTTTGCCGCGATGGCCTTGGCGATCGTCGAGAACGAGTACCTGAACGGCGAGGTGATCCGCCTCGACGGCGCGATCCGCATGGCGCCCCGCTGATCCCTTCGACCCGAACCGAGAGGAAACCTTGAGCAGAGAACCAGCCCCCACAGACACCGTCATCGTCGAAGCCGTACGCACCGCGATCGGCCGCGGCCACCCGGCCAAGGGAGACTTCCGCGACGTCCATGCCGCGAAGCTCCTCGGCACCGTCTACGCCGAGGTGATCGAGCGGGCGGGCATCGATGCCGCCGACGTGGACGAGGCGATCGCGGGCTGTGTCCAGCAGTTCGGCGAGCAGATGCTGAACGTGGGGCGGACCGCCTGGCTGCAGGAGGGACTGCCGCTGGAGACCGCCGGGACCACGGTCGACTTCCAGTGCGGCTCGTCCCAGCAGGCGCTGAACCTCGCCTCCGGCCTGGTCGCCTCCGGCGCCCGTGAGTTTGTGATCGGGGCCGGCCTCGAGCACATGGGTCACATCCCGATCAGCATCGGCCTGAAGTGGACCGACGAGGTCGGCCAGCCCTTCACCGAGGAGCTTTTCGAGCGCTACCAGCTGACCAATCAGGGTGTGGCGGCCGAACGGGTCGCGGACAAGTGGGGCCTGACCCGCGAGGAGCTGGACGAGTGGGCTCTGAAGTCGCATCAGAATGCGGCTCGCGCCCAGGACGAGGGCCGCTTCGACCGCGAGATCGTAGGCGTGGAGACGCCCCAGGGCGTCGTGAACGTGGATCAGGGCGTGAGGCGCGAGACCACGATGGAGGCGCTCGGCGGGCTCAAGGCCGCCTTCGAGGAGGGCGGCAAGATCACGGCCGGCAACGCCTCTCAGATCTCGGATGGCGCCTCGGCGATCCTGGTCGGCCGCGCCGACCGCGTCGCGGAGCGCGGCCTGAAGGCCCGGGCCAGGATCGTCGACCACTGCGTGATCGGGGTCGACCCGGTCCTGATGCTGACCGGCCCGATCGAGGCCACCCGCCTGATCCTCGAGAGAACCGGGATGACCCTCGACGAGATCGACCTCTACGAGGTCAACGAGGCCTTCGCCCCGGTGGTCGGGGCCTGGGTCAAGGAGCTCGACGCCGACCCGGGCCGGGTCAACGTCAACGGAGGGGCGATGGCCCTCGGCCACCCCCTCGGCTGCTCGGGAACCCGCCTCATCACCACGGTTCTCCACGAACTGGAGCGCACCGAGCAGCGGTACGGCCTGGTCACCATGTGCTGCGCCGGCGGCCTCGGCACCGCCACCCTGATCGAGAGGGTCTGATCAGGGCCTGAGGCCCTCCGTGAGCGCGAGGAGGGTTTCGGCTGCTTCCGACTTGGCCCGCTCCTGATCGTCGGCTCGGGCGATCATCAGGATCGCTTCGCTCAGGGCGGCCATCAGTAGGTAGGCGAGAGGATCGGTGGGGAGCGGCTTTATCGAGCCCGCCTCGCGGGCGGCGCCCAGCAGCGCCTTGACCACGGAGAGGCTGTGGTCGTCGGCGATCTCGCGCCAGCGGGTCCAGCCGAGGACGGAGGGCGAGTCGATCAGGACTATCTGCTGGAGCTCCGGGTCGAGGCTTGCGTCCAGGGTCGCGGCGATGGCCGCTTCCATGACGGACAGCGGATCGGCGTCGGCCTCGCCCAGGGAGGGCAGCACCTGATCGGCGATGCCTTGGGTGAACTCGGCCTCGACCTGCTCGTACACGGCCTCCATCAGGTCCCGTTTGCCCCCGGGGAAGTGGTGATAGAGCGCGCCCTTGGTCACGCCGGAGGCGTCGACTACCTGGGCCAGCGAGACCTCGGCGTAGCTGCTTGATCCGAACAGCCGACGAGCCGACTGGATCAGGGTGAGGCGGGTCGCGTCGGAGCGCTCGGTTCGGCTTTTCCCCTCTTCCATACCGACGGTATGTTATCTTGCGGGAAATACATACCGACGGTATGTGAAATCGAGAGGAAGGCTTCGATGAGCCAAGAGACAGTTGAACTGCCGCAGGGGACCGTCGCCTACCGGGACGAGGGCGAAGGTCCGGTCCTCCTCTTCTCGCACGGGATATTCGTGGACTCTTCTCTCTGGGACGGGCTGGTCGAACGCCTGGCGCCGGCCGGCTTCCGGTGCGTCCGTCCCGAGACCCCGATGGGCGCCCACCGGATCCCCCTCAATCCCGACACGGAGCTCTCGCCGCCGAAGGTGGCGGACCTGCTCGCCGACTTCATCGATGCGTTGGACCTCGGTCCGGTGACGGTGGTCGGCAGCGATTCCGGTGGCGCGGTCGCCCAGATGCTCGCCGCGCAGCACCCGGAGAAGGTGGCCGCGATCGTCCTGAACAACTGCGACGCCCTCGACGTCTATCCGCCCTTCCCCTACAACGCCCTGCCCCCGCTGGCCCGGGTGCCCGGCAGCATCGCCACGCTCGGGCTGCTGTCGAAGCTAAAGCCGATCCGCTGGGCCACCTACAGGGCGTTGACGGCCGATCCGATCCCGGACCGGCAGCTCAAGAAATGGCTGGAGCCGACGGGCAGCGACCCGGCGATCCGAAGGGACGCGAAGAAGGTGATCGGCGGGCTGGAGAAGAACCAGGCGATCGAGGCTGCGGAGAAGCTGCGCCACTTCGAGAAGCCGGTGCTGCTCGCCTGGGGAACAGGCGACAGGTTCTTCAAGCTGGAGTTGGCCGAGCGGCTTGCGGCGATGATCCCGAATGCCCGGATCGCCGAGATCGAGGGCGGGAAGACATTCGTCGCGCTCGACAACCCCGACGAGGTGGCGGACCTGATCACCGACTTCGCCCGGAACACGGCCGGGATTCTCATCCAATAGGCACGAGAATCCCGGCCGCGCTCCGCTCTCCGAGCTAGCGGAGCTTGACGCGCTTGGTGGCGGCTCGCTTGACGCTGCCCGAGGCCGCCGTGACCTTGACCTTGAGGTTCTTGGGGCGCTTGCCCTTGAACCTCTTGGTCTTGATCCGGAGCTTCCTGGTGACCTGCCTGCCGGGGGCGAGGTTGGCCACCTTGATCGCGCGAGGGCTCCTGGCCAGCCTGGCCGGGGCGGTGGCGCGGATCACCAGGGGCTTCGCGGCGCCGTTGCCGACGTTCCCGACCGTGGCGGTGAGGACCAGGACCTTGCCTCGCTTGACCTTGCGGGCGGACTTCAGCTTCAGGGTCAGTTTCGGCTTGGTCTCCGGTGGCGGGGGGATCGGATCGGTGATCGCCTTGCCGGTCAGCGCGACCTGGGTGGGGCCGGGGTGGGTGCTGCTGAAGGCGTCGATGTCGAGGCTGGCGGTGCGGGTGCCGGCCGAACCGGACTTCGGATCGAAGGCCACGCTGATCGAGCAGGTGCCGGTGTTCGCCGGGATCATCGGGGTGCAGTCGTTGGACTTGATCACGAACGAATCAGCGTCGGGCCCGTTCAGCGCAGCACCCGTGAACGGCACCTGGGCGGGCCCGCTCGAGGTCAGGGTGAACGTCTGCGAGGCCCTCCCGATCGAGGAGCCGATCTTCGCCTCGCCGAAGTCGAACGGGCTCGGCTGGACCGTGAACTCGGCCCGGCGGGCGTAGCCGCTGAGCGGGATCTCCTGGTCGAAGTCCGGGTCGTTGTTGGAGAGGAAGGTCAGGCTCGCCTCGCGGAGGCCGCCCGTGTCGGCGGCCGGGCTGAACGTGATGTCCAGGGAGCAGTGGTTGCCGAACTCGATCGGGTTCAGGCAGGCGGTCGGGTCGTCGATGCTGAAGTCAGCGGCGTCCGGGCCGGTCAGCTGCGGCGCACCGAGCTGGAGCGGTGCGCCACCGCCCGAGTAGATCACCACGGTCTCGGTCTTCGCGGCGGGCGCGTACCCGGAGGTCACCTCGCCGAACTCGAGGCCGTCCGGGGGCACGAAGTCCATGTAGGGAGGCGTGTGGCCGGTCAGGTAGACCGAGGTGGTTCCGACTCCGGAGACATCGATGTCGAGGCTCGCGGTGGGGGTCGGGTACGAGGTGGGGGAGAAGGTCACCGCGATCGAGCACTCCTCGCCCGAGCCGAGCAGCGACAGGCAGTCGTTGCTCTCCACGTTGAACTGATCCGGATTGGTTCCGGACTTGGTGACCGAGCTCACGAGGACCGACGGGCCGCCCGTGTTCTTGACGGTGACGACCTGCTGGGCAGAGGTCTGGTTGATCCGCGTGGTCGGAAAGTCGAGCGAGGCCGGGGAGACGCCGACATCAGGCTGGTTGATCAGCACGTCGATGCCGCGGGCCTGGTTGGTGTCACCGCCGTGCGTGCTGGTGGAGGCCAGGTCCGGGGCGCCGTCTCCGTTGAAGTCGCCCGTCGTGAGGGTGTTGGCGGCGAAGTCCTTGCCGTTCACCTTGGGCAGCGGGAAGGGCGAGCCCTCGAACGCGGAGAGGCTCCCGGTCCCGTCGCTCGCCATCGTCGCGACGCTCCGGCTCCCGCCGCGGTTGGCGATCGCCAGGTCCTGCCACCCGTCGAGGTTCAGATCGCCGACCGCGAGCGCATACGGGTAGTCGCCGGGGAGCGGAACGGTGCCGCCCGCTGCGGGGTTGTCGACCAGGCCGGTGGCGCTGCCGACCGAGGTGAACACGGAGTTCGCGTTGGGGACGTCGACGGCGAGGTCGTCGTACGCGTCCCCGTTGAGGTCGATCGCCCGGAGGGAGGACGGCCACTGGTACTGGTCGAGCAGGCGGGCCGGGGTGCCGGTTGAGGTGAACGCGCCGGTCCCGTCTCCCTCCGCGGTGAACACGGCGGGGGCCGAGTTGGTGTTGTCGTCGAGGCCGAGAGCCACGTCGGGATTGCCGTCGCCGTCGAAATCGCCGATCGCGGAGGTGGTGAAGCTTCCGCTGGGATTGACGATCGAAGGCGGCACCAGGAACGGGCTGCCGGGGGCGTCGGTGAACTGACCCGTCGAGCTGCCCAGGGCGACCATGAACGTGCGGCGGGTCATTCCCGCCACGACGTCCGGCCAGCCGTCGCCGTTCACATCACCGACGCTGCCGACGCTGATCACGGTCGGGTGTTGGGCCCGGGCTGCGGCGCGGTGTAGGTGAAGTCAGGATCCGTGGCGAAGGTGCCGTCGCCGTGGCCGAGGAAGGTGTCGAAAGTGCGCGGGTAGGTGTCGTTCATGACCAGCAGGTCGGTCGCGCTGTCTCCGCCGAACTGGCCGGTGAACACGCTGATCCGCCCGTTTCCGGCGCTCCCCGTCCCGAACGGGCTTCCCGGCGCCTGGGTGAATCCGGTTCCCTCGTTGTTCGCGAGGAAGACATAGACCCCCATCGAGTTGCCGACGCTGACGATGTCGTCGTTGCCGTTGCCGTCGAGATCGGCCGTGGCGGCATCGTTGACCTGATCGTTCGGTGACGGGATCGTGATCGGGCTTGCGGCCGAAGGCTGGAACGAAAGCGCCGATGCCGCCTGGGGCATCAGACCGAGGCCTGCGATCGCGAGGACAGCCAACGACGTGAGTCGCTTGGTAGACATTTCTATGCTCCTGGGGTTCGACGACGAGATGCCCAACCGTGGCTGTGAAGCTTCCAGTTCCCGGCCCCTGCGAGTTGGCGCCGGGGAATATTGACAGACGGCTCCCCCGATACCCTGATGCGTCAGGTATGAGCCCAGAGACCACTCACAGCTTCCGTGTCCGTTACAACGAGTGCGATCAGGTTGGGATCGTCTTCAACGCGAACTTCCTGATCTATGCGGATGTGGCGGCGAACGAGTTTTGGCGGGAGCACCTCGGCGGGTACTCGACGCTGAAGGATCTCGGTCTGGACGTGGTGCTGGCCGAGGCGAACATCCGGTTCCGCCGGCCGCTGCATTTCGACGAGGACTTCGAGGTCCGGGTCGGCGTCGGCACCATCACCAGCCGGTCGATGGAGATGGAGTTCGGGTTCACCCGTGACGGCGAGGCGGTCGCCGACATCACCATCGCCTACGTCTGCATCGACACCTCGAGCCAGGAACCCCGGCCGATCCCGGAGGGCATCCGGTCCGTGCTGGAGGGCCAGGGCTCCGAGTCGGCTATCTGATCCGCGTCACCCGGGCCGCGGCCGCGGGCTTCACGCCCTTGGCCGCGGCGGTGACCTTCACCCTCAGCTTCTTGCCCTTCTTGGCGGTCTTCTTGACGCGGACCTTGATCTTCCGGGTCACCTTCTTGCCGGCGGCGACGCTCGGGATCCGGATCGGCTTCACGGTCTTTGCGAGCTTCTTCGGCAGCTTCGCCCTCAGGACCACCCCGGTGGCGGCCACCTGACCGCTGTTGGCGATCTTCGCGGTGAGGACCAGAACCTTGCCTCGCTTGACCTTCTTCGGGCCGGAGAGCTTCAGGGACAGCTTCGCCGGGTTCAGGCCGCGGGCCGATCCGCTCAGGGGGATGGTCTGGGTCTCGAGGTTGCCCGCGACCTTGAGGTCGGCGTGGTGCGTCCCAGCCGAGGTCGGCCTGTAGGTCACGGTGAACTCGCACTCCTCGCCCCGGACGAGGCCGGAACAGCCGCCGTCCTGGGCCTTGACCGAGAACGCCGAGGCGTCGGCCCCCTCGACGGTCAGCGAGCCGAGGGTGAACGGGGCGTCCCCGTTCGAGATCAGCGAGCTCGTCTGTGAGATCTCGGTTCCGACGACCGTCTCCCCGAAGGCGATCTCGCTCGGAGCGTTCACGTAGGCCGCTATGCCGCGGCCGGCAAGAGCCACATTGGCCGAGCCGAAGTTTCCGGAGAGGGTCAGCCAGGCCTGCTTGCCCGCAATCGCGCTGGGCGTGAACTCGACCGTGACCTCGCAGGTCTGGTCCTCGGTCAGGCCGGTGCAGCTCGCGGGCTGATCGACCGAGAACATGTCCGCGTCGGGACCGTTGATCGCCGGGGCGTCCAGCTTGAGCGGGGCGGTCCCGGTCGAGGTCACGGTCACCGTGGCGGAGCCGGTCTGGCCGACCTCGACATCGCCGAGGTCGACGCTTTCCGTGCTCACGGAGGCTCCGCCCCGGGTGAGGGTGGCGCTGAGCGGCACATCGACCGAGTTGCCGTTGGTGAGCACGTGGAGCGTCTCGGTGTTGGCGCCCCAGGCCGCGTTCGACGGGTCGAAGGTGACGGTCAGGTCACAGCTCTCGCCGGGCGAGGTCGTCACCGGGTCCTCCTGGGTGCCCATGCAGGCGGCGCCGTTCACCGAGAACGGTCCCGAGGTGAAGTTCGGAGGGCCTTCCAGGTCGCCGAAGTAGCCGGCCGCGATCATGTCGGCGGTGCCATCGGACTCGAGCTCCAGGGTCTGAGCGGGGGGCGTCCCGTCGTAGGGATCGACCTCGCCGAACTGGATGCTGGTCGGGTGCGGCGTCACATGTGCCGCGGTCGCCGTTCCGGTGAGAGGGATGACCAGCTCGTTGTCGTCTCTCGTGTTGTTCTCGATCACGAGCTCCGCGCTCCGGGCGCCGGAAGCGCCGCTCTCAGGTGCGAAACGCACCTCCACCGGGCAGGAGTTCCCGGGAGTGACGACGCTGCATGACGGGGAGCCGACGAAGGTGAAGTCGTCGCTGTCGTCGCCCTCGATCGAGATCGGGAACGCGCTCAGGTTGGTGGTTCCGGTCGAGCTGATCGTGAAGGTCTTGGTCTTCGGGGTCCCGTACATCCCCATCTCCACCGAGCCGAAGTCATGGCTGGTGGGGGTGACCGAGATCCCGGGGTCGATGCCGACCCCGTCGACCCCGAAGGCCTGGGTGCCGCCGCCGGCGGGGTCGCTGCTCGGAATCATGATCGACGTGCCCTTGAAGCCGACCGTGGTCGGGGTGAAGTGGATGTCGAGGGTGCATGTCGCGTCCGGGGCGATCGTCTCGCCCGCGCACTCGTCGTTGACGATCGAGAAGAACTCGGACTGGCCCGGGTTGTTGAAAACGGAGGGGGTGCCGATCGTCACCGGGCCGGTCCCGGTCGACTCGAGCGTGATCCTGACCGACGAGGTGTCGCCCTTGAACGTCGTGCCGAGATGGGTCAGGCCGGAGGGGACGGTCAACTCCGGCTCACCGCCCTTGCCGGTCAGCGGGACGGCGATGTCCGCCTGGTTCGACATCGCGTACCGGAGGGTGGCGCTCTTGTCGCCGCCGGAGGTGGGGGAGAAGGTCACGGCCTGGATGCAGCTGTCGTTGCCGGGGATCTGCCCGCCGCCGCAGGTGGTGGCCCCGAGCGAGAACTGGTCGGCGTCGGCTCCGGTGATCGTGATGTTCTGGGCCGGGATCGCGGGCGCCGCGCCGGCGTTGGCGATCGTCACGGACTGCGGGGACGAGGACTGGCCGGGAACCACCATGCCGAAGTCGACGCTCGACGGGCTGGGGGAGGCGTCCGGCTGGCTGATCAGGATGTCGATGCCGCGGGCCTGGGTGGCCTGCCCCGAGTGCGAGGAGTCCGCCGCGATGTCGGCGACCCCGTCGCCGTTGAAGTCGCCGCCGTAGATCGCGTTGACGGCGAAGTTGTTGCCGTCGATCGTGGGCAGGACGAAGGGCGAACCGGCGAAGGGCGCGATCGTGCCGTCGCCGACGTTCTTGATCGCCGTCGCCTTGCCGCTGCCGCGGACACCGACCAGCACGTCGGTCCGGCTGTCGTGGTCGAGGTCGGCCAGGCCCACCTGGTACGGCCCGTAGCCGGCGTTCAGCGAGCCGCCCGAGGCGCTGTTCTCGACCAGGCCCGAGGCGCTGCCGAGCAGGGTGAAGACATTGTCCGCGGACCCGCCGCTGTTGTCGCTCATCCCGACGATCAGATCGTCACGGGAGTCGGCGTCGAGCCGGATCGTCGCGATCGACTGGGGCGCCATGGGTCCGCTCAGGAGCGGCGCCCCGCCGTCGGGCGTGAAGGTGCCGTCGCCGTTGCCCTCGGCCACGTAGACGCCGGTCGGGGCGACGACCCCGCCGTCCCGGCGCATCGCCAGGGCCAGGTCGACGTTGCCGTCGCCGTCCCAGTCGCCGACGGCGACGCTGCCGAAGGCATCGAACTGGCCTCTAGTCGCCTGGTCGGCGAAATAGGTGATGGGTTGCGGGGCGAAGTTCCCGTCGCCGTCGTTGAGGATCACGTCGAAGGCGAAGTCGTACATGCCGGCCACGATGTCCTGATCGCCATCGTCATCGACGTCGGCGATCACGTTGGGGTAGGGCGCTGCCGGCTGCATGAAGCGGGGAGCTTCGGTGTAGGGGACGGCGAACGTCGAGTCCGGATCGGCGCCGAACTGCCCCGAGCCGTCACCCAGGTAGAGCTGCCAGTTGCGGTTGCTCACGGTCACGAGCACGTCGAGGTCGCCGTCGTCGTTGACATCGGCGATGTAGACCGCGCTGACCGACCCCGCGTTCGGCCCGGTGCCGAAGGCCAGCCCGCCGGGGTGGGCGTCGGTGAAGGTGCCGTTCGCCTGCGCGAGCTTCACCTTGAAGCCGTTCACGCCGCTGACCCCGAAGGCGATGTCGTCTCGACCGTCTTCGTTGAGATCGCCGGCCGCGCTCATGCTGATCGGATTGCCGCTGTCGGTGATCGGGCTGCCGGTGGCCGGCGTGAACTTGAGCGCGCTCGCACCCTGCGGAGCCACCATCAAGACAGCGGCGACCAGCGCCAGCAGAGATCCCCTCACGAACATACGACCGACCTTTCCGAAAAATTGACGATGCCAGTATTACGAACACCGTTCGGAAAGGGAAGTCTCGGGGCCGGGCCCCGGAAGGCGATCAGGCCGTCGCCGGCTCGCCCTCCGACTCGGTCGCGCCCTCGGCGGGGTCGGCCTCCGGGGGGTTGGCCGAGCGATCGGATTCGGCGATGACCTCGTCCGGGGCCTCTCCCTTGGGGATGAAGCCGGACTTCATGCCGAAGTAGACCGCCTGGGGGTGGTGGGCGATGATCGCGACCGTGGACTGCTCGGGCATCACCGCGTAGCCGCCCGAGAGGTACATGCCGATCTTGTCCAGCTCGAGCAGCTCCCAGACCTTCTCGTGCTCGGACTGGTCCGGGCAGGCCGGGTAGCCCCAGGAGTAACGGCGGCCCTGGCTCGACTTGATGCCCAGGTCGTGGCGCGCCTTGGCATGGAGCCACTCGGCCAGGCCCTCGGCCGACTGGACGCCGAGACCGTGGGTGTAGAGCTGCTCGGCGAACTCGCCGTCCTTCTCGAGCTGCTCCATCAGGTCGGTGACCTCGGGGCCGACGGTGACGCCCTGGAGGGCGACCACGTCGCGGATCCCCTCGTCGTTCAGCGGACGGTAGAAGTCGGTCAGGCAGATCCGGTCGTGCTTGGGCTGACGGGGGAAGACGAGGCGGTTGATCTCCTTGTCCTGATCCTCCGGGTCGAAGATGACCAGCTCGTTGCCGTCCGCGTTGCAGGGGAAGTAGCCGAGCCGGGCCCTCGGGTGGAGGTAGTCCTGCTCCCGCCACATCTGCTCCAGCTTCGGCCGGAAGGTCTCGCTGACCAGCTTGTCCCACTCGTCGCCCTTGATGCCCTTGCCGCCCCAGTGGAGCTTGAACAGGACATGCAGGTCGAGGTGGTCGAAGATCTCGTCGATGTCGACCGGGACCTCGCGCACGCCCCAGTAGGGCGGTTCCGGGATCGGCGCATCGGTGCTGGCGGATGAACGGACCGAGTCGTCGTCGAGCGGCGGCAGGTTCTCGATGATCTGCGGCTTGTTGCGGTAGTCCTCCGCCTCCTGCTTGAGCCGGGAGATCAGCGCGCCGCGGGCCTCGTCGTCGATCAGGGCGTCCATCGTGTCCAGCCCCTGGAAGGCGTCCTTGCAGTAGATGACGCCGGGCTCGTAGACCTCGTCCGACTCCTTGCCATGCGGGTAGAGCGTCCGGCGGCCGAAGTCGCGGTTGATCGCGGCGCCGCCGATCAGGACCGGGTAGTCGAGGCCGCGCGAGTGGAGCTCCTGGACGGCGATCGGCATCTGCTTCGAGGTCGAGACCAGCAGGGCCGAGAGGCCGATCGCGTCGGCGTCATGCTCGATCGCGGCGTCGATGATCGTGTCGACGGGGACCTGCTTGCCGAGGTCGACCACCGTGTACCCGTTGTTGGTCAGGATCGTGTTGACCAGCGACTTGCCGATGTCGTGGACGTCACCGAACACGGTCGCGATCACGACCTTGCCCTTGGTGTGCCCGTCGATCCGGTCAAGGTAGTTCTCGAGCTGGGCGACGGCCTTCTTCATCACCTCGGCCGACTGCAGCACGAAGGGCAGGATCAGCTCGCCGGCGCCGAACTTGTCGCCGACCTCCTTCATCGCCGGCAGCAGCACGTCGTTCAGGGTCGGGACGGCGCCGATCTTCTCGACCGACTTGTCGATCCAGTCCTCGACGCCCTCCTTCTTGCGGCGCAGGATCATGAAGTGGAGCGCTTCCTCCGGCTCCATGCCCTCGGTCGCGTCCTCGGCCTCCTCCTCGGCCTCTTCGCCCTTCGACTCGAAGTGGGCGATGAACCGCTCGAGCGCATCCTCGCGCCGGTTGAAGACCAGGTCGTTGGTCAGCTCCCGCTCTTCCTCGGGGATCTCGCCGTACGGCTTGATGTGGTTCGGGTTGACCATCGCCAGGTCGAGGCCGGCCTCGACGCAGTGATGGAGGAAGACCGAGTTCAGCACCGCGCGCGCGGGCTGGCTGACGCCGAAGCTGACGTTGGAGACGCCGAGCGAGGTCTTGACCCCGGGGATCTCCTCCTTGATCCGGCGGATGCCCTCGATCGTCTCGATCGCGCTGGGCCGCCACTCCTCGTCACCCGTGGTCAGGGTGAAGGTGAGGTCGTCGAAGATCAGCGCCTCACGGTCCATGCCGTGCTCGTCGCAGACCATCTCGGTGATCCGCTTGGCGATCTCGACCTTGCGGTCGGCGGTCTTGCCCATGCCGACCTCGTCGATGGTCAGGGCGATCAGGCAGGCGCCATGCGCCTTGGCCAGGGGCACCACCTTGTCGAGCTTGTCGCGGCCGGCCTCTAGGTTGACCGAGTTGACGATCGCCCGGCCGGGGATCTGCTCCAGGGCCGTCTTGATCACGTCCGGCTCGGTCGAGTCGACCTGGATCGGGGCGGGCTGGGTCAGCGAGATCCGCTTCACCACCTGCCGCATCTGCTCGTCCTCGTCCTGGCGCTCGGTCAGGGCGACGCAGACGTCGAGCACATGGGCGCCGCCCTCGACCTGATCCTCGGCGATCTGGGTGATCGTCTCGTAGTCGTCGGCCAGCAGCAGTTCCTTCGCGCGGCGCGAACCCTGCGAGTTGACCCGCTCGCCGACCAGGGTCGGGCTCGGCTCCTGCACCAGCGGGGTGGAGGTCATCATCGAGGAGACCCGGATCTCGCCCGGCTCCGGGCGCGGGCCCGGCTTGATCCCCTTGACCCGCTCGGCGATCGCCTTGATGTGCTCGGGGGTGGTGCCGCAGCAGCCACCGACCACGCCGACCCCGTACTTCTCGACGAACTCGCCCAGCGTCGCGGCCAGCGGCCCGGGCTTCTCCGGGAAGATCGTCTCGCCGTCCGGGCCCTGCAGGGGCAGTCCGGCATTGGGGATGCAGTGGACGGGGACCGTGCTGTTCTCACCGAGGTAGCGGATCGCGTCGCGCATGTCCTCGGGGCCGGTCGAGCAGTTCAGGCCGATCACGTCGACCTTCAGGGCCTCGAGCGTGGTCAGGACCGCCTGGATGTCGGTGCCGAGCAGCATCTTGCCGCCGTTCGGCAGCAGCGAGACGGAGATCTGGATCGGGATCTCCCGGCCGACCTCCTCGAAGGCGGCGCGGGCTCCGAAGATCGCGGCCTTGACCTCGAGGATGTCCTGGGCGGTCTCGATGATGATCAGGTCGGCGCCGCCCTGGACCAGGCCGGTGGCCTGCTCGGTGAAGACGGTGACCAGCTCGGGGAAGCGGATGTTGCCGAGGGTCGGGTCGTCGGAGGCGGGCAGGTGGCCGGTCGGGCCGATCGACCCGGCGACGAAGCGGTCGGGGCCGGCCGCCTTGCGGGCGATCTCGGCGGCCTTGACGTTGATCTCCAGGGTGTGCTCGGCCAGGCCCCACTCGTCGAGCTTGATCCTCGAGGCCTGGAAGGTGTCGGTCTCGACCACCTCGGCCCCGGCTTCGATCATCGAGGCGTGGACGCCTTCGATCACGTCGGGGCGGTTGAGGACCAGGGCCTCGTGGCACTTGCCGAGCAGGCCGCCGTAATCCTCCTGGGTCAGGTCGAACATCTCCAGGGTCGCGCCCATGCCGCCGTCGAAGACGACGATGTGGTCAGAGATTGCCTTGAGATAGTCGCGTTCGGCCATCATTCGAGGATACCGTTCAGAGCATGACTTCCTATGTGGCACTGCTCCGCGCGGTCAATGTCGGCGGGACCGGCAAGCTCCCGATGAAAGAGCTGAAGGCGATGTGCGAGGAGGCCGGCTTCGAGGGCGTGGCCACCTATATCGCCAGCGGAAACGTGGTCTTCCACGCGGATGACCCGGCCGAGAAGGTCAAGGAGATCCTCGAGCTGAGGCTGGCCGACTACGCGGGCAAGAAGGTGGACGTCTTCGTCCGCACGGCCCGTGAGATGCGGGATCTCGTCGACGTCAACCCCTTCCCGGACGAGCCCGGCAACCGGGTCGCGGTGCTCTTCCTCGACCGCAGCCCACCGGGCGACCTCGACGGGAGCGTCAAGGGCGTCCAGGACGAGCGCTTCAAGCCGGCCGACCGGGAGATCTTCGTCCACTACCCGCAGGGCATGGGACAGTCCAAGCTCTCCTTCGGCAGCGGCCTCGTGGGCACGGCCCGCAACATGAACACGGTCGCCAAGCTGGCCGGGATGGCCGCGGGCTGATCAGGTCAGGGTCTTCTGCAGCGGGCAGGACTGGCAGACCTGCCCGCCGTCGGTGCGGTAGGCGAGGCAGCAGGTGTTGCGCAGGTGGAACTCGTCACCCCACTCGTCCTCGGCCCGCCTGATCGGGATCGCGAGCCGCGGATCGGGGCACTCCGGGCCGACCGTGAGCTGAGTCAACTCGAGGGCGAGGTCCGGTCGGTCGAAGGCCTTGCCCGACCAGACCAGCGCCTGGGCGAGACGGTCGGCGGCGGCATGCCAGAGGGTCTTCTCGGGCCGGAGTCCCAGCCCGTCGATCCAGGCGACGGTTGGCTCGAGCAGGGAGGCGAAGCCCGTCCGGAAGGCGTCCGCCAGCTCCTCGAGCCGGTCGGATTCGATGCCTCGTGAAGAGGTGATGCCGGTCGCGCGGAACAGGCCGCCCTCGGCGGCGAGCAGGAGGTTCTCCGGGGTCAGCTCCGGCAACTGACCGGCGGCGACGATGAAGGCGCCGCCGAGGTCGGCGATCGCCCGGGCCAGGCTCTCCAGCAGCCATTCGGCGCGGATGTGATCCTCCGGCGGTCCGGCCATGCCGTTGATCCGGGAGAGCAGGAGGGCCTGGACTCGGCCGCTCCCGTCCAGCTCCGCGGCGGAGAACCAGCCGTCGCCGGGGCCGTCCCGCCGGCGCACGATGATCCCGTAGCCATCCGCCGAGACCACCCCGATCCGGCCGAGCGTGCGATCGATCCCGTCCATCCGGCTAACGGGCCTTTCCGGTTCGCCGGGCGGCGCGTAACGCCAGCTTCCAGATCGGTGTGCGGGCCTGGCGGCGGGCCGCGAGGCGGGCGAGCCGCCGGCTGCCGATCAGGTTCATGAAGGAACGGTCCGGGGTCGCCCGGCCGACCCTGACCCAGGCCGAACGGACCTCGATCTCCCGCTCCGGGGCGACCGACTCGATCCGGCTGCGGACCAGGTACTTGCCGGCCCGCGAGGGGTTGACCGCCCCGACCGCGGCGGTCGGCCGACCCCGGTCCGCCTGGTTGAGTCGCAGCCTCAATCCCATGATCCGGAAGCCGTGGTAGTTGCCCGGGACCAGGAAGGAGATCAGGGCGGAATCCGGATCGGCGATCCGTTCGCCACGGGCATCCAGCGAGAGCCCGTCGGTCACCGTGGCGAGGATCGGGTCGGAGAGCCTCCAATCGAGGGTCCAGGTCGAGACGCCGTCGGTGGCCGGTCCCCCGGAGAGGATCGCGGTCCCGTCGAAATTGCCCGAGTCGGTGATCAGGTCCAACGATCCGATCCGGGCCCCGGCCTGCGGGGTGGGGTCGAGGTCGAAGCCCTCGATCGCGAGGTCGAAGACCGACGGCTGCGGCACGGCGGCGGACTGTGAGATCGGGATCTCGAAGGGGCGGCTCACGGCGCCCGGGCGGGGATCGGCGAGTCGGGGCGCCCGCACTCCGGCATCGAAAGCGCCGGCCGGCGCCGCCAGGAACAGCATCGACAGGAGGCAGGCCAATGCCGTCAACGAGCGTTTCGCGGAGGTGGTGGTCATCGGCCGAACCAGCGTACAGGCGGCATTCAAAGGCCCGTCCCGGCCCGGGCAGCGCCACCGCTCCGGTATCTTGGCTCTTCGGCTGCCCTAAGCAATCGCGGCCGCCGCCTCAAATGCAGATCGAGAATTTCCTCTTTTCCGTTTCCGACGCGCTCCGTTGGCCGGTCCTGATCATGGCCCTGGTCGGTCTGGCCTGGGCGGTCGTCGAGATCGGGGTGCTGGCGGCCGAGATGTGGCGCCGCCGCTGGCGTTCGATCTCCGCGCTCGAGAACGCCGTGGACCAGGCCGAGATCGATCTCGCCCACGGCGACCAGTTCGGCGCGATAGCCGCTCTCTCCACCGTCTCGTGGAGCCGGCCGATGCGTGAGGCGATGGAGGCGATCGTCACCCTGCGGCCGGTGCCTGACGCCGAGAACCGGATCGCCAAGCGTCTGGCCGACTACGACTACACCTCGCTCAAGCGGTTGGAGCGGACCCGCATCCTGGTCCGGATGGGGCCGGCGCTCGGCCTGATGGGGACCCTGATCCCGCTCTCACCGGCCCTGGGCGGCCTGGCCGAGGGCAATGTCACCGAACTGACCGACAACCTCCGGGTCGCCTTCGGCGTGACCGTGGCCGGGCTGCTCACCGGCGCCCTCGCCTTCGGCGTCTCGCTGATCAGGGACCGGATCTACGCCCAGGACTTCTCCGACGTCGAGTTCGCCGCCGCGAACCTCGCCCCTGACAAGCATCTCGCGGCGCATTTCGTGCCCTCCACCATGGAGCACGGGCACAGCACCCAGGTGTCGATGGGGAATCCCTGATGGCGAAGGTGACCGCCAAGGCGAGGAGTCGCGAGGACCGGGCGGGCGATCCGCTCGACGGTCTGGTCAACCTCTTCGACATCGGCATCATCCTCTCGGTCGCCTTCCTGCTCGCGGCGCTCTCGTCGCTCAACCTGACCGACGTGATCACCGACCCGAACAAGTCGGCGGCGCAGCAGAACACGGTGCCCGAGGACTCGGTCGTCACCAACCCGGACGACAAGACCGAGCAGATCACCATCCAGCCCGGCCAGGAAGTGGTGGGGCAGGGTCAGCCGGTCGGCACCGTCTACCAGCTCGACGACGGCCGGACGATCCTGGTCAAGCCGGGCGCGGGCTCTGGAACGACCGGAACCACCGGCGTCACCGGATCCACCGTCACACCCTGAGCCCCAACCCTCAACTGGAACTCCCTTCGTGCGTCTTTGACGCACTCCGAGTTTCAGTTCTCCTAGCGGAAGCGGCGGAGGCCTCGGCCTCCGATGAAGCGGGTCATCCTTTGGACGACCTTGTGGCGTTCCGGGGTGTACGGGTACCAGAGCGGTTCCGAGCCGAGCAGGGTGCGGGCCGAGACGATCGCCTCCGAGCGGCAGTACTTGCGGATGCCGTACTCGCCGTTGCGGTAGCCGATGCCTGACTCCTTCCAGCCGCCCATCGGCAGCCCCGGGGCCAGCATGTTGAAGATCATGTCGTTGACGTTGACCGCGCCGGCCTCGATCCTCCGGGCCACCTTCTCGGCCCGGCCGCGGGGGCCGAAGACCGAGGCGGAAAGCCCGTAGCGGGAGTCGTTGGCGAGGCGGATCGCCTCCTCCTGATCGGCGACCCGGGTCACGGTGACGACCGGGCCGAAGGTCTCGTCCTCGACCACGCTCATCTCCTGGGTCACGTCGACCAGCACGGTCGGTTCGAACCACTGGCCGGGGCCCTCGCCGCGCTTGCCGCCGGTCAGGGCGCGGGCGCCACCGGCGATCGCGTCGTCGACCTGCTTCTCGACCTTCTCCAGCTGGGAGAGCATCGTCATCGCGCCGACGTCGCAGGCGACGCTCTCGGCGTCGGCCCCCTGGCGCAGCTCCTCGACCTTTGAGGTGAGCCGCTCGACGAACTCGTCGTAGGCGCCGTCCTCGACGTAGATCCGCTCGACCGAGATGCACATCTGCCCCGAGTTGAGCATCCCGCCCCAGGCCGCGGCGTTGGCGGCCCGCTCCAGGTTCGCGCCGTCCAGGACCACCATCGGGTCCTTGCCGCCGAGCTCGAGCGAGACCGGGGTCAGGGTCTCGGCCGCGCGCGCCATCACCTTCTTGCCGGTCACGTCGGAGCCGGTGAAACCGACGAAGTCGGAGTGGTCGATCAGGGCGGTGGCCGTCTCGGCCCCGCCGTTGACCACGGTGATCACGTCCGGGCCGCCGATCTCGTCGCGCCAGGCGTCGACGATCTCGTTCAGGCCGAGCGGGGTGATCTCGGAGGGCTTCATCACCACGGCGGCGCCGGCCATCAGGGCCGGGATCGCATCGCCGAGCGAGAGCACCAGCGGGAAGTTCCAGGGGCTGATCAGGCCGACCACCGGGTAGGGGCGGTACTGGAGCCTGAGCTTGCGGCTCGCGTCGAGCAGCGAGTTCGCGCGCACCCGGCGCTCACCGAGGAACTTCTCCGCCTTGGCCCCGTAGAAGTTGATCTGGTCGGCCAGGTAGGGCGTCTCGATCGTCGACTCGGCCCGCACCTTGCCGGTCTCGGCCTTGAGCGTGTCGGCGACCCGGTCCGAGTTGTCGAGCAGCCAGTCGCGGAGCTCGTTCAGCCAACGGCGGCGGCCCTTGAACCCGAGCGCCTCCCAGGCGGGTTGGTTGGCCCTGATCCGGGCCACGGCGGCGGCGACGTCACCGGCGGAATCGACCGGGACCGACCCGACCGGCTCGCCCGTCGCGGGATTGATCACGGAGATTGACTCGGTTGCTGCCGTCGGTTCCAACTTCCTCACCGTCCTCGGTCGTCTGGGCGCCATTCGCCCTCGGACCTGTAATAGCAGGTCGCCCGCTCGGCTACCGCTTTTTCTTCTTTTTCTTGCCCGGCTTCGTCGGCTTGTTGGGCTTGCTCGCGACCTTGATCTGCTTGATCAGGTGGATGCCGCCGAAGTTGCTCAGCGCGTACACGCGCCCCCAGCCGTCCTCGCCGAAGCCGTTGAGGGCGGAGTGCTTCCCCTTGCCGGGAGGGAGAAAGACGCCGGTGCCCTTGTCGTCGTTGATCCAGGTGGTCTGGGCCGCCGCGGTCCGGATCCGGTTGGCGCAGAAGTCGCCGTAGATGATCCGCCCCTTCACCGTGGTCAGGGCCGGGTCCTCGATCACCGGCCCGCCGATGATCGCGCAGCCCTGCTCATGCGAGTAGACGAGCTGAGGCCAGGTCAGTCCGGTGGTGATTCCCGGCGGCCCGCCGTTGGGGCAGAGCTCGCCGCAGTCGTAGGGCTGGATCCCCTCGTAGGCATGCCAGCCGAAGTTGGCGCCCCAGGCCAGCTTGAACGGGAGGTAGTTCAGCTCCTCGTAACGTCCCTGCCCGACGTCGCTGATCACCATCATCGTCTCGCCGCCCTCCGGCTTGAAGAAGTCGAAGCTGTGCGGGTTGCGGAAGCCGGAGGCGAAGATCTCGTCCCGGCCCGGCTTGTTCACGTACGGGTTGCTCGACGGGATCAGGTAGGTGCGGCCGGTGGTCGAGTCGCCTCGGGGGTCGATCCGCAGGATCTTGCCGCGCAGGCTCTCCAGGTTCTGCGCGTTGTTGGCCGCGTCGCCGGGGTCGTTGCCGTCACCGACCGCGATGTAGAGCTCGTTGCCGAGGAAGGCGATCTCACCGCCGTTGTGGTTCCCGTGGTCGTTGACGTGGGGGATCCGCAGGATCAGCCGCCGGCTGTCCGGCATGGTCCTGGTCGGATCCTTCGGGTAGGTCATGTACTCCTCGATGACCACGTCGCCGTTCCTCGCCGTGTAGTCGACGTAGTAACGGTGGGACTTCCTGAAGTCGGGCGGGAAGGCCAGCCCGAGCAGGCCCTGCTCGATCCAGAGGGTGCGGACCCGGTTCGAGATGTCGAGGAAGGGCCCGGGCAGCCACTTGCCGCCCTTGAGGATGCGGATCTTGCCCTTGCGCTCGGTCACGTAGGCGAGCCGGGGGTGGCCGGGAGGCGAGGTCAGCGAGGTCGGCTGGTTCGCGGTCGCCACCTGGCGGTAGGTGAGCTTCCAGGCGGCGCCCGCGGGCTGGGCCATGCCGAGGAGAGCGGCGCCGACGATCAGGATCGCGGCAAGGAAGGGCAGGGGAAGAGGGGCGTGGGATCGTCTGGGGTTCATGGCTTCAGTCGGTAGAGGCCGCCCGAGTAGCTCGTGGCGTAGACGCCGCCCGCCGGACCCTCGGTGATGGAGGTTACATTCGTCAGCTCGATTCCGGTGTCGACGATCGCGCCCTGGGACCGGCCGGGAAGGACGCTGCGAAGGCGGGTGTTGCAGAAGTCGCTGAAGAGGTAACGGCCCAGCAGCGAGGGCAGATGCTCGTCCCGGACCACCACGCCGCCGATGATCGCGCAGCTCTCCGGGTGGGGGAGCACGAACTGCGGTTCGACCGTGCCCGGCAACGGCTCTCCGGTCGGCTCGAGTCCCTCGTAGGCGCTCCAGCCGAAGTTGGCGCCCCGCAGCTCGCTCAACGGCAGGTAGTTGAGCTCCTCGTACTTCGAGAAGCCGACGTCGGTGACCGCGACGTGGACCTGATCGCCGCTGTAGCGGTCGAAGGTCCAGCGGAACGGGTTGCGGAGGCCGGTCGCGAACACCTCGGGCCGGCCGATCCCGACGAAGGGGTTGGAGGCGGGCACCGTGTAGGGCCTGCCGCCGCTCGGCTTCGGGTTGATGCGGAGGAACTTGCCGAACAGGCTGCCCGGATCCTGGGCCAGCCGATCGGGGTCGCCCGGGATGCCGCCGTCCCCGGTCGAGACGAAGAGCAGCGGCCCGTTGAAGCGGATCTGGCCTCCGTAGTGGCTGGTCGAGAGGGAGTGCGGGATCCTGAGGACGTGCCGCAGCGAGCGGCGGTCGGCCCGGACCGCGGTGCGGCGGCGGAACTCGTCGAGCCTCACGTCGCCCCGACGGTCGACGTAGTAGACGTAGAACCGGCCCGTGCGCCGGTAGTCGGGCGGGAAGGCCATCGAGAGCAGGCCTCGTTCGTTGCCGAAGCTGGTCAGCCGCCGGATGTTGAGGAAGGGCTTCGGGAGGGCCTTGCCCCGGCGGATGACCCAGACCTTGCCGGTGATGTCGGCGACGAACAGGAGCCGCGGGTAGCCCGGCGCCACCCGGACGTCGATGGTGCTCCGGAAGCGAGCCACCTCCTCCAGATGCGGCTCCGCGATCGCCGCGGTCGGCAGCAGCACGGCGAGCAGCGCCGCGGCCGCGGCCAGCAGCCCGACGCACCTCCCTCTGATCTCCCCCCTCGATCGAAACATCTCGTCCGGCCTCCCTTGCCGGTGCGGTCGACGACTACTGTCTGATGCGATACACCGCGCCGGAGAGGCTGGTCACGAAGACACCGCCTCCCAGGCTCTCCCCGAACGAGGTCACGTTCGGGATCTCCATGCCCGTGTCGCGGTACCCGGACCGTCCGAGATGCGGTTTGAGGCTGAGGACCTTGCCGTTGCAGAAATCGGTGAACAGGTAACGGCCCCGCAACGCCGGCAGCGCGCGATCGCGCACCGTCAGGCCGCCGATCACCGAGCAGTTGGGCGGGTGGGGCAGGACCAGGGACGGCTTGATCGTGCCGGGGCCGCCGCCGTTGTACTCGGTGAATCCCTCCCAGAGGTTCCAGCCGAAGTTGCCGCCTCGGGCCCGGCTCAAGTTGACGTAGTCGATCTCCTCGTACTTGTCCTGGCCGACGTCGCCGATCGCGATCCGCACGTTCCGCTTCGAGCTGGTCGTGTCGAATGACCAGCGGAACGGGTTGCGCAGGCCATAGGAGAAGATCTCGTCCCGGCCGGGCTTGCCGACGAACGGATTCCCGGACGGGATCGAGTAGGGCCTGCCGCCGCTGCGGCGCGGATCGATCCGGATCAGCTTGCCGAGCAGCGAATCCAGGTCCTGCGCGTTGCCGGGCTCGTCGCCGCCCCCGCCGCCGTCGCCGGTCCCGAAGTAGAGGTTGTGGCCGAGGAAGCCGAGCCGACCGCCGTTGTGGTTGCTGTTGACCGGATGCGGGATCCGGATCACCGCGCGGGCCGAGTGCTGCCGGGCGCGGGTGGGCGTCCCCCGCCGGTACTCGAAGACTCGGATGTTGCCGGCCTTGTCGACGAAGTAGACGTAGAACAGCTTCGAGCGCCGGTAGTCGGGCGGGAAGGCGACCGAGAGCAGGCCTCGTTCGGCGCCGTCGTACTGGACCCGTGGCACCATGTTGAGGAAGGGGCGGGCCAGTTTGCGGCCCTTGCGCAGCACCATGATCTTGCCGCGCTGCTCGACCACGAACATGAGCCCGGGGAATCCCGGGGCGGACTTGATCTCGACCGGGTGGTCGAACTCGGCGACCTTGACCGGCCGGAGCTTGGCGCTGATCTGGGCGTCGCCGCCCGAGCTCACCTCTGTCGCGCGGTCCGAGCCGCTCCGTTCGTCAGCGCAGGCGGTCGCCCCCAGCGACAGCAGGAAGCATCCCACCAGCGCGATCGGGACGGTGAGGAAGCGGCGTGAAAGGGTCATACCCGCGAATGGCTCATTGCTCGAATCGGTAAACCGTGCCGCCGAGCGAAGTTGCGTAGAGCGAGCCGTCGCCGCCCTGGCCGAAGGACGAGATCTGCGGGAGATCGAGCCCGGTCGGCTGAGGCTGGGGGTTCTTCTGGTCGAGGTCCAGGGTCTGGATCTCGTTCTTGCAGAAGTCGGTGAAGACATACTTGCCGGCGAGATCGGCGGGACCGTCCTCGGAGACGACCACGCCGCCGATCACCGAGCAGTACGGCGGATGGTGCAGGACCAGGGTCGGTCGGACCGAGTCCTCGGGCTTCGGCCCGCGGCCTCGCATGTTGCCTTCCAGGCCGGGCCAGCCGAAGTTCGCTCCCTTGGCCTCGGAGAGGGGGAGGGAGTCGATCTCCTCGTAGTCGCTCTGGCCGACGTCGGCGATCACGATCCCGGTGTCCTCGGTCCGGGTGTCGAAGGTCCAGCGGAACGGGTTGCGGAAGCCCCAGGCGAAGATCTCGTCCCGGCCGGGCTTGCCGACCAGCGGGTTGTCCTTCGGCACCGTGTAGGGGCGGCCGCCCTTCTGCCGAGGATCGATCCTGAGGAGCTTGCCGAGCAGGGTGTTCATGTTCTGGGCGTTGTGGTGCTCGTCGTAGTCGCCGCCACCGTCGCCGGTCGCCAGGTAGAGGTCATTGCCGAGGAAGCCGATCGTGCCGCCGAAGTGGCTCTTCGTCTTCGGGTGCTCGATCTTCAGCACCTGGCGCTCGGAGTCGGGGTCGGCCACGAACTCGGACTTGCGGTGGAACTCGAGCAGGTTGATGTTCTGCTGGAGGTCGGTGAAGTAGACGTAGAACAGGCCGGACTTGTCGTAGTCGGGCGGGAAGGCCGCCCCGAGCAGGCCCATCTCGCCTTCCTCGCCGGTGCGGCCGGTGAGGTCGATCAGCGGCTCCGGCTGGGGGATCCCGTCGACCATG
This sequence comes from Solirubrobacterales bacterium, assembly GCA_017304845.1. GTDB lineage: Bacteria > Actinomycetota > Thermoleophilia > Solirubrobacterales > 70-9 > 67-14. The sequence continues at coordinate 136,122 of JAFKLL010000012.1, forward strand.
ACGCGCACCTGGCCGCTCCGTTCGGTCACGTACATGACCTTCGGGTCGGACGGGTCGGGGACGATGTCGGTCGGCTCGGCGAGCGAGGTCACGTTGGCGGCCTCGAGCTTGCCGCCTCCATCCGACTTGCCGTCGTCGCTGCCGCAGCCCGCGACCACGAGCGCCGCGAAGGCGAGGGTGAACAGGACGGACGCGACCTTGGTCGCCGAAGAAACTGGCCTCATTGCCGGAAGGCTAGGGCAAGCCGCTACGGCAAGGTGACGACCGGGGCCTGCTGCTGCTGGACGACCCGCGCCTGCTCCTCCGGGGTCAGCGGCACGATCTCGCCCTTGTCGTTCACCTTGGTAAGGCGGGCGAGGTCGGTGATCCGCACCGGCAGGATGCCGCGCGGGACCCGGTCGTTCGCGTCGACCGCCCGGGTGTCCGGGCCGAGGCCGGCGGAGACCGAGTAGCCGAGGCGGTAGTTGCCGGGGCGGACCGCGACCAGGCGCCAGACCATGTTGGCCGTGTCGCCCGGCTTCAGCTCGCCGAAGTCGAAGGTCCGCTTGTCCGTGGTGGTGGCGCCGCCGCGTCCCTTGGTGTCGGCCAGCTTCGGGTAGCCCTCGGCCAGCACCCAGACCGGACGCTGGTTCATGGCCAGGCCCTTCTGCTGATCGGCGTAGGCGAAGGCGAGGGTCGAGTCCATGCCGGGCAGGTCGACGGTCACGTTGATGCCGGGGATGGTCTCGTCACCGGAGTTCCTGACCGCGATGGTCATGTCGTAGGTGCGGGCGACCGTCTGGACCGGCTTCAGGTCGGCCTCGATCACTTCGACCGGGAAGTCCCCGGTCGCCTGATTTGCGAATTGTCCGCCGTCATCGCCGCCGCCGCAGCCGGCCGCGAAAACCCCTGCCGCAAAGGCGGACAGGAGCAATCCGAGGGTGACGACGGTACGCGGCATGGTTCTGAGTCTGGTCCCCCTCAAGGCGGGCGCAACATACCACGCGTGTGGCGACGGTCACGCACGCCGGGGGATCACATAGACTGCGCGCCACGGCGGGTCCCGTGCTGTCTCCAACGGGCCTGCGCCCGGGAGAGATGGTCAAAGCAACCGCAACAAAGGCGATCGAGCCCGCGAAGGAGTTCTTCACCGAAGCCGGTGAGATGATGATCCTGACCGGTCGCACCGTGATGTCCGCGGTCAAGCCCCCGTACCCGTACGGGAACGAGTTCATCGGCCAGTTCCTCTTCGCTCTCCAGCTCTGCTGGTTCCCGATGCTGGTCTCCTGCGTCGCCTTCGGTTTCGGCGCCCCCGGCCTCCAGGCCGCGAACTTCCTCTCGCTCTTCGGAGCGCTCGACCGCCTCGGCGGTTTCTTCGTCCTGGCCTCGATCCGCGAGTTCGCGCCGTTCGTGACGGCGGTCGTCGTCGCCGGCGTGGCCGGCACCGCGATCACCGCCGATCTCGGCGCCCGCAAGATCCGCGAGGAGCTGGACGCGCTCCAGGTGCTCGGCGTCGATCCGATCAAGAACCTGGTCGTGCCGCGCTTCCTGGCGCTGATGCTGATCACCGGCATGCTGGACATCTACGCTCTGCTCTTCGGCATCGCCGGCGGCATCGGGGCCGAGTTGCTCTACGCCCAGCCCCTCGGCGGCTTCTTCGCCACGCTCTTCTCGAACGCCTCGACCACGGAGCTCGCCGCCTCGGTCCTCAAATGCACCCTGTTCGGCGCGATCATCGCGATCGTCTGCTGCTACAAGGGCATGACCGCGACCGGCGGCGCGGCCGGCGTCGGCCGGGCCGTCAACGAGGCGGTCGTCACCGCCCTGCTCGGGGTCTTCATCTTCAACTACCTGTTCACGCAGACCATGCTGGCGACCAACCCCGACCTGCAGACGATCAAGTGATGGCGGGCGGCTGGCTACAGGTTCCCCGCGCGTGGCTGGAGTCGCTCGGCGAGATCGCCCGGTTCTGCGGCGTCGTCATCGGCCAGGTCTTCTCCGGCCGGGTCTTCAGGTACTTCGGCGAGGTCCTCAACCAGGCCGGCATCCTGATCCTCGGTTCGACCACGGTCATCTGGGGCCTGGTCTTCGTGCTCGGCCTCCAGTGCGGCATCGAGGGCGCGTACTTCAACCGTTCGGTCGGCGCCCCGGCCTACGCCGGCGTCTTCGCCGCCTGGTGCGACCTGCGTGAGGTCATCCCGTACGCCTTCGGCTACATGATGTCGGCCAAGGTCGGCACCGGCATCGTCGCCGAGCTCGGCGCGATGCGGATCTCGGACGAGATCGACGCGCTCGAGGTGATGGGCGTGCCGCCCGTGACCTTCCTCGCCGCGACCCGTCTGCTCGGCGCCTGGATCACCCTGCCCTTCATGTACACGGCGGCGATCGGGGTCGGCTTCCTCGCCTCCTACATCGCCGTGGTCGAGCAGATCGGCGACGTCTCCTCGGGTGGCTACCAGCTGATCTTCTGGATGTTCCAGAACCCGCCTGACGTCTTATTCAGCTTGATAAAGGCCATGACGATGTCGACCGCCATCGTTCTGGTCGGCTGCTACTACGGCTACACCGCCTCGGGCGGTCCGGTCGGCGTGGGGACCGCGACCGCGAAGTCGATGGTCCTGAACATCGTGCTGGTTCACATCATCGGTATGTTGGGAACCCTGGTCTTCTGGGGTGCGAACCCGAGAGCGCCGATCGGAGGGTGAGAGTTTGAGCGATACAGAGGAAACACAGGACGACAAGGACGGCGCCATGGAGGCTCCGATCAACTCGCCCGAGGTCGAGGCCGCGGTCGAGGAGAACGTCGAGCCCGAGATCGTGGAAGAGGTCGAGGCCGCCGACGAGGCGGATGCCGCCGATTCCGTCGACGCCGCCGTGGTCAACGAGCCGGCGCCGAGCGGCGAGTTCGTGGCCACCGACGGTGCGGTGCTCGGCCGGGACTTCGTCCTGCCCGGCGTCGCCCCCGGCGACAACGACCCCTACAAGTGGCATACCGGCCGCAAGCGCGAGCATGGCTCGACCGACGCGATCGAGATCGTCGACGTGGTCAAGCAGTTCGGCCGCACCCGGATCCTCAACGGACTCAACCTCGGTCTTCCCGACGATCAGATCTCGATGGTGCTGGGTCCCTCGGGCACCGGCAAGTCGGTGCTGATCAAGCACATCGTCGGCCTGCTCTACCCCGACCAGGGTGACGTCATCGTCAAGGGCCAGTCGGTTCCGGACCTGAGCGACGACGACCTCTTCGAGATGCGCAAGAAGTTCGGCCTGCTCTTCCAGGACGGCGCCCTCTTCGGCTCGATGAACATCTACGACAACGTCGCCTTCCCGCTGCGTCAGCACACCGACAAGGGCGAGGACGAGATCGAGTCGATCGTGACCCGCCGCCTGCGCGAGGTCGGCCTGGGCGAGTCCCACTACAAGATGCCGAACGAGCTCTCCGGCGGCATGCGGAAGCGCGCCGGATTCGCCCGCGCCCTGGTGCTGGACCCGGAGATCGTCATGTTCGACGAGCCCGACTCGGGCCTCGACCCGGTCCGTACCGCGCTGCTCTGCGAACTGATCAAGGAAGTCCACGCCGAGAGCGGTGGCTGCTACATGGTGATCAGCCATGACCTCGGGACCGCCCGTCGGATCGCCGACTTCATCGCGGTGCTCTGGAAGGGCCGCATCGTCGAGAGCGGCCCGAAGGACGAGCTCTTCGAATCGGACAACGAGTTCGTCCACCAGTTCCTGCAGGCCGACGTTCACGGCCCGCTCGCGATGGATTGATGTCCCGGCTGTTCGGCGGGTTCGCCGCAGCCACCTCACGCCGGCCCTGGCCGGTGATCATCTGCGCCGTCCTGCTGGCGGCGGTCTCGATCTGGGCGGCCGCCGGCATGGGCTCCCAGAACGTCACCGACGCCTTCTTCGACAAGGGCTCCACCGCCTACAAGACGAACGAGCAGGCCGAGAAGGCCTTCGGCTCCGACCCGGTGGTGGTGATGGCCAAGGGCCCTCTGGTCGAGACTCTCAGCACCTACAACCTCAACAAGCTGGCCACCCTCGAGACCTGCCTCGCCGGGGCGATCAAGGAAGGGAGGGGCCGTCTCTTCAAGATCTGCCGTCAGCTCACCGACCTGAGGGCGGCTCAGCTGGTCACCGGGCCGGCGACCTTCCTAGGTCGGGCCGTGGGGGGCATCACCGAGGTCTATCAGCGTCAATTGAAGCGGCTGGCCGGGCTGCCGAAGGGGCCGGCGGGAGCGGCTGAGCGGCAGCGCGTGATCGGCCTCGCGGTCGAGGTCATCTCCCGCTACGGGCTCGACCTGACCGAGCCCCCGAGCCTGGAGGACCCGACCTTCGTGCGGCGGGTCGTCTTCGGTGACGGCGGGGTCCAGGCCGGTCCGAAGCCGAAGCTGAACTACCTGTTCCCGTCCTCGGACTCGGCTCAGATCGTCATCCGCCTGCGCAGCGACCTGACCGATGGCCAGCGTTCCGAGGCGATCAGCCTGATCAAGCAGGCGGCCGCCGATCCCTCGACCCAGCTGCGCAATGTCGACCTGGTGGTCTCCGGCTCCCCGGTCGTCTTCGACGGCCTGAACGACGAGCTGCCGATCCGGGTGCTGATCCTGGCCGCGGTCGCGGTCGTGCTGATGAGCCTCGCCCTCCTCTTCGCCTTCGGCTCGATCTGGCGCCTGCTCCCGCTCGGCCTCGCGCTCGGCGGGGTCGGGGTCGCGGCCGGGCTGCTTCGCCTCTGCGGCGGCGAGTTCTCGCTGGCGGCGTTGGGGGCGGCGCCGATCCTGATCGGGCTCACCGTGGACTACGCGGTCCAGCTCCAGGCCCGGTTCGACGAGACCGGACGGATGCCGGCGGACCAGGCGGCCCGCGAGGCCGCCGGCCGTGGCGTGCCGATGATCGCCACCGCCTGCCTCGCCACGGCGGCCGGCTTCGCCGCGCTGATGCTCTCCAGCCTGCCCCTGGTCTCCCAGTTCGGGCTGCTGCTCGGCGGGGGCGTCCTGGTCTGCTTCCTCTTCACCTTCCTGGTCGGCTTCGCGTTGCTGTCCCTGCGTGGCGAGCGCCGCCCGGAGCCGCGCCGCGGCCGGGTCTGGGATCGGGCCCGTGACCTGGTCAAGCCGATCCTCGCGACCACGATCAGGGCGCCCGGCCGGGTGCTGCTGTTGGCGCTGCTGCTCGGCGCGATCGGGTGGGCGGTGAGCACCCAGGCCCAGATCCGGACGGAGATCGGCCAGCTGCTGCCGACCCGGGCCGGCGTGGTGCAGGATCTGCTCGACGTCGAGGACACCACCGGCACCTCCGGCGAGATCGACTTGATCGTGAAGGCGCCGGACGTGACGTCCCCGGCCGTGGTGGCCTGGACCGATCAGGTCCGGACCGAGATCCTCGCCGAGTCCGGATACGGGGGAGAGGAGCCGAGCTGCATCGGGGCCGAGCTCTGCCCCGGGCCGGCGATCCCCGATTTCGTGGACCCGACCAGCAAGGGCCTGACCTCGGCCGACGTGCGCTCCGTCCTGCGGTCGCTGCCGGCCAGTGACCGCAAGGCGATCATCGCCGGCGGTCTGGTCGGCAAGGGAGACCCGACCGAGGCCAAGGTCGCCTTCGCGCTGCGTTCCGGCTCGGTCGACGATCAGCAGGCGGTGATCGATCGGATCGAGCGGGCGGTCGCCGACTCGCGCGGCGGCAAGGGACCGCCGCCCGGAGTGTCCGCGACGGTCACCGGGCTGCCGGTCGTGGTCGCCTCGTCCGCCTCGGACCTGGCGGATTCCCGCTACCTGCTGGTCCTGGCCGGGATCGTCGCGGTCGGCCTGGTCCTCCTGCTCGTCTACCGTTCGCCGCGCCGCGTGCTGGTGCCGCTGGTCCCGATCGTGGTCGCCGGGGGCTGGTCGGCGCTGATCGTCGCCGCGCTCGACCTCTCCCTCAACCCGCTTTCGACGGTGCTGGCGGTGCTGGTCACCGCGATCGCGACCGAGTTCGGGGTGATCATCTCCGGCCGCTACTTCCAGGAGCGCGAGGGCGGCGCCAGCCTCACGGTCGCTCTGCGCCGCACCTACGGCCGCACCGGCATGGCCGTCGCCACCTCGGGCCTCACCGCGATCGCCGGTTTCGCCGCCCTCGGCGCGAGCGACGTCGCGATGTTGCGTGACTTCGGCCTGATCGCCGTGGTCGATCTCGCGGTCGCCCTGGCCGGTGTGCTGCTGGTCCTGCCGGCGATGCTGGTCTGGTTGGAGCGACGTTGAACTCCCGGGGGCGGCCCTTCAACTACGTCGCCGTCGTCGGGGTCATCTTCGTCATCGTCGTTCTCGTCGCCCTCTTCAACATGCTGAGGACGACCGATTCCGGCACGGTCGGGATCGGCGACGTGGGAATCGGCGAGAAGGCGGCGCCCTTCGCCGTGCCGCTCGCCGCCTCGGACCTGGATGGCGACGCCAACGTCGGCCCGGACCAGGCCTGCTCGGTCCAGGGCCGGGACGTGCTGCGCATCTGCGACTACTTCGACCGGCCGCTGGTGCTTTCGTTCTGGTTCACCAAGCAGGCTTCCAGCTGCATCGATCAGCAGGACGTCTTCGACGAGGTGGCCGCCCGCTACGGACGTCGGGCCGGCTTCGTCTCGATCAACGTCCGCGACGACCGCGACCGGGTGAGGGAGCTGATCGAGGAGCACGGCTGGAAGGTCCCGGTCGGCTACGACCGCGACGGTGCGGTCTCGAACATCTACCGGGTGGGCGGCTGCCCGACCATCCTCTTCTACCGCAGGGGCGGCATCCTCGAGGACGCCGAGATCAGCCCCATGGACCCGGAGCAGCTGGGGGCGCAGGTACGCTCCCTCATCGATGGCCAGCAAGAACC
>JAFKLL010000013.1 GCA_017304845.1 Solirubrobacterales bacterium
GGACGGCGGCGGACTCCTCGTGGGTGACCAGCAGGATCGCGACCCCGGCCTCGCGGGAGCGGGTCGTGAGCAGGTCGACGATCGCCTCGGCCAGGTCCGGGTCGAGCGAGGCGGTCGGCTCGTCGGCCAGGATCACGTCGGGCCGGCACATCAGGGCCCGGGCGATCCCGACCCGCTGGCGCTCGCCGCCGGAGAGCTGCCCGGGCAGCTGGCCGGCGCGGCCTTCGAGACCGACCACGGCGAGCAGGCGATCGGCCCGCTCCCTCGCCTCGCTTCGGGGCTCGCGCCGGATGTGCGCCATCAGCTCGAGCTGTTCGCGGGCGGTGAGCGAGGGCAGCAGGTTCGCGGACTGGTAGATGAAGGCGATCCGTTCCCGGCGGAGTCGGGTGCGGCCCCGGTCGCGCAGCGAGTCGGCGTTCTCGCCGGCGATCGTCACCGTGCCGGCGTCCGGCTTCTTGAGCAGGCCGGCGACGGCGAGCAGGGTCGACTTGCCCGACCCGGAGGCCCCGGTGATCGCGACCGACTCCCCCGGCGCGAGGTGGAGGTCAGCACCGTCGAGGATGGTCCGCCTCGCGTCGCCGTCGGGCACCGTCACGCGCACGCCTTCGAGGCTCAGCACGGGATCCTCGATCCTCATGCCTCGGCCCCCGAGAGCGCCGTCGCGGGCTCGATGCGGCTGACCCGGCGGAGGCTGACCAGGGTCCCGAGCAGTCCGGCCACGATCAGGAGCAGCGCCGCGACCGCGGTTCCACCGAGCGAGAGCGAGACCGGGACCGGCCCGCCGTCGAGGGCCAGGATGACCAGCAGGCCGGCGCCGCAGCCGAGCACGGTCGCCGCCAGTTGGATCACCGCCATCTGGCCGATGCCGTCGCGCATCACGTAGCCGCCGGTCGCCCCCATGGCGCGCAACAGACCGATCTGGGCGCGGCGCTCGACGATCAGGACGGTGAAGAAGGCGCCGACCACCAGGGCGGAGATGAGCAGGAGGAAGAACCTGATCAGGGACATCGTCGACATCTCGGCCGAGTAGCCGGGCGAGCCGTCGAAGGCCTGGTCCTTGGTCAGCAGCTCGGTCCCGGTCCGCCGTTCGACCGGGGCCGTGTCCGCCCCGTCCGGCAGCCTCATCGCCACCGCCGAGAAGCGATCGGTGCCCCGGCTTCCGTAGGTGATCTCGCGCCACTCGCCGATGTCGACGTAACCCACCGGGACATGGCCGTAGGAGCCGGCGAAGGTGAAGCCGAGCACCGGCAGCGGACGGTCGGAGCCGGCGAACCGGAAACGGTCTCCGACCTCCACCCCCTCGTCCTTGGTCTCGGAGGCGAGCACGATCCCGGGCCGGCCGCTCAGCGCCTCGCGGCCCTCCTCGCGTTCGACCAGGAAGCTGTCCGGCGGGACGCCGAAGAGGGCGATGTCCACGTTCGGCCCGTTCCCGACCGAGGCCGCGTTGGCGAAGGAGACCCCGAGCGGCGAGACCTCGACCCCCTCGATCCCGGACCAGTCCTCGAGGTCTCGGGCGCCGAGCGTGGAGCGGGAGAAGACCGCGTCGGATCCGTCCTGCATCGCGAGGTGGTCGAGCGGCAACTCTCGGAGCCCGGACGTCCCGTCCTTGACCAGACCCTCGGTCAGGCCGACCAGCACGGTCGAGAGCATCGCGATCAGGGCGATCACGGTGCCGACCAGGAGGAAGCGACGGCCGGAACGGCGGAGATCACGCAGGGCGTGGAACATGGAAACCGAGCTTTATCGACACAGTGTCGCTATGTTAGCCGAGCGCGTCGCCCGACTCGCGAACCGACGTTCTTCCATGAACGCGTTGTCCACGGGGGCCGGAGGCTCTAGAGTCGTGCGATCTTCAACCCACGAGGCACCGTGGAACTGGTTTGAGCACATCGACGGCAGACGAATTCGTTACCCCGCAGGAGGCCATCGCGGTCTCCGCGCGCAAGGGCTGGAAGCTCTACCAGTCCGTCCGCCTGATGCTGCGGTGGCTCCGGCACTGGGCCCGGCTGGAAGTGCGGGGGCTGGAGCATCTGCCTCAGCGCGGAGCCGCGCTGATCGTCTCCAACCACGACTCCTGGATCGACCCGCTCGCGATCATCGAGGCGATGATGTGGCGCGGGCGGCAGCTCCGTTTCCTCGCCAAGGCATCGCTCTGGAAGTTCCCTCCGCTCGCCTGGATCCTCGACGCGGCCGACCAGATCCCGATCCGGCGCGGCCAGGGCGACCTGCTCGCGCTGGAGGCGGCGGTCGACGCGCTGGGCCGGGGCGAGACGATCGGCATCTTTCCCGAGGGCACCCTTTCGCGCGGCGAGAACCTGCGCGCCCGGCGCGGCGTGTCCCGCCTGGCCCGGGCCTGCCCCGGCGTGCCGGTCGTCCTGGTCGCGGTGCGCGGCGGCACCGAGCTGAAGCGTTTCCCCCACCGGCCCCGGGTGACGGTCGAGTTCTTCGCCCCGGAGGGCGGCCAGCCGCAGCCCGACGAGGATCCGCAGGGCCTTGCCCAGCGGCTGCTGGACGAGATCCGCGCCAAGGCGCCCCGCACCCGCTGACCGGAACCGGGCGGCGCCGAATATCTTGAGCGCACCGATGGCAGACGATGCGCGGAAGGCGAGTCTGGCCCGCCGGGTCGGCGGGACGTACCTCCAGGTCATGCGGGTCTACCGCGGCTGGTGGGTCGACATCCTGCTCCTGTCGGTGGTGATCTTCGTGCCGCTCGGACTGATCGACGCCGCCGACGCGCACGCCATCGAGTCGCTCGGCCCCGCCCAGGACCTCAAGTTCATCGCGCTCTCCCTCGGCGCCGGCCTGATCGCCGCCTCCAACGTGCTCGGGGAGGTCTTCCTGGCCGGCGCGATCGGCCTCTCCCTCATCCACGCGAAGGACGGCCGCCCGCCCTCGCTCCGTTTCCTCGCCGGCCACCTCAGCTACGGCCGCCTGATCGCGGTGGACCTCTCCTACGCGCTGGTGACCCTGATCGGCGCGGCCCTCTTCATCCTCCCCGGCCTGGCGGCGTTCACGCTGCTGGCCCTGGCCGGGCCGATCGTCGAGATCGAAGGACGGGGCGTGCGAGCCGCCTTCGCCCGCAGCTTCCGGCTGGTGCGAATCGACTTCTGGCTGGTGTTCTGCGTGCTCTTCCCGATCGAGCTGTTCGGCGGCGGCATCGAGCAGGGGTTCGAGCATCTGATCGCCTCCTGGCTGGGCGAGTCCTTCATCGTCGACGGGTTGACCGAGGCGGTCTCGAACATCGCCCTCGCCCCGCTCTTCGCGATCGCCGCCGCCCTGCTCACGCGAAGGCTGATCGCGACCGCCGCCGGCGACGCCCCGAGCGAGAGCCACCTGAAGGACCTGCGTCCCGGCCAGATCACTCCCTGACCAGTTGCCAAACGCCGGGGCCACTCGTATGATCGGCCATCCGTGGGTGTTTCGTCCGTATCCGATCGGGGTGCCGGAGTCGACCTGAACCGGCGTGCCTGGAAGTACGCGATCGTGGTCCTCCTCCTGGCCGCGCTCTGGATCGTCCTGATCCCCTTGCTGAACCGCACGCTGGAGTACGACGACCCGATCGAACGCGGCGACCGGCTGCTGATCGCCCCCGGCATCACCTTCGAACCCACCCCCGGCTGGAACCTGGAGGCGGGCCTGCGCACGACCGACAAGACCCGGACCAAGGCCCCGGGCGCCCCGGTGACCTTGACCCAGGGGGCGGTGACGATGCAGGTGACGGCCGGCCCGTTCGACGGCACCCCGGACGAGCTGCTGTCGACCATCGAGCACACCTCGATCTCCGATCACGGCGAGGCCCTGAACGCGACCGGCGAGAAGACCGCCCTGCCGGTCCGGGGCTCACGATCGAAGGGCGTCGCCGAGCACTACTCCGCGCCGGAGAGCGAGGGCGTGGTCGGCGCCTTCGTCTTCGGCAAGACCGGGGTCCGGCTGAGCGTCGTCGGGCCCGCCGCGCAGATGGACGACGAGGCCGAGGAGATCGGCACCATGCTGGCCAGTTTCAGATACGACCAGAGCGCCTCGAAGGGAGGCGACAAGTGACGGTCGTGGCGGAACCCGCCCCGTCGGCGCCGGACGCCGGGCGGGAGCGACGGCGCGAGGCGCTGGCGCTCTCCGGCTGGGGCCGGCCGCTCAAGCTCGTCCAGCCGGGCAATCCCTGCTTCTGGGTCTTCCTCGGCCTGACCGTCTGGGGCTTCATCCAGATGTGGAAGCAGTGGACCAACGTCGACGTCAGCCCGGCCACCACGATCAGCGCCGTGGTCCTGCTCGGGCTCTACGGGGTGGCGCTCGCCCTGATCTTCCTCAACGTGGACCGCTACGCCCGGCAGCCGTCGAGGCTGCTGGCGGCGGCCTTCCTCTGGGGCGGGGTCGCGGCGACCTTCGGCATCGCGATCGGGGCCAACGACGCGCTATCCGGGATCTACGGGAAGCTGTTCGGCCACGCCTTCGTCACGGACTGGTGGGCCGCTCTCAGCGCTCCGTTCGTCGAGGAGAGCGCCAAGGCCGCCGGGTTCCTGCTGCTGCTCGGCCTGGCGCCGAACCGGATCCGCAGCGTCTGCGACGCCCTGCTGGTCGGCGCCTTCCTCGGCCTCGGCTTCGAGATCCTCGAGGACCTCCTCTACACCTTCAACGCCGCGATCGGAGCGGCCGGCTCGGACCAGGTCGGCGCCGCTATCCAGATGGTGATCATCCGCAGCGCGACCGGCCTGTTCTCGCATGCCCTCTACACGGCCCTGTTCTGCGCCGGGCTGATCTACGTGATCGGCACGCCCGCGTTGGCCAGAAAGACCGGCCGGGGCATCTTCCTGATGGCCGCGGCCGTGATCGCCCACGCGGTCTGGGACGGCGCCGGCGCGATCGCCGACGGCAGCCCGCTGACGATCGCGGTCTCGACGGTGATCGTCGTCGCCGGCCTCGCCGTGTTCGTCTACGTGTTCCGGCGGGCCGTCCCCCAGGAGCGGGCCTGGATGCACGACGTCCTGGCCCCGGAGGAGAGCGACGGCACACTCACCTCGGCCGAGCTCGAGGCGGCGGCCGGGACCAGGCGTCAGAGGAAGTCGTTCGTCAAGGCTCCCGAAGGGAAGAAGACCCGTAAGGGGCGCCGTGGTCGCCGCCGCCTGATCAAGGCGGTCGACGACCTGGCCCACAGCCTGGCCGAGTCCGGCGGGGACGACTCGCCCGCGGTCGACGCGGCCCGCGGAAGGGTCGCCACCCTCCGCGCCGCGACCTAGAGCAGGTCGGCGCGGAGCTCCTCCGGCGAGCGCGGCGAGAGCAGGCCGGGGGCGACGTCGAAAACCGTCTTCGCGCCGTGCTCCCCGGCCCGGGCCAGCCGGTGGACCGCCCGCGCGTAGGCAACCAGGACGCTGGCGGTGAAGCCGGGGTTGTCGTCCAGCTTGAGCCCGTACTCGATCAGCTGACGCTGGTCCCGTCCGGTGAGGCCGGAGCGCATCACGAAGCCGCCGTGCGGCATGGTCGTGTGGTCACGGGCCATGTCGTCCTCGGAGATGAAGGTGACCGAGGTGTCGTACTCGTCGAAGTAGTGGGGCATGGTCACGATCGCGTCCCGGACCTGGTCCGGGTCGGCGCCCGCCTCGAGCACCACGAAGCATTCCCGGGTGTGCTTCTCACGGGTCGTGAACTCGGCCCGGGAGCCGTCCCGGACCTGCTCGATCGCGCTCTCCGCGGGCAGCGTGTACTGGACCGCGTTGGCGACGCCCTCGACCCTGCGCACCGCGTCCGAATGCCCCTGGCTGACGCCCCGCCCCCAGAAGGTGTGGGTCTCGCCCTCGGGCAGGATCGCCTCACCGTAGAGACGGTTGAGCGAGAAGACGCCGGGATCCCATCCGGTCGAGATCAGGGCCGTCTTCGCGGCCGACCGGGCCGCCTCGTCGACGGAGGCGAAGTACTCGGGGATGCGGGCATGGGTGTCGAAGCTGTCGACCGTGTTGAAGAGGGCGGCGAGCTCCGGCCCCTGCTGGGGCAGATCCTCCTTCGAGCCGCCGCAGAGGATCATCACGTCGACGCGGTCGGCATGCTCGGCGAGCGCCGACCAGCCGAAGACCTCGGTGCCCGGCTCGGCCGGCGTGACGGTGGCCGGATCACGCCGTGTGAACACGCCCGCCGGGGCCATGTCGGGGTTCTGCCGGATCGAGGCTTCGACGCCCCTTCCGAGGTTGCCGTACCCGGCGATCGCAATGCGGATTTTCTCGCTCAAACCAATTTCTCCACGGCACAGGCCGGACTAGACGACAGCTGACGAACCCGGAACCTAATGCATGGTCGGACCGCAGGCTCGACGCCGCGCGGGGTATCCTCATCTGGTGTCCAAGGAGTGGATTCGTTGGGGGAAGTTGACGTGGATGGTCGCGGCGATCGGTGCGATCGCCTGCTTTGCCGCGTCCCCGGCAGGGGCCAGCGACAAGGAAGCCTCGCGGCTCGCTGACGCCCAGTCACAACTCGCCGCGGCCGTGGCCAAGGCCGACGCGAGCCTCGCCGAGATCGATGGTCTCAAGGCTCGACTCAGGACGGCTCGCACCAAAGAGTCGATCACCCAGCGTGCCGTCGATGATTCCAAGGAATCTCTGAGAGAAGCCGCTTCCTCGGCACAACGCGAACGCGACGAGGCAGCGCAACGAATCGCGCAGGCCCGCCAGGACAGCGACCATGAACAGTCGTCGTGGAGGACCCGCCTCGCACTGGTCTCCGGGGCGCTCGGACTGCTCCTGATCCTGGCTCTGGCCTTTGCCTTCTGGCTTCCCTTGTTGGTCTCGCGGCCAGTGCTGATGCTGGTGCGCACCGATCGCACCAAGGTTGCCTTTGCGATCGGTGGCAGCGCCTTGGCGGGCGTGGGGATTGGCGCCGTGATCGCCGGTGATTCCGGCACGTTCGGAATCGCGGGCGGCGGCGCCCTCGGTGGATTGTCGGTCGGCGCGGCGATCGCTCTCGCCGTAACCGTCTGGGACGCGCGTCGGTTGAGCACCGGGGACGGCACGATCGCCGGGCATCGGTCCCTGGGCGGCGCCACGCTTCGAGGGGCATCGGCAGCCGCGGCCGCCTTGGCGTTCGTCCTTCTGCTCGGCCTGGCTTCGGTCAGCTCCGAGCCGGAACCACCGTCGGTTCCCCCAGACACTCTCGCTCTGGCGAGGATGGGTTCGGTGGACGACTCACCAACCCCACGGATACGAGTGTTGAGCCGCGATCTGAACTCGAAGCAGGCCCGTCTCGACGTCGACGCGGACCGGCGGGAAGGCCTGGAAGAGCAACTCGCCGCAACGTTCCGACGCGTCTACGCCGCGAAGTCCCAGATTCGACTGGCCGAGCGCCAGACATCGAGATGGGAAGCCGCGCTGTTGAAGCCCGACCCTGCACCCGAACCCGAGTACGTCCCCTACGAGGAGACGCCGGCGCCGGCGAGCAGCGGCTGCGACCCGAACTATTCCGGCTGCGTGCCGCCCTACCCACCGGACGTGGATTGCGCCGATGTCGGTGGCAGCGTCAGCGTGCTCGGCGACGACCCACACGGACTTGACGCGGATGGAGACGGAATTGGCTGCGAGTAGCGCTTTGCCACTGCCCCGTGTTCCTTGGGACAGCAAGGACTACGGACTGATCCTGGAGTGGGAGGAACGTCTGCGGGAACTTCGGGACGCGCGGTTTGCCCCGGCCCGACGCAAGACGGCTCCGTCACCGGCTCCCGTGGACGACAAGTCGATTCGCCGCGAGCTGTCTCAGACGATGGGCGTCGACCGCCTGACGGCCGAACTCGGCTCTTCCACCACACCTCCGGTTGCGCCGCCGACCGAGCCGATCGACCAGCTCGAGATCCTGACTCGCGCCAGAGCCGTCGCGGTCGCCTCGATATCGCGGTGGAACCCACTTGCGAGATGGAGGACGGAGGGCAATGTGCTGACCGAGGCTGCGGCTTCGGTCGAGCTGGAGAAGGAGCGCCGCCTGGCCGAGCGTGATCGCGCCCAGGCCGACCTGGACGAGAAATGGGAACGGCTGAGAGAGCTGCTGGACGAGCTGGACACACGCACCATGGACGAGCTCGACGCGGAGCGGGAACGTCGCGCCAGGCAACAGGCGGAGGAGCAAGAGCGTCTCGATCTCGAGTGGGACGCTCTGCTCAACAACGAGGAGCGAGAAATTCGGGCCTGCCTCGCGACGACCGAACGAAGGGCCGCCGTCAACTTCGAGCTGCTCGCGGTCACGGGATCCACTGCCGTGACTCGAGTCTGGATGACCGAGCCCGACACGCTGATCCCGGAACGCCACACCGGCTCCACCCCCGGCGGACGTCCCAGCGTCAAGAAGAGGAACAAGACCGAGCGCAACGAGACCCACCTTGAGCTTCTCGCAGTCGCGACCGTCAACGTCGGCCGGCAGGTGCTCGCCTGCGCGCCGGGGATCCGATCGGTGATCGTCGTAACCGCCTCGATCGCCCGGCCCGCCGATTCATTGACCATGGCGAGGATCGCTCGAGACGAAGTCGAACCGACCGATTTCTCATGCAACATCAAGGGCCGGACCAACGAAGTCCACCCGATCGACGATCCGTCCGTACTTGCTCGCTACCCCGAGCACCCGTTGCCGGACTGAAGAGTGGCCCTCCGCTGCCAGGGGTCCAGGTAGAGCAGCGGGAACCAGAGGAGCGGGGTCCAGCCGCCCAGGGCGAGGCCGAGCGGGGCGGTCAGGATGAAGACCGCGGCGGTGTAGTTCGACGACTTGAGGGTGAGGCGGAGGTTCCACTCCCACTCGGGCTCGGCCAGTCCGTGCTTGAGGATCAGCCGGACCATCAGGGACTGCGAGATCGCGACCAACGCGAGGTTGAGGATGTAGAAGGTGGCGGTCAGCGGCACGTCGCTTCCGTACTCGCCGATCAGCTGGCTCGAGAACGGCAGCAGCACGATCCAGGCCAGGTAGAAGAGGGTCAATCCCATCAGGCCCCGGTCGAACTCCCGCACCATCCGCATCAGGCGGTGGTGGCTGATCCAGTAGACGCCGATCACCGCGAAGCTGATCCCGAAGGCGAAGAGGTCCGGCAGCATGTCACCGAGCGCGTCGACGAAATCGCCGTTGCCGCGGAGCGGGTCCGGCACCTCGATCTGGAGCACCAGCAGCGTGATCGCGATCGCGAAGACCCCGTCGGTGAAGGCGAGGATCCGCGACAGGTCCGGGCCGCGCTCCAGCGGCGGGAGGCTCCGGCGATCGGGCTCCGGCACGCTCACCCTGAGACCGGGTGGCGACGCACGATCGCCCTGCCGCCGTTCCGGTGCTGGAGCACCACCACCCGGGCTCCCTTCAGACGGCCCTGGGCCAGGAGACGACGTAGCTTCGGAGAGCGCGGGGTGAGTGCCACGAAACGGTAGGTGTCGGGAACCTGCTGGAAGCTCTTCTCGGCGATGGCCCGGCCCTTCAGCTTCAACAAGACCCTGGTCTGGCAGTGCCCGTTCACCGGGCAGACGACCCGGACGCGGACCTTGCCGCCGTTCCTGACCGCGGAGCCCGCGCTCTGACGCCCGGCCTGATGCAGGTCGAGAGCGTCCGGGGGCGAGAGACGGAACCTCCTGGTCCCGATCCGCCCGGCGATCCCGTCGGCGTTGAGCGCCTGCACGTTGGCGACCGCCCAGGTGCCACCGGGATAGGACGGGATCGTGATCTTGCGCCGCTTCGGGCCGACCAGGCGGCGGTAGGCGCCAAGCCTCTGGCCCTGCCTCAGGACCGCGATCTCCGCCACGTACCCCGTCGCGCCGGGAACCGCGCGCCAGGTCGCCGCGGCCGTGTAGCCGTTCCGCCAAGCGCGGACGATCCTGGGCGCGTTCAGCTTCGCGGGACGATTGACGGTGAAGCGGTCCTCGACCGTCGCCTCACGCGGGGTGCCGCCGTGGACGACGACCGCGCGGAGACGCCGCTTGCCGTAGTGATCGCCCTTGGTGACCCTGAACGTGTAGCGGCCCCGGGTCTTGTCGGTGACCAGGATCGGCTGTTCGTACCCTCCGGCCATCACCTCGGAGAAGGCGATCTTCGTGTGGGGGTTCCCCTTCGAGTCCCAGACCAGGGTCCGGGTCAGGCCCCGGCCGACGATGCGGGCCTGGACCTTCTCCGGAGGCAGCGCCTTGCCGGTCTTCACGCCCATGATCGGCGCCGAGCCCGCGTAGGGGGTGATCGTCCACTCGCCTCTTGCGAGGCCGCCGGCCGCCACGTGGGTGACCGCGTTCCGGCGGTCGACCACGATCATGAACTTCTTGGTCCGCACCACGTCCTTGCCTCTCGGGACCTCGAAGCTGCGACCGTCGCTCGAAGTCAACCGGAAGCGCGGCGCGTCGCCATCGCCGCGGGCGCTCAGCACCACCTCGCGGGGGCCGGTCGTCAACCGGCGGGGCCGTTCGGACGAGACCGCCGCGACACCGCTCCGGGTCGCCGCCGGGTACTTCTCCCGGTAGTTGTCGAGGCCGCAGCTGACACCGAACGTCTTGACCTCCTTCGCCCCGTACTCGTAGACGGCGCCGCCGTCGAACCAGGTCACCTTCCAGCAGGCCCCGGCCGCGCGGTTGTTGATCAGGATCCGGCCATCGAAGATGTCGAGCCCGATCAGCCGCACCTTGCCGCGGCCCTCGAACTGGAACTTCTGCTTGGCGACCCAGCCGTCGACCTTGGTGCCGATGTAGAAGGGGTCGTCGGGATTGTTCGAGTAGCTGGGGAATCCGATCCCGAGGTTGAACCCGAACTCGACGCCGCTGGCGGTGCGGATCTTCAGGTAGACGCTGCCGGCCGGGAGCCGGAAGACCTTGAGGCCGCCGTCGAAGAAGAAGTAGAAGTCGTTCTTCTCTTTGCCGATCTTCAGGGAGGAGTTGACCTCCAGCGGCACCAGCTTGCCCCAGGGCGAGGGCACCTTGGGACCGAACTCGGCGGTGGCCGCCGCGTTGAGGTTGAGCAGCAGCTGATCGTCGACCTTCTTGAACCCGAAGCCGCCACTGAGCGCGCTGATCGTGCCCGCCGGTGGCGCGCCGATCGGGATCTCCAGCCCCGAGGCGCCGACGCTGGCCTTGGTCAGCACCGCGTCCTGGACCTCGAACTCGAAGCTGATGCCCCGGTCACCCATGAACGGAAGGCTGAAGCCGGCGCCACCGCCCAGGGTCTTCTCCTCGGCCGAGTACTTGGCCTCGAGGTTGTGGATCGTGATCAGCTTGATCCCGTCGATCTCCTCCAGCTTCAATTCGAAGCCGTCAACATGGGAGCCCTCCCCGACCGCGGTCGGGACGTTGACGGTCACCGACTGCGGCTTGCCCTTCAGCGTCATCCAGCCGGCCAGGCGCAGGCTGAGATCCATCGAACCCTTGCCGCCCTCGAGCAGGCGGATCGGGGTCTCGATGTCGGGGATCGGCGAGAAGCCGGCCAGGGCCTTGACCCAGGTGGCGTTGGAGAAGAAGCGGAGATCCTCGAGGGTCATCGACCCGAACTTCGGCGCGGTGAAGTTCAGCTTGAACGGCTCACCGACCTTGGACGGTTCGGAGGTGAGCTCCTTCGGGCCGATCACGGCGAGCTGGATCGGCAGGATCTCGCCCGACTGCCCCTCGTAGCGGATCGAGGAGTCTTTGGTGTTGATCGTGATCCAGCCCTGTTTCCTGGCGTCGCCCTCGGGCTTGCGCCCGTCGACCAGGAAGCCGTTCATGTCGACCGCCTGGATCAGCTTGTCGCCGGTTCCGTAGTACGGCTGACGGTCCGGGTTGGCCGTGTAGACCTTGCCGCCGTCGATCGTGTCGACCTCGAAGCAGCCGAGCATCTGGACGATCCCGACCGTGACCTTCTCGGCCGTCTTGTTGCCGGGGCCCGCGCACTTCGGGGCGGTCTCCTCGCCGGCCGCGGACCCGGCCATCGCCACCATTCCCATGAGCGCCGCTCCCAGCGCGGCCAACATCAGGATCTTCTGCTTCATCTGCTGCTCGTCTCCATTCTCGACACGGACTCCCGCGCGCATCGTTCCAGGGCGGTGTTTCACCGCCGTTACAGCCTGGAGGGCCGGATTGATGGAGGATGCAGCGATGCGGATCCTTGTCATCGAGGACGAAGAGCCGATGCTCAGGAACCTGGAACGGGGCCTCTCACGGGCCGGCTTCAGGGTCGATTCGGCGACCGACGGGCAGACCGGCCTGGACAAGGCTTCGATGACCGCCTACGACGTGATCGTGCTCGACCGGGACCTGCCTCGCGTCCACGGCGACGAGGTCTGCCGACGGCTCAACCTGGCCGGCAACGAGGCCCGGGTGATCATGCTGACCGCGGCCGCCTCCCTGGACGACCTGACCGAGGGTCTCAACCTCGGCGCCGACGACTACCTGACCAAGCCGTTCCGGTTTCCCGAGCTGACCGCCCGGATCAACGCGCTCGCCCGCCGGAGCGGGCGGCCCTCCCCGGTCGTCTTCGAGCGGGACGGCCTGACCCTGGACCCGTCCCGTGGCCTCGCCGCCCGCGACGGCGAGGATCTCGACCTCACGCACCGGGAGATCATGGTGCTCGAGGTGCTGCTCCGAGCCGAGGGCGGGGTCGTCTCCGCCGATCGCCTGCTCGAAGAGGTCTGGGGGCAGGACGCGGACCCGTTCGGCTCCTCGGTCCGGGTCACGATGTCGCGCCTCAGGCGCCGGCTCGGCGATCCCCCGATCATCGAGACCGTGGTCGGGCGCGGGTACCGGATTTGAGGCGCAGACCGACGATCCGGCTGCGGGTGGCGCTTTCCTGCGCGGCCCTGGTGACGGTCACCGGCGCCCTGGTCCTGATCGGGATGCTCTACCTGACCCAGCGCACGATCGACAAGAACTCGCCGCAGGTCACCTTCAACACCAAGTCCGACAGCCCGGCGGTGCTGCGCTCCCAGACCTTCGCGCTCTCGGTCCAGAACCAGCAGCTGGTCCACGACACGGTCTCCGAGGTGCGGACGATCGGCCTGATCGGGCTGGCCCTCCTCGCGGTCGGCTCGCTGGGCGCCGGCTGGTTCCTGGCCGGGCGGATGCTGCGTCCCGCGACCAGCCTTGCCGCGGCGGTGGAGGAGATCTCGGCGATGAACCTGGATCAGAGGCTGGGCCACGTGGGTCCCGACGACGAGCTCAAGTCGATCTCGGATGCTTTCGACCGGATGCTCGAACGCCTCGACCAGGCATTCGACCGGCAGCGTCGCTTCGTCGCCGACGCCTCGCATGAGATGCGAACCCCGTTCGCGACGATGCGGACCCAGATCGACGTGGCCCTCGACGATCCCGACCTGACCGACGAGGAGCTCCGGCGGACCATGGCCGAGATCGGCGAGGTGGTCGACCGGGGCGGCGAGCTGGTCGACGCGATGCTCGCCCTATCCCGGGCCGAGGTAGTGGCCGGCCGGCGCCGCGTCGACCTGGCCGAGGCGACCGCCGAGGTGGTCACCGCCACGCCCGGCACCGCGGGCCTGGACCTGCGGATCGATCTGAGCGAGACCGAGGTGGAGGCCGATCCCGTCCTGCTCGATCGGCTGGTCGCCAACCTGATCCGCAACGCCGTCGCCTACAACCGGCCGGGCGGCCTCCTCGAAGTCGAGGTCGGGCCGGCCGACGACCAGGCATTCCTGGTCGTGAGGAACGACGGGCCGATGCTCTCCGACCGGGACGTGCCGATGCTGTTCTCCCGTTTCCACCGGCAGGACCCGACGGCTTCGGAGCGAGGGTTCGGTCTCGGGCTCTCGGTGGTCGAGGCGATCGCCCGGGCCCACGAGGGATCGGTCGCCGCGACCGCCCGCCCGGAAGGCGGCCTCGAGGTCCGGTTCGAGATGGCCCGTGCCCCTCAGGGCGAGCCGCAGGGACCGATGCCGTAGTCGGTGAGGCGCCGGGTGACCGCCTCGAAGGGGCCCTGGCTGGCAAGCCCGGGATCCGCCTCGACCCGGTCGGTCGCCCGCTCGAGGCCCTTCAGCATGGACTCGATCTCCCGCCGATCCCCGGGAGGCCATTCGAGAGCTCGGAGATCCCGGACCTGCTGTCGGAGGTTCGGCACCCAAACCTCGTGCGTGTAGCGGATGCCCTCCTCGTCGCTCGGCTGCTCGTCGGGACCGAACGCGTCGACCACGCCCTGCCTGAGCACCTCGTTGGCGCGGTTGCAGATCTCGTTCGCCCGCTCCACGAACTCGGCCTTGGTCGTCACCTCCGGGTCCGGGTCGGATCCACATCCGGCGATGCCGAGGAGCATCAGCGCGGCCCCGGCCAGGCATCCCGAGATGAGGGCGATACGTCTCATGCGATCTCTCAGCGGGACCCGCGTGGCCGGCCCTGGCCGATGAACCGCAGGGCCACCGCCATCAGAGCGAGGCCCAGGACCGAGCCCGCGGCCCAGGCGAGGAGCATCTTGCCGGTGAACCGTTCGAGGGCGAAGAAGTCGCGGATCGGCGGGATGAGGATCGACAGGACGAACCCGGCCGCCATCAGGGCGCAGAGGCCGGCGACCAGGAGGCGACGCCGGCCCGGTTCGTCCTCGAGGACCATGACGATCGCGAGCCCGGCGGTGACGACGGTCGCGGCGGTGATGGTGCGGGAGTCCGCCAGGGGCACGTCCAGGGCGTGGCGGCTGAGCAGCCAGGAGACCGTGATCCCGATCCCGGTCGCGATGCCGACCGGGATCGAGAAACGGGCGATCGCCTTGAGGAAGCCGTCCGGCCGCCACGGGCCGCTGCTCGGGGCGAGCGCCAGGAAGAAGGCGGGGATGCCGATCGTGAGCGACGAGGTCAGGGTGAACTGGCGGGGCAGCAGCGGGAAGATCCCGGTCGGGATCGCCACCACCATCAGCAGGAAGGCGGTAAAGATCGCCTTCGAGACGAAGAGGCGGGCGACCCGCTGGATGTTGCGCAGGATCTGGCGACCCTCGTGGACCATGCCCGGCACCTGGCCGAAGCTGCCGTCGACCAGCACCAGGTCCGCGACCGAGCGGGCCATCTGGGTTCCGTTCCCCTGGGCGATCGCGAGGCGGGATTTCTTCAGGGCCGGCACGTCGTTCACCCCGTCGCCGATCATGCCGACGTACTGGCCGGACTCGGCCAGCACCCGCACGACCCGTTCCTTGCCTTCCGGCGAGATGCGGCCGATCGCGGGCGAGTCGTGGATCGCGGCGAGCAGTTCCTCGTCGGTCTCCGGCAGTTCCTCGCCGTTCAGGGCGGGGCCGGTGGTGCCACGGGCGATGCCGGTGTCGCGGGCGATCGCGCCGACCGTGGCGGGCGCGTCGCCGGAGAGGATCTTGAGGGCGACCTCCTCACGGCGGAAGAAGTCGACGGTCTCGCCGGTGTTCGGCCTCAGATTCTCGGCCAGCACGATCAGGCCGAGCGGCTCGAGGCCGGCGGGGAGCACCGGATCGTCGTCGGCATCCGGCAGCGCCCCGGGGAGCGAGGCGATCGCGAGCACGCGTCGGCCCTGGGAAGCCTCGGTCGTCGCCCGTTCCTGCAGGGCCGGGTCCGCGCCGCCGGCGAGCAGGGCCTCCGGCGCGCCGAGGGCGAAACGGTCGCCCCCGATCTCCAGGGCGCCCCAGCGCCGACGGGAGGAGAACGGGACCTGGGCGGAGGGCGTCTCGGCGGTGGCCTGGCCGAGACCGGCGGCATGGATCGCTTCCAGGGTGCCGTTGCGGGATGGCATCGAGGCCGCGTACCGACCGAAGCGATCGGCCAGTTCGTCCTCGTCGACCCCGTCGGTCGGGATCAGCTCGACCACCCGGAGGGCCGCCTCGGTGAGGGTCCCGGTCTTGTCGGTGCAGAGGATGCTGACCGAGGCCAGCGACTCGATCGCGTTGAGCTGCTGGGCGAGAATCCCGCGCCGCGCCATCTTCGCGGCGGAGACCGCCGCGGTCAGCGAGACCAGCAGGATCAGACCCTCGGGAACGATGTTGACCACCGCCGCGGTCATCGTCTCGACCGCCTCGGCCTGGGTCACTTCGCGGACCCCGAGGGAGATGCCGAGACCGACCGCCAGCGGCACCATCACCGCGACGAGGATGATCAGCAGCCGGTCCATCGCCTTCTCCAACGGGGAGCGTGGGTGGCGGAAGGCCCGCGCGGTCTCGGCCAGCTTCGCCGCGCGGCAGTCCGGGCCGACCGCGGTCGCGACGATCCGGGCCTCTCCCTCGACCACGAAAGAGCCCGACCAGACCTCGCCCTCCGCCTCGCGGCGGACGGGCTCGGATTCCCCGGTCAGGTTCGCCTCGTCGAGTTGGAGGCCGTCGGCCGAGTGGACCACGCCGTCGGCGATCACCTGATCTCCTGGGCCGACCAGGACCAGGTCACCGACCACCACGTCCTCGACCGGCACCTCGATCCGCCGACCGTCCCGCATCACCTCGGCCTTGATCGCGATCAGCGCCGCGAGCCGGTCGAGGGCGAGCTTGGCCCTGACCTCCTGGCCGATCCCGATCGTCGCGTTGGCGACCAGGATTCCCATGAAGAGCGCGTCCTTGGGGTCGCCGAAGAAGATCGTGAGCAGACCGAAGGCGAGCAGGATCGCGTTGAAGACCGTGAAGATGTTCGCGAACGCGATCGAGCGGAAGGACCGACTGGTCTCCGGCTTCGGCAGCGGCCCGCGTTCCTCGAGGCGGCGGGCCGCCTCAGCCGAGGTCAGTCCCTCTTCGGCGGTGTCGATCAGCGTTGGGGAGGCGGTCACTCCGCCGGGACTCTATTTGTCCCGGTCAAGGCGTTTCCAGAAGCTCGTCCAGAGTCCGGCCGCTGACCACCGATCGTGGCTGATCGGCCACCACGTCCGAGCCGGGCCGCGCCTGCTCGTCGGGCGCCTTGGCCAGCGACCATCTGGATCGCATGCCGCGCCCGGCCTTGCGGCTCAGGGTGAAGGCGCCGCGAAGCTTCTCGCCGTTCAGGAGGAACTCGGCCACTCCCCGGTCGAGCGCCTCGGGCCAGGGGACGAGGCCGGTCCGTTCATAGCTCCCCCGGTCCCAGATGATCACGCCCCCGTTCGGGATCGCGCCCTCGAAGCCGGCGTCGAGGCGGGTGTGATCGGCGACCTCGATCGCCTCGCGACGGATGGCGGGGTCGAGCGAGGGACCGGCGGGCACCGCCCAGGAACGCATCACGCCACCGACCTCCAGGCGCAGGTCGAAGTGGCGTCGGGTGGCGAGATGCTCCTGAACCACGAAGGAGCCCGAGCCGATGCCCCGGACCGCGAAGTGCTCGAAGCCCTCGACCACGGCCGGCTCCAGCTCCAGCCCGTCGACCCGGGCCGCCGGCGGCCCGACCTTCAGGAAGGCGACGAGCTGGTCCAGCTCCCGTTCCGGGCCTTCGGCATGCAGGGCGACGCTCCCGTCATCGAGGTTCCTGACCCAGCCGGAGAGCCCTAGCCCGCGGGCGGTCAGCTCGGTCGTGTCCCGAAAGCCGACACCCTGCACCCGCCCGCGAACCACTCCGCGAACGGCAACCGGCTGCCTGCCCGAACTCATGCCGGCAGGCTAAGCCACCGGGTCAGCGGACGAGCCGAGCCGGGGCGAGTTGGAGCGATCCTCCTCGTCCCCCGGCGGTCTCTCCCCCGCCGTCGCAGCTGATCCGCCTGCCCCGGTCGGCCGGACGGATCCGGTAGGTGACCCGGGGGCCGGACTGGACCTGCCGCCCGTCGAGGACGAAGTTGAAGGCGAGCTTGCGGGTGGGGCGCTGCCGCCACCGGATCCGGCAGCGAACGGTCTGACCGACCCGGGTCCGTCCGACCACTCTCGGGCGGCCGATCGCCTGCGGCGCCCAGATCGGCCGCTTCCGCAGCGCGAAGCTCCGGCCCCGGACCGCGTTGGCGTAGATCTCCGGGTCTCGTTCCTCGCCGCAGGACGGGCCCCAACTGACGACCCCGACGATCCGGTTGCCCTGGCCGCCGTCGGCCAGCAGCGGGCCGCCGCTGTCACCGAAGCAGGCGGAGACGAACGGCCCCGGATAGTCCGGGTCCGCCATCCGTGGGTCGCGCACGCAGAGAGACCAGTCGCGGAGCAGCGGGGTGGAAAGCTGGTCGGCGCAGATGCCCGCCGGTTGGATCTGGACGGTGCCGGACCGGAAGACGCCCTGGCCGGAGCCGTCGCTGCCGGCGGCGCCCCGGCCGATCGTGGTCACCGTGGTTCCGGGGGCCGTGAGGCCGTCCGCCGGGGCGGCGATCCGGGCCAGCGGCACTCCCCGGACTGGGCGGTCGAGGGCGAGCAGCATGAGGTCCCCGGCCGGCGGCGGGAACTCGCGCTCCATCTTCGCCAGCTCCCGCACGTGAAGGGGCAGGATCGCCCTGAGGATGA
The DNA here is from genome assembly GCA_017304845.1 of Solirubrobacterales bacterium. Lineage (GTDB taxonomy): Bacteria > Actinomycetota > Thermoleophilia > Solirubrobacterales > 70-9 > 67-14. The sequence continues at coordinate 18,265 of JAFKLL010000013.1, forward strand.
TCGTGCGCTGGATCCGCCTGGGGCCGACCCGGACCTTGTCGCTCTCGTTCAGGGACTCGACGCAGTGGGCCGCGGTGAGAACGCGGCGGGGACCGATCAGGGCGCCGCCGCAGCCGGTTCCGACCACTGTGAAGTACGGGTAGTCGGCCAGGTCGGCGGGCGTTCCGTCGACGACGGCCGAGGCCTGGGCCGGGGCCCAGAGACCGAGGGCGATGACGGTGACTGCGAGAAATCGAAACACGGCCGGAGCGTAGCTCACCGCGAAGCGGTCGCCGGGCTGTTCAGGAGTGAGCGTCGCCGACCAGCGAGGCGAGCTCGTGATCGGCGGCGAGGATCTCGTTCTCGGAGTTGACGTGGACCACGATCGGCTCGTAGCCGGCCAGCTCGTCCTGGTCGTAGGTCGCGTAGGAGATGACGATCACGACATCGCCGCGCTGGACCAGACGGGCGGCGGCGCCGTTCACCTTCATCTCCCGGCTGCCGCGCTCGCCGAGGATCACGTAGGTCTCGAAGCGGGCGCCGTTGTTCACGTCGACCACGCTGACCTGCTCCCCGGGCAGGATGTCCGCCGCCTCGAGCAGATCGGGATCGACCGTCAGCGAGCCGACATAGTCGAGGTCGCAATCGGTCACCGAGGCTCGGTGGATCTTCGACTTCAGCATGGTTCTCAACATGGTCGTCCTTCGGCGGGCGGGGTCCTGGCTGGGCCTATCGGCGGATTCGGGATTCTGGCAGGAACTCGCGCCGCTTTCCGGCCGGCAGGTCACCCGACACGCGATAGCTTGTCCTCATCGGCATCGGCGCCAAGTTCTTCAAGACCAGATGGGCGGTCAGAGCCCCGATCGGCCTGTTCAAGATCAGGCTCGGGTTCCTCTTCGGCGGCCGCATGCTGATGCTCGTTCACCGCGGACGCAGAAGCGGCGCCGAGCGGTATGTCGCGTTGGAGGCGGTGGACCGCGAGAGTCGCGATTCGGTCGTGATCGCGTCCGGCTTCGGCACCGGCGCCCAGTGGTACCGGAACCTCGAGGCCGACCCTTCCTGCGAAGTGTCGATCGGCTTCCGCAATCGGGTGCCGGCCCGAGCCGAGTTGCTCGACGAATCCGAAAGCAAGGCCTTGCTGGGCAAGTACGCCTCGAAGCACCCGTCCGGCTGGAAGATGCTGAAGGAGTCGATCACCGAAGTGACCGGGGATCCGAACCCGGAGATCCCGATGGTCCGGCTCCACCTCGAAGGCTGACCATCAGCTCCGGGCGACGGCGCGTCGCTCGTACATCCTCCGGTCGGCTCGTCGCATCAGCTGGTCGAGGCCCGCCCCGTTCCGGAGCTGCCCGGTGGCGAGGCCGACGGTTACCGCGCCGCCCGGCTCGATCTCGCGGATCCCTCGTTCGACCCTTTCCTGGATCGCCGCCTCGTCGGGAGCCGGGCCGAAGCCGAGCGCGACGAACTCGTCACCGCCCCAGCGCGCGGTCAGCTCGCCCCCGGCCTCGGCCAGCGATCCGGCGACCGCCCGCAGCACGTCGTCGCCGTGGTCGTGGCCGCGCAGATCGTTGATCGCCTTGAAGTAGTCGACGTCTACGTAGGCGCACCAGGCCTGCCCGTCGATCCCGCCGGCACGCAGGACGGCGCTCAGCAGGCCGTGCCGGTTGAGCACGCCGGTGAGGGGGTCGTGCGTCGCGTTCTCCTGAAGTTCCCGGTTCAGCTCGGTGACCCGCTTGCGCTCGATCCGGAACAGCCAGAGGATCGCCGCCGCGACCACCGCCCCGAGCAGGATCAGGACGAAGCTGTCGAAGATGAACCCGCCCGACTCGTCCGAGGTCTCGATCGCGACGGACCACGCGGCGAGGCCGATCGCGGTGAAGAACGAGAAGGTCGACCACCGACGCAGCGAGACCCCGCCGGCGATCAGGATCACCACCAGGTAGCCACAGACCTGCCACCAGGGATCGACGTCCAGAAGCCCGCCGTAGATGGTGTTTCCGTAGGTGGAGAAAAGCCCGGCCAGCATCGCCACCTCGACCGAGGTGGTCGATTTGCCGCCGCCCTTCACCAGGTAGAGGACCGCCAGGCCGCAGACGGCCACCACGACGGCGCACCCTCCGAAGTATCGGAGGGGATGGAGGTTCTCGGGATCGACCAGCGCGGCCAGCCCGATCACCAGCGTCACGGCCCCGATCGTGCAGAGCGTGACGATGACCCGAATCAGGTGATATCGGTGGCTGACCCGCTCCGGAGCGTCGACATGAGCGGGGAGTTCCCGGTCCATGGCTCAAATATAGGCGGCGTCGTGTCGATCTCCCGGGTGGGGTGAGTCTGCGAGGCGGCTGTCGCCTAACCGCGGAGCTTGAGGGTGACCGGGTTCGAGAGCCGGGAACGGCGGGCGAAACGATCGTCGACGAAGGCCGCCACGCAGAGGGTCGCTCCGGGGAAGGAGGCCGCCGGGTGGGCGACGATCCTGCCGATCTTCTTGCCCTTTCTCGCCTTCCAAGAAAGCCAGAAGGAATCGAGCGAGTACGAACCGGGCACGACCGGGTCCACCGCCCCGCCCCGCCGGTAGGGACAAGGCGACTTCGGGGTCACCATGATCGTGATCCGACCGGCCGACTCCGACTTCTTGTGCGGGGGAGCCAGATATCCGGTCCTGACGTAGAGGCCCAGCAGACCGTCCCCCTCGGCGGCGATCGCGAGCTTGGGCCGGCCCGGCTTGGGGAACTTGTCGCAGAGGTTGTGCTTCGGCTTGCGGACCTCGACCCGGCCGCCGTACCGTCGCACCGCGCCGAGCACGTCGCCCGGCATCGGCATCTGACACATCGCCTTGACGGCATTACGGGGGCTGTAGCTACAGCCGGGCCGGGGCTTCGTGTTCATGACCAGGCAGGTGGTGTCGCGATGCCCGAGCCCGAGGATGTGACCGAGCTCGTGGACGGCGACGAAGACCTGGGTCTGGAAGTACTCCGGCACCCTGGCCTTGCCCATCTTCTGCAGCCACACGATTCCACCCGGACGCTTCATCCGGACGAGCTTCACCCAGGGGCACTTCTTCTTGATCGCCGAAAGCGACCCGCGAACCTTGCACGGATGGTTCCCGGGATAGGGGATGACCTCGCCGCGACGGACGTATCCCGCCGTCGCCCTGCCCCCGTTCAGCTTCTTGTCGGTCCGAACCTCGACCACTCTCGACCCCGGCTTGTGGACCAGGCGGAACTTGAGCCTGGCCCCGGAACGGTTCCAATGCCGAATGGCGGTGCGGATCACCTTGCCCGTGTACCCGCGACCTCGGTTCAGGACACGAATGGTCCGAACCGGCCAGTTACGGCCGACCAGGCGATACGGAACCCGGGCGGAGATCCCGGCATCAGCCTCGGGGGACGGCAGGGCCTGGGAATCCTCCTGTCCCGGAGCAATGGGGAAGATCGCATCCTCAGCGGCGGCGGGAGCAGCGAACAGCAGAACGGACAGCAGCGCCGCAACCAGCGCCGCAATGCGGAAATTCATAGACCTGCCTTCAGAGACTTTCAGGGTGGTTCAACGGGGCTCCTGATGGTTTCCCCTCGATGTCGAGAACCCAAACCCAGCAGGTCTATCCTCCACTACGGGAAGCCATGACCAAGACCGTCGCCCTGTTCCATTCCGTGCTCGGAGTTCGAGAAGGCATCAACCTCGCGGCAGATCACCTGCGCGCGGCCGGGCACACCGTCCACGTCATCGATCAGTACGACGGCCGCGTCTTCGACGACTACGACGAGGCGACCGAGTTCGTCCAGACCATCGGCTTTCCGGCACTGATGCAACGAGCCCTCGAAGGCGTAGAAGCCATGGCCGACGGGTTCGCGGCAATGGGGTTCTCCAACGGGGGCGGGATGGCGACCTTCGTCGCGTGCAACGGGCCCGTCGAGCGTGTGATCCTGTGCTCAGGAGCGCTTCCCGTGCACAGGATCGGCATCGAGGACTGGCCAGCGCGGGTGCCAGCGCAGCTGCACTACGCGGTGGACGACCCGTTCAAGACGGAGGGTTCGGTCCAGTCCGTCCTGGATTCCGTGAACGCGGCCGGCGCTGTCGCCGAGTACATCCAGTACCCCGGCGCCGGGCACCTGTTCACCGACCCCTCATTGCCAGCCGAATACGACGCCGGATCGGCCGAAACTCTCTGGCAGCATGCCTTGAGGTTTCTGAACGCCTGACGCCATTCTTGATCCCGAGTGCGACCAGCCGGTCCGCTCGTATGCGAAAGGGATGGCGGGAGATGGTGGGTGGAGCCGGATGCAGGTCGGCGGTGCGGCTCGTCCTCGTCGGGGTAGTCGCTCTTGTCTGTGCCGCGTCTCCATCCGTGGCCGCCGACGCTGATACAACCGGCAAACGGGAGGGATATCAGTCGGACGTGGTCTGGACGACGGCCAGCACGGTCTCGGCAACTTCTTCTCGTGACATGGCCGCGGTGACCTGAATTCGCTCGACGCGTCGACCTAACTCGCCTTCTCGCCGTTTGTAAGCCTCGCCGAGCCGAGAAAGATATTCCGGCTGGATGTCCCGCTCGAATGAGCGACCACGGTGCGCGATGCGCTCCATGACGAGTTCGAGATCGGGGTCTAGGTAGATCGCCAGGTCGGGAATCGGAAGCGACCCCGAGGTTCGTTGGTACACCGTCGAGAAAATCTCGTGGTCATTACCTCTGAGATTGAGATCGGCGAAAACGAGGTCCTTAACTGGCGAATAGTCCAACACGGTGGCATCGTTCGGAGAGAGATCTCGATACTGGTGGTAGTGCAGCAGCAGGAAGCAAAGCTCGGTCTCGAAGGTGTAGCGAGGAATGTCTCGATAAAATGCTTCTAGGAACGGGTGCTCACTTGAGCGCTCGTGCCAATATTCCAGATCGGGCTGCTCGCCAAGTAGGCGCGCCGTGGTGCTCTTGCCGGAGCCAGGCAGGCCTTCGAGCGAGATAATCAAGACTCACGCTTCCAAAGCAGCTTCGATTTGACCCCGACCTGACGACGTTCTACTCGGTTCGCGACATCTCGGATATCCAGGACCCCATGGTCGACGGCGAGTTCAACGATCGCGTTGGCCTTGCCGCGCGCTTTCTTGCGCTCTTCGAAGGCGTACTCGGAGATCGGCAAGAACGTTTCTGAGCCACGAGCCGGGGGCTTGTACATCGTCGCACCCGAGTTAATTGGTGAGAGCGTAACCGCATCCGCGTGACGATCAAGTAGTCGTTCGGTGTCGATCACGAAGACATCATGCGGGAGGTCCCTGTACGCGCGCGCGCCAAGCAACGTTTCGAGGTGTTCTTCCGTGAGCCAGAAAAAGACTCTGGAGTTGAGTACCTCAAGCCACTGCGTGAAGGTCATGTCCGTCAAGCAGTCGGTTAGACGCTTCTCGCTGAGTGGAATCTGGTCGCGAACGACCGCTTCTCCATACCTCTTGTGCTTCAGCCGAACCGAGGCGGGCCTTCGCTGCTGCAGGATCTCCGATCGCTGCGGTTCTTGAACCTCGAAGAGATCAAGAAGAGCACTGGTGCTGAGCAGACCGTGCTCAGAGATGCTATTCCACGAACCGGCTTCCGCCATATGGAAGAGCTGAGGATAGGTATCAATGATGGTTCGTATTTCCATGTAGTCACCAGGCGCGTCGGTCGATCACGCTACGCACGTGAAATCGAGTTGAAATGAGGGAGACAGGGGCACACGCGACACGCTCGATCTCCTCAATGAAGCGGATAGTGTCCGGCTGAAGTTGATCAAAACGCCGCGCTTCGCGATTCTTGATGTTCAGGTAGTCAACAAACGTCAAAGCGATGTCGGTCGCTCCGTTGAGTTGTGCGGCACGATGGAGCAGCTCCCAATCAAATTCGCCGACCCGGCGCTGCTTATTCGAAACAGACCCCTTCTCGGTACTTCGCAGCTCACGGACAGGGATCTTCGAGCGTCGAGCAATCTCGGCCCATGAGGTGGTCTGCCCCATTGGACCTGAAGTCTTACCCCTGGTACCAGGACTTTGGACACGAATCGGATACGTCCGGCACACCATGATCGTTCTCCGCACTCGGGTCGGCGCGATGCCCATCTCAGCCAGACACCCCGACACGGTGGTGTCACGCGATGTCACGTGTGGGTAGTAGCCGTGGAACAGACTCAGAGCGGTTCCTTGGGTGCCCTCAAGCAGAATCCGATCGCCTCGGGCGTACGCAGCGAACAATGAGTCGCGTGTCGGGGCAATAAATGGCTTTAGTTCGGGAACGTCAGCCGCCAGTCGAACGCCGCCCGTTCGACCGACTATTCGTCGTGCTGTCGCGGCGCCGACCCCTTGTCCCGTAGATCCTATTTCCTTCACAAGCGCGACTTCGGACTTTTTATCGACCTTGTCGATGATCATCGCCTGGGGGTCGATTCGGAGACGATCAAATTCGAGTTGACACTTCGCTATTTCGTCGAAGAGGACATCCGTGTTGAGGACGGCACCAGGACCGATGAGGATTGGCACTTCGCTTGTCATGGTGGCTGAAGGCAAGAGCCGATGGGTGAAGGGTCCGTCATCAAGCGGAACCTTGTGGCCGGCGTTTGGACCTCCCACGCGGCAAAGCATGTCGTACTCTGATCCAATAGCGAACGCAATGTTGCCTTTGCCCTCGCTGCCGTACTGCCCGCCAATGATCACATCGACGAGAGCGCCTGGATCGCGCGCGCTGAGTCCGAGGTAGGCCGCGGCACGGACTTCGACATCGCGCTTTGTGCTCAGTGCCGTGTCGATGACGACATCTGCATCTTGCGCGAGCGACGGCACCTGTCGCTCAGTCTTGTTCTTCAACAACTTCGTGTAGCTAGATGTCTCGGCAAATCCAGACTTATGCCGGCGGCGGTATCGCCGTTCGAGTTCGGGTCGAGGCGCGTCCAGGTGAACGTGGACGACCTGACGAGGCAATCCCGCCCGAAGCGCCTGGATCTGTTCCGCGATCCGAACGGCATCGACTAGAACAATCGCATCTGAGTCGAGCCTGTTGATCTGTGGGACGAGATCGTCCGCGATCCACGAGCCCTTGGTTGCTCGATCGAGCTGCTCTCCAAATCGTTGCATCGCAGTACGCTCGGAAGCAATTTTTCCCTTCGCGCGGGACTTGAGCAGCAGCCTCGTTCGGTAATGGATTGCTCCGTAGTCATCTACGAGGCGCCTGGCAAGTGTCGTCTTGCCGGCCGATACTGGCCCTGAAAGCACGACGACGACCCTGGCCACGATCAGATCCCGAGCCCTAACTGCGTTAGCTCGGCGTCGGGCTCGTCGATGGCCTCTCGAGGCGGGACGTACACCGTGACCCGGATACCTTCTCGCGTCATCGTCTGCTCGACGAGTTCGCGGACCATCGACCATCGTCCACCAGCCTGCCCTGCCCCAATGCGCGGCATGTGGACGGTGGCACCTTGGTCACGCGCGAACGCCGCGACCTGGGTGAGGGCTTGTCGGACAGCTTCGTATCGAATGCGCGGTCGCTTCGACGGACCGTACCCGCGCTGGCCGACGATCGTTGCGACCCACATGCGATCGGCAACCTCGCCGACGTACGCGGCACCGAGCTCAAGTCGCGTAGGGTCTGCCAGAACCCAATCGCGAAAGTCATCCTGCGCCGCCGGGAAACGCGAGCGGAGTGACGCGGCAAAGCCTCTGCCCCAGTTTGGAGTCTTGTCGTTGACCAAATGAACGAGAACTCGAGGCGGAGCTCCGCTTGGCTTGAGAGCGTCCCCGTGGAGCACGTCAACCTCGTTCGTAGCCGCAGCCCTCACACCATGAGGGGAGATCAAACCGAGCACTCGGGGAAAGCGATGGCCCGGAAACGCCGGCGCACCGACGGCCTGGACGCGCATCGGTCCCAGTCGTTCAGCCCAAATCTCTTCCCTCTTGGCCGTGAAACCGATGGCCGTACATTCCGCAAGCACCGTCTTTTCGGGAAGCAAACGACCACCGGGCAGCTGGGGATCCCACGCTTTGGTGCGTGCCGTGTAGTCGATCCGAAAGGGCGATGTCGCAGTCGTTGGGTTTGTGCGTGAGGCGGCAAACATCGCCAAAGGGCGGTTGGTCAACTTCACAGCCCGGCGAAGCAGAGCCTCGGTGGACACCCCATAGGTCCTGCGAAGCTCCATGAGACGTTCGATCTTGAGAGGCCCCTTACGCAGCTCGGATAGTGCATCCGTCGGCATGATGAGTTCGGCTGCCGCCACATTGCAGAGCAACTCAAGCTGCCACGCATCAGGCGGTCCAGCCGCCGGGTTAGCCCGGTATCGGGCAGCTGCAGCCACATCCGGAAACAGTGTGTGAGCAATTTCGTGCGCCAACGAGAACCTCAAACGCGGAGCGGGACGCGTAGGGTTGTACTCGATCCGAACTCCACCATCGCCCGCTGGAACAACACGAGCGTCGGCCAGTTCTTGGTGGGCCTCGACCGGTATCCCCTGGATGCGCGCGAGCTCGAAGGGGTCGAACGGCGGCCCGTGCCAACCCTGTTCGATTGCATGCATAACGAGGCGCTGCGCGGCGTCCTCGACGGCCGCAATTGGGTCGCGATCCTCGGCGAATGCAAGGACCGACTCGTTGGTCCAGTAGCGAGACACCCGGCGACCATACACATCGAGCCGGTCTGAACCTTGACGTGATAACTATTGCGAACAACCTCCTTACGGCGGTTTCTCGATGACTGGTTCGCGAGCTTGAGCGACGGGGATGGAACCTACGACCGCCTGGACCATAAAAAAGGTGTTGCCTAACGGCTTGCCTGGGGAAGCCAGGAATACCGTAACTTTGGTATCCCCTCTCACAGCTACCAAGCCAAAGGAAGAGCGCGCCCGACAGGATTCGAACCTGTGACCTTCGGTTTCGTAGACCGACGCTCTATCCAGCTGAGCTACGGGCGCGGGTGGGCGAGGGCCCTGCCGGGTTGGCGAGGCGACGCCCTGAGCGAGGCATTGTATGGGTTGGGGAGCAGAATCGGCGGCTCGCTCAGCCGAACGTGAACGCGTAGGCGCCGGTGCCGGAGTCCGGGCTGATCGTGAGGAGGTGTCGGCCGGGGCTTGGGAGGTCGATCAGGGAGTAGAGCCTTTGGCCCCTCACCGTGACGTCGGCTCCCTGGACGTCCGCTCCGGCGTCGGCGGGTTTGACCGGGTGGCCGTCCAGTTCGATCCTGGCCTGGCGGGCACGGCCCGGTGAGGAGAGCACGAGGTAGACGCGCTTCGCCTTGAAGTTGACCTCTACCTCCCCTCCCTTGGAGATGGCCTCCTCCGGGCCGATCGCCCATTGCCCTCCGTAAGAGAGCCAGTCGGGGCGGGGCTTCTTCGCGGGACCGAAGTCGTGGACCCCGGGGAGGATCGTGCCGTTCTCGAAACGATCCGCCCTCGCCGAGCCCAGATAGCTCTCCGGGGTGAGGAGGACATGGGCGGCCTTCATGCCGCTCGCCCCGGTCATGCCACGGCCGGGATCGTGGCCCGCCTCGGTCAGCAGCTCGCGGATCACGTCCTCCTTGTGGGCGTAGTCGCCCTCGCCGAAATGGGCGTAGCGGATCCGGCCCTTCGCGTCGACGAAATACTCCGCCGGCCAGTACTGGTTCGCGTACGAGTTCCAGACCGCGTAATCGTTGTCCTGCACCACCGGGTACTCGATCCCCGCCCGCTTGATCGCCGCCTCCACGTTGCCGGCGTCCCGCTCGAACGGGAACTCCGGGGTGTGGACCCCGATGATCGTCAGGCCACGATCCCCATACCTCGCGTTCATCGCGTTCAGCCAGGGCTGGGTGCGGATGCAGTTGATGCAGGTGTAGGTCCAGAAATCGATCAGCACCACCCGACCCCGCAGCTCCGCCATCGTGAGGGGCCGGTCGCCGGGGGTGTTGAACCATCGCTGCGTGTCATGGAACTCCGGCGCCTGGCCGATCACCGGCAGGTCCGACGCCGCCGCGCCCGACTGGACCGCCGCGGCGCCGGCCGCGATCTTCTCGGCCGAGGCCGAGTGCGAACCGGACCGGATCTCGGCCAAGCGCTCGATCGTGGAATCGCTCGACTCGAGGCCGTGGCTCGGGTTCACCACGAACGAGGGCAGATCGTCGGCGATCCAGTTCTGGAACTTCAGGTCGTACTGCCCGGCCATCGCCAGGCCGAACACGATCATCACCACGCCCATCGCCGCCTGGAACCAAGAGACTCTGCGGGCCAGAGGCGCGACCAGCCGCCTGCCGCCCAGCATCAGCAAGTACAGGACCAGGGCCGAGCCGAGCGCGTAGGCGAAGGCGACCGCCAGCCGGCCCGTGGTGAACGTCTGGGAGGCCGAAACGGTGATCACCCCGGCCAGGATCGGCCCGGCGCAGGGCGCGTAGACCAGGCCCAGCCCCATCCCGACCACGGTGCCGGACCAGAACCCGTCACCACCGCCCTGCGGCTGGAAGCGAGCCGTGAAGCGGCTCAGCCAGCCTTCGAGTCGGGACGAGAGCGCCGGCACCAGCAGTACCAGTCCGAACCCGATCAGCACCGCTATAGCCAGGTTCCGGACCAGATCGTCCGGCAGGCCCAACGCGTCGATCACGTAGACCAGAGCGACCGTCGCGAAGGTGAAAGAGGCGGTCAGACCGACCACGATCCCGACCGGCCGCCGTCGCCCTCCGGTCGCTCCCGCCGAGAGCGCGACCGGCAGAACCGGCAGCACGCAGGGCGACACCGCGGTAGCGGCGCCGGCGATGAATCCGAACAGGACCAGCAGGGCCATGCCAGAAGACTCGCAGGCCCGGCACTCTGGCTCGCCGGAACTTGCGCTGGCGAATAGTGTTGTCACAACATGCCGAACGCTCGTAACGCCTCGAACTGGACCCGCAAATACGCGAAGTACTCGGTGACCGCCGTGCTCGCCCTTCTCGCCGTCGTGGTGCTCCTCGTGGACGGCCAGACCGAGACCGCGAAGGCCGCTCCGGCCTCATGCCCCAAGTTCCGGGTCGTGCACAACGACAAGATCGGCAACGTCTCCTTCCCGGCCGGCTACTACGACGTCACCCTGCTCAACAGCAGCCGGCTGACCTGCGCCCAGTCGACCAAGCTCTTCCAGGAGTTCCTGCAGGACTGGGACGGCAAGCTGCGCAGCCCCTGGGTCCTCACCCAGAGCGGCAACAAGCGGACCTTCTCGGCCGGCCGCGGCTCCGACAAGGGCTTCACCGCGACCCCGTCCAACGGTGGCGGCGGTGGTGGCGGAGGCGGCAGCACCGGCGCCTCCTGCCCCGGCTACTTCACGGTCGTCCGCAGCGACTCGATCGGCAGCTTCTACGTGCCGGCCGGCCGCTACCGGATCAGCCTGCTCTCCAGCCGCCTCAGCTGCAGCAAGGCCACCAACCTCTTCCAGGAGTTCCTGCTCGACTTCGACGGCAAGCTGCCGAAGCCGTGGCGCCTGAGCAAGGCGAGCGCGACCTTCTACAAGTCGACCAACCCGACCGTCGGCTTCAACATCAACAAGGCCTACGACCCGGCCCCGAACCCGGACAAGAACCGCCGCTACGCCCGTTGCGCAGGCACCTTCCAGGTCCTGCACAACGACCGCATCGGCGCGCTCAACCTCCCGAAGGGCCCGTACTACATCTACGTCGGCAACAAGACCGGGCTCTCATGCTCGGCCGCCTCGGACTACTTCCGCGAGTTCCTCAACCGGACCGACGGAAGGCTGCCGAAGCCCTGGAAGCTCAACGCCGCCAAGGCCCGCTTCCGCGCCGGCCCGGGCGGCTACGTCTTCCGCGTCCAGAAGGCTTAGCGGACCGGGCTCAACGACTCACCTTGATCGTCGCGGTGGCCTTCCGGACAGGAAGGCCACCCGCGGTCAGCTTGAAGCCGACGCGGACCTTGCCGCGGGCGCTGCGCCTCACCTTGACGCGAAAGCGACGGGCCATGGTCCGACCGGCGGCAACCGCGCCGGACAGGCACTTGCCGACCTGAGCTTTCGACCTGAGCGCCTTCGCGCAGACGCGAACTCCGGTTGCAGGGGCGTCACCGCTGTTTCTGACCTTCACCGTCAAGACCGCGATATGCCCGGCTCTCGCTCGCTTCACCTTTGGCGAGACCGAGATCGCGAGCCTTGGCTTGGCGGTCTCCTCGTTGCAGGGAGCGAACCGGGGCTGGAGCGCGCAGCATTCGGAGGACGGACCGTTGGCGCAGGGATTGGAGCTGTCACAGCCCGGGTGGGAAGGATCGTCGGCGCAGGTCTGGGCATCGGGCAGGCTGTGCGACATCCAGATCCCCTTGCTGGCGATGATCAAGCCACGGGTCGCCGCCGACATCGCCCAGTCCCTGGTCGACGACGCGCGCCAATCCGGCTGCCTTCCCCGATGGCCGTACGCGAACCAACAGACCAACGTCATGGTCGGCGACCCCTCCGATCAGATCATCGCCTCGACCTACGCGCTAGGGGCGAGGGAGTTCGACTCGGCGGCCGCGCTGCAGGCCATGGTCAAAGGAGCAAGCGAGCGCTGCCACACGGTCAACGGCGACTACACCGAACGGGAGGCGCTGGACGACTACCTGAGGGTGGGATACGTGCCGTTCGAACGCACCGTGGACGACATGATCCACTCCCAGCTCAAACGGGACGAGCCCTGGGGCACCGCCTCGACCACGCTCGAGTATGCGCTGGCCGACTTCTCGATCTCACGCCTGGCGGCAGCGCTCGGCCAGCCGGCGACAGCGAACGCGTTCGCGGCCCGGTCCGGCAACTGGAGAACCCTGGTCAACCCGGCCACGGGTGAGATGCAGCCCCGACAGGGCACGGGTCTCTTCGCGCCCGACTTCACCACGGCGAGCAAGGAAGGCTGGGTCGAAGGCAACTCGGCCCAGTACAACTGGTTCGCGCCCCATGATCCGGCCGGCCTGTTCGACTCGATGGGCGGCCGGGAACAGGCGACTGCCCGCCTCGACCAGTTCTTCACCGAGCTCAACGCCGGCCAGGGATCTCCGTTTGCGTACTTCGGCAACGAGCCGACGATGTTCACCCCCTGGCTTTACGACTGGCTGGGCCTGCCATCCCGGGCCCAGAAGGTGGTGCGGGACGTGCTGGTCGACCACTACGCGCCGACCCCGACCGGACTGCCCGGCAACGACGACGGCGGAGCCACCAGCGCCTGGTACGTGCTCTCGGCACTCGGCTTGTATCCGACCGTGCCGGGCACCGACCTGCTCGCGGTCGGCAGCCCGCTCTTCCCCGAGACGCGGGTCCGCCTCGCCGGGGGCACGCTCACTCTGGATGCGCCGCTGGCCGACCGCGCTCGCCCGTACGTGACGGACATGACGGTCGACGGGCACCCCCACGACGCACCCTGGCTCCGCTTCGCCGACCTGATCGACGGCGGACGCATCGAGTGGGGACTCGGCGACGCGCCGACCGGCTGGGGCACGAACCCGGCCGACGCGCCTCCGTCCTACTCCCCCTGAAGCTAGGGGCGGTCGGCTCGGATCACGGCGATCGGGCCGGGGCCCCGGTTGACCGGCCGCGCCTCGAGGCCGGCGGCTTCGATCCAGGCGCCGATCTCGGCCTCGGTCCAGGTCCAGCCGCCCTCGTTCTCGATCACCATCATCGGGGTGAACGAGGCGACGCCGGGCGGTGAGGTCCGGCCCTCGTCGATCACCCACTCGTAGATCACGAGCGAGCCGCCGGGGGCGACCAGGCCGGCCGCCTCGCGGACGATCCGCTCGTTCTCCTCGGCCGGATGGTCGTGGAGGATGTTCGAGACCAGCACGTAGTCCCAGGTCTCGCCGTCGGGACGGCCGAAGCGAGGCTGGTCGATGTCGCCGGGGACGAACGCGATCTCCGGGTGGCGCTCCTTGAGGACCGGCTCGGCGCCGGGCAGGTCGAGCACCGTCGCCTCGAGGCCGTCGACCGCCTTGACCAGGTTGGCCGAGTGCGAGCCGGCGCCGCCGCCCACGTCGAGCAGGCGACGGGCGGGCGGTCCTGACGACAGGCCGGCCAGCTCCGGCAGGTCGCCGCCGTAGAGCCGGCAGAGATCATCGAGCGCCCGCAGGAAGTCATGGGCCTGGTCCGGATCGTTCTCCAGACGGTCGCGCCAGGCGCGGGTCTGGGTGTGGCCGGTCTTGACCGCCTCCGGCATCGAAGCCCAGAGCTTGTAGAAGAACCACTCCTTGCGGCTGATCATCGCGATCGAGTCGGGATGATCGTCGGCCAGCAGCGCCCCGTTGGCGGTTAGCGAGAAGGCGTCTCCTTCGCGCTCGATCATGCCGAAGGCGACCAGACCCGAGAGCAGGCCCATCGTTCCGCGCGAGTCGGTGCCGAGCTCGACGGTGAGCTGATCCAAGGTCTTGGGGCTGCCGTAGAGAGCGTTCGGGAGACCGAGCTCGACCGCCGTCCCGATCAGGGCCGACTCCTGGTACGAGGTGATCTGGTCCGCGACTCCGTAGGGGGATGCTTCTTCACTCATGCGTTCTTCCTCAGTTCTCTTGTCGCCTTCAGGGCGTCCTTCAGCATCGCCGCCTGGGCGCGGAGCTTCTCACCGCGCCGGCGCCTGCTGAGCCCGAGCTGCTCCAGGATCACGCCCGCCGCGTTGCGGCCGGGCATGCCGGTGATGCCGCCGCCGGGATGGGTTCCGGCGCCGGTCAGGAACAGCCCGCCGATCGGCGTCGAGTAGCCGGACAGGTTGATCGAAGGACGCATCGCCATCAGCTGGTCGATGCTCATCTCGATGTGGTTGGGGTTCGCCCCCGGGTTGCCGTGACGCTCGACCCATTCGAGCGGTCCGGTCATCTTCTTCTCGACCGCGGTCATCTCCCAGCCGAGCGCCTTCTCGGCGGTCTTCCAGGTCAGCTCGGACGCCTCCTCCAGCAGGGCCTGGTCCCACTGCCCCTGCTCCGGGGTCCAGGGCACGAAGGTCGAGAGCCAGACCACGCCCTGGCCCTCCGGCGCCCAGCCGGGCTCCAGGGTCGACGGGAAGGCGATCATCACCGGCGGCCGTTCGGGCAGCTGGCCGATGCCGAGGCTGGCGAAGGCCTTCGCGATGTCGGCGCCGGTGTTGGCGGAGAGCATGAAGGACTTCTCCATGCCGTCCGGGCCGTTCACGTAGGGCACCTGCTCGATCACCGCGTCGACCTTCAGCTCCGAGACGTTGTGCTGGCTGAAGTGGATCCGACGGACCTCCGCCAGGAGCGAAGCGGGGAGCTGGCGCTCGGCCATCAGGCCGAGGAAGAGACGCCGCGCGTCGATCGCCGAGACGACCGCCTTGGTCGCCACGTAGCGCTCGCCGCCGGCGACGACGGCGGTCGCCCGCCCGCCCGCGGTCTCGACCTTCTCCGCCGGAGCGTTCACGATCAGCTTGCCGCCCGCGTCCTCGAGGCAACGGACCAGGGCGTTGATGGTGCCGACCGAGCCGCCGGCCGGCCGCACGGCCGGCGAACCGTGGGAGGCGGCCAGGAAGAGGGCGCCGGCCCCGGTGCCGGGCGCCTGCGGCGGCTGCTGCGAGTGGGCGGCCCAGTGGTCGAGCGGCCCGCGCAGACGGTCGTCGCCGAGCGCCGCCTCGGTCACCGCGGTGGCCGGGGCGAAGAGCGACTGCATCAACCGCGCGCCCTCGGCCCCGAGGGTCAGGTCGGCGATCGAGGCGAGCGAGCGGATGCTCGGGGGCGGGCCGTTCTCGGTCTGGCCGAGCACGCCCATCGCGGCGGTCGACCACTTCGAGAAGGCGCGGTACCGCTCCGCCTCCTCGCGGCCCAGCAGTTCCGCCAGGGCCTCGACGGTGCGGTCGAGCGAGTTCCAGAACGGGAGGCCGACCCCGTCGTCGCAGGGCGCGAAGAGGAACTCGTCGCGCTCGTGGAAGACCAGGCCGTACTTCGATTCGAGCTCGAGATCGGCGGCGACGCCGCTGCCGCGGATGCCGCCGTGCTCGTAGGCGCCGAGCTCCAGCCGGTTCCCGGAAGGCTGGTCCTCCGTGTAGATGCATCCGCCCGGGCTGTGCGAGGACTCGAGCACGGTCACCGAGAGCCCGGCCCGCGCCAGGTAGGAGGCACAGACCAGCCCGTTGTGGCCGGCCCCGATCAGGACGACGTCACTGGTTTCCGACATCGCTACTTCCCTTCTTCGAAATCGAGCGGTCCGGCATAGGCCGACTCGCCCTTCATGTCGCCACGATTCGCCAGATCCCGGGCGTTCTCCCGGGCCTCGGCGGCCAGTGCCGAACGGTCCACGCCGATCGTCGCCGCGCCGGTCACCCGGTGGACGCCGTCGACCCAGACCTCGGCGACGCTGCGTGGCGTAGCGCCGTACACGATCTGTTGGAAAGGATCGTGGAGGACCGCCAGCTCCGGTCCGTTGCCATCGAGCAGGACCACGTCGGCCCGCTTGCCGGCCTCCAGGGAACCGACCTCGTTCTCGAGGCCGAGCGCCCGGGCGCCGCCGATGGTCGCCATCTCCAACACCTCGGGCGCCGTCATCGCGGTCGCCTCGAGCTTGTGGATCTTCTGCAGCAGGGCGGCCGACTTGATCGCGCCGAACATGTCCTGCGAATCGTTGGAGGCCGCGCCGTCGGTGCCGATCCCGACCCGGACGCCTTCGCGCCGGAGCCGCGGCACCGGGCAGACCCCGGAGGCGAGGATCATGTTCGCGACCGGGTTGTGGGCGACCGCCACGTCGCGCGAGGCGAGCAGGCCGATGTCGTTCTCGGAGCACCAGATGCAGTGCCCGGCGATCACCTCGTGTTCGAGCAGCCCCTTGCGGTCGGCGTGCTCGATCGTGTCGCAGCCATGACTCAGCTTCGACTCGGTCACCTCCTCGCGCACCTCGGCGAGATGCGTGTGGACCGCCCAGCCGTGTTCGGCGCAGGCGGCGATGGTCCGGTCGAAGAGCTCGTCGGAGATGCCGAGCACCGTGCCGACCCCGGCCCGGAAGCCGATCAGCTCCTCGGACGAGATCCGGTCGGCCAGCGCCTCGTGCTCGGCCATGAAGACGTCGGCCGGGGGCGCGCCGTCGAACATGTCCTCGGCGCCGAAGCTGACCAGCCCGCGCATGCCCATCTCGGCCAGGCCGTCGACCGCGCCGAGCGAGGCCAGCGAACCCAGGTTCCGGTGGCAGGACATGTCGTTGACGGTGGTGATGCCGCTCTCCAGCATCTCGACCGCCTTGAGGCGGGTGCCGAGCGCGACCTGCTCCCGGGTGATCTTGAGGCCCGACGGGTTCACCACCCGCTCGAACCACTCCCAGAGCACGGCGGTCTCGCCCATGCCGGTGATCAGGCCCTCGGTCAGGTGGGTGTGGGCGTTGACGAAGCCGGGCAGGACGATGCCGTTGCCGTCGCCGACCACGGTCGCATCCGGGTTGGCCGCGATCAGCTCCTCGGCCTTGCCGACCGAGCTGATCGAGCCGTCCTCGGCGAAGGCGACCGCGCCGTCGCGGATCGCTCCGCCCGGGCCCATGGTCAGGGCCCAGGCGCCACGAACGATTGTCGTGCTCATGCCTTCTCCTCGACCTCGAGGTGGAGGCCCTCGCCCTCGCTCTCACGCGACTCGTAGTACCAGGGCAGCAGCAGCCGCTCCAGCAGGGTCACGAAGAGGAAGAGCAGGATGCCGATCAGCGCCAGGGTGAAGATCACCGCGAACATCTCGGTGGTGGCGGTCTGGTTGTTGAGCACCAACACCAGGTAGCCGAGACCCTCGGAGGCACCCACCCATTCGGCGAAGACCGCGCCGATGACCGACAGCGCCGCCGCGACCTTCAGCCCGGAGAACATGAAGGGCAGGGCTGCCGGCAGCTGCGCCTTGCGGAAGCGCTGCCAGGAGTTGGCCTTCAGGGTCTTGAGCAGGTTCATCAGCTCCGGCTCCACGGCCCGCAGGCCGTCGATCGTGTTGACCGCGATCGGGAAGAAGCTGACCAGCATGATCACGATCACCTTCGGCCGCATGTCGAAGCCGGTCCAGATGACCAGCAGCGGCGCGATCGCCGGGATCGGCACCATCTGCGAGACGACCAGCCAGGGGTAGATCGCCCGTTCGACCTTGCGGGAGCTGCGGATCAGGACCGCCAGGCCGACGCCGAGCGCGATCGCGGCGAGGAAGCCGAGCGCGATCTCCTTGATCGTCACCCAGGCGTTCTCGATCAGCATCGTCCGGTTCTCCCAGAGCGACTTGGCGATGTCGGTCGGGGGCGGCAGGGTCGATTCCTTGACGTCGCCGAGCACCACGTAGAGCTGCCAGGCAGCGAGGACGAAGATGGCGAACAGGACCGGCGGCAGGACCGCAGCCGCGATCCGCCGTGATTTGCTTCCACGGGCGAACATCAGAGCTGCTCCTCCAGGGTCGGGCGATCGTCGTAGAAGGCACCACCGCCGGCGGCGGCCTCCTCGAGCGGACGCAGAAGCTTCTGCTTGAGCAGCAGGAACTCGGGTGACATCGATACCTCCGCCTTACGCGGCCGCGGCAGGGTCACGTCCACGCAGAGCGAGACGCGGCCCGGGCGGCCGGACATCACGTACACCCGGTCGGAGAGGTAGATCGCCTCCTCGACGTCGTGGGTGACGAAAAGAATGGTCTTGCGGTCCTCCTGCCAGACATCCAGGAGCCACTCCTGCATGTTGGCGCGGGTCAACGCGTCGAGCGCACCGAACGGTTCGTCCAGCAGCATCACGTCGCGGCCCGCGAGGAAGGTCCGCAGCAGGGCGGCGCGCTGCTTCATGCCGCCGGAGAGCTTGGCCGGCCAGTGCTTCTCGAAGCCGGCCAGCCCGAAGCGCTCGAACTCGGCCATCGCCTTCTGGTGCGCTTCCTTCTTGCGCACCCCGTTGAGCTCCAGCCCGAGCGTGGTGTTGTCGAGCACGGTGCGCCAGGGCATGAGGCAATCGCGCTGCGGCATGTAGCCGACCGAGCCCAACAGTTCGTCGGGCTCCCGGCCGTCGAGCAGCACGGAGCCGCTCGACGGCCGGATCAGCCCGGCGATGATGTTGAAGAGAGTCGACTTACCGCAACCAGACGGCCCCACGATCGAGACGAACTCGCCATCGCCGATCTCGATGCCGACGTCCCTCAGGGCGGTGACGTTCTCACCGCCACCAGCCCCCTTGTAGGTCTTCGAGAGACCTTCGATCTTGAGTTTCGTACCTGCCTGCAAAGTCAACTCCTCCTTACTTCTTACTTACTGCCTGCGATGACCCCGGTTCACTCTTTGGGCTGAGTGAACTGGGTGGTCGCGTAGCGGTCGGGCGCGATCGGCTTGTCGGCCAGACCGTTGTCGATCATGAACTGGGACAGGGACTCCAGGTTCTTCTGGTTGAACTGCCCGAACGTCTTCGACGGACCGAGCAGCGGAATCCATGCGTCGAACGACTTCATGGCCAGATCCTTGTCGATCCCCTGGGTCTGGGAGATCAGATCGTCGATCGCCTGCTGCGGGTCGGCCAGCGCATCCTGGTAGCCCTTGATGGTGGCGTCGACGAAGCCCTGCATCAGGTCGGGGTCGTCACCGATCTTGGACTCGGTCGAGAAGACGACCAGGCCCGGGTAGGACGGTCCGCCGTTCTCGTCGAGCGCGAACGACCGGGTCGGGTAGCCGTCCGCCTCGACCTGCACCCCGTCGGCCGGGATGAAGCCGGTGAAGGCCTTGACCTTGCCGCTCTCCAGCGCCTGGACGCCGTTGAAGCCGATGGTCACCACGTCGGCGTCATCGGGGTTGCCGCCGGCGTCCTTCATGATCGTGTCGAGGATCGCGTTGTCCGACGGGACGCCGGTGACGCCCACGGTCTGACCCTCGAGCTGCTTCGGATCGGTGATGTCGCTGTCCTCGAGAGTGATCAGGCCACCCGGCGGGCGCTGCGCGATCGCCATGATCCCCTGGGCTTCGCGGCCGTCGTTGATCTGGGTCGCGAGGTCGATGCCGTCGGCGATGCCGAACTCGGCCTTGCCGGCGTCGATCAGCTTCAGGGTGTCGGCGGTCGAGGTCGGTTCGATCACCTTCAGGTTGATCCCGTTGTCCTCGTAGTAGCCCTTCTGCAGCGCCTCGTAGATGCCCGAGTGAACCGCGCCGGGCACGAAGTCGAGCACCAGGGTCGCGTCCTGGGTGCCACTGCCGGAACCGCCATCCGAGCTGTCGTCGTCGCTCGATCCACAGGCCGCGACGCCCACCGCCAGGGTGAAGGCGGCGACAAGCAGAAGCATCGCCTTCTTCCAATTGGTCTTGAAACTCATGAGTCCTCTCTCTTCCTCTCTGTTTGTCAGTCGAAATCACCCATCCGGTGTCAATCAGACGGGCTCACCGCGATCACTCAAGAATCCCTTCCATACCTCCATCGCAGCCAGGCCCATGCCCGGCTGGTCTCCTTTTCGAACCACCTGGAACGGGGCTTCAGACGGTCGGTTCCCCAACCGTCGTCGGGGGCGAGCCCCCGCCCGACCAGGCATCTCTCCTCCAGGTAGCGGGCACGGACCACCGCGTTCGCCAGGCAAAGCCCGGTGGCGATGGAACCGTTTCCGCGGATCAGCAGGCAATCAGCGCTGCCGAGGTCTTCCGCGATCTCCCGACCCGCCTCGGGGTCGGCGACCAGATCGGTGCGGCCGCAGACCGCCACCTCCCCGGCCAGACCGGCCAGACCGTGCACCAGAGGCGGAACTTCGCCTCTGGCGCCGGCCTCGACCGCCGCCGGGGAATGGGTCCGGCAGATCGCGTTCACGTCTTCTCTCGCCGCGTACACGGCGGCGTGCATCGGCACTTCGAGCGGTACGTCGGTGGCGCCCTCCGCGGGGCGGCCGTCGACGATCTCGTACACGTCGTTTTCACCGGCCGCGCCGAGCGGGCGGGTGGCGGTGATCATGAACCCGTCGACGGTCCTGGCGGACACGTGCCCGAAGGCCTCCACCAGGCCGGCCTCGGTGATGATCCGAGCCGCTTCGGCCACATCGGCCCGGGTTGTCGGCGGGATCCCGGCCACTCAGTCGCTCGTTCGAAGGGCCATCGGCGTCGGGTTGAAGGCATTGACCGCGGAGATGTCCTGGGGGCAGGCGGAGAGCGCCACCGTCATGTCCTCCAGGACCTCCATCGCGATCGTCGAGCCGGCCGGGTGGGGCGGCTCGTAGGTCACGATCTTCCCGTCCTCGATCTGGTTGTTCATGAAGACGTTCCAGCACATCTCGCCGCGCAGCGGCAGGTCCATGCCCTCGATCGCCGTTTCCAGCGAGAGCAGGCAGGAGCCGTGGTCGGGGGCGTCGTAGTCGATCGCGTAGCGTTCCGGATCGCAGCAGGGTACGACCAAGTCGTGTCGGCCGACGTCGTCGCGCAGGATCTTGAGCAGCGGTCGCCGGTGGTTGGAGAGGATCGTGTCTCCCACCTCGGGCACCAGCTTGCCTACCGAGGAGACGGTGTGGCTGGGCGACAGGTACTCGTCCGGGTCGCCGGCCAGCCAGGCCGTGAAGTCCCCGACCTGCTGACCCTCGAGGTCGACGATCTCCAGGGTCTGACCCTTCTTCACTTCCATGGTCCGCGCCTCGCGGGCGGGCACGATCACCTCAGCCATTGTTCTCCTTGATTTCGCAGGCGCCGTCCGGCGCCGGGGTGTTACGAGACCTGAGCGCCCGCACCTCGCCGTCGATCACGACGGCGGCGATGCCGGGGATGTCCCCGTACTCGATCGACTCGAGCGGACCGTCCTGGGACGAGCCGAGCGGGCGGAAGCAGCAGAAGAGGTCGGCGGGGCGGCCGATGTCGAGCACGCCCTGGTCGACCCCGAGCACGGCGCCGTTGTTGCCGGTGGCGAGCGCGATCGCCTTGGTCGCCGGCATCCCGCAGAGCGAGGAGATCTCGCAGACGGTCTTGATCATCCCGAGCGGCATGACGCCGGTCCCCGTAGGGGTGTCGGTGGCGAGCACGATCCGGTCGAGCAGATCCTGGTCCCAGCCCAGCTCGATGATCTCCATGCTGGAGCGAAGGTTCCCGGCCTGGACGAGCTGGATCGCGCCCGGCGCGTCGAACAGCTGCGGCAGATCGTCGTCCGGCAGGGCGGTGGTGCCCCCGTTGGCGTGGCCGATGATGTCGCAGCGGAGGGCGAGCACGTCCTCGATCGTGACCGGCGAGGAGTCGGGGATCGAGGCGCCCCCGGTGTGGTTCATGACCACGAAGCCCTGCTCCTGGGCGGCCCGCACCAGCGGCGCCGCGTCGGCCTGGGGGCTGAAGTCGCCGAAGCCGACCTTGGCCAGCCAGACGCCCTTCTCCTTCAGCTCGGCGAAATCGGCGGGCTCCAGGGTCGGCTCGATGATCACCGAGCCGGCCAGGACCTTGACCCCGCCGGGGCGGAAGCTCTCGAAGGCGCGCTGGGCGGCGACGGCCAGGGCCTTCACTCCCTCGCGGTCCTTCGGCCTCCCCGGCAGGTGCACCTCGGAGGCCGACATCATGGTGGTGACGCCACCATGCATGGAGGACTCAATCCATCCGAGGGTTCCCTGCCGGGGAGTCCAATCGCCGAAGACTACGTGCGCATGTGAGTCGATCAGGCCGGGGCAGGCGACCGCGCCGCCGGCATCGAGCACCGCGTCCGGACCCGGCCCGGTCTCGAACCCGGCGATGATCCCGTCCTCGACGCGGATCACCTCCGGGGTGGCGACGTCGTCGCCCAGCCGGCCGGTGACCATGCCGGAGAGATTGCGGATCTCCAGGGTTCGGCCGGCGCGGTCCATGGTCTCTACTCGACCTCTTCCTTGCTCTTGCCGCCGACGCGGGCGTTGAGCCGGCCGCGGGAGGCCACCGCGCCGATCAGGACGATCTCGTCCGGGGCGGGCGCGTCCTCGATCTGGACGGTGATCGTGTCGTAGTGCGACCGGACCCAGATCTCGTCCTTGTAACAGAGCGGAACGTCGACCGTGGCGCCGGGAGCGCACTTCTTGGTGGTCGAAGGCAGCCAGGCCTTGCCACCGCCGAAGCCTTCCCGGAACGGGTTGCCGAAGGTGGTGGTCTTGGCGGCGTTGCCGTGCTCCTGCTCGCCGGCCGTGCCGACCACGACCGCCTTGCCGTGGCTCTCGACCTCGCCTCCGATCGCCTCGTTGACCCGTTCGCCGATCAGCTTCCCGAGACCGGCTGACGCTTCGATCAGCTGGGAGAGATCCTCGGTGAAGGGCTGATCGGCGTACGGGTTCTTGAAGACGACCGCGACCGCGGCCTTCTTCAGCGGGCCGCCGTCATCACCACGGCCGCCCTCGCTGTGCACCTCCTCGACGAAGGTGACGACCTTGCGGACTTCCACGTCCACGTTCAACTCAGAGCTCACTTCGGCACCTCCTGGTCGGTGTTGGCGACGCCGGTCGGCGTGTTCGGCCCACAGGGACGGTCCGGAAGCGAACGGAAATACTCGATGACCTCATCGGTCTTCTTGACGTCCCCGTACTTCATCTGGATGTCGAGCAGATTGACCTTGTGCGAGATCATCGATCGGTCCCAGACGCATTCCTCAGGCACTATGGACCGATAGTTGTACTGGGTCGCGTCCACCGCGCTCGCCCGGACGCAGCCACTGGTGGTCGTTCCGGTGGTGATGACCGTGTCGGCGCCGAGGTAGATCAGGTAGTCGAGCAGGTGGGTGCCGTGGAAGGCGCTCGGCTTGTCCTTGACGAAATAGATGTCCTGGGGCTCGGGCTTCACCTCCTCGACGACCTCGTTGCCGAGCGAACCCTGGATGTCGGAGGCCTCGCCGGAGCGGTAGCTCTTCCAGTTCCAGGCGCCCTGGTCGAACCCGTCGGGACGCCGGTCCATGCCGGTGTAGACGATCGGGATCTGCTTCTCACGGGCGGCCGCGATCAGGCGCTCCAGGTGCTTGACGCCCTCCCAGCCGCGTTCGCCGCAGGAGTAGCGCCACTTCTTGATCGACTCGAGGATCGGCTCGGGCACGTCGCCGACGAAGTTGTAGATCACGTCGACGACGAGCAGGACGGGCTTCTCACCGAAGCCCACGTCCTTGCCCCAACCCGCCGCCTCGAAGACCTGCCGGTCCTCCTCGGGTAGTACGTCGTCCCAGACGTTGGCCATCTCAGGCCCCCTCGTCGTTCTGTCCGATCTTGACCTCGGGCCGGACCTCGGCGCGGGCGCCGACGCCACCGGCGACCGGGAGCAGGTCCTGGCCGGGGGTGCGCCGCAGGTACTGGCCGTCCGCGTCGCCGATGAACTCCGGGCCCGGGGCGCCGTCGTCCCACTTGGACATCTGCTTGCCACGCAGGAAGGTGGCGACGCCCCAACCCTTGAGGGTGTGGTCCATGATGCAGGTCCAGCCGGAGCGGGACAGCACGTTCTCGTTCTTGACGGTGACTTCCTTGTCGAGGTCGACCAGGACGATGTCGGCGTCGGCGCCGACCTCGATCAGGCCCTTCTGCGGGTAGACGCCGAAGATCTTGGCCGGCTCGGAGCAGGCGACCTCGACCATCCGCTCGAGCGTGATCTTGCCTTCGTTGACGCCGTTCAGCAGCACCGGCAGGAGCATCTCGACGCGAGACGTGAACCCGGTCTTGAGCTCCCAGATGTTCTCGTTGTAGGAGGCCTCGTAGCTGGCGTCACCCCAGGCGACGACGTGGTCGGAACCGACCGAGTTGATGATGCCGGCCTGGATCGCGCTCCAGATGTTGGGGTTGTTGTGACGCGAGCGGAGCGGCACGTTGATCCGCCAGGCGTTGAACTCCTCCTTGCCGAAGTGCAGCCAGTGCGGCCCGGTCTGGGCGTGGCACTCGACGCCGCGGCCACGGAGCTCGAGGATCTCCTTGTAGCTCTCCGGGGTGGTGGAGTGCTGGATGTAGATCGGGCAGCCGAGGTGGGCGGCCATGTCGCCGTACCAACGGATGTGCGAGGCCTCGAGGTAGTGCGGCGAGCGGTCCGACCAGGTGGCCCAGTCGGTGCGGCCCTCGGCCTTGAGGCGCTTGTCGAAGATCCGGGCGACTTCCCAGTTCTCGCAGTGCATGCAGACGATGCCGGGGCGGCCCATGTCGGCCACGTTCTCCATCGTCACCCAGATCACACCGTCATCGAAGCCGGCGCCGAGGCCGGCGCGGCGGCCGGGCCAGTTGGGCTCGGACTCGGGGCTCATCGCCTGGAGGTAGAGCTTGTAGGAGGTGACGCCGTGCTCCTTGGCGTACTCCGGGATCTCGGCGGCCTGCTGGTCGGTCTCCAACATGTAGGTGGCGAAGACGTCGACCGCGGCATCGTCCTTGACCGCCTGCTCGAAGTAGGGGAAGGAGTCGTGGAAGGACATCACGTCTTCCTTCTGGACGAACTCGGCGAACTCGGGATGACCCATCCGGGTGGAGGGGGCGTGGATGCCCCAGGTGGTCACGCCGGCGGTGACGGCGGCCCGGGACTCGGACCCGAGGTCGTCCTTCAGCGGCGAGTAGCAGCCCGGGTGGGCCTCGGTGTCGACCAGACCTGGAATCACGTGAAGGCCCGTCGCATCGACGGTCTTCTTCGCGGGCGGCAGGAACCTGTCCTCGGTGACGGCGACGATCTTGCCGTCGTCGACGGCGATCCCGACCTTGCGGGTGCCGCTGGGGCTGACAACGGTGCCGCCCTTGATGACCAGATCCACTTCCCGAACTTCACTCATTACAACTCCTCCTGTCACTCATCATCACGTAGCTCCTACTCCCAAGCTCTCATCTGGTTCAGATGACTGAACCAAGTTCAAGATGCTGACTACTGTAGCACCAGTTCAAAGGCCGCGCAAGATCGCGGTGAGCTGCCCCAGCGCGAGATCCCCGGTGAGGAATCCCGCCGGCAGCCGACCGCCGCTCTGGGCGCGGATCTCGTCCAGCCCGTCGGCGTCCGGCACGAGGCGGACCAGACCCGGGGTCCGGTCGTTCACGCCGATCAACGGACGGGTCCTGCCACCGACCTGACGGCCGCGGGGGATGCCCGCCGCCTGGCGTTCGGCGTCGTCGGCGAGGAAGGTCCGATGGGTCAGCGTGTGGCCGACGTAGGCCAGGATCGCCTCGTACCGCGGGGCCAGCCGGAGCAGCACCGACTCGATCAGGGCCGAGAGGCGCTCGTGCACCTCGACGTAGGCGGCCCGCTCGTTGTCGCCCCAGGCGTAACCCTTGGCGGTGGCGGTCACGGTGCTGTCGTCCCGCCAGAGCGGGCCGATCCCACGGTGCTCGAACAGGCCCGGATCGTCGTAGCGGGCACAGGGGGTGAGTTCGCCCTTCCACCGATAGATCGCCTCGTAGGGCACGATCCCGAACGGCTCCGAGATCACGGCACGATCGATCCGCAGCCCGGAGCCGCCGACCAGCGGCGCGTTGCTCAACTCCTGGGCGGTGGCCAGGTCGGCCAGCTCCTCGGGCCAGTCGCCACGGTCCCGTGGCTCGTAGCCGGCCGCGCCGAGCGCGTTGCTCACCGCGCGGTGCTCGGCCGAGAGCGAGTACGGCTTCGCCTTCTCGCAGGGCAGGAGCAGCAGCACGGCCCGCTCGTCCCCGGCCGCCGGCTCGTGCTCGGTGGTGACCCAACGGTGGAACTCCTGGACGACCGGCAGGTCGAGGCCCTCGAGGTTCTCCTGCGGGCAGAAGAAGGTGAGCTGCTCGTCGAGGGTGTAGGGCGGCGTCGGCTTGCCCCGCGCCAACTCGACCAGGTGGTCGCGGTCGCTCAACTCGTCGGGGGCCTTGCCGTCACTCATCTCTCACCTCTCGGGATCGCTTCGAGCTGCCCCTCCGACCGCGTGATGACCGCGTCCTGGAGGTCCTGCAGCTCCTGGTATGGGAAGCCGGCGTAGCCGGCCAGGAAGGGGTCGGTCACGCCGGACTCGATGCCGGAGAGCGCCTCGATCGTCGCCAGCCCGCAGAACGGGACGTAGGCCTTCGAGTAGCCGCCCTCGTGGAACATCACCATCCGCCCGTCGCAGATCCGCTCGGCGCAGTCACGGACCCGGGCGGTCATCTCGCGGAAGCCGTCCGAGTGGACCATCAGCCGGGCCAACGGGTCCTGCGGACCCGGGTCGAAGCCGCAGGCGACCAGGATGAAGTCGGGCCGGAACCGTTCCAGGGCCGGCACGATCACCCGCTCGAAGGCGGCCGAGTAACCGCCCACGCCGGTGCCGGGCGGCACCGGGACGTTCAGGTTCGTGCCGGTGGCTCCGGGGCCGCCGGTCTCGTCCCAGCCGCCCGAGCCGGGCGGGAAGGCCCCGTCCTGGTGGATCGAGACGGTCAGCACCTCTGGCTCGTCCCAGAAGATCTGCTGGGCGCCGTTGCCGTGGTGGGCGTCCCAGTCGACGATCGCGACCCGGCCCGCCCCCAGCGCCTCGCGCAGATGGGCGGCGGCCACGGCGCCGTTGTTGAAGATGCAGAAGCCGAAGCCCTGGTCGGGCATCGCGTGGTGGCCCGGCGGGCGGACCAGCGCATAGGCGTTGTCGATCTCGCCCGCGCTCACCGCCTCGACCGCGGCCAGCACGCCGCCGGCCGACCGCGCCGCGATCTCGTAGCCGCCCCGGCCGAAGGGAGCCTCGTCCCCGGCCAGGCCGCCGTGCTCCTCGCTGAGCCGGGCGACGCGATCGATGAGCTCCTCGTCGTGGACTCGCGCGAGCTCTTCCCGCGTCGCCGGCCGCGGCGCGATCGGGGTCAGCCGCTCCAGCAGCCCCGAGACCTCGAGCAGGTTGCGCAGGCGCCGCTTGCTCTCTGGGCTCTCGACGTGCTCGCCCGGCTGGAGGTATCCGCCCGGCTCGAGGAAGGCGACGCCGCTGCCGGTGTCATGCCACATGTAGGTCTCGTGCCAGACCAGCCCGGTCTTCATCGGCTCAGCCCCTCTCGGCCCGGAACGCGCCCGGCAGGAGCAGCTCCTCCGGCACGGCCGGAGGGTGGTGATAGTCGTAGAGGCCGTCGCGCGGCGCGGTGAGAGCCCCGTAGACCTCCGGGCGTCGCATGCGCAGCAGACCGGGCAGGGAGTCGAACTGCTTCGGCTCCTCCATCGAGTCGTCGGTCGCCCGCAGCCAGCGAAGCCTGGCCAGGTCGAGATCCGCGACGAATATCCCGGGGGTGACCAGGTCCGCCTCGACCCGCTCGGGACCGGCGATCAGCGCGGCTCCCTCCTCGTCGCCGAAGAGGTGCTGGGTCATCGCCACGAAGCACTGGTTCTCGATCGCGCGGGCGCGGGTGATCAGCTGCCAGTTCGGGGCGACCCGGTGGAAGCCGCCGCCGGCCGGGGCGAGGATCAGCTCGGCCCCCTCCACGGCCAGGCAGCGCGCGACCTCAGGCACCCAGAGCTCGGAGCAGATCAGCACCCCGACCTTGATCCCGGCCAGCTCGGCCAGGCCGAGCGAGTCGCCCGGCTCGAGATGGGTCCCGGAGAGGGTCGGGTGGACGTCGCCGGTCGCCGGGTGGGCCCGCTCGTACCGCAGGGCCTCTTCGCCCTCGGCGGTGGTCAGGTGGGCGACCTTGTGCCAGGCCCCGTTCGCGGAGGGCTCGACCCGGCTCCAGCAGGCCGCCACGCCCGCCGCGCGGCAGGCGTCGGCGATCGGCCCGGTCGCGTTGTAGTCCGAGTCGATCCGGAGCGGCCCGGGATAGCCCTCCGGGAAGAGCACGATGTCGGCGTCCAGCCCACCGGCCTGGCCGATGTAGTCGCGGGCCTCGTCGACCCGGTCACGTTCCGGCTCGCCTTCGCGAACCTTGGGCTGGACCACGGCCAGCCGCAGAGCCTCAACCACGGGAGTACCCCCTTCCGAGAGATTTCGGCGGCCGGCTGCGACCGACCACCCCGGCGTAGACGATCAGCGTCACCACGTAGGGCAGGGCGAGCATCAGCTCGGCCGGCACGTTGATGTCGGTGACCTGCGTCCTCAGGGCCAACGCCTCGCAGGCGCCGAACAGGAAGGCCGCCCAGAGCGCCCGGAGCGGCGACCACCGGGCGATGATCACGACCGCCAGCGCGATGTAGCCGCGACCTCCGCTCATGTTGTCCGAGAAGGTGAAGAGCTGTCCCAGCGAGAGGAAGACCCCGCCGAGCCCGGCCAACGCGCCGCAGATGATCATCGCCTTCCAGCGGTAGGCGAAGACCGAGATGCCGAGGCTGTCGGAGGCCCGGGGATCCTCGCCGCAGGAACGGAGGCGGAGCCCCCAACTGGTCCGGGTCAGGACCCACCAGGAGACGAAGGCGGCGATCAACGCCACATATATGAGGATGCTCTGCTTGAAGATGATCGGGCCGAGCGCCGGGATCCCGGAGAGCACCGGCATCGAGAAGGCGCTGAAGCCGTCCACCTTGGGCACGTCTCCTCCCTCCCAGATCGCCCGGGCCAGGAACGAGGTGACGCCGAGCACGGTCAGGTTCAGGGCGATGCCGACCACGATCTGGTCGCCGGAGAGGTTGATCGAGACGCCGGCCTGGATCGCGGCGATGCCGATCGCGGCGACCATGCCGCAGATCGCACCGAGCCAGGGGCTGCCCGTGTAGTGGGCGCCGATCACGCCGGCGAAGGCGCCGGCCAGCATCATCCCCTCGAGGCCGACGTTGACCAGCCCGGCCCGCTCGGCGAAGACCTCGCCGAGCGCCGCGAAGAGGATCGGCAGGGCGAGCCGGACCGCCGTCGCGTACAGCGCGGTCGAGCCGAGGATGTCGAGGAAGTCACCCACGGGAGCCTCCCTTCAGGCTGGAGGCGGCTCGTCGGAGAGCGGTCGCCACGATGTCGGTGTTGACGATGATCAGGAAGAGGACGAAGACGCCGACCAGGATCTGCGCGGTCGAGGTCGGGATCCCGGCGGCGCTCTGGGCGCCGGTGATGCCGTTGTTCAGGAAGCCGATCAGCAGACCGGCGACCAGCGTTCCGATCGCCGTGCCGCGTCCGATCAGCGCGGTCATCACGCCGACGAATCCCCAGCCGGGGCTGAAGAAGTCGCTGAGGCGCCCCTCGTTGCCGAGCAGGCTGGCGGCGCCGGCGAGGCCGCCGAGCACACCGGCGATCAGCAGCACCGCGAAGCCGGTCCGCTCCACGTTGAGGCCGGAGAAACGCCCGGCCGCCTCGCCGGCGCCGAGCGACTTGATCGAGATCCCGGTCTTGGTCCGCTCGAGCAGGATCCAGACCACGACCGCGGCGACCACGAGGAGCACCGCGCCGAGGGGGATCGTCCCGAACAGGGTCGGCAGATCGGCCTTGGCCGGGATCTCCTTCGTGTACGGGTAGCCCGCGCCGTCAGGGTCCTGGATCGGCCCTCGGACCAGATAGCTGACGATCCAGAAGGCGATGAAGTTGAGCATGATCGTGGTGATGATCTCCGAGAGCCCGAGGCGCGAACGCAGGGCGCCGGCGACACCGCCCCAGAGCCCGCCGCCGATCGCGCCGCCGATCAGGCCGAGCACGATCAGCACCGGGCCGGGCAGCCCGGAGAGGCCCAGCACCACCAGGACCGCGAACAGGGCTCCCATGTAGATCTGGCCCTCGCCGCCGAGGTTGAAGATGCCGGCCCGGAAGGCGACGGCGACGCCGAGCGCGACCAGGGTGATCGGCACCGCCTCGATCAACGAGTTCTTGACCGCGAAGGAGGATCCGAAGGACTGCTCGAAGATCTCCTGGTAGGCGAAGCCGAGGTCGACCCCGTCGATCGCCAGGAAGATGCTGCCGACCAGCGCCGCCCCGACCAGGGCGAGCAGGGTGCGGACGATCAGGCCGACCGCCTCGCTCTGTCCCGCGAGCGCGCGCCTCACAGCAGGCCTCCGCCGTTCTCGAACTCCTCTTGGCGGGTCAGGCCGGCCATCAGCAGGCCGATCTCGCGGCGGTCGATCTCACCGGCCTCATGCGGACCGTCGAGCCGGCCCGAGTAGAGCACCCCGATCCGGTCGGAGAGGGCGATCACCTCGTCGAGGTCGGTCGAGATCATCAGCACCGCCACCCCCTGTTCCCGCAGAGCGAGGAACCGTTCGTGGACCTCGCGCTGGGCCCTGAGGTCCAGGCCGCGGGTCGGGTTGACCGCGACCACGACGCCGGGTTCGGCGCAGAGCTCGCGGGCGAAGATCACCTTCTGCTGGTTGCCGCCCGAGAGCTGACCGGCGAGGGCCAGGGGGTCGGGTGGCGAGACGCCGAACTCGGCGAGCAGGTCACGGGCCCGCTCGATCATGCGGCGCCGCGAGAAGACCGGGCCGACGTCCGGCGCCTGGGGGCCGGTCAGCAGGTTCTCCCAAAGCGTCGCGTCGAGGGTCAGTCCTTCGCGTCGGCGGTCCTCGGGGATCCGCCCGAGATGGACGCCCTTGCGGCGCCACTCGCCGACCGGGGGCAGCTCCTCCCCGTCGAGCAGGACCGAGCCGTGGTCGGGCCGGGCCATGCCCTGGGTCAGGGCGGCCATCGCGCGCTGGCCGTTGCCCTCGACCCCGGCGATGCCGACGATCTCGCCCTCCCGCACCTCGAGGTCGACCCCCTCGAGGTCGTCACCGTCGTCGCGGACGACCGTGCATCCGTTCAACGCCAGCCGGGCGGCGCCGGTCTCCCGCTCGCCCTCGCGGCAGGCGGCGACGACCTTCTCGCCGACCATGGCCTCGGCCAGGGACGCCGGATTGGTCTCGGCCATCTTCCAGGTGCCGACCATCTGGCCGGCCCGCAGGACCGAGACGCTGTCGGCGATCCGGGCCGTCTCGCTCAGCTTGTGGGAGATGAAGATCACGCTGTGGCCGGCCTCGATCAGAAGCCGCATCTCGCCGAAGAGGTCGCCGACCTCGTCGACGGTGAGGACGGCGGTCGGCTCGTCCAGGACCAGCACCCGCACCCCGCGCGCCAGGCAGCGCACTATCTCTATGCGCTGCCGCTGCGACATGGGCAGATCCTCGACCAGGGTGCCCGGGTCGATGTCGAGCGGGAAGCGCTCGGTCACGCCGGCGATCGCCTCCCGCATGCCCCGGGCGGTGCCGTTGCCGACCCCTCCGAGGAAAAGATTCTCCGCGACCGTGAGACGGTCGACCAGCAGGGGGTGCTGGTGGACCATGCCGACCCCCGCCTCGATCGCGTCGGCGGGGCCGTTCAGATCGACCTCGCGGCCGTCGACCTCGATCGTCCCCTCGTCGGGACGGACCAGGCCGTAGAGGATGTTCATCAGGGTCGTCTTCCCCGCCCCGTTCTCGCCGAGGAGGGCGTGGACCTCACCGGCCGCGACCTCGAAGTCCACGTCGCGGCTGGCGGTGAAATCGCCGAACCGCTTGACGATCCCCTGCATTCGAACCAGTGTCGGCACTAGAAACCTCCTCCCCGGGGGCCGTCGCCCCCGGGGGTAGATGGTCGTCTGCTCAGTCGATCCCGAGGCTCAGTTCGAGCCTTCGCCCGAACCGGGGATGTCCCCGCCGATGCTGGGAACGTCGGCCGAACCGTCGATGACGGCCTTGCGGGCCTTGTCGACGGCTTCCTGGGTGCCGGCCGGAGCGTTCTTCACCGGGGTGAGCTCGACGATGCCGGACTGGAGGCCGTCAACCACGAGGCCGCCCTTCCAATCGCCGTCGATCGCCTGCTGGCAGGAGTCGCCGATCATCTTCGCCTGGTCGACGATCTGCGAGGCGATGACCGTCTTCGGCGCGAGGCTGCTCTGGTCGACGCCCCAGCCGATCGCCTTGACGCCTTCCTCTTCGGCGCCGTCGATCACACCGACACCGGCGGCGTCGGCGATGTGGTAGATCACGTCGACGCCCGAGGCGGCCTGGCTACGGGCCGCTTCCTTGCCCTTGGCGACGTCGTCGAAGGTGCCGAGGTAGACCGTGTCCACGGTCGCCTGCGGGTTGACCGACTGCGCCCCGGCTTCGAGCGCCGCCATCTGGGCCTCGAGCACCGGGAAGTCGAAGCCGGCGATGCCGCCGATCTTGTTCGACGTGGTGGTCTTGCCCGCGGCCACTCCGGCCAGGTACGCGCCCTGGGACGAGTTCGGCATCAGGTGCTGCACGTTGTCGTCCTCGGGATCGAGCGGGTTCGAGGTCACGACGAAGTCGACGTCCGGGTAGTCCGGTGCGACTTGGTGGGCGATCTCGCCGAACTCGAAGCCGTGACCGATCACGACGTCATTGCTCTGCGCCAGGGTCTCGAACGACTTCACGAAGTCCGGTACCGGGGTCTTCTCCTGGTAGGTGATCTCCGCCCCGTCGGACTCGCACTGCTTGAGTCCCTCGTACCCCGACTGGTTGAACCCCTCGTCGTTGATCGGGCCGGGAAGGACCATCGCGACCTTGACCTTGTCGCCGCCCGAGGATCCGTTGTCATCGCTGGATCCGCAGGCGACGATTCCAGACGCCAACACCGCGAACGCGGCGATGGCGCCGACTGCCTTTCCTATCTGCACCTCTACCTCCTCCTGTCTTGACTGGACACAGTGGCCGCGGATTCCCCCAGCGACCGGATGAAAGTGTTCATGCGGGACATCGCATCGCCCGTCGACGCGGGCGGCGCCTCGACGTCTCGCCGGCGCCGCTCGACCTGTTCCCGCAGCGCGGACCGGACGGCGTCGGCGTCGACCGTGGTCAGGCGGCCGTCGCGGACCACGACCCGGCCGTCGACGATCACGTGCCGTACGGAGCGCCCGGACTCGGAGAGGGCGAGGCCGGCTTCGAGCATCTGGACCCCGGCCAGCCCGTCGGCGGACTGGTCGAGCAGGATCAGGTCGGCCACCGCGCCTTCGACGATCCGCCCGTCGGGTCGGTCGCCGGGCGCGAGCACGCCGTGCCCGGCCGTCGTCGCCATCGTGATCGCGTCGGCGCCGGACACCCAGCGGGGCCCGTCGTTGTGGATCAGGGCGGCCAGCTTGACCATCTCCCAGAGGTTCTGGTTGTCGGAGGAGGCGGAGCCGTCGGTCCCGACCGCGACCCGCCCGCCTCGTTCGTGGAGCCGCCCGACCGGGCAGCGCCCGCTGCCGAGCCGCAGGTTGGCGGCCGGGTTGTGGACCACGATCGAGTCGGTGGCGACGATGCGGTCGATGTCCTCCTCCTCGATCCAGACCGAGTGCGGCAGCGAGCAGTTCGGGCCGAGAACCCCGAGGTCCTCGAGCGCCGCGACCCCGCTCCGTCCGAAGCGCTTTTCGCAGACCGCCTTCTGCAGGAAGGTCTCGAGCAGGTGGATGTGGAGGCCGGTGCCGTGGTTGCGGGCCGCGTCGGCCAGACCGCCGAGCAGCTCGTCCGAGCACCACTGGACCCCGCCGGGCCCGGCCAGGATCCTGATCCGGCCGTCGCTCGATCCGTGCCACCGCGAGACGGCCTCCTCGAACTGGGCCAGCAGGTCGTCGGGCTCGAGGAAGCGGACCTGCTCGGACATGAGGGCCGGTCCGAGGTCGAACTCGATCGCGTCGGCCAGCTCGCCGGTGAAGTCGCAGTCGTTCATCAGCGGCGCGACGCCGGCCCGGATCCCGACCTCCTCATAGGCGCGGACGGCGCCGGCGACGCCGTCCAGCGAGGGCGGCGTCATCCAGAGGTGGTCGACCACGGTGGTCACGCCGAGCAGCAGCATCTCGACCGCGCCGGCCATCGCGTTGACGTAGTGGTCCTCGGCCGTGTAGAGGCCGGAGGATCCGAACATGCGGAGCAGCCATGGCTCGAGCAGGAGACCTTCTCCGACTCCGCGCAGGCAGTTCTCGGGGGAATGCGAGTGGGCGTTGACCAGGCCCGGCATCGCCAGGAGCCCGGCGCCGTCGATCTCCTCGGCTCCCTGGGGCGCCGGGTTCTCGCCTGCCGACGAGATCCGGCGGATCGCGCCATCCGCGATCTCGATGTCGACGGCGGTCAGTCTCTGACCGGGTTGCGCCAGCAAGTCGCAACCTCTGATCAGAACAGTTGACGAACCACCATCGACTGGATGCAACGCAGTACCCCTCCTACCGGAGCGACCGCCGACTCCTCACTTCCGACGATCTGGACCCGAAATGAAGTTCAAAATCATGAACCTCGTTCGATGGATGAAACATAGCAACGTCTGGCCGGACGTGCAACGAATTCGTGAAAATCGGTCGCCAAAGACCCCGATTCCCAGGCAGGAAGCCGCAAATAGGGAGGTTCAGGAGACGCCGAGAAGCGAGATCAGGCGGGCAGAGCCGGCACGCCGGCCTCGGCCATGATCGACTTGGCCATGTCGCTGAGCATCTGGCCGATCTCGGCCATGCGCTCCTCGTCGAGGTCCGCCGGGAAGCCGAGCGCGAGCAGCAGCAGGCCGAGATTGCCGTTCTTGCCGCGCACGCCGGCCACCACCGCGTGATTCTGGTTCAGCTCTCCGGCGCTGACCGCCCAGCCCCGGGTGCGCGCCTGCTCGACCTCGTCGATCAGCGCCTCGGGCGTCGTGATCGTCGCGTCCGTGTGGGCGGGAAGCCGGCGTGACTTGATGATCCGCTTGGCACGGGCAGGATCCATGTGGGCCAGCAGCACCTTGCCGAGCGCCCCGTCCATCGGCCCGTAGCCCGAGCCGACAGTGATGCCCACGTGGACGTCGTCGGCCGGATAGAAGCGCTCGATGATCCGGCACTCCTCGTCGGTGACCATCTGGGCCACCGCGAACGAGAGGTTGTACTTGGCGGCGAGCGGCGCGATGCGGTCGATCGTCGAGCGCACCAGTTGGACCTGGCGGCTGGCCTCGGTCCCGAGGGGGATCAGCGCGGGGCCGAGCCGGTAGCAGCGCGAGTCCTGCTCGCGGCGCACGAAGTCATGTGCCTCCAGCGTCGCCAGCAGGTTGTGCATGGTCGACTTGGAGAGCCCGGTGGCCTTGACCAGCTCGGCCTGGGTGGCGCCGGGCTCGGGGGAAGCGGCCAGCTCATGCATGACCCGGATCGCGCCGACCACGGCCGGCACCTGGTACTTGGCCGGCTTTCCGTCGGTCGCGTCGTCCACGCCCACCTTGGCTTCCTCCGATCCTTCCACTCGGCCTGACCCTACTGGGGCCGGGCGCGGAAGCGGCGGAAGATGATCGGCTTCTCGCGGGTCATCTCCTCCAGCGTGTAGCCGAGACCTTCGCGACCGCGGCCGGAGAGCTTGACCCCGCCGAAGGGGATCACCGGCGGCCGGTAGTTGTCGGTGCCGTTGATCACGACGCCGCCCGACTCGAGCCGCTCGGCGACGATCAGGGCCCGCTGCGGATCGGTCGAGAAGACCGAGCCCATCAGGCCGAAGGAGGAGGAGTTGGCGACCTCGAGGGCCTGCTCCTCGGAGTCGACCGGGATCAGGTTGAAGACCGGGCCGAAGATCTCGTCGTCCCGCGCGATGTCGGCCGTATGCGGCACGCCGGCCAGCAGGGTCGGCGCGAAGTAGGCGCCCTCGGACTCGCCGGTCCCGGCGGCGACCTCGGCCCCCTGGGAGCGGGCGTTGGCGACCTGGGAGGCGACCTTGCTGGCCGCGCCCTCGTGGATCAGCGGCCCGATGGTCGTCTCCGTCTCGATCGCGGCGCCGACGGTCTGGGCGGCGACCGCCTCGGCCATCCGCGAGACCAGCTCGTCATGCAGCGAGCGATGCACGATCACGCGCTTGCTGGCCGAGCAGGCCTGGCCGTTCATCAGGATCCGGCCCCGCAGGATCTCGGCCGCGACCAGGTCGATGTCGGCGTCGTCGAGCACCAGGCAGGCGTTGTTGCCACCGAGCTCCAGATGCAGGAAGCGAAGCTTCTCGGCGGTCGCCTTGGCGACCGCGATGCCGGCGGCGGTCGAGCCGGTCAGCGAGATCGCGTCGACGCCGGGGGCCTCGGCCAGCGCGGCCCCGACCGCGGCGTCGCCGCGCACGACGCCGATCACGTCGGCCGGGACGCCGGCCTCGATCAGCGCCTCGCGGAAGCGCTCGACGACGAGCGGATCCTCGAGCGGCGGCTTGACCACGACGGTGTTGCCGCCGACCAGCGCCGCGGCGCACTTCTCGACGAAGAGCTCGACCGGGAAGTTGAAGGGCAGGATCGCGGCGACCACCCCGAGCGGCTCGCGCCGCGTGTAGGCGAGATCCCACTCGGTGCCGAAGTTGCCTTCTGTCGGCAGCACGCGACCGGCCAGGCGCCGACCCTCGATCGCGTTGCCGCGCAGGAAGTGGATGCCACCGCCGACCTCGAACTCGGCCTGGCCGATCGGCTTGCCGGACTCGGCCGAGAGCAGCCGACCGAGGGTCTCCTGCTCCGGCTCGAGGATGTCGGCGGCACGATCCAGCATCGCCGCCCGCTCCGCCACCGGCGTCTCCTTCCAGGCCCGTCGCGCAGCGACGGCTCGAGCTACGACCCCAGCCACATCGGCGGGATCGGTCAGTTCGACCTCGCCCAGCAGCTCGGTCCCTTCGGGGTTACTGATCTTGACGGTGCTCATTGGGTTCAGCCTACAGAACTATGTTCAAGGTTTCGAATCACGGCACACGGTGCACCTCGAACAGATTCGTCCCGAGCTTCATGTCGGAGAGCCCGGCCACGATCGCGATCAGATCACCGGAGCTGGCCGCCCCGAAGGTGACCGCGTCATCCGCGCACTCGTAGAGCAGGTTCCGGATCTCGGTGGTCTGGTCGTTGAGGACCGGACGCACCCCGAAGCTGAGCTTGAGCTGCCGCTGGGTCTGGAGGCTGTGGGTGACCGCGAGCACCGGAACCCGGGGCCGATGGGCGGCGACCACCTTGGCCGTCCGGCCGGATGCGGTCGGCACCACGATCGCCTTGAGGTCGAGCCGGTAGGCGGCGATCACGGCGGACTGGGTGACCGAGTCCGAGACCGTCATCTTGTCCTGGCTGGTCCGGCTGAGGACCCAGTCCCAGTAGGGCAGGTCGGTCTCGGTGCCGCGCGCGATCTGGTCCATCACCTGGACCGCCTCGACCGGGTACTCGCCGACCGCGGTCTCCTCGGAGAGCATGATCGCGTCGGTGCCGTCGTAGATCGCGGTCGCGACATCGGTCACCTCGGCCCGGGTCGGCCGCTTGGCCGAGACCATCGAGGCCAGCATCTGGGTGGCGGTGATCACCGTCTTCGAGACGTGGCCGGCCGCCCGGATCAGGCTCTTCTGCAGCACCGGCACCTTCGAGAGCGGCACCTCGATCCCGAGGTCGCCACGGGCGACCATGATGCCGCCGGTCGCCCGGTCGACGATCTCCTCGACCGCGTCGGCGGCCTGCGGCTTCTCGATCTTCGCGATGATCGGGATCTGCGAGCGCAGTTCCTTCAGCTTGTCCAGCACCGGGTCGAGATCGTCGGCCTTGCGCACGAAGGAGACCGCGATGAAGTCGAGCTGGTTGGCGACCGCGAACTCGACCCAGCGCAGGTCGTCCTCGGAGACCGAGTCGAGCCCGGACTCGACGCCCGGCAGGTTCATGCCCTTGTTCGAGGAGAGCGGGCCGCCCACCTCGACCTCGGCCTGGACGGTGCTCCCGTCGTTGCCGGTCACCCGCAGGCGGATCGAGCCGTCGGCCAGGTACACGGTGTCGTCGATCTTGAGGGCGTCGCAGAGCTCGGGCCAGTCGATCGGGATCAGCGTCGCGGTGCCGTCCACGTTCTCTGGGGTGAAGGTGACGGTCGAGCCGTGGACGATGTCGACCACGCCCTGCGGGTACTTGCCGACCCGGAGCTTCGGACCGGGCAGGTCGCCGAGGATCCCGACCTCCATGTCGAGCTTCTCCGACACCGCCCGGATGTCCCGGATCACCCGCAGGTGGGTGTCGGCGTCGCCGTGCGAGAAGTTGAGGCGGAAGACGTCTACGCCCGCCACGATCATCCGCTCGAGTACGGCCGGATCCCACGATGCGGGTCCGACGGTGGCGACGATCTTTGTGCGGCGAGTCTCGGAGTGGTTCACGCCCCCAATCATGACGACCCGGTCAAGCGCGCCTGTGAATGCCGTTCACGACGGCGCCGAGAACGCCAAAACAAACACTGTCCCGTTTTTGGGATCCGAATCCGGGGTAACGGAGGCAATGGCCTTCATCTCGTCCGGGTCGATCCCCCAAACGATTCGACGAGAGGGCCTGACAGCGAGTGCCTGCGCTGTCTAGGAAGAGGGAAAGCCCGCCCCGACGGAACGGGGCGGGCTTTCTCGAACTTGCTTCTCGCGCCTAGCGGTGACCGTTGAAGGAGATCACCTGCTGGATGCCGGACGGGCGGTTGGTGTACCGCATGGTCGTCAGCGGGAGCGGCGCGAACGAGATCCGCTCGGCGTTGGCGTCCGAGTGCCAGTCGGCCGGGTTGCTCGAACCCTGGTCGCTGGTCAGCTCGGTGCCGGCCTCGGCGATCGCGTTCCAGATCGACTGCTGGCAGGCGGCCTTGTCGCCCTTGCCGCAGTACTTGACCTTGAAGGGGCTGGTCACCTTCTTGCCGAGCAGCGCCCGGATGTCCTTGTCGAAGTACTGGTACCAGCCCGAGTACTGACCCGACGGCGGCTGATCGAACCGCGAGAACAGGGTGTTCAGCTCGGTGGTCTGCGAGCCGAGCACGGCGCCCATGAAGGCGTTCGCGATCTTCGGCCAGGCGACGTCCATCGAGGCCGCTCCGGGCGCGTCGATCAGGCCGTCGTCGTTGAGGTCGAGGCGGCTGCTGCCGGCCTTGTTCCACGCGACCATCTGGTCGAGCATCTGCTGGGCTTGGGTGCTCGGGGCGGTCGAGCCCTTGAGCAGCTCGGCCAGCAGCGGCACCGTGACCACGGCGCGGACGTCCTGGGTGGCGCCGGCGTTCATCGCCGAGACCACGGAGGGCATCGTCCACTTGCCGCCCTTGCGGTTCTTGTACATGTTGCGGGTCAGCATGGTGACGCGCTGGACGGAGCCGTTCCGGCCCCACTCGTCGTCGGCCGCGCCGAAGCCGCGGGCGACGCTGTTGTTCCAGTTGATCATCAGGCCCGACTTCGGGTTGGCCCCATGCGGGTGGCCGTTCTTCGAGAGGAAGCCCTTCCACTCGAACTGGCCGGTGCCCTTGGTCAGCAGGCCCGGATCGACCCGCTTGTCGCGGATCGGCAGCTTGCCTGACGTGTACAGGGCGATGTTCTTGTTGTCGATGTAGAACGAGTTGAAGGTCTGCGGCGTCTTCGACGCAGCCTCGTAGAACGTCTTCGGGTTCTTGACCGACCCGTTCGAGAGACGGCGGTTGAACAGCAGGTCGACCACGTCCTTGCCGTAGCTGGAGCGCTTCGACGAGATCGCGACCTTCTTGCCGTTGGCCGTCGCGTAGCCGACCACCGGACCGTGGACCGTGGTCTGGTAGACGACCGGATCGCCGTTCAGCGTGCCGGCGTTGAAGGTGGCCATGTCACGGCACTTGCCCTTGTACAGGTACTTGGTGTCGGAGCCGTCGCAGAGGATCTCCGCGTACTGGTCGATCACGTCACCGCTGGCAGAGGTCAGGGTGGTGGCGAAGTCCTGACCGCGCCCGATCAGCAGGTAGCCGGGGAACGGGGCCGAGGTGGCGCCACGCCACTTCAGGTTCGGCGCGTTCATGTCGATCTCGTAGGTGAGACCGGGAGCGAAGTAGCCGATCTGGGGACCGCCGACCATCAACGGCTTGCCGGTGGCGGACTTCTTGGCGGTGACCATCAGCGTGTTCGAGGCCTGGTGGCGCGGCTCGGGCGAGCTGAGCAGGGTCGGCGAACCGCCCTGCACCGGATTGACCCGCTCGTAGCTGCCCGGATCGATGATCACGTTGCCGGACTTGTTCTTGGGCCGCATCGAGTACGGGAAGCGGCCGTCGATCGAGGTCGGGCTCTCGTTGTTCTTGAACTGACGGAGGTCGTTGAAGATCTTCCAGCCACGGCCGGGGCCCTGGTTCTTGATCAGACCGCCGAGGAACTGGGTGCGACGGGCCTCGTCGCCACCGCCCTCGCCGAGGAACTGGTCCTTGAGCGCGTTGACGGCGTAGACGTCGTTGCGGGTCCAGTGCGGCGTGGTCGGGCTGTGGGCATCGAGATAGGCGTTGATGCCGGTGAGGTAGGTGTCGATGTCGCGCAGGACGGCGCGGCCCTCGCGACCCTGCGCCTTGAGGGCGTTGGTCTGCTTGGCGATCTCGGCCTCGGTCTGGGCGCTCGGCTGGAAGTTCTGCAGCGACGAGACCAGGCCGATGGCGCTCAGGCCGGGCACGTCGATCGCGGCGACGCGGGCGTTGTTGCGCGCCTGCTGCAGCAGCAGGCCACGGTCCTCGGCCGCGATCCATCCGGCCGCCCAGATGCCGCCGTCATAGGTCGTGGCGGTGACGTGGGGGACGTCGTACTTGTCGCGGATGATCGTGACGCCTGCGCGCGGGACCTCTTCCTTCGCGCCCGGGCCGTCGGTCGAGACGCCGAGCTTCTCCGACTTGAAGTACTTGTTGATGTCGGAGTTGGTGACGCTGTTGAAGAGCGGGGTGAGCGCGTCATACATCTTCGCCTGGGTGTCGGCGCCCGCCGGGAACGGGAAGGTGCCGTACTGGCCGGAGGGAATGATGTTGCGCGCGACCGCGGAATAGTCGCGAGGGGCGGCATTCGCGGCGGGCACGGCGGCCAGGCCGAGAAGGCTCAAGATCATCAACGCCACGTAGGCGCTAGTTCGACGCATGGAAGTTCTCCTTGGGTCCCGGCGGATGGCGGCAGTCGGCGTCGCCAGGCAGACGGGGGTCATGAGGTTTGATCAAAGGCTACAGCGACCAGAACACTGGTTGGACGACATAGGTGCGGTCGGCATCCCCAGCGGAATACATACAATCGGGCGGCCCGGAGAGGTGGCCGAGTGGCTGAAGGCGCTCCCCTGCTAAGGGAGTATGCGGTTTATAGCCGTATCGAGGGTTCGAATCCCTCCCTCTCCGTTTCGTTTCCGGAGGCTCTGGAAACCTTCGGTGGAACGAATCTTGAACGAGGCTGACGCAGGGGTCGGCCTCCGAACCAGGAGGTTTCTTGAAGGCCACCATCGGGTCACTCATGCTCACCGTCGCGCTGCTCTTCGGCGGCGCCGATCGCGCCGCCGCGCTTCAGGACTTCCCGTTGCCGACCGGCGATGCCGGCCTGATCGACGCGAACCAGGGGCCCCACTTCGGCAACCGCGGCATCATCAGCTGGCGGGGCTCGCTCTGGTTCGCCGAGGAGGACGCGAACAAGATCGGGGTGGCGACCACCGGCGGGCAGATCTCCGAGGTCACGATCCCATCCGCGATCAGCGAGCCGGAGTACGGCCCGTTCGCTCTCTCGGCGGTGCGCAACGACCAGTTCTGGTTCGCCGCCGACGGCGCCCCGCTCGAGGGACGCGTCGTCAGGCTCAGCCCGGAGCTCAACTCGAACTACTGGAACCTCGGCTACAACAAGCTGCTGGCGATCGTCGCCGACCCGGCCGGCGGCGCCTGGGTCACCTACGACGACGGCGAGGGCATCTCCTACTACGACAACGACAACGTCGAGCATTACTTCGAGGAGCCCCAGTACCTCGATCCCGGTCCGATCACGGTCGGTGGCGACGGGGCGGCCTGGTTCGGAGACGGCTCCTCGACCATCAAGCGGATCACCAAGTCGGGCTCCCTGACGAACTAC
The DNA here is from genome assembly GCA_017304845.1 of Solirubrobacterales bacterium. Classification (GTDB taxonomy): domain Bacteria; phylum Actinomycetota; class Thermoleophilia; order Solirubrobacterales; family 70-9; genus 67-14. Next base: position 60,601 of record JAFKLL010000013.1, read on the forward strand.
CACGCCAGCGGCGACGGCGACATCACCTCGATCACCACCGGCCCCGACGGATCGGTCTGGTACTCGAAGTTCAATCCCGGCTACGGCATCTTCGGGCCGCCGGCCAGCGGCGGAGTGATCGGCCGCATGACCCTGAGCGGCTCGCCCAAGCTGTTCGAGCCGCCGGTCGACGATCTGCTGCCGAGCTCGCTGATCGCCGGACCGGACGGCGCGATCTGGTTCACGACCGGGTTCGGCGAGGGAATCGGCCGCGTGACCCCCGCCGGCCGTTACTCGCTGATCAACATGCCGGGCGGACGCACCGCCGACTCGATCGCCTTCGGCCCGGACGGCGCCCTCTGGTACACGGACTCGCGTCTCAACCGGATCGGCCGGATGACCATCCCCGAGTTCAACCGGGCGACCGCGGCGCGCAAGCCGCAGATCCTCTCCCGGAGCCTGCGGGCGAACCGGCGCGGCGTCGCCAAGCTGCGGATCGCCTGCCCGGTCGGCCCCTACCCCTGCCACGGCAATATCGCCGTCGCCGCGGGCCGCAAGGCGATCGGCAAGGGCTGGTACTCGCTGCCGATCGGCAAGACCCGGAGCTTCGCGGTCCGCCTGAACGGGCCCGGCAAGAAGCTGCTGCGCCGCAAGAAGACGCTCGCGGTCAAGGTGACTCTCAAGCCGGCCAACGCCAAGCCGGTCTCGCGGAAGATGAAACTGAGGCGCTGACGGCCTTGGGAGCCGGGCCCGCGGATAGTCTGCGGGCCATGGTGGAAGAGGCCCCGGCCCGTACCCATGCCGAGTTGGAGGCGATCTTCGACGAGGTCGAAGCGCCGTTCGCATTCGTCGATCTCGACGCGATGTGGTCGAACGCGGCCGCGATGCTGGAACGGGCCGGCGAGAAGCCGGTCCGGGTCGCCTCGAAGTCGCTGCGCTGCCGGCCGCTGATCGAACGGATCCTCGACCACGACGAGCGGTTCCGCGGGGTGATGAGCTTCACCCTGCCGGAGACCCTGTGGCTGGCCGAGCGCGGGATGGAGGATCTCCTGCTGGCCTACCCGACCACCGATCTCGAGGCGCTCTCCGAGCTGGCGCTGCGCTCCGTGGCCAGCCCGGGCGCCGCCCCGATCGTGATGGTCGACTGCGTCGAGCACCTCGACCTGATCGAGTCGGTGCTCGGCAGCCAGGCCTCGCCGGTCCGGCTCTGCCTCGACCTCGACGCCTCCTGGTGGGGATTCAAGGGCAGGATCAAGGCCGGGCCGCAGCGCTCGCCGGTCCATTCCGCCGACCAGGCGGTGGCGCTGGCCGAGGAGATCGGCCGCCGCGACAAACTCGAGCTGGTCGCGCTGATGGCCTACGAGGGCCAGATCGCCGGGGTCGGCGACCGGGTGCCCGGCCGTCCCCTCCGCTCCCGGACGATCCGCTGGATGCAGAAGAAGTCACGGGCCGAGATCGCCGAGCGCCGAGCCGAGGTGGTCGCCCGCCTGCGCGAGGTCGCGCCGATCGAGATCGTCAACGGCGGCGGCACCGGGTCGCTGGACTCGACCTCGGCCGAGGAGGCGGTGACCGAGGTGACCGCCGGATCGGGCTTCTTCGCCCCCGCGCAGTTCGACGCCTACACCCGCTTCAGCCTCCGGCCGGCGGCCGGCTACGCCCTGCCGGTGGTGCGGCGCCCCGGCGCCGGGGTGGTCACCGCGCTCGGCGGCGGCTACCTGGCCTCGGGCCCGCTCGATCCCGGCCGGATGCCGGTTCCCTGGCTCCCGCCCGGCCTCGAGTTCGACAAGGAGGAGGGCGCCGGCGAGGTCCAGACCCCGCTGACCGGGGCCGCCGCCGACGCGCTCGCCCTCGGCGACAACGTCTACCTGAGGCATGCCAAGGCGGGCGAGCTCTGCGAGCGGTTCGCCTCCCTCCTGCTGATCGAGGGCGACGAGATCGTCGACGAGATCCCCACCTACCGGGGCGAGGGCGAGACCTTCCTCTAGGCCGACCCCGGCTCGGCCGGCGGGGCCTGGCGGTAGGTGGGCGGGGTGAGGCTGAGCCCGATCGGGTTGGCCGGCACCGTGACCGTGGAGCCGTCCGTCCGGGAGAGCGAGACCGTGGGGTCGAGGCCGAGCGACTCCGCGAACTGGAAGGCACGGTCGATGCCGTTGACCCGTCCGGCCGGGACCCGCGCGGCGGAGAGCCGCTCGATCCAGGTGTCGACCGTCTCCCGCGCGAGCACGGCCTCCAGCTCGACCCGCAACGCGTCCCGGTTCGCGACCCGGTTCTCGTTGGTCGAGAAGCGATCGTCGTCGGCGAGGCCGAGCCCGAGCACCCCGCAGAGGTCGCCGAACTGCCGGTCGTTGCCGACCGCGAGGACCAGGTCGCCGTCGGCGGCCGGGTAGGCCGAGTAGGGCGCGATCGAGGGGTGGTCGTTACCCATGCGGCCGGGCACGACGCCGGCCGCCGTGTAGGCGGAGGACTGGTTGGCCAGGGCCGAGAGCAGCGAGGAGAGGAGGTCGATGTCGACCCGCTGCCCGGCGCCGGTCGCCTCGCGGTGACGGAGCGCCGCGAACATGCCGATCGTGGCGAAGAGGCCGGCCAGGATGTCGACCATCGCGACCCCTACCTTCTGCGGGCCGCCGTCCTCGGCGCCGGTGATGCTCATCAGGCCACCGACCGCCTGGACCAGGAGGTCGTAGCCGGGCAGGGCGGCGCCGCCGCCGTTGCCGAACCCGGTGATCGAGCAGTAGACGAGGCCGGGGTTCAGCTCGGAGATGTCCCCGTAGCCAAGGCCGAGCTCGTCCATCAGGCCGGCCCGGAAGTTCTCGACCACCACGTCGGCCTTGGTCATCAGCCGCCAGGCTTCGGCCCGGCCCTTCTCGGTCTGCAGGTCGATCACCCGCGAGGTCTTGTTGCGGTTGACCGAGAGGAAGTAGGTCGAGGTGCCCCGGTCGTCCTGCGGCGGGCGCCAGGCACGGGTGTCGTCGCCGACGCCGGGGCGCTCGATCTTGATCACCTCGGCACCGAGGTCGGCCAGCATCATGGTCGCGAACGGCCCCGCCAACACGCGGGAGAAGTCGACCACGACCAGGCCGTCGAGCACGGACGGGCTTTCCGGGTTCGGGTTCATGGTGTTCATTGGTACTCGAAGAACCCCCGGCCGGTCTTCCTTCCGAGCAGGTTGGCGGCAACCATCCGCTGCAGCAGGGGCGGCGGTGCGTAGACCCGGTCGCGGTGCTCGCGGTGCAGGGTCTCGGCGACGCTCATCACCGTGTCGAGGCCGATCAGGTCGGAGAGGCGCAGCGGCCCCATCGGGTGCCCGCAGCCTCGGACCATGCCGGTGTCGATGTCCTCGGCCGTGGCCAGCCCCTGCTCGAACATGCGAATCGCCGAGAGCAGGTAGGGGATCAGCAGGGCGTTGACCGTGAAGCCGGCGCGGTCGGGCGCGATGATCACGTCCTTGCCGAGGACCTCGGAGGCGAACTCCACGGCCTCCGCCTGGACGGCCGGGTCGGTCAGCAGCGAGGGGATCACCTCGACCAGCTTCATGACCGGGGCCGGGTTGAAGAAGTGGAGGCCCAGCACCCTCGGGGCCAGATCGCCGGTCGCGGCGGCGATCTCGACGATCGGAACCGACGAGGTGTTGGAGGCGAAGACCGGGCGGTCTTCCCCGAACAGCTCGGCGAGCCGGGCGAACAGCTCGAGCTTGGCCTCGCGGTCCTCGACGATCGCCTCGACGATGAGGTCCGACCCCTTCAGGTCCCGCAGGTCGTGACCGACGGTGATCCGCCCGATCGCCGCGTCCGGGTCCGACTCCTTGCCCGCCTTGGCGGCGCGGCGGATCGACTCGGCGATTTTCCCCTCGGCCGCGCCGGCCGCGCCGGCGTCCAGCTCGACGACCCGAACCGGGATGCCGGCGCGGGCGCAGACCTCGGCGATGCCGGAACCCATGGTCCCGCCGCCGACCACTCCGACCTGATTGAAGGCAGTCATCGGATCGCCCCTACCGGAAGGCCTGGATGCCGGTCAGCGCCTGGCCGACCGAGAGGGCGTGGACCTCGGCGGTGCCCTCATAGGTGACGACCGACTCGAGGTTGTTCATGTGGCGGATCACCGGGTACTCGACGGTGACGCCGTTGGCCCCGTGGACCTGCCGGGCGGTGCGGGCTACTTCCAGGGCGCCGTTCACGTTGGCGAACTTGCCCATGCTGACGTGATGCGGGCGGATCTTGCCCTCGTCCTTCATCCGGCCGAGGCGGAGCGCCGTCAGGTAGCCGCGGTTGACCTCGGTGGCCATCTTCGCGAGCCGTTCCTGGATCAGCTGGAAGGAGGCGATCGGCCGGTCGAACTGGATTCGGGTGAGGCTGTACTCCAGGGCCGAGTGGTAGCAGGCGCGGGCGGCGCCGACCGCGCCCCAGACGATGCCGTAGCGGGCCTCGTTGAGGCAGGAGAGCGGGCCGCGAAGGGTGTCGACCTCGGGCAGCTCGGCGCTGGCGGGGAGCCGGACGTCGTCGAGCAGCAGCTCGGAGGTGACCGAGGCGCGCAGCGACATCTTGCCCTTGATGTCCTGGGTGGTGAACCCCTTGGTGCCGCGCGGCACCACGAAGCCGCGGACGGCCTCGCCGTCCCGGGCCCAGACCACGGCGACCTCGGAGACGGAGCCGTTGGTGATCCACATCTTCTGTCCGTTGAGGATCCAGTCGTCGCCGTCGCGACGGGCGGTGGTGCGCATCGAGCCCGGGTCGGAGCCGCTGTCGGGCTCGGTCAGGCCGAAGCAGCCGATCGCCTCGCCGGCCGCCATCTTCGGCAGCCATTCCTGCTTCTGCTCCTCGGAGCCCCACTTCCAGATCGCGAACATGGCCAACGATCCCTGTACGGAGACGAGGCTGCGGATGCCGGAGTCGCCGGCCTCGAGCTCCATGCAGGCGACGCCGTAGGCGGTGGCGCTGGCCCCGGCGCAGCCGTAGCCCTCGAGGTGCATGCCGAGCAGCCCGAGCGAACCGAGCTCGCGGGCCAGCTCGAGCGGGATCTCGCCCCGGTCGAACCATTCCCCGATCTCGGGGAGGACCCGGTCCCCGACCCACTTCCTGACGGTTTCCTGGAGGAGCTTCTCCTCGTCGGTGAGCTGTGAGCTGATGTCGAGGAAGTCGAGCGGGTCGACGGTGCTGGAGGTCATGGGTCCCTTCGAGTCATGGTTGATTTCCTAGATAATATACAATCTATAATCGAGCTTGAGAACGGCCTGGCAACGCTCTCTCCTCCCATCCAGCCAGGCCGTTCTCAGGCCGGCTCTTCGAGGATGCCGCGCAGCACCTCGAGAGCCCGGGAGCGATGCGAGTCCAGGGCGCCGATCAGCTCGTCGACCTGACGCGCCAAGGCGAGCTCGACCATCACGTCATGGGCGTCCATCGCCGCCGACGTCTCCTCGGCCGAGTTGTAATAGAGGGCCCGGTAGGCCTCGGTCTTGTCCCAGAGGTTGCCGATGATCCCCAGCGTGTGGGGCCGCCCGGGAGCGTCCATCAGGCAGAAGTGGAACTCCCGGTTGGCGCCCAGCTCACCCAGGACGTCGCGTGACTCCGCCGCCACCCGGCAGGCCCCGGCCGCCGCGACCAGCCTCGCCTCCATCACCCCGTCGAAGGAGTCCATGGTCCAGCGCACGGCCCGCTCCTCGAGCAGCTCGCGCAGCCCGTAGATCTCTTCGAGGTCGCCGATCCGCAGCTCGTTGACGAAATGCCCGCGGCGCGGCAGATAGGTGAGCTGGCCCTCGCGCTCGAGGACGCGCATCGCCTCGCGGACGGGGACGATGCTCACCCCGACCTGCTCGGCGACTTCCTCCTGCCCCACCCGCTGGCCGGGTCGCAGCCGCCGGCTGACGATCGCCTCCCGCAGCCACTCGACCACGTGCTCCTGACTCGTCTTGGGGCTGCTGCCGGGCAACCGGGTCAGCTCGAGACGGTGGGGGTGATCCCGCTCCGCCAGAGCCTCACATAGTGCGGGCGCAGCCCGTCGAGATGAGCGTGCATCCGTTTCTCGGCCAGCTCCGCATCACCCGACTCCACCGCCTCGAGGATCAGGCGGTGATCCTCGTTGACCTGATGCATCGCCTCATGGGTCATCTCCCGCCGCCGGAAGTTCTCCTGGACCACGCCGAACACGGGCTGCGCGGCGATGTGGAGCAGGGTGTTGCCGGAGGCCGAGAGCAGATGCCCGTGGAACCCGTCGTCGCAGGAATACTGGGTCTCGGACCCGATCAGCTCCGGGTCGCTGATGATGAAGGCGCGCAGGATCTCGAGGTCCTCCTCGCTGCGGCGCTTGGCGGCCAGCCGGGCCGCGAAGCCCTCCAGCAGGTCCCGGACCTCGAGCAGCTCGTTCGGCGAGACGTCCTGCGCCTCGTTCAGCAGAGCGATGTTCGACTGCAGGAACTCCGAGATGTGATCCGGGGTCGGCAGGGTGACGAAGCTGCCTCCGGTCGCGCCCTTGGTGGTGCGGACCAGATTCTCCGAGGAGAGCATCTTCAACGCCTCGCGTGCCGTCCCTCGACTGACACCGAACTGCTGGGCCAGAAGCGCCTCGCTGGGCAGCTTCTGGCCACGTTTCAATTCACCGCTCGTGATCAGCGAACGGAGCTGGTCATATACCTGTTCCGAGGCACGCCGGACCCGGGTGACCGATGCCCCCAGAGGGGCATTGCCATTCGAATCCGACCTTTTGCTCTCTCCGCTCACGCTCATTCAGCCATTGACCGCGATGCGCCGACGCTCGTTGCGCCGCCTCACCAACTCCGACATTACCACCGCGATTATGAGGGCACCGCCATAGAACAACTGCTGGACGAATGAATCTGCGCCCAGTAGCTGCAGGCCGGTGATGCCACTGACCAGGAAGAACACCGCGATGAACGTTCCCCACGGGTTGAACCTTCCCGGTTGGATCGTGGTCGCCCCCAGATAGGCCGCCGCGAAGGCCGGCAGGAGGAAGCTCAGGCCCGAGGTCGGATCGGCCGTGCCGAGCATGCCGGCGTACGCGACACCCGCCAGGCCGGCGATGAAGCCGGAGGCGGTCAGCGCCCCGATCCGCACGCGGTCGACGTTGATTCCGCTGAGCAGAGCCACGTTCCTGCCCCGGCCGACGAACAGCAGCCGCTTGCCGAGCGCGGTCCGCCCCATCACGTACCAGAGGATCACGGTGAGCAGGAGGCCGTACCAGAACAACATCGAGATGCCGAGGAAACGGTTCGTCACCGTCCAGTCGATCAGCGTGTTGCTCACCCCGGTAATGGTCCTCGCATCGGATATCCAGAGCACCACCCCCTGGAGGATCGTCCCCACCCCCAATGTCACGATGAAGGAGTCGATTCCGATCTTGACCACGATCAGGCCATTGATCAGACCGATCAACGTGCCGACCGCGATGGCCAGCAACATGGTGGGAAGCAAGGGCCACCCGTGATCGACCTGGAATATCGCGACCACCATCGAGGTGAGGGTCAGGTTCGCGGCGACCGACAGGTCGAAATCACCCGTGGTCAGCGGAACTATCAGCGCCATCGCCAGGATCAGGAGCACGGCCTGCGATCCGAAGATGGTCTGGAAGTTGCCGGTCGTGAAGTACGTGTCGGGCCGCGCCAGACTGAACCCCAGCACCAGGATCGCCCAGACGAAGAGCAACGCGAAACGCTGCCCGAAGTTCTTGGTCCACGCCGGCCGCCGGGCCGCCCCCGCCACTGTCTGCTGAATACCGCTCACATCGCCTCCTCTTGGAACTGCTCCATCTCTGACAAGGTCACGCTCTGGAGCACCTGCGAGGAGATCTCCTCCTTGGTCAACTCCGCACCGCTCATCTCCCGGGACACCTCACCGCGCGCGATGATCAGAACCCGATCGCATATCTGGGCCAGCTGCTCCGAGTCCGAGCTCGCGCAGACCACGGCCAGGCCGTTCTCCGCCGCGCGTCCCAGAAGCTCGAAGATCTGCTCCCTCGCACCGATGTCGACGCCCTGCGTCGGCTCATGCAGGAGCAGGATGCCCGGCTTCGCCTCCAGCCACTTGGCCAGGAGGACCTTCTGTTGGTTGCCGCCGCTGAGCGCCCCGAACACGGCGTCCGGGTCGCGCGGCCGGACATCGAACTCCTCCAGCAGCTCGTTGGCCCGCTCCGTCATCCGACGGTTGTCGAGCCGCCAGGGCCGGTAGCCCTGCATCACCTGCATCATCAGGTTGTCCAGCACCGACACACCGCCCAGTGCGCCGTCGCGCTGCCGGTCGGAGGGCAGCAGCGCCATGCCCGACTTGAGCGCCGCCCCGGGCGAGAGCCGGGTCAGATCGGTGGTCCGGCCGTCCCTGGCCAGCACCCCTTCGCTGACCGGCTTGGCGCCGAAGAGCGAGTAGGGGACGTCCTCGAACCCGGAGCCCATCAGCCCGGTCAGACCGAGGATCTCACCGTCGTTCAGCTCGAAGTCGATGCCCCGCAGCCGCGGCCCGCGAAGGCCCCGCACGCTCGCGCCGCCCCGGGCCTGGGCCTGGCGGCCCCGGTCCCGCAGCGGCGCCGCCTCGGCCAGGTGGCGGCCGATGATCATCTCGACCAGGCCGGCCTTGTCCATGTCGGCGGTCCGGGCGTTGCCGAAGACCGCGCCGTCGCGGAGGACGGTCACGGCGTCGGTCAGCTCCAGCACCTCGTCGATGTCATGGGACACGAAGAGCACCGAGACGCCGCGGGCGGCGACGGTCCTCACCATGTCGAAAAGTCTCGTGATCCCTTCCCGGGGCAGGAACACGGTCGGCTCGTCGAGGACCAGCAGACCGCCTCCCGAGTCGGCGATGCCCATCACCGACCGGACGATCGCCAGCAGCGCCGCGTCGGTCTCGCTGATCGAGGTCAGGGCGCTGTCGGGATCGAGATGCGAGAGCCCGTACTCCTCGAAGATCCGGTTCGCCCGCTCGCGTTCCTTGCGGGCGCTGAGGGCGAGGTCGTGGGCTGATCCCCACTCGACCAGCCGCAGGTTCTCCAGCACGGTCAGCTCTCGGATCAGGCCGAGGTCCTGGTGCACGAAGGAGAGGCCCAGGTCCTGGAACCGGCCGGGCGCCAGGGGCAGGTCCACCGGCCGGCCGTCCACCTCGAGGGTGCCGGCGTCGGGCTGGTGGAAGGCGTTGAGGATCTTGATCAGGGTCGACTTGCCCGACCCGTTCTCGCCGAGCAGGCCGTGGATCTCGCCCGCTCGCACCTCGAGGTCGACTCCCTTCAGGGCATGCGATCCACCGAACGACTTGCGGAGCCCGCTGAGCTTGAGTCGCGGCGCCACCGGGGAGGGCGCCGGCGGCGGCATCATGCCGCCGCCGATCTCCCTCGGTGCCGCTTTGTCAGTGGCGGCGCTCACGCGCTACCTCAGACCCCACAGCTTCTCGTAGCCCTCGACGTAGGCGTCGCCGTAGCCCTCACCGGGCTTGGGCGGATTTCCGGCCTCGTCGATGTTGCTCGAATCGAACAGCCGCAGCGGGGTGCCGACGTTGCCGTCCTCGATCACGGGACCGGCGCCGAGCACGCGGAATCCCTGGTCGATCGAGGCGTAGGCGAGCCAACTGGTGCTCTCGCCGACGTCGGCGGTGATCGTGCCGTCCTGGACCATCTTCAGCACCTCGGTGGTGCCGTTGAAGCCGGTGACGCCGACCTGGCCGGTCTTGCCGGCCGCCCTGATGCCGGCGGTGGCCGGAATGGTCATCGAGTCGTAGTGGGTGAGGACCCAGTTGATGTCGGGGTCCTGGGTGAGGGCCGACTGGACCTCGGGCTGGATCTTGGTCGCCCACTCGGTGACGTTGACGTCGATGACCTTCGGCTCGACGTCGGGGCAGAGATCCGAGATGCCCGCGAGCAGGCCCTTCTGGACGTACTCGCTCGGGACGATGTCCGGGGCGTTCACGATGACCGGCTTGATGTCACAGCCGTCCTGCGCGATCGCGTACTCGGACTGGAGCCGGCCGGCCTCCTCGAAGGGGGCGTTGGCGTTGGCCGCGATCAGGTCCGCCACCGCCGCGGGAGTCTGCTGACCCTCCTGGTAGGTGTGCGTGACGAGGACCGGGATGCCGGCCGACTTCGCCGCCTTCAACTGCGGGATCACCTGCTTGGGGTCGATGCCCTGCGAGAGGATGATCAGGTCGACCTTCTGCTGGATCGCCTGGCTGATCCCGGATGCCCACTCGGTCGGCGTGCCCTGGTTCGGGTACTCGATCCACTTGAGGCCCTGATCGGTGGCGATCTCCTTCATGCGCTCGCTGATCTCGACCTCGAACGGAATCGCGCTGCTGAGCGGGATGTTGAAGATCGTCTTGCCCTTGATCTTCGAAAGGTCGATCTTCGGCGCGTCGAGCGTGAAGGCCGGAACCTCCTGAGCCTTCGCGATCGCCTCCTTCGCCTTGGCCTGCGCCGACGAACTGTCGGACCCGGACCCGCTGCCTCCCGAATTGCCTGAATCGTCCGACCCGCAGGCCGCGATCGTGAGCGAACCAATTGCGATCAAACCGATCGCGAGCATTCGCCCAATCTTTGATGATGTAGCCACGCCACTCCTTCCTCTCTCGTTGAATACTGCGTTTGTGGACGCTACGGTCGGGTACGCTAGACGCCTTGTTACCAGTTTGTCAAGTGTCGGACATTTAGATTTTGTGGAGGATTACCCCCTTGGACAACGATCGGCCACCCGAATTTCCCCAGCCCACCGGGCGCACGCTTCTGATCGACGGCGCCTGGCGCGCCGGCGCCGAGTCGTTCGCACGGCAGGATCCGGCCGACCTGGCCACGGTCACCGGGACCTTCGCCCGAGCCCGAGCCGAGGACGTGGCCGACGCCTACGCGGCCGCCGGGCGGGCGGCGCCAGGCTGGGCGGGGACGACCTTCGACCGACGGGCGACCGTTCTCCACGAGGCCGCCCGGATCATCGAGCGGAACCTGGACACGGCGGCCGAGCGGCTCACCGCCGACATGGGCAAGGCGATCGGCGACGCTCGCCTCGAGGTCCAGCGCGCGGCGACGATCTTCCGCTACTTCGCCGGCGAGTTGAGCCAGCCGACCGGGGAGACCTACGACAGCGCCGACCCCTCAACCCTGCTGCTGACCCTCGAGGACCCGGTCGGCGTCACCTGTGCGATCACGCCGTGGAACTTCCCCTTCGCGATCCCCGCCTGGAAGCTGGCCCCGGCGATCGGCTTCGGCAACACCGTGGTCTGGAAGCCGGCCGAGGCCGCCTCGGGAAGTGCGGTCTTCCTGGCCCGGGCCCTTCAGGAGGCCGGCCTGCCGGACGGAGTCCTCAACCTGATCACCGGGTACGGCCGCGAGCTCTCCTCCGCCCTGACCTCCGACCCGGCCCTCGCCGCGATCACCTTCACCGGGTCGGGCGGGGTGGGCAACGTGATCCGACGCTCGGTCGCCGACCGCAACGTGAAGATCCAGCTCGAGCTCGGCGGCAAGAACCCGGCCGTCGTGCTGGCCGACGCCGACCTCGACCTGGCGGCCGACCAGATCGCCCGAGGGGCGATGCTCTCCACCGGGCAGCGCTGCACGGCGACCAGCCGGGCCTACGTCGACGGCGAGGTCTGGGACGAGTTCGTGGAGCTGCTCCGCGGGCGGGTCGAGGCGATGACGGTCGGGGACCCTCGCGATCCCGCCACCGATCTCGGTCCGGCCGCCTCACTCGCACAGAAGGAGACCGTCGACGACTACCTGGCGCTGGCCCGGGAAGAGGGTGCGACCTTCGTCTGCGGCGTCGACCAGGCGGATCACGAATGCTTCGTCTCGCCCACCGTGCTGACCGGCGTCTCGCCGGGGAGCCGTCTGGTGCGGGAGGAGATCTTCGGTCCCGTCGTCGTGCTGCTCCCCGCCGACGGCCTCGAGGACGCGCTCGCCCAGGCCAACGACACCGAGTTCGGCCTCTCCTCGACCGTCTTCACCCGGGACCTGGCCAGCGCTCTGGAGTTCGTGCGCCGATCGGAATCGGGGGTGGTGCACGTCAACCGGGAGACCGCCGGGGTGGAACCGCATGTGCCCTTCGGCGGCCTCAAGGGGTCGAGCACCCAGGCCCGCGAGCAGGGGAAAGCCGCCCGCCGGTTCTTCACCTCGATCCGGACCGCGTACGTGCGATCAGGCTGAGGCCCGGCCCCACTCCCTTTCGAGACGCAGGCCGAGACGCATCAGGTCCTCCTCGCCGCCGCGGCGACCCACAACCTGAATCCCCACGGGCAGGCCCTCCGACCGGATCGGCAGGGCCAGGACCGGATGCCCGGTCAGGCCGAAGGGCCGCGTGAACGGGGTCAGCAGGTCGCGGAGCGCCAGCGGGTCGTCATCCAGCCGCGGCGCGACGCAGCGGGTGGTCGGCAGGACCAGGGCGTCGGCCTCCGCCAGGGCCCGGTCGATCCGGTCTCGGAGCACGAGACGCTCGCGTTGCGCGTCGATGTACTCGGTGGCCGGGATCCCGGTTCCCTGCTCCAGCAGCACCCGCACGTCATCGCCCAGCGATTCGGGCCGTTCGCGCAGCTGGCGGCCGTGATTGGCGGCGGACTCCGCGTAGAGGGTGGTCAACCCGGGCCCGACGAAGTCGTCGAGGGAGCCGACGTCGACTGGTTCGAGGTCGCCCTCGATCCGCGCCCAGGCATCGGCGACGCCTTCGTCGAGGCCGCTCACCCAACCCTTTGGCCTGACCAGCCGGAGCCGACCCGATGCCATCTCCAGGGACGGTTCCGGCAAGGCCTCCAGGATGTGGAGCGCCTCGATCGCCGCCCCCACATCGGGCGCGATCGGCCCGACCACGTCGAGGGTGTGGGCCAGGGGCGTGGAACCCTCGACCGGGATCCGCCCAAAGGTCGGCCGCACGCCGACCACGCCGCAGAGCGCGGAGGGGATGCGGATCGACCCGCCGGTGTCGGTGCCGAGCGCCAGGTCGCTGATCCCAGCGGCCACGGCGGCCGCCGACCCACCCGAGGAGCCGCCGGAGATCCTGGCCGGGTCATGAGGGTTGCCGACCGCGCCATAGTGAGGGTTCTGGCTGGTCGAGCCGAGACCGTGCTCGTGCATGTTGGTCTTGCCGATCACCCGGTAGCCGGCCTCGCGCATCCGCGCGACCGCCCAGGCGTCGGCCCGGGCGGGCGGCTTGCCCGGCTCGGGGATCGACCCGCCCGCGGTCACGATCCCCCGGACGTCGATGTTGTCCTTGACGACGAGCGTGGGCCCGGGCCCACGCTCGTCGGTCACCGCGGTGAAGATGTGGAGGCCGGCCCCGAGATCCGTCGGTGGGCCGGCCTCCGGCTTGTCCTCGGGAGAGGTCACTGCAAGGGCATCGCCACGGGCCGGATCGGACTGCCGGTCGAACCGCGCAGCTTGAGGCAGGAGCCCATGAAGGCGAACTCGTAGACCTCGTCCCGAGCGAGCTCCTCGAGGCAGGCCATCTCCAAGATCACCACGCCGGCCTCGGCCAGCAGGTACGAGTGGACCACGTGGAAGTTCTCGGGATCCTCGGAGGGACGAACCTCGAGGGCGATGTTGTCGGCCCCGATGATCATCGCCCCCTGCTTCGAGAGGTACTCGGCGCCGGAACGGTTGATCCCCGGCTCGTCGTTGATGAAGGCGTCGGAGTCGGGCCAGAGGTTCATACGGCCGGTCCGGATCAGGGCCACGTCACCGGGCCGGATCTCGGTTCCCTGCTGCTTCAGCGTCTCGCGGATCTCCTCTTCGCCGATCGCGAAGCCGGAGGGCAGGACATCGGTGCCGTTGACCTTGGCCACGTCGATCAGGACTCCGCGGGAGATGATCGGCGGGTGCTTGTCGGTCCCGCAGACGTCCCAGTGGCGGCTGCCGAGATGCTCGGACTCCTTGAACCCGTTCCAGATCTCGTGGTTGTAGCCGAAGTGGTTGAACGAATCGACATGGGTTCCGCAGTGGGTGTACATCATGATCGAGTCGCCCGAGTAGCTGACCAGGTGGTTCTCGGTGTCCCCGCAGCCGATCACGTCGTCGACCACCGAGCCGTTCGGGGTGTGCGACATCCAGATCGAGTAGGGCTGGTCGCCGAAGTCGCGCCAGTGCGGCATGCCGATGAAGTAGTCGGTCGCCAGGTCGTAGACCTGCCCCGTGGTCCGCTGCAGCAGGGAGGCCGCGTCGATGTCGTCGACGAAGTTGAGCATCCCGCGCTCGTCGTCGGGCCCCCAGGGGCTCCTGCTGGCGACGCGGAACTCGGCATCGGTCGCCGCGATCTTGTTCCGCATCGATTCGAATACTGCGTTGTCACCGCACATCTCTTCTGCTCCTCTTCTCTCTCTTTTTGTTTGCTGTTCGGTTCGCTACATCGTTATGGATCGGGCCCGTCGGCTAGGAGGCCTTCGCCTCCTGCCCGAGCAGACGGGCGACCGCGGAGTAGTCGAGTCCGCCGTCACCCTGGTCCTGAACGAGCCGGTACCGGCTCCGGGCGGTGCTGGTCATCGGGAGATCTATGCCGAGCTCGTCCGCGACCGCAAGGGCCAGGTCGAGGTCCTTGGCCGCGAGATCGACCGGGAAGAGTGGCTTCCAGTCGTTCGACGCGGGGGTCTCCGGCAGCACCCCGGGAACCGGGTAACGAGTGTGGAGCACCCGCGAGTTGCCGGTGCCGTTGGAAAGCACCTCGAACAGCTTGTTGGGGTCTATTCCCTCGCGCGACGCGACCGCCACCGCCTCGCTGATCGAGGCCATGTAGCAGCCGGCGAGCAGGTTGTTGGTCAGCTTGGTGACCTGGCCGGCGCCGGGACCGCCCATGTGGCGGATCGTCTTGCCGAAGAGCTCGAGTACCGGGACGGCCTTCTCGTAGTCGACGTCGCTGCCGCCGACCATGACGGCCAGGGTGCCGGCTTCGGCGCCCATCGGGCCGCCGCTGACCGGGGCGTCGATCGCGCTGGCCCCGCGCTCGGCGGCTGCCTGGCTGATCCGTCGGGCGAGCGAGGGCGAGCTGGTGCTGGTGTCGATCAACACGGCCCCCGGCTCGGCCTTGGCGACCAGCCCGTCTTCGCCGAGGTACACGGCCTCGACCACGGGCGGGTCGGGCAGGCTGGTGATCACGAACTCGGCCCCGACCGCCGCTTCGCCGGCGGATCCGGCCGCGGTCGCGCCCTTGGCCACGACCCTGGCGACGGCCCGGTCGTCGAGATCGAAGACGGCCAGCTCATGCCCGCCGTCGATCAGGAACCCGGACATCGGGTCGCCCATGCGACCCAGCCCGATGAAGGCGATGCGACTCATGCGGTGATGTCCGCCGGCGCCTCGGAGGCGAACTCGCCGAGCCTCGAGTGGGGACGGCCGGTGGTGGCCGCGGCGACCGCGATCAGGAGCTCGTTGTCACGGGGGGCGTCGGGGACGCGCATCTCGTAGGTCTGGTGATGGGAGCGGACCGTGTGGTCGTGGACGTGCTTGAGCGGGACGTCGATCGTCGCCCCGGCGGTTGCGCGCTTCTCGGTCGAGGGCAGCAGCGAGGTGGCACCCAGGGCCTTGCGGACCGGGTTGCCGAAGACCAGGTTGTGCAGAATGCCGGCGACGTGCTCGACCTCGCCGTCGAGGCCGGCGATGCCGGCCTTGCCGAAGGCTTCGGCGGGGGCGCCCAGGAGGTCGGCCACCAGGTCACCGAGCAGCGGGCCGAGGTCGGCGCAGTAGTGGTCGAGCAGGGGGTTGAGGTCGTCGACGAACCTCCCCGCGTACGGGTTCTCGATGACGGCGGCGGCGCCGGCGAGCCGCCAGGGGTTCTCGACTTCCTTCTCGCCCTCGACTCTGACCTCCTCGGTCATCGTCACAACCTTGCGAATGCGCGCTTCCATCTCTGCCCTTCCCTCTTCGTGTCTCATGGGGACGATCGACCGTCGAAACGTCCCATTGGTTTCGTTGAGACTAAGGGGAAAATTCGCTTGATGTCAAGTGTCCTACATTAAACTCATCTGTCCACAGCACCGAACCTTTACCGCTTGATAGGGCCGATTTTCGGCTTGTTTGCGGCAGATACAGACGGTCAGAGCAACTGCCATGGCGGAATACCGAGAAGACCAATTGATCTTCTCGTCAGGAAAGAAGCATTACCCAAACAAGGTCGGGCAATGGCAATGGCGGCTCAGGGACGGAAGGCGTCGATGACCAGATCGGTGTGCCGGCGCCAGACCTCGGGGCTGCGCTCACCGGCGTCCCCGAGGGTCCGGCAGAGCCCGCCGAAGAGAACCCAGACCTCCTCCGGGAGGGCGTCGGCGCGGATCGTGCCCTGGGCCTGGGAGGCCTCGACCAGCTTCGCCATGCTCTGCCTGGTCCGGGCCTTGACCTCGTCCAGCTCGGGGTTCTTGCCCGCCCAGTAGATGCCGGCCGGGAAGCTGAGGTCGCTGGCCCGGGCGGCCGCCTTCTGCAGGACCTCGCGGAACCCGGCGCCCGGGTCGTCGCTCTCGAGGGCCTGGTTGATGTCCTCCTCGAAGCGCGCCATGCGCTTGGTCAGGATCGCCGCGACCAGGTCGTCCTTGCTCTCGAAGTTCCGGTAGACGGTGCCCTTGCCGACCCCGGCCCGCTCCGCGATCTCGGGAATGCCGGCGTCGACGCCGTGCTCGGCGAAGACCTGCTCGGCGGCGGCGATCACCTTCTCCCGGTTGCGCACCGCGTCAGCGCGTCGCGGTGCCTCGCCCTCGGCGGCGCTGTCTTCGGTCGCGTTGTCGGTGCCGGTCGTGGTCATCACTCATCGGCGGCGAGGGCCGGGTCGGGCAGGATCGTAGCCGCACCGATCTCCTCCGCGACCGGCAGGTGCCGGTGGCCGGAGCTGGGGATCAGCAGCGAGAGCAGGCCGGCGAAGAGCGAGACCCCGGCGCCGACCAGGAAGGCGACCTTGAAGCCGTTGCTGGTCGGGAAGGTGGCACCGGCCACGATCGTCGCGGTGAGGATCGAGGCGGTGACCTGGGAGCCGAGCGAGGAGCCGACCGACCTGATCAGCGCGTTGAACCCGGTCGCCTCGCCGGTCCGCTCGACCGGGACCGCCTCCATGATCAGGTTCGGCATCGCCGCGTAGGCGAGGCCGACGCCGGTCGAGGAGAGGATGTTCCAGAGCACGATCGACAGCGAGGAGCCGTGGTCGAGCCCGAGCCCGACCAGGCCGACGCCGCTGATCAACCCGCCCAGGGCGAGCGGCAGCTTGTTGCCGTAGCGGGCACCGAGGCGACCGGAGAGAGGCCCCGCGAAGAGCATCATCAGCGCGGCCGGCAGCATGACCAGGCCGGCCTGGGTTGCCGAGTACCCGAACCCGTAGCCGGTCGAGTCGGGAGCCTCGACCAGCTGCGGGATCAGGATGAAGGAGGCGAACATGCCGAAGCCGATCAGGAGGGTCGCGAAGTTGGTCATCGCGACGGTCGGCTCGGCCAGCAGCGAGACGTCGGCGAGCGGCTCGTCGGTCCGCTTCTGCAGCCAGACCCAGAAGGCGATGACCGCCAGGCCGCCGGCCACGAGACCGATCGTCTTGGCGCTGGTCCAGCCCCACTTGTTGGCCTCCGAGATCGCGTACATCGGGACCGAGAGCCCGACCGCGAGCACGGCGGCGCCGCGGAAGTCGATCTTGGCGGGGGTCCGGTTCGGCGATTCGGGGACGAAGAGCATCGCGGCTATCGCGGCGACCACGGCCATCGCGCCACCCAGCCAGAAGATCCAGTGGTAGGAGGCGTGATCGACGATCAGGCCGCCGATGATCAGGCCGAGGCCACCGCCGATGCCGAGCGTGGCCGACATCAGGCCGATCGAGGCGGAGACCCGTTCGGGCGGGAACTCGTCGCGGATGATGCCGAAGCAGAGGGGGAAGATGCCGCCGCCGACGCCCTGCAGGATCCGTCCGGCGACGATCATGGCGACGCTGTCCCCGAGCGCCGAGACGGCCGAGCCGCCGGCGAAGGTGAAGAGGGCGATGACGAGCAGGCGACGCTTGCCGAACATGTCGCCGAGGCGGCCGAAGATCGGGGTGAAGATCGCGGCGGAGATCAGGTAGCCGGTGAGGACCCAGGCGATGCCGGTGGCGTCGGTGTGGAACTCCTCCATGAGCTCGGCCAGGGCCGGGATCAGGGTGGTCTGGGCGAGGGCGAACGAGAGCGCGGCCACGCCGAGGATCAGCAGGCTGTGCATGGGGTGTGGACGAGAGGCGCCGGGAGCGGCGGATTCACTAAGCGGACTCATTGGTCCGGATAGTAACAACTAAACGGACCCCGGAGTCCGCTACGTGACCCCTCTCACGCTCCCCAGCCCGCGAGATGCAGATTCGCGCCACATATCGCACCCAATCTGCATCTCGCGCCCTGTGAGCTTGGCGTCAGGGGCCTAGGACCCGGTTCACGTAGGCGTTGCTGAAGGTCCGGTCCGGATCGAGGCGGTCCCGGACCGCCTCGAAGCGCTCCCACCCCGGGAAGAGCGGCGCCAGGCTTGCGGCGTCCTGGAAGTGGAGCTTGCCCCAGTGCGGCCGCCCGCCGTAGCTCTTGAAGATCTCCTCGATCTCCCGGAAGTACGGCTCGTACTCCATGGTGTGGTGCTGATGGACCGCGATGTAGGCGGTCGGCCGGCCGTGGGCTTGGCTGATCAGGGCGTCGTCCCCGGCCGAGACCCGGCACTCGATCGGCATCGCCAGAGGGAAGGACTCGCCCTCGATCATCGCCAGCACCCGTTCCAGCGCCTCCGGCCCGGCCTCGCGGGGCAGCGCGTACTCCATCTCGTTGAAGCGGATCGTCCGGTAGTTGGCGAAGAGCCGGTGCGAGACGTCGATCTGCTCGGACTGCGACATGAAGTGGGTCGAGTACCGGGCCAGCTTCGGGATCGCGCCCCTGAACTTGCCGGTGGCCCGCAGGGCGAGATCGCCGAGGCCGTTCTCGAGCACCACGTCCCCGAGATAGCGATCGACCTTTCCGCGCGGCGCCAGCGGCCGGTCGGTCCGGTTGCGACGCAGGGTGAGGGCGGTGCGGGTGTAGGGGAAGACGAAGAACTCGAAGTGCTCGTTCTCCGCGATCAGGGTCTCGAACTCGGAGAGCGCCAGGTCGAGGTCCATCGGCTCGTCGACCCGGTGGAGGTTGAAGGCGGGAACGGTGCGCAGGGTTACCGAGGTGATCACGCCGAGCGAGCCGATCGCGACCCGCGCCGCCAGCAGCTCGTCGGAGCCGGCGCCGAACTCCCGGACCTCCCCGTCGGGCCCCATCACCCCGATCCGCTCGATCTGGGCGGAGATGTTCGGGAAGTCCTTGCCGGTGCCGTGGGTGCCGGTGGAGACCGCACCGGCGATGGTCTGGCGGTCGATGTCGCCGAGGTTCGGCATCGCCAGGCCGAGCCGATCCAGGGCGCGGTTCAGGTCGGCGAGAACGGTGCCGCCGCCGACCTCGACCAGGCCGCTCGCGCGGTCGGCCGCGATCACGCCGGCGATCGAGGTCACGTCGAGCAGGACGTCGTCGGAGAGCGCGGCGGGGGTGAAGGAGTGCCCGGAACCGACCGTGCTCACCTGGCGGCCCTCGGAGGCGGCCCGGCCGACCACCTCGCTCAGCTCGCCCACGCCCTGGACCCGGACGAAGTCCCGCGGCCGGCAGCTCTGATGACCGGCCCAGTTGGACCAGCTCCGGCCCTCTCGCCCGAGCCTTCTCGCGTCGTATCTCTCACCCACCATCGGCCACTCCCATCTCCTCGTTCACGTCCGACACCAGCGGCGGCCCGATGCCGAGCGATTTCGCGACCGCCCCCACCGCACCCAGGAGCGCGGCGACGATCAGGCAGGGCAGAAGGTACCCGGCGGCCCCTGCCAGGGCCCCGCTGCCCATCGTCCCCAGGACCTGGCCGCCGCCCCAGGCGGTGTTGGAGAGCCCGGAGGCGTAGCCCTGGTTGAGCCCGGCGGCGCTGGCCGTGTCGGTGACCAGGGTGCTGGCCGGGGTGAAGACCATGCCGGCCCCGAAGGCCATCACCATCACCACGCCGAAGATCAGCGGCAGTAGGTCGAAGAGGCCGAGCCCGATCACGGCCACCGCCATCGCGCCGACCCCGATCAGGTAGGGCAGGGTGCGGCCGACCCGGTCGCTGATCCGCCCGATGACCGGACCGATCACCGCCTCCACGATCGACCCGGAGGCGAAGGCGGCGGCGATCACGAAGGGCGAGGCGCCGAGGTCGTCCATCCGCAGCGGGCCGACCACGACCAGGACGCCGAACGCGACCGAGGGCCCGGCCAGCATGATCACGCCTCGCGGTACGTCAGAACGGCGGACCCGATGCCAGGCCTCGGCCAGTGGCTGCGACTCGACCTCGGGCGGCCCGGAGATGTTGAGGGCGATGGCGATCAGGATCGCCGCCGCGAGCAGGACGATGCTGAAGACGATCTCGGTCCCGACCTGGTGGACGAGCGCCCCGAGCGGCGCCCCGAGCAGCTCGCCGACCACGGCCGCGGCCATGACGATGCCGAGCATCTCGCCCCGCCGGTCGGTCGGGGCGGCGACCACGACCCAGGCGATCGCCCCGGCCCACATCAACGCGCCCGACCCGCCCTGGAAGAAGCGGAGCAGGTCGAGCAGCAGGATCTCCTTGGCGAAGCCGAACAGCGGGCTGCAGACGCCGATCCCGATCAGGCCGATGACCAGGGTCTTGCGGGCCCCGATCTGGGCGACCAGCCAGCCGCCGGGGATCGAGAAGACGAGCGACCCCGCGGCGAAGCTCCCGGCCAGCACCCCGAGCCCGCCCTCGGAGAGATGATGGTCCGCCTCGTAGCTCGGCAGCAGCGGCGTCAGCACTGAGAAGAAGGTCACGTCGAGGAAGACGACCGCGCAGGCAAGAATCAGCAGACGACGCACGAACTCATCCTGTCACGCCAACCCCCTCCTCCCCAAAGAAATCCTGTTCAGAAACCAACGCCATTCGTATGTTTCGAAGCAGGATTTCGCCGAGGTGCTGAGCTGACGTGGTTTGTGGGGGCGTGGGATAGTCCCGGTATGAGCGATCACCTGGAGACTGAGGAAGAGATCCGCGAGGAGATGGAAGAGCTCGGGGTCGACAACCACTCGACCGGCCGCCCGGACGTCCTGATGTCCGGGCCGATGATCCAGGTCACGGTCATCGTCCTGGTCGTCCTCCTCGTCGCGGGCGCCCTGCTCCTCGTCTTCTGAGACAGGGCGCAGACACGGCGGCGTTTCCCGACTTCTTGGCCGATCCGGTCGAGGCGGTCGCCGAAAAGCTGCTCGGCTGCCTGCTCGAGCGCCGGATCGGCGAGGAGCGCGTCCTGGTCCGGATCGTCGAGACCGAGGCCTACGACCAGTGGGACGAGGCGAGCCACACGTTCCGCGGCGTCACACCCCGGAACGAGGTGATGTTCGGCCCGGCCGGGTTCCTCTACGTCTACTTCACCTACGGCATGCACTACTGCTGCAACGTCGTCACCGGGACGGCGGGGACGGGCTCGGCGGTCCTGCTCCGGGGGGCCGAGCCGATCGAGGGCATCGAGGCGATCGAACGGAACCGAGGGGTCAGAGGCGCCGGCGCGACCAACGGCCCGGCCAAGCTCTGTCAGGCCCTGGCGATCGATCGCGAGCTCAACGGCCACGACCTCCACGAGAGTCCGCTGAAGCTGAGGAGCGGCGGCCTGCGTCCGGAGGAGTCGGTGATCCGCAGCACCCGCATCGGCATCACCAAGGCGACCGATCTGGTCCGCCGCTTCCACGTCGAGGGCAACCCCTTCGTCTCTCGGAAGTAGGAGCCCAGGCCAGTCCTGTCAGAATCGAGACCGCCTCACCGAGGCCAGGAGGGGTGGCAGAGCGGTTGAATGCACTGGTCTTGAAAACCAGCAGGCGTCTTACGGCGTCTCGAGGGTTCGAATCCCTCCCCCTCCGCTGACCACCCGTCGCCGACCGCGACGGTTTCCCTGTTGATGACTCGTGGAGTTCTCAGGTCAGGCCCGCGTCGCGGGCGATCAAAGCTATCTGGACACGGTTCTCGGCATCCAGCTTGTCGAGGAGGCGGGAGACATAGGCTTTGACGGTGGCGAGGCTCATGTGGAGGCGATCCGCGATCTGCTGGTTGCTGTAGCCCTGGCCGAGAGCCGTCGCCACCTCGCGTTCTCGATCGGTGAGCGACTCGATCGCTTCACGGGCGCTCGCCCGCTCGCCGCCGGGGCCGTCGGAGAGGCGATCCAGCACCTGCCGGGTCACTGTCGGTGAGAGCATTGCCTCGCCCGCGGCGACCAGGCCGATCGCCCGGATGATCTCGTCCGGTGGGGTGTCCTTGAGCAGGAAGCCATCGGCGCCATGACGCAGAGCGGTGAAGACCATTTCGTCCGTGTCGAAGGTGGTCAGGACGATGACCGCGGGTGGCTTGGCCCGCTTCCTGAGTCGCTGCGTCGCGGTCAAGCCGTCGACCTCCGGCATGCGGATGTCCATCAGCACCACGTCGGGCCGGAAGCCGTCAACCGCGGCCGGCACCTCCTTCCCATCAGCCGCCTCGCCGACGATCCGGATCGAATCCGCGCCACCGAGCAGCATCGCCAGGCCCGACCGGACCAGCGGATCGTCGTCGACGATCAGGACTCGAATCTGGTCGCTCAAGGCGAGGTCCCCGGCACGAGCTCCTCGGTCACGACCCGCTCCGACGACGGCTGCCAGGGCAGCCAGGCCTCCAGCTTGAACTCGCGGTTCGACTGGATGCCGTAGGTGAGACGCCCGCCCGCCAGGTCCACCCGTTCGGCCAGCCCGATCAGGCCGGTCCCGGTGCCTGGGATGGGCCGGACCGTGGTCGGCCCGACCGGCTCGCGGTTAGCCACGACCACAGTGAGTCCCGAGCCGGCGCTCCCGGAGACGTGGACTCGGGCGGCACCGCCCGGAGCGTGCTTGCGGGCGTTGGTCAGGCCCTCCTGCACGACCCGGTACGCGGTGCGGCCGATCGCTGCCGGCAGATCGTCCAGAGACTCGGCCCGAGACTCCAGCTCGACCGTCATGCCCGAATCGCGCGACTCATCGACCAGGGCGGCGAGATCACGCAACGTGGGCTGGGGCGGCTCCTTGGCCGCCCCCTCGCCATCCGAGTTCTCACGCAGCACGGCGATCACGTCGCGCAGCTCCTCCAGGGCCTGGTGCGCGTTCTCGCGAACCACGCTGGCGGCACGGGCCACCTCCTCCGGCGATGCGTCCGGCCGGTACTCAAGCGCACCGGCGTTCAAGGCCACCAGGGAGATCCGGTGCGCGAGCACGTCATGCATCTCCCGGGCGATGCGGGTCCGCTCGTTGGCGCGGGCCTGGGCCAGGCGGGCATCGCGATCCGCTTCGGCGTCCCGCGCCCGCTGCCGCAGCGACTCGACCAGCTCGCGCCGGGCCCGCACGTACATGCCCCAGCCGACCACCGCCGAGAACATGACGGCGACCAGGATCATCATCACCCAGAGCGAGTCGCTGCTCGGGTAGAGGAAGTAAAAGGCGATGCCGGAGGCCATCGCCATGGCACCCACCGCGACCGCCTGCCGCCAAGGGCGGTGGATCGCGAGGCTGAAGACGGCGACGAGGACCGCCCCGCCGGCGGCGGGGCTCACCGCCGAAGCCAGCGCCGCGAACACTCCGACCCCGAGCGGCCACCGCCGGCGGAACCAGAGCCCCGCACAGGCGGCGAGACCCAGCACGAACAGGCCCACCTCCAAGAACACCGACCCGAACGGCACCTCGCCGAAGTAGGCGCTCAAGCCGATCGCTCCGGCGAAAGCCAGGGAGAGGAGATCGACGATCCAGTCTCGTCGGCTGCGAGTCCATTTCTGCGCCGGGGCTTCCACCTTCCCCAGGCTACGTGACACGGCAGGAGGCTCCCACCGACTTTGGTCGATGCGTGTCTCGACCTTAGTCGGGGGAGAAATGGCTGTTCAGCCGTGGTGAGCGCGCCGAACGCCGACGAGCATGGCGCCATGACCGAAAGTGAACGACCTAGACGAGATCGGTGGGTGACGAGGTGACCGCGCTGGCGAGCTTCGAGAATCTGACCAAGAGATACGGCACCGGCATCGCCGTCGACGACCTCAGCTTCGCCGTGCCCGAGGGCGAAGTCTGCGGCCTGCTCGGGCCGAACGGAGCCGGCAAGACGACCGCCATCAGGGCGCTTCTGGGCCTGGCCCGGCCGACCAGCGGGTCGACGACCCTGCTCGGCATGAACCCCGGCGAAAGAGGCTTCACCGCCGCCGTGCGGAACGTCGGGACCCTGATCGAGGGGCCGGCTCTCTACGGCCGCGCCACCGCCCGACAGAACATGCGGATCGAGGCCGACGCGATCGGCCTCACCGATCCCGAAGCCGAGATCCGCGAGCTGCTCGAGCTGGTCGGCCTGACCGAACGAGCCGACACCAGATGTGGCTCCTTCTCGCTCGGCATGAAGCAGAGGCTGGGGCTCGGCATCGCGCTCATGGGCCGGCCCCGGCTGGTCGTGCTCGACGAGCCGACCAACGGCCTCGACCCGGCCGGCATCGTCGAGATCCGCGAGCTGATCAAGCGCCTGCCCGAGCGGGGCACCTCCGTCCTGGTCTCCTCCCATCTGCTGGCCGAGATCCAGCTGATGTGCGACCGCGCCGTCATCCTCCAGCGCGGGAAACTGATCGCCGAGGGCACCATCGCCCAGCTGCTCGACGGCGACGGCACCGGCTACGTGGTCAGGGTCGACCCGAAGCTGACCGAGCAGGCGATGGGTACCTTGGGACGGGTCGGCCTGAGCGCCGACCGCGACGCGGACGACTCGATCGTCGTCGACGGGGTCATCGAGAACGGCAAGGAGATAAGCCAGCCTCTGGCCCAGGCCGGGATCTACGTCCACGAACTCCAGCGGCAGAGCGTCGATCTGGAGCAGGTGTTCCTGCGCCTGACCGACGAGAGCCACGACGAATCGCCGGTCGAGAAACCGGCCCTGGCGGGGGTGTCCGATGCGGTCTGAGATGAGAAAGCTGATCTACCTCCCGACGCCTCGCTGGACCCTCGCCTTCGTCGGTGCCGCGGTGACCATCGCCGCGATCGTGGTCGCGATCACCGGCCCCGGCGAGGACAATCTCGCCCCGACCTTCGGCCTCACCGTCCCAACCTGGATCGCCTCGGTGGTGATCGGCGTCTGGGTGGCCGGAATGGAGTACGGCCAGAAGACAATGAGCCGCACCCTGAACCGCAACCCCGACCGGATCCGCCTCTTCGCCGACAAGATCGCGGTCGGGCTGATCGCGGTCACGGTGATGACCGCCGTCGCGACGATCGTCGGCACGCTGCTGTTCGGCCTCGCCTCGACCGGCCATGACCTGACCGTGCCGGCCTCCGAGGTGCTCCGGGTCGGGTTCGCAGGGTTGGCGATCAACCTGGCCGTGGTAATCATCTCGATGTCGCTCGCCCTGCTCACCAGGAGCATGGCCGGAGGGATCGCGGTCGCTTTCGGCTTCTTCTTCGTGATCGACTCACTGCTGACCGAGATCCCGAAGGTCGGGAAGTACATGTTCTCGCCGGTCGCCAACGTGGTCTCGAGCCGCATCTCCGGCCCCGGATACGAGTCCGGAGGGGAGATCGCGCTGGGCCTGGCGGTGATGCTGACGGTGGCCTGGGTGGCGGCATTCGCCCTGGCGGCCGGTGCCAGGTTCGTCCGCTCAGACGCCTAGCCGGAGGTCCCGTCGGCCGGCGCTCCCAGCCGGCGGGACCTCCGACACCGCTCCCTGTGATGGGAGAATCCGCCGGGTGACCGGGCGTTCCATTCTTCTTTTCGTGGCTGCGGCGATTGCCGAGATCGGTGGGGCCTACCTGATCTGGATCGGGTTGCGGGATGGGAAGGGGGCTCTCGTCGTCGCTCTGGGCGTGGTCGCACTGGGTCTCTACGGCGCGATCGCGACGCTTCAGCCAGATGCGACCTTCGGTCGGATCCTGGCCGCCTACGGGGGCGTCTTCATCATCGGGTCGATGCTCTGGGGGATGGTCTTCGACGGGTATCGGCCCGACCGATTCGATGTGATCGGAGCCTCGATCTGCCTGGTCGGCGTGGCCACGATCATGTACGCCCCGAGGGGTTGAGTCGGCCGGCCTGCAAGGCCGGACCCAGGCCTTGACAAGCCCTCGCCGATGCTCCTTACTTGACGCGGCTCCGGTGTCTCGACGACTCAGCCACGCCCGGGGCATGGAGCGTGGCAGAGCGAAAAACCAGCCGGAGAGCCAGTCGTCGTGCCTGAGAACCCAGGTCTTTACAGGGAGCCGCTGCGTCCGGACGAGGCGAGGGCGGCGGATGCGATGTTCGCGTTGGAGATCGCCTTCGACCTCTCCCCGATCGGCATGGCGGTGCTCGACGAGAACCTCGGGTTCCGCATGGTCAACAAGGCCTACTGCCAGATGCTCGGCTACCGGCGAGAGGAGCTGCTGTTCCTGGCCCTCTCCGACATCACCCATCCCGAGGACCACTGGCTCGACCACGACTGGTACGAGTTCGCCTTCGACGAACGGACCGAGACGATCAGCCGGGAGAAGCGGATGGTCTCCCGCGACGGCGAGACGATCTGGGTCAACCTCAACTCCCAGAAGCTGAGCCTCGACCGGGACTCCTCCTTCTTCACCGTCAGCACCGTCGAGCCGATCACCGGCGACCGCAAGCGCCAGGCGGAGCTCTCGGCGAAAGCGGACTGGACCGCGCGCATCGAAGAGGCGCTGAGCCAGGACAACCTGGTGCTCCACGGCCAGCCGATCATCGACCTGAGGACCGGCGAGGTCTCGCAGCACGAGCTGCTGCTCCGCATGACCCGCGGCGGCGCGGCGCGGCGGCTGGTCATGCCCGGCGAGTTCATGCCCCCGGCCGAGAAGTACGGGCTGGTCCACCGGATCGACCAGTGGGTGGTCGCCCGGGCGCTCGAGCTGGCCCGACGGATGCGGGTGACGATCAACCTTTCCGGATCGACGATCTCGCGCCTCGAACTGATCGACGGGATCGAACGGGCGGTGCGGGAATCGGAGGCGCCGCCCGAGAACCTGGTCTTCGAGATCACCGAGACCGGGGTCGTGAACGACCTCGAGGCGGCCGAGGCCTTCATCGCCCGCCTGCACCAGCTCGGCTGCAAGTTCGCCCTGGACGACTTCGGCACCGGGTACGGGACCTTCGCGTACCTGAAACGCCTGCCGGTCGACTACCTGAAGATCGACATCGAGTTCGTCCGGGACATGGTCCGCAACGAGTCCGATCGCCGGGTCGTCGAGGCGATCACCGCCACCGCCGGCACCTTCGGCATGGAAACCATTGCGGAAGGCGTCGAGGACGCGGATACTCTGGAACTACTTCGTGACTTCGGTGTTGACTACGCACAGGGCTTCCACATCGGAAGGCCCGCTGAGATCGGAGGTGAGGCAGGTGGACCCGGATGACGACGAGCGCGACGCGGAACTCGAACGGGAGCGAAGCCTGTCCGACCTCGAGCAGGCCTTCGGCGAACGGGGCCGCGTGATCGACGAGGCCGGCCGTCTAGGCACCGACGATGAGACCGACCCCGAGGCTGATCATGATCGCGGCGATCAGTCCGTCGAGGACCCGCCAGGCACCGGGTCGGGCGAATAGCGGCTTCAGCAGCCGGGCTCCGTAGCCGAGCAGGAAGAACCAGGTGAAGGAGGCGGTCGCGGCGCCGAGCGCCCACCACCAACGGTCCGTCTCACCCTGCTGATTGGCGACCGAGCCGAGCAGCATCACCGTGTCCAGGTAGACATGCGGGTTGAGCCAGGTCAGCGCCAGCGTGGTCAGGACGATCGCCTTCATCGAGGCGTCCGCCGGGCTCTCGCCCAGCGTCAGCGCCTGCGGGTTGAAGGCCCTCCTGGCGGCCATCACCCCGTACGAGATCAGGAAGACCGCGCCGAAGATCCGCACGACGTCGATCGCGGCCGGGGCCGCTTCGATCACGGCGCCGATCCCCGCCACCCCGGCCCCGATCAGAACCGCGTCCGAGAAGGCGCAGATCAGGATCACGGTGACCAGGATCCGGCCGCGCCCCTCCACGCCGAGCCGGAGCAGGTAGGCGTTCTGGGCCCCGATCGCGACGATCAGGGTGAGGCTGGCGCCGAAGCCCAGCAGCATCATCTGGAGGAGGGAGGCGTTCATCGCGGAGGTCGAATCTAAGCCCGTCCGCCTATGTAGTCAAACTAAAGTTCCTAACCTCTATTAAGAGATTCTTATGACGAGCTTCCGCACCGAACATCTCGAGACCCTGGTCGCCCTGGTCGAGGAGGGGACCTTCGAGGCGGCCGCCCGGCGGCTCTCGGTCACCCCCTCGGCGATCTCGCAGCGGATCAAGGCGATGGAGCGGGCCACCGGGCAGGTGCTGGTCCAACGCAGCAACCCGGTCGAGCCGACCGCGGCCGGTGACATCGCCCTCCGCTACGGCCGGCAGATGAAGCTGCTCGAGGACGAGGCGGCCCGGGCCCTCGCCCTAGAAGGGACCGAGGACGGCGCGGTGACGGTGCCGTTGGCGATCAACGCCGACAGCCTCGGCACCTGGTTCATGGAGGCCCTGGCCCGGGTCGAGGCGCCCGGGGCGGTCTTCGAGGTGCTGCGCGAGGACCAGGAGCACACGACCTCGCTGCTCAAGGCGGGCAAGGTGATGGCGGCGGTCACCTCGACCGCGGAGGCGGTCCAGGGCTGCCGGTCGCAGGTGCTCGGGACCATGACCTACCACGCGGTCTGCTCGCCCGGTTTCCGTGACCGATACCTGGGAGACGGGATCGACCCCGCCGCCCTCGGCCGCGCCCCCGTCGTCGACTTCGACCGTCGCGACGAGATGCAGAACCGCTTCTACCGCCGCTTCGCCGACCGGCCGCTGCGGGCACCCCGCCACTACATCCCGACCTCCGCCGACTATGCCCGGACGATCGTGCTCGGGCTGGGCTGGGGGCTCCTGCCGGACCAGCAGTGCCGGGTCGAGCTGGAGCGCGGGGACCTGATCGAGATATCGCCCGAGCACGCGATCGAGGTGCCGCTCCACTGGCAGCGCTGGACTCTGGAGTCGCCGCTGCTCGACGCCCTGACGGCCGAGGTCGTGGCGGTCGCCGAGCGCGAGCTGAACGGATAGAGACCTCGAAAATCGCTCGGGACTAGAAACTGACGCGCGTCAACTATAGGATGTCGTCATGGCTCGTTCCCTGCGGTCTCGGATTGCCCTGTCAATCATCCGGCGCAAGCTGCCGTCGATCATCGGCGCCGACGCCGTCGCCGGCCTGGAGGACGGCCTCCACGTCGCGATAGTCGGCTCGGGCTCGCCCCTCCCCGACGAGAGCCGCGGCAACCCCTGCGTGGCGGTGATCGTCGGCGAGCGCGTCTACGTGGTCGACGCCGGCGAGGGATCCTCGGAGACCCTGAACCGGATGAACATCGACGCCGGCCGAATCGAGACCGTGCTGCTCACCCACTTCCACTCCGACCACATCGGCGGCCTCGGCTCGGTCAACCTGCAGCGGTGGGTCTCGGACCGGACCGACTCGCCGCTCCGGGTGCTCGGACCGCCCGGGGTCGACCGGGTCGTGGACGGCTACAACGAGGCCTACGCCCTCGACGCCACCTACCGCACCGCCCACCACGGGGCCGAGTACGTCGACCCGGCCAACGCCGCCATGATCGCCGAGAGCTTCCCGGTCCCGCCCGACGGCGAGACCAACCTCGTCCTCGAGGACGACGGCCTCCGGATCACCGCCTTCGAGGTCGATCACGCCCCGGTCGCTCCCGTGGTCGGCTTCCGTTTCGAGTACCGCGGTCGCAGCGTCGTGATCAGCGCCGACACCGTCTACTCCGACAACCTGGTCAAGGCCGCGCGGGACACCGACCTGCTGATCCATGACGCGCTCTCGATCGAGCTGCTGATGATGGTGTCCGAAACCTCGACCGAGCTCGGCTTCGAAGCCAGGGGCAAGATCCTCGCCGACGTCACCGACTACCACGCGACCGCGCCGCAGGCCGCCGACGCCGCCCAGCGGGCCGGGGCGAAGGCGCTGGCGATCACCCACATCGTGCCGCCGCTGCCGCTCAAGGCCCTGGAAGAGGTGTTCCTCGACGGCGCGCCGAACCACTACGACGGGCCGCTCTGGCTGGCCGCCGACGGCGATCTCTACTCGCTGCCCACGACGGGCGGGTTGAAGGTCTCCAACCTGATCCGCCGCCGCTGAGAGAACCTCTGCGGGGGCGGCTAGGCTGGGGGCATGACCCTCAGATCCGCCCGTCTCGCCCTCTCGTTCCTCGTCACCTTCGCCGCGCTCGTCGCCGTCACCGCGCCCGCCTCGGCGGTGCGCCCCGACAGCCAGGCCGTGCTCTCGCCGGTCGCCTTCCAGATCCTCAACCGGCCCGCGCCGGTCCGGGGCGCCGACAACCGCCAGCACCTGGTCTACGAGATCCAGGCGGTGAACCAGTCGAACCTCTCGATCGAGCTGCGTAAGGTCGCCCCGCGCGCCCAGGGTCAGCGCCTCGGCGCGCCCCTGACCGGATCGAAGCTGGCCGCCCGCACCCGCCTCAACTCGGGAGAAGCCGGGACCACGCTCGGCGCGGGGCAGAGCGCGATCGTCTTCGTCGACGCCGCCTACAGCCCCCGGCGACGCCCGCCCCGGGCGATCAGCCACGCGATCAGCATGGCCTGGCCCGATGCGGAGAATCCCTCCGAGATGGTCCGCCAGACCTTCATCGGCGTCTCCTCCCGCGTGTCGCGACGCCACGCCGTGGTCCTCTCCTCGCCGCTCCGCGGCCCGGGCTGGGTCGCCGCGAACGGCTGCTGCACCTTGAATGCCCATCGGGGCGCGACCCTGGCGATCGACGGGACGATCCGCGTGCCGGAGCGCTTCGCGATCGACTTCGTCCAGCTCAACAACCAGGACCGGCTCTTCGACGGGCCGCTCAACGACCTGACCGGCTACGCCTACTACGGGGCGCCGATCCGCGCCGCCGCCCCCGGCCGGGTGGTCGGGATCCGCAAGAACCTGCCGGAGCAGGTGCCGGGCGCGCTGCCCGCCGGGGCGACGATCCAGATGGCCGGCGGCAACTACGTGGTGGTCAACATCGGGCATGGGAGATACGCCTTCTACGCCCACCTGAAGACCGGCAGCCTCCGGGTCAGGAAGGGCCAGCGGGTCCGCACCGGCCAGGTCCTCGGCCTACTCGGCAACACCGGCAACACCGACGGCCCCCACCTCCACTTCCACATCATGGACTCGCCCTCGCCGCTCCAGTCGAACGGCCTGCCCTTCGTCTTCCGCTCCTTCCGGGGGCAGGGCGTGGTGCGGAACGTCGCCGGGATCCAGGCCGGTGAGGTCGCGGACGTCGATCGCGCCGCGCTGCGCGGTCGCCACCTGAACGCGCTGCCGATGGAGAACCAGATCGTCAGGTTCGGCCGATAGCCGCACCGAAGAAGACGAGGCGCAAGGAGCCGCCGGCCGACACGCCGGTGATCCGCATCTGCCTCGGCGTGCTGGCGCTCTCGGCGCTCTCGATCGGCCTGCCGGCCAGCTTCGCCCCGGAGACCTTCTACACCGACTACCCGTTCTACACGGCGCTGGTCAAGCTGCTGCCGCCCTACAACGAGCATCTGGTCACCGATGTCGGCGGGCTCTACCTCGGCTTCGCGGTGATGCTGACCTGGGCGACGATCAAGCCGAGCCGCCAGCTGATCATCCCTCTCTGCGCGGGCTGGATCGTCGCCGAGGCGCTCCACTTCGCTTTCCACATCGGCCACCTGACCGGGTTCACGACCACCGACGCGATCGGCCAGACGATCGGCCTCGGCCTCTACGTGGTGATCGCGATCATCCCGATTGCGATGCTCAAGAGGCAATAGACATGCTGGAGCGGGGGTAGGCTCGGGGCATGGATCTCTGCGTGATGATCGAGGGCCAGGAGGACGTCTCCTGGGAGCAGTGGGTCGCGATCGCGAGGGTCTGCGAGGCGAACGACATCCCGACCCTGTTCCGCTCCGATCACTATCTCTCCGTCTTCCCCTCCGAGGGACGGCAGTCCCTCGACGCCTGGGGCACGATCTGCGGCCTGGCGGCAATCACCTCGAAGCTGCGGCTGGGCACGATGGTCTCGCCGACCTCGTTCCGCCCACCCTCGGTGCTGGCCAAGCTGATCGCCACGGCCGATCAGATCAGCGGCGGCCGGATCGAGCCGGGCATCGGCGCCGGCTGGCATCAGGCCGAGCACGAGGCCTTCGGCTTCCCCTTCCTCTCCACCGCCGAACGGATGGAGGTGCTGGAGGAACAGCTCGAGATCATGACGGGGCTCTGGTCCGAGGGCGAGTTCGAGTTCCACGGCCGGCACTACGACCTGGCCCCGGTCGACGCGCGGCCGAAGCCGGTCCAGAACCCGATGCCCCTGATCATGGGCGGCAACGCCGGCCCGAAGGGCGCGGCGCTCGCGGCCCGTTTCGCCAGCGAGTACAACACCCCGAACCCGAGCCTGGACGAGGCCCGGCAACGGCGGTCGGCGATCGAGGCGGCCTGGCTCGAGGCCGGGCGGGACCCGGCCGGGGTCCGCTTCTCGGTGATGACCGGGGCGGCGCTGGGCCGTGACGAGGCGGAGGCGGAGGACCGGCTGCGACGGGCCCGGGAGAAGTCCGGGATCGGCGACGCCCTCGACTACGAGTTCAAGGGGTCACCGGAGCGGGTCGTCGAGCAGCTCACCGAGTGGCGCGAGGCCGGCGTCGACCGCGTCATGCTCCAGCTCCTGCTCCACGACGATCTCGAGCAGATCGAGCTGATCGGCCGGATCGCCCCGGCCCTCGCCTGAGTTCCCGCCAAGTTTGCACGGACTACGACCAGAAAGTGGCGGGCTAGGCCCGGGGCTGCCGGGAACTGCCGGGGCTGCCCCAGGGCGCGCTCAGTCCACGGGGATGATCGTGGTGGTGGAGCTCGCCGTGAAGAACTCTCGGGCGGCTCGGCCCTGTTCGCGGGGACCGAATGACGACTGGCCCTCGCCGCCGAACGGGGCATAGTAGTCGACTCCCGGCGTCGGCGCGTTGACCCGTCGCAGGCCGGTGGTCATCTGACCGGCCACCCGGGCGGCCCGCCCGAGATCGCGGCCGTGGACCGCCCCGACCAGACCGAACCGGGTCGCGTTGGCGGCGGCGATCGCGGCCTCCTCGTCGGCGACCTCGATCAGCGTGAGCAGGGGGCCGAAGGTCTCCTCCTGGTTGACCGTCGCCTCCGGATCGTCCTGCCGGAGCAGGGCCGGGCCGACCACGTAGCCGTCGCCCTCGGGGGCCGAGGCCCGGGCGATCTCGCTCGCGCCCGCGCCCAGCGCCTCAGAGCGGGCGGTCTCGAACTCGTCCACGGCGGCGTCGCTGATCAGCGGACCGACCGTGACTCCGCTCTCGGCCGGGTCCCCGACCGATAGGGCCGAGATCCGATCCGCCAGCTTCGCCTCCAGGCTCTCGCGGACCGAGGCGACCGCGACCACGCGACGGGTGGCGGTGCACTTCTGCCCCGCGAAGCCCATCGCGCCGGAGACGATCGCGTCCGCGGCCGCGTCGAGGTCGGCGTCCTCCAGCACGATCGCCGCGTTCTGACCGCCCATCTCAGCCTGGGCGGGCGCGGCCCGTCGGGCCATGCGCTCGGCGACCTGAACGCCGACCCCGGTCGACCCGGTGAAGGTGACAGCCGCGACCCGCTCGTCGTCGAGCAGGCCGGCGGTGTCCGCCCCGGAGAGCGGCAGCACCTGGAGCACGTTCTCGGGCAGCACCTCGGCCGCGCACTCGGCCAGCAGGTTCGCGGTGGCGATCGCCGGCGAGGCCGGCTTGATCACGACCGTGTTGCCGTAGGCGAGGGCGGGCGCCGATTTCCACAGCGGGATCGCCAGCGGGAAGTTCCAGGGGCAGATCGCGAGCACCAGCCCGAGCGGGTGCCGCTCGACCAGGACCTGCGCTCCGGGTGTTGATCCCGGCATCACCTCGCCGATCGGATCGAGCGGGATCTGCGAGTAGAACCGGAGCAGCGCGATCGCGCGATCGACTTCGCCGGCCGCCTCCGGCACGGGCTTGCCGACCTCGCGGATCATCAGGTCGGTGAAGCGCTGCCGGCGGACGTCGATCTCGTCGGCCAGGGCACTGAGCCCACGTGACCGCAGCATCGGGTCCGCCGCCCAGGCGGACTGCGCGGCCACCCCGGCCTCGAGCGCGGCGGAGGCCCGGTCGGGGCCGGCCGCCTCGACCTCGGCGACGACATCGGTGGGATCGAACGGGTTGACGCTCTTGATCGTGCTCATCGATGCCTCAGGCGGTAGCGAGATTGTCGGTCGCCGAGCCCTGGCCCGAGCCGGAATCAGAGATCACCTTGCCGTCCCGCATCTCGATCACCCGGCTGGCGTGCTCGGCGACCGAGCGGTCATGGGTGGAGATCACGGTGGTCATGCCCATCTCGTGGTTGAGCGTGGTCAGCAGCTCCACGATCGCCTCGCCGTTCTTGTGGTCGAGGTTCGCGGTCGGCTCGTCGGCCAGGAGCAGGCGCGGACGGCCGATCAGGGCGCGGGCGATCGCCACCCGCTGCTGCTCGCCGCCGGACATGCGGCTCGGGGTGTGATCGAGACGGTGGCCCAGGCCGACCCGCTCCAGCAGCTCGGTGGAATCCTTCCGGACCTCGGCGCTGTCGACGTCGTCGAAGACCAGCGGCAACTCGACGTTCTCGGTCGCGGTCAGCAACGGGATCAGGTTGTAGGACTGGAAGATGAAGCCGACCGCCTGGTGGCGCATCGTCGAGAGCTGGCTCTCGGTCAGGCCCGAGAGCGGCTGCCCCTCGAGGTAGATCTCGCCCTTGGTCGGTCGTTCGAGGCCGCCCATCAGGTGGAGCATGGTCGACTTGCCGCTGCCGCTCGGGCCCATGATCACGACCAGCTCGCCGGGATGGACCGAGAGGCTCACGCCCTTCAGGGCCTTGACCACCTCGTCGCCGAGCTTGAACAGCTTCCAGAGGTCTTCGGTCTCGACCACGGGTTCCTGGTTCTCGTTCATGGGATCTCCTTCGGCCGGCGGCATCTGACTCACCAGGCGTGGTTGATTGCTTCTACGGCCGGGGCGCGGACCGCCCGGCGGGCCGGCGCCAGGCCGGCGAGAGTTGCGACGATCGTCGAGAGGGCGACCGTGATCAGGAAGGCGCGCAGGATCTCGTCGCCCCCGGGCATCGGGCCGAACAGCGCGATCAGCAGACCGACCAGGCAGCCGATCACCCCGCCGACGAACCCGTAGATCAGCGACTCGAAGAGGAAGACCAGGAAGATGTCGCGGCTGGAGATCCCGGCGGCCTTGAGCACGCCGATCTCCTGCATGCGCTGGAGCACCACCCGGGTCATCAGCACCCCGACCTGCAGGGCGCCGACGATCACCGCGATCACGGTCAGCGAGAGCGTCGCCCGCTCGATCGTGTCGACCCCGATCCCGCCGACCGCGAGGTCGGTGGCCTGGGCCCGGACCGTCGAGCTCTGGGCGAGCACGAAGAAGGTCAGGGCGGCGGCCACCGCGACCGCGCCGGAGCGGAGCAGGGCCGAGCCGCGGGCCCGGCTGATCATCCGCAGCGAGTACTTGAGGGGTCGGATCACGGTGAGCTCCTGAGCAGTTCGAGGGGGCTCTTCTGGAGCAGCCTCCAGGCCGGGATGAGCGCCCCGAGGATGAGCATGATCGGGAAGTAGACGGAGACCAGGGCCACGGCCTTGCCGACCGTGCCGAGGGCGAAGATGCTCGGCAGGAGCAGCGCGAACATGCCGCCGCCGAAGATCACCCCGACGACCAGGCCGAGCGCGATCAACAGCCCGGACTCGACCAGGAAGAGATAGAGGACGTCGTCGGTGATCCCGACCGCGGCGAGGATGCCGAACTCACGGCGACGCTCGTCGATCGAGATCAGCAGCGAGGTGAGGACGGCCAGGAAGCCGAGCGCGAGCGTGACCCGGCCGACCACGCCGAGCACGCTGGAGGCGACCTCGTTGACCTGGACCGCCTCGAACTGCTGGGCGAAGGAGTAGGCGCCGAAACGGTCGCTGCTGGCGGTGATCAGGTAGGCCAAGGCCGGGGCGCCCGCGGTGGCGATGGTGCGGCCCGGATCCGAGGTCACGGTCAGGCCGCTTTGCTTCATCGCCGCCGCGGTCGCCTTCGGATCGGAGGACGAGACCTGCAGCGTGCCCTCGCCGCTGCCGGTGACGGTGGTCACCCCGGTCACCCCGGGGAGTCCGTCGATCTCGCCCTCGATCCCGCTCGGCAGCTTGCCGAGCGCGTCGATGCGTTCGTCCTTGCGATTCACTTCGACGCCTTTGGCCGGCACGACCCAGATGTCGGCCTTGCCGATCGCCTGCTCGATCGCCTGGGAGCCGGAGCTCTCGAAGGCGACCGACAGGGAGTAGACGAAGACGACCGCGCCGACCGAAAGGGCCAACGAGCCGACCGTCATCGCGGTCCGCAGCTTCTGACGCCGCCAGCTGGCGACCGCGAGTTTCAGCAGTTTGCTCATCCAGTCACCAGGTCCTCCCAGCCGAGGCTGAGCGATGAGCTGCGCCCACCCTCCTGCTGGAGGAGGAGCGAAGCGGTGTTCACGAGATGCTGTTTCATGCTCGCCGCCGCCGCGTCAGCGTCCCCGGAGGCGAGCGCGGCGAGGATCCCCTCGTGCTCGGCCACGATCTCGGAGAGCGAGCGGGTGTTGTCGACGGTGGAGACGCCCCGGGTCAGGATCAGGTCGCGGAGCGAGTCCACGTACTCGGTGAGCCGGGTGTTGCCGGAGGCGGTGTTGATCAGTTCGTGGAAGCGGCGGTCGTGCTGCATCATGGTCGGCTCGTCGCCGTTCTCGGCCGCCTCGACCATGGCGTCCAGCTCCTGCCGGAGCGCGCTCAGGCCGTCGGCGTCGATCCGTTCGGCGGCGCGGTGGGTGGCCGGCACCTCGAGCAGGATGCGCAGGACCAGGATCTCCTCCAGGTCGTGGACCGAGGTCTCGAGGATGCGGACGCCGCGGTTCCGTTCGAACTCGACCATGTCGGCGCCGGCCAGGTCGATCAGGGCCTCGCGGACCGGGGTGCGGGAGACCTTGAAGACATCGGCCAGAGACTGGACCGAGTGGAGCGAGCCGGGTTCGAGGCTGCCGTCGATGATCGCCGCGCGAATCGACTCCCTGACCCTCGCGGTCAGGCTCGACTCCGCCTTGATCTCCCGCAGCGATCCCTTGTTCCCGATGTCGGCTCCAGTGCTCATCCTGAGTTCCTCTCGTCCAGATCGCTCATGCGAATCGTTTTGCCTGTCTCAGCCGAACGATAGGCCGCCTCGACCACGGCAACGGCGGAGCGCCCCTCGACCAGGCCAACCTCGGGTTCGCGGCCGGCGGCGAGATCGGAGAGGACCGCCTGGACCGAGGCGATCACCGACTCGTCCCACTGCCCGGTCACCGGGTCGTCCGACCAGCTGCCGTCGAGCCTGACCCGCAACCTCAGGTCGCCTTCCAGGTCGCCCTCGAAGAAGGCCTCGCAGCCGAGCACCTCGGCCATCCCGTCCGAGGCCTGGATCTCGATCCGGTCGTCGAACACGCCCTCCGGACCGTGGTATCCGCCCTGGATCACGCCCAGCGCCCCGCTCTCGAACTCGAAGGTCAGCACGAAGGCGTCCTCGGAGCGGGGGTTGTCCATGACCGCGGTGACCGTCCGGATCGGACCGCCCAGGTACTCGGCCATGTAGACGCGGTGGACC
This sequence comes from Solirubrobacterales bacterium, assembly GCA_017304845.1. Lineage (GTDB taxonomy): Bacteria > Actinomycetota > Thermoleophilia > Solirubrobacterales > 70-9 > 67-14. The sequence goes on from JAFKLL010000013.1 coordinate 98,222, forward strand.
CCGGCGTCCATCAGGAGGCCGCCGCCGACCTGGCTCGAGTCCTCGCGCCAGCCGCCGTACTTGCCACCCATCCAGAGCCGTTCGTAGATCGCCCTGATCTGGCCGAGCTCGCCGGCGTCGATCAGCTCGCGCAGCCGGCGATGCGGCGCGAAGTGGACCTGGTTGTGCGAGACCCCGACCTCGCGGCCGGTCTCGTCCGCCACCCGGAGGATCTCGTCGCAGCCGGCGAGATCGACCGCCAGCGGCTTCTCCAGCAGCACGTCGCAGCCCGCCCGCAGGGCGGTCACCGCGATCGGCACGTGGAGGTGGTGGGGCAGGCAGATGTCGACCACGTCGGGACCGGCGCTCTCGATCATCTCGGCGACGTCGCGGAAGACCGGCACCTCGTCGCCGACGCTCCGGGCCGCGAGCGCGGCGTCCAGTTCGCAGACCGCGACCAACTCGGCCTCGTCGCTCTCCCGGATCGCCCGCAGATGGATCTGCCCGATCTCGCCGAGCCCGCAGAGCGCGACCTTCACGATGCCTCCCCCAGCAGGGCGGCGACCTGGCCGCGGGCCAATCGGGCGGCAGCCCCGGGATCATTGCCGAGGATCTGCTCGTAGTACTTGTAGGCCTCGAACTCGACCGAGAGCGGCCCCTGGTAGCCGATCCGGTCCAGCGCCGCGAGGGTCTCGGGCCAGGGCACGTCGCCCTCGCCGAGCATGCAGAAGATGAAGTCCTCCCCGTCCATGCCGGGCCGCCCGAAGGCGTCCTTGAGGTGGAAGTGGACGATCCGCTCGCCCCAACGCTCGATCAGCTCCGGGATCGGGTCGCCGGTCATCACGAAGTGGCTCGGGTCGAAGGTGACCGAGACCGGGACCGCGTCCAGCACCCGCTGGGCGGTCGCCGCGTCATGGGCGAGCGTGCCCCAGCAGGGCTCGAAGCCGATCTTCACGCCGCATTCCTCGCCCCGGAGGGCGATCCGCTCGAGGGCGCCGAGCGCCGCCGCCCAGGCCTCCTCGTCGTCACGGGCGACCGCGCCCTCCTCCCAGAGGTTCGGGCCGGTCAGCACGTTGACCACGCCGATCCCGGCCCCGGCGGCGGCCTCGATCGCGCGGAGCGTCTCCACGATCGCGGCCTCGCCGCCGGTGACCAGATCCTGCTGGCAGGCCAGCGCCGAGGCCGGCGAGCGCAGGTCCTCGACGTGGGCCATCGTCCACTCGACCGAGTCGTAGCCGGCTCCCAGCAACGAGTCGACCACCTCCCCGGCGGGCAGGCCCTCATAGTCGAGGGCCGCGATGAAGCTGATCTCCCGGGTCACAGAGTCGCCTCTACATCACCCAGCGCCCGGCGGAAGAGCTCGATCATCTCCATCGCGTCCTCCTCGGTCACGTTGACCGCGGGCTTGAACTTCGCCACGTTGCCGTTCGCCCCGAAGACCGGGCCGGTCTTGCCGATCATCAGGCCGTGCTCGAGGCAGGCCGCCATCAGCTGGTCGGTCTCCTCGAAGGCCGGCTCCTTGGTCTGCTTGTCCCGGACCAGCTCGACCCCGATCATCAGGCCCTGGCCGCGGACGTCGCCGATCAGCTTCGAGTCGTCCTTGATCTTCTCCAGCTCGTCCATCATCAGGGTGCCGATCCGCTCCGAGTTGGCGGGCAGGTCGTCGCGGACCATGATCTCCACCATGGCCAGGCCGGCGGCGCAGGCCATCGGGTTGCCGGCCTGGGTGAAGCCGTACTCCCAGGGCAGCAGCTCCGCGTACTCGGGCGTGGTGATCGTGGCCGAGAGCGGCAGACCGCCGCCGAGCGCCTTGCCGAGGATGATCATCTCCGGCTCGATGCCCGCCCTCTCACTGGCGTACATCGGGCCGCAACGGCAGAGCGCGCCCTGGATCTCGTCGACGATCAGCGGCACGTCATGGGCCTTCGCCATCTCATGGACCCGTTCGAGGTAGCCGTCGGGAGCGGGGACCATCCCGCCGTTGGCCTGGAACGGCTCGACGATCACGCCGGCCGGCCCGTTCAGGTGGCCCTTGTCCAGCGCCCACTCGACGTGGTCGGCGCAGGCCAGGTCGCAGGAACCCGGCTCCAGGTTCAGCGGGCAGCGGTAGCAGTTGTAGGTCGGGACCCGCATCTGCCGCGGCAGGTAGCGGTCGAGGCCCTTGTTGGCCCCCTCGACCATGCCGGGGTTGACGTAGGTCAGGCCGATCGTGGCGAAGGTGCGGCCGTGGAAGGCGGCGTCGAGGCAGACGAAATCGGTCCCCCCGGTCGTCCGCATCGCAAGATGCATCGCCCCTTCCACGGCCGAGGCGCCGGAAAGTCCGTACAGGACCTTGGAGAGAGCCCCCGGCGCCAGTTCTGCAAGCTTCTTCGCGTACTCGGTCCTGGCCTCCGACTCGAAGACCGGCGAGACGTAGTCGATCTTCCCGAACTGCTCCTCCATCGCCTGCTGGATCTCGGGATGGCGGAAGCCCAGGTTGAGCACCCACTCGGCCGAGATGGCGTCGAGGTACTCGTTGCCGTCCGCGTCACGGACGCGCACGCCCTGACCGTCGACCAGACCCATGTCCACGTCGCCCATGCACTTGATGACGTGGTCGTCGGACTCGTTGCGCAGCAGCTGGGCGGTGCCGTTCGGGTCTCGTTCTGGAGTGTCGTGGTTCACGTCGGTCTCCTCTCTCTGGTCAGGGCAGGTAGGCCGGCTTCGGCAGGTCCCAGTGACCGATGTTCACGCCCTCGCTGTCGGCCGGTTCCCGGGAAAGGTCGAACTCGATCAGGCACGGTCCCTCGGAGGCCATGGCCCGCTCGAAGGCGCCGCCGATCTGGCCCGGCTCGGTGACCTTCTCGGCCCCGCAGTTGAATGCTTTGGCGATCGCGCAGAAGTCGACCGGCATCAGCTGGTCGCCCTTGCGGGCTCGGAACTCGGTCTCGAAGCCGCGGTCCTCGCCGAACATGCCGCGCTGGAAGTCGCGGATCGAGATCCAGCCGGTGTTGTTCAGGCAGGCGATGATCACCGCCGCCCCGGTCTCGGCCGCCACGGCCAGCTCCTGGATGGTCTGCTGGAGGTCGCCGTCGCCGGCGAAGCCGACCACGGGCACGTCGGGCTTGGCCAGCTTGGCGCCGATCGCCGCGGGCATCGTGTAGCCCATCGTCGAGTAGCCGCCCGGGCTGAGCCAGGTCCGCGGCTCGTAGGAGAGGAACTCCTGGAAGGCCTGGATCTGGGGGTGGCCGGCCGAGGCGATCGCGATCGCCTCGCGGGGCAGCACCTCACGCGACTTGTGCAGCACCTGGCTGAGCGAGAGCTTGCCGGTCCAACGGCCGGTCAGCATCTCCTTCCACTGCTGGCGGAGCTTCGCGATCTCGCCCCGATACTCGGGACGGCTGATGCCCTCGGCGCCGTTGTGGTCGACCAGGGCGTCGTAGAGATCGTTCAGGCCGGCCTTGGCGTCGCAGACCGCGCCGACCGCGGTCGGGTAGTTCTTGCCGATCTCGGTCGGGTCGATGTCGAGGTGGACGATCTCGGTCGGCGGGACCGAGAAGGACATCCCGGCCATGAACGACGAGGAGGTCTGCTCGGCGAAACGGGTCCCGACCGCCAGGATCACGTCGGCGTTCTTGGTCATGTGGTTGCCGACCAGGGTGCCGTTCGACCCGGTGTGCTCGGCGTCGAGCGGGTGGTCCTCAGGGAAGACTCCCTTGCCCATCATGGTCACGACCACGGCCGCGTCGAGGTACTCCGCGACCTTCTTCAGCTCGGCCGAGGCCTGGGCCTCGAGGCAGCCGCCGCCGGCCAGGATGACCGGGCGCTTGGCGGTGAGCAGCTTGGCCGCGGCCTTGTCGATCGCGTCGGGATCGGGCCGGACCGCGCCGGAGGTGGCCCGCCGCTCGGCCGGGTTCGGGATCGGCAGGTCGGTGGTCTCCGCCTGCACGTCCATCGGCACCTCGATGTGGACCGGGCCGGGCCGGCCGGACAGCATGTTGTTGAAGGCCCGGGGCAGCACGTCGGCCAGCAGGTCGACGTGCTGGACGTCCCAGTTCCGCTTCACCATCGGCTGGATGATGTGCGGGAAGACGTTGTCCTGCTGGCGCTCCAGCTCCTGGAGGACGCCGCGGCCGAGCATGTAGGTCTGCGGGCCGCCGGTGAACGAGATCAGCGGGATCGAGTCGACGAAAGCGGTGCCGAGCCCGGTCGCCACGTTCATCGAACCAGGGCCGATCGAGGTGATCGTGGCCAGCGGCTTGCCGCTCGCCCGGTAGTAGGCATCGGCCATGTGCGCCGCCGCCTGCTCGTGCTTCGGACCGATGATCTCGATCCGGTCAGCCCGGTCCTTGAACGCATCGAACATCGCCATGTCACCGTGGCCAGGGATGCCGAACACGTACGGCACTCCCTCTTCGATCAGGTACTCAGCGATGAATTCTCCGCCGGTCAGTCCCACTTCCAACTCCTTCCTCCGAGGGCCATGCGGCCCCCGGATGTTTCCCTCTCGTTCACCGTATTCCGGGGCATCTCTAGGTCGCCACCGGTTCGTCGTCGACAGCGAGATCGGCCAGTTGGTCTTCGACCGACCTGCCGCGATTCTTGGACTCGCTGACCATGAAGACGATCACCCCGACGACCAGCGCGAAGATGGCCAGTCCGGCCACCCAGGTCCGCCACTCACCAGCCGAGATCTCGTCGGTGAAGGGCAGATCGAACACGTAGTAGATCGCCGCGATGTTTCCGACCACGCCGATGATGGCCGTGATCCATAGCCCGAGCGTGCCGCCCGGGATCTTCCAGACCTGGTCGCCGCGTTCCTCGTACATGTGCTTCCAGTTCTTGCGGGCTTGGATGATGCCCGTGTAGAGATAGAAGATCGACAGGCACCAGACCACGATCAGGGTTGCCAGGTAAAGCTGGAACGCCGTGTTAAGGGAGCCCAGCGAGAAGAACAGCGCGATCACCGCGATGCCGAGGACGGCCTGGAGCAGGATCGCCGGGACGGGCTGCTGCGACTTCTGCCCGACGTGGGCGAAGACGCGCGGCAGCCGCCGCTCGATGCCGCTGACGAAGAGCAGCCGCGAGTAGGCGTTCATGTAGGCGAGTCCCTGCGAGAGCACCGCGGCGCAGATCCCGAGCGCGACGATCACGCCGAGGAACCCGGAGACGGACTTGACCGCCTCGGCGATGCCGGTGGTCGGGTTGATGTCCGCGACGGGAGTGATCAGCAGCGTGCCGATGATCCCGAACATGTACCCGATGAGCAGGGCGATCGAACCGAGGGTCAGCATCTGGCCGACGCCCTTCTTCTGGTCCTTGAACTCGGCCCCCATGTTGAACGGGGTCTCGACGCCGAGTAGCCACAGCACGGCAGCGCTGAAGATGAATCCGTAGGTCGAGAGGTTGAGCGTGGCGACGTCGCTGACCGTCCCGATCGGGTTGGCGCTGCCGTCGGAGATCGCGTGGACCGCCCCGCAGACGAGAACCGCGACCGCGGTTCCGGCGGAGACGAAGAAGATCTTCTTGATCAGGCTGAGCGAGACGTCGACCTTGGCCAGGCAGAGGATCGTGATCAGACAGACGACCCCGACCTGGAGCACGACGGTGGCCCATAGCGGCCACTCGACGCCGAGCGCCACCTGGAGATGCTGGGCGAAGGCGGTGGAGACCAGGGGGAGCAGCAGGAACACCGCCACCCAGGAGAGCCAACCGGCGATGAAGCCGTGGATCTTGCCCATCGTCTTGTCCGCCCAGATGTAGATGCCGCCCTCGCCGGGGAAGAGCGTCCCCAGTTCGTAGGAGGCCAGCGCCGCCGGGATCAGGAATACGACGAAGGCCAGCAGGAGCATCGAGATCGCGGCCCACCCACCGGCCGCCATCTGGGACGCCCCGTAGGCCCCGAAAATGATCGCGAAGTACACCGTGACGAGCTCGCCCGCCCCCAAGTTCTTGGGAAGCAGTTTCTGCGGGACGAGTTCGGCCAACATCTTGCTACCCCTCTGGCGGCTCGAACCTGCCGTTACATCGTTCGCTGCCATCTCACCTCTCCTCAAAGGTTTGATCTTTCTGGGATACAGCCGGTAACATATTACCCACTACCGGCTACATTGCAAGCCGGACAACCGACTAAGAGGGCTGGAACCGCATTGGAGAGGGGAAAAACGGAGAATCGGAAGGTTGACGGCAAGCTCGTAGCGGAGCTGGAGAAGCTGCTTCCCACCGATCAGGTCCGCACGATCGGGCCCGAATTGAGAGTCGCCCTGCAGGACGGAACCGGCAGCCGGGGCATCAAGGGAGAGGCCGACGCGCTGGTCCTCCCCACCGACACCGAAGAGGTCGCGAAGGTGCTCGCCTGGTGCTACGAGCACGGCGTGCCGCTGACCGTCCGTGGCGGCGGCACCGGCCTGGCCGGCGGCGCCGTGCCCGACGGCGGCGTCGTGCTCTCGTTGGAGCGCCTGGACCGGATCCGCTCGATCGACCCCGAGCTCTGGAGGATGGAGGTCGAGGCCGGGGTGCGGACCGCGACCGTGCACCGGATCGCGCTCGAGAACGGGCTGCTCTTCCCGCCCGACCCCGGGGCCAGCGAACAGTCGACGATCGGCGGCAACATCGCCACCAACGCCGGCGGCCCCCATGCCTTCCGCTACGGCGTGACCGGCAGCTGGGTGACCGGGATCGAGGCGGTCGTGCCGCCGGGCGAGATCCTCACCTCGGGCGGCCCGCTGCGCAAGAACGTGGCCGGGCTCGACCTGACCGGGCTGATGATCGCCTCCGAGGGAACCCTCGGCATCGTCACCGCGGCCTGGCTGCGGCTGGTCCCCGCCCCCGAGGAGCGCGGGGTCGTGGTCGGCTTCTACCCCGACGCCCGCTCGGGCTGCGACGCGATCGGGATGATCATGGGCTCCGGGATCCAGCCCACCGCGCTGGAGTTCCTCGACCGCGGCGCGCTCGAGTCGAGCCTCGGTTCCTTCCCCTCGCAGGCCCCCGACAAGGCCGGCTTCGCGGTGATCGCCGAGACCGACGGCACCCCCGAGGAAGTGACCAGGGTGGTCGACGAGCTCGAGGAGGCGATGACCGAAGGGGCTCTGCTCGCCCCGGTCCGGATCACCGACCACAGCGCGATCCGTGCTTTCTGGACCTGGCGCGACGGGGTCTCGATCGCGGTCACCGCGCAGCGCGGCGGCAAGATCTCCGAAGACGTCGTGGTCCCGATCGAGGCCCTGGCCGACGCGGTCGAGGAGACCGTGGCGATCGGGGCGCGGCACGACCTGCCCGCCTGCTCCTGGGGCCATGCCGGGGACGGCAACCTGCACTCGAGCTTCCTGGTCGACCTCTCGAACCCCGACGAGATGCGTCGCGGCAACGAGGCGGCGGCGGAGATCTTCGACATGGCGATGCGCCTCGGCGGCTCGATCAGCGGCGAGCACGGAATCGGCTCGCTCAAGACCGCCCACGTAGAAGACGCCCTCGGCCCGGTGGCGGTCCGCCTCCAGGCCGAGGTCAAGAAGGTCTTCGACCCCAAGCTGCTCCTGAACCCCGGCAAGAAGATCCCCCTCCCCTGACCCAGGGTCAGGGGAGGGGGCGAGATGCAGATTCGCGCCACATAGCGCACCCAATCTGCATCTCGTGGGCTCTGGGGGCGGGGTCAGCGGGGGCCGGGGATGTTTCGGAAGCGGAACTCCTGGGGCTCCATGCCCGCCTGGACGAAGTGGCAGACGCCGCTGTCCGGGCTCTCGATCAGGTTGACCATGCCGTCGACCACGTGCTCGACCTCGATGATCGGCACCCCGCCCTGTTCCAGGTTCTCCTTGAAGCCGGCGATGATCCGGGTGTCGGCGAAGCCGGGGCAGATCTCGTTGTTGCGGATGCCCTCCGCCGCGTAGACCGGGCCGGCCGAGCGGACCAGGCCGACCACCGCGTGCTTGTTGGCGGCGTAGATCGGGTCGAAGGGGACCGAGGTCAATCCGGCCAGCGAGGCGGTCGCGACGATCGCGCCGCCGCCACGCTCGCGAAGCGCCGGCACCGCGGCGTTGATGCCGAAGACCACGCCATCGAGGTTGATCTGCATCGCCCGCCGGTACAGCTCCAGGTCGAAGCTCTCGACCAGGCCGCAGCCGGTCGAGACGCCCGCGTTGAGCAGGGCGACGTCCAGCCCGCCGAAGGTCCGCACCGTGAACTCGACCGCGGCGACGCTCGCCTCCGGGTCGCGCACATCGCACTCGACGAACTCGGCGCCGATCTCGGCCGCCGCCTGGCGGCCCGCCTCGGCCTCGATGTCGGCCAGCACCACCTTCGCCCCGGCCGCCGCGAGACGGGCTCCCGTCGCTCTGCCCAGACCGTTGGCGCCGCCGGTGATCAGTACCACCCTCTCCTCAAAGCTCATGCCAGATAGCATGCCATCTACGCTGGCGGCCGGGGAAGCGGTCGTCCCGTTGCGCTTAACAAACCGGGAGAGGTAACGAGTTGAATCCGAATCTGGCCACCCTGCTGACCGAGTCAGCTGCGAAGTTCCCCGAGCGGACCGCGATCCGTCTCGACGACATCGCCATCCCCTACGCGGCTCTGGACCAGACCAGCAAGCTGGTCGCCGGGCTGCTCGAGGCCAAGGGCGTAGAGGCCGGCGACCGGGTCGGGATCATGCTCCCGAACGTCCCCCACTTCCCCTTCGTCTACTTCGGCGTGCTGCGCATGGGCGCGCGGGTCGTGCCGATGAACGTGCTGCTGACCGCGCGCGAGGTGAAGCACTACCTGAGCAACTCCGGCGCCAAGCTGGTCGTGGTCTGGGAGGACTTCGCTCCCGCCGCCAAGGAGGCCGCCGACGAGCTCGGGGTCGAGCTGGTCACGATCAACCCGACCAACGTCGGCGAGCTGATCCAGGGCATCGAGCCCTACGAGGGCGTGGCCGAGGTGGCCGAGGACGACACCGCCGTGATCCTCTACACCTCCGGCACCACCGGCCAGCCGAAGGGCGCGGAGCTGACCCACGCCAACATCCGCTCGAACATCGAGGGGATCAAGCGCCTCTTCGACCCGAACGAGACCGACGTCTTCTTCGGCGGCCTGCCGCTCTTCCACGTCTTCGGCCAGACCGTCGCCATGAACGGCGCCTTCAGCGCCGGGGCCGAGCTGACCCTGCTGCCGCGCTTCGACCCGGCCAAGGCCCTGGAGATCATCCAGCGCGACAAGGTCACGATCTTCATGGGCGTCCCCACCATGTACGCCGCAATGCTGCAGGTCCCGGACCGCGAGCGGTACGACATCAGCTCGCTGCGCCTCTGCGTCTCCGGTGGCGCCGCCCTGCCGGTCGAGATCATCCGCGCCTTCGAGAGCGAGTTCGACACCCCGATCCTCGAGGGCTACGGCCTCTCCGAGACCTCGCCGGTCGCCTCGTTCGGACGGGTCGACATGGAGCGCAAGCCGGGCACGATCGGCACCCCGATCGACGGGGTCGAGATGCGGATCGTCGACGAGGAGGGCAAGGTCCTCGGCGTCGGCGACGTCGGCGAGCTCCAGATCAAGGGCCCGAACGTGATGAAGGGCTACTGGCAGATGCCGGAGGCCACCGAGAAGGCGATCGACGCCGACGGCTGGTTCGCCACCGGCGACATGGCCACCGTCGACTCGGACGGCTACTACTCGATCGTGGACCGCAAGAAGGAGATGATCCTGCGCGGCGGCTACAACGTGTACCCGCGCGAGGTCGAAGAGGTCCTCTACGAGCATCCCGCCGTCGCCGAGGCGGCCGTGATGGGCGTCCCGCACGACGAGCTGGGTGAGGAGATCGTCGCGATCATCTCCTTCAAGGAAGGCGAGTCCGCGACCGAGGACGAGCTCCGCGCGCATGCGAAGCAGGGTGTCGCGGCCTACAAGTACCCGCGCCACATCGTGATCGTCGACGAACTGCCCAAGGGCCCGACCGGCAAGATCCTGAAGCGCGAAATCGATCTGAGCCAGTTCGGCGCCTAGCTGTTTGAGAACCCGCGCCCGCAGGTAATTGGTACCTGTGGGCAGCGGGGTCTCGTGGTTCTCTCGGTTCGTTCTGACGGCACTGGCCGTCGGATTGTTGATGCCGTCGATGGCTTCGGCCTTCGACCACGTCGGCGGTTCCGCCGACCGCAGCGGTGACGGTCCCGACGCGGGGCGCGACCTGACCCGGGTCCAGGTCTCCTACGACAGCCGGACCGGCCGCTTCGAGGCAGGCATCCAGTTCGCCGGCACCCCGTCCTCCGGCCAGCAGATCGCCGTCGGCATGGGCCGACGGGACCAGTCCGGAGCCTGCTCGGCCCCGATGCTGATCCTCGGCACCGTCCTCTACGACGATTTCAGCGTCTGGCTGAGAGAGGAGAACGGGACCACCCCGGCCGAGGCCTCGGGGGACGCCTTCCGCACGATCGACGGCTCACGGGTCGACCTGAAGGCGACCGCCTCGGCGATGTCCGGCCTCCGCCCGAACTGCGCCGAGGCCGTAGCCAGCGACGCCTCGAACACGAGCGTCATCTACGACGCGATCGACGCCTTCGCCGTCAAGGCGCCGCCGAAGAAGCCGCGGCTCCGGGTCTCGTTCTCGGGCACCGGCGCGGTCAAGCGGGGCGCCTCGCGGACGGTCCGGGTCAAGGTCCGCAACGTCGGCGACGCGGCGGCGAAGAAGGTCCGCTTCTCGCTGAAGGCGCGCGGCAAGGGCACCGCCAGCCCACGGGCCAAGCGCCTCGGCCGGATCGCCCCGGGCAAGAGCCGGACCGTACGGGTCCGCGTGCGGGCCTCCTCGCGCGCCAAGGGCAAGATCACGCTGAAGGCCAGGGCCGCCTCCCCCGGCGCCTCGGCCAAGGCCACCGCCGTGATCCAGATCCTGGTGCCGCAGCCTCCGCCGCCACCTTCGAAGGGCGGGCTGGCCGGCAAGATCTTCTGGGGCTTCACCGCCTACCGCTACGACCAGTCCCCCGACATCGTCTTCCTCCACTTCACCAACTCCCGTTTCGTGCGCTGGGGCATCCCCCCGCACGGCCTGGTCCGCTGCGGCCGCGTCACCGCCAAGGTCAAGGACGGCGAGATGGAGCCGGGCTGCCTGCGCTACAGCTACAACCGCCGGACCGGCAAGGTCAAGATCGGCAAGGAGCACGGCACCTACCGCAACGGGCACCTGAAGCTGAGCATGGACGACGACCTCTGGCAGACCGACGGCGAGAGCTGGTATCCCGGCCTGGTCGCCAAGCCCGGCACCAGGTTCAAGACCCAGCTGATCAACCGCGGCTACTACGGCTCCTGCGGCATCACCCCGTACTGCACGACCTGGGCCGAGAACCTCACCCTGACCCGGGACGGCCGCTTCGGCCGGCAGGAATCATCGCTCTCCACGGGCGGCGGCATCGGCCTTCCCTTCGTCGCGATCAGCCGGCTCGGGCCGGACGAGAAGGGCCACTACCAGGTGCTGCGCAACGGCAAGATCCGTTTCCGCTACGCCAGCGGCAAGGTCGGGGTCGAGACCCTGATCGTCCAGACCGACAAGCGGGGGCGCCCCGACCCGGTCAAGGAAGGCCTGCTGGTCGGCGACACCTGGTTCTACCGCGAGGACTGAGCGCCGGGCCGGTCAGGTCGCCTCGGCCGGGGTGAACCGGCGCTGCAGGTAGAGCGTGATCGCCCCGCCGACCACGAGCAAGACGAGGTTGATCCCGAGCACCAGCAGGGCGCCCCAGGCCTTGTCCATCTCGCCGAGGGCCGAGGCGACGCCGAAGTAGGCGGAGGCGGGCACCGTCGTCACCGAGATCGCCACCCCGACCGCGCTGGCGCCCCGGGTCTCGAAGGAGAGCATCGCCGCGACCCCGGCCCCGAGCGCGATCAGGCCGGTCGAGTAGTCGGCGGCGGCCAGCCCCTGCAGCTCGACCTCGCGGACGTCGAAGTCGCTTTCGAGGATGCCGACCCCCTGCAGGGCGAGCGCGACCAGGAAGGAGACCAGCATCACCATCCCCATGCCCAGGAGCAGGGTGAGGAAGGAGCTCCCCGCCAGGTTCCAGCGGCGCCCGACCAACCCGACGCAGGTGGCGCAGATCGGCATCAGGTCCGGGCTGACCGCCATCGCCCCGACGATCAGGATCGTGCTCGACTGGATCACGCCGAGGCCGGCGATCCAACCGGCTACCGCCATCAGGAGGAAGTACCGGGCGACCGGCCGGGCATTGGCCCGGGCCTCGCCGAGGATCTCGACCCAGGAGTAGCCGCCGCTGGCGGTGACGCCCCCCAGCCGGATCCCGTCGGTCAGGGTCTCCTGCCGCACCAGCACGTAGTCCTGGTGGTGAAGGTCCAACGCGTGGAGCGCGTCGAGCACATCGTCGGCGGCGGCCGGCTCGACATCGGCCGAGATCATGTGCTGGCCGCTCCTCAGCTCCGGATCGGAGGTGAGCCGCCGTACCCCGTCGACGTCGGCCAGCATCGCGATCAGGCGATCTCGCTGGCTCTGGAGCACGTCGACCCGCAGTCTCAGCATGTTCGGTCCAGGGTCAGGCGGGGGTGTGTCGTTCGATCAGCTCCACCTGATCCGGCCAACGTCGGATCAGCTTGTCCCGACGGCCGAGCTCGAAGCGGTCCCAGTCGAAGGCCGGCGCCATCGTGGTCCCGAGCAGGGTCCAGTCGCCCATCGTCTCGGCGGCCTGCCAGGCCGAGCCGGGGACCAGCACCTGCGGGCGCTCGCCCTCCTCCAGCGAGATGCCGAGCACCTGCTGCCGGGCGTCGCCGATCTCGGGCCCGAGAATGTGGATCCGGGCGGGCGCTCCCGCATAGAAGTGGAAGAGCTCCGGCCAGGGGATCCGGTGGAGCATCGTCGGCGCGTCCCGCTCGAGCAGGAAGTAGATCGAGCTGGAGTTCTCGTCCCGGAACTTGCGACGGAACATCCCGCCTTCTTCGGGCAACGGTTCGAGCCGGAGCTCGCGGATCACGGTCTCACGATCCATACCCCGACCATACGCCAGCCGGGCGGCGGACGGAGGTGCGGGTCAGCAGCCGGTCGGCGCGGAGACCCGGTCGGCCAGGTGCGCCGCGGTCCAGCGGGCGATGTGGCTGAGCATCGATTGGCCCGACTCGAAGCTCCCGTCATCGGGGATCGCCGCCATCGCGACGACGATCTCCTTGCCGTTCACGTCCATCACTCCCATCTGCCGGACCAGGTACTTCCCGTCGAGGCCGGGCCCCCAACCGCCCTTCCACTTGGCGGGGAATCCGGCCGCGCCGAGCCCGTAGGTGTCGCTGCCGCCGACCGCCGCCATCTTGCCGAGCAGGTAGGCCCGGCTGGCGGAATCGCTCACGCAACCCCCGGCCAGGGCGGCCATGTAGCGGAACTGATCGGCGAGCGACCACTCGGTCTGGCCGTAGGTCGAGAAGCCGTCGCGCCCCTGGGTGGAGATCACCGTGGTGCCGTCGCCGGCCTGGCGGAGCACCTCGCCGACCGCTTCCGAAGCGCCTCCGAGGCCGCCGTGCTCGGCTTCCAGATCGGCGAAGAGAGCCGCCGCGGCATCGTTGTCGGAGAGCGTGATCGCGTTGGTGATCTCGCTCTCCTGAGCGGCCGTGAGGCCGCTCGGCCCGCCGGCGTCCTGAAGCACCCGGGCCACGATCGGGACCTTGATCGTCGACCAGGCGTCGCCGGTGCCGAACGATCCGCCGCTCAGGTCCGGGCCGCCGGATCCGGGCGCCCCGACCGCCAGGCCGGCGCTCCCTCCCAGACGGCCCAGCATCGCCCCGACCCCGGGGTCGGCCTCCGGGTCGGCGGCCGCGGCCGCATGCTCGCGGGCCGCCTGCTCGTCGTCGATCTGGTCTCGCAGCCGATCGATCCGATCCTCGAGCCGCTTGACCTGGGCGGAACGATCCGGCGCGGGCGGGACCGTGGCGTCCTCATCCGAACCGCCGCAGCCGGCCACGACCAGACCGAGGCAGAGCCCGGCTGCGAGGAGGAGCCTCAAGGCAGGTAGACCGTCGCCCCGTTCCCGCCGGAGCAGACCGTGCCGCCGCCGCTCCAGGATCCGCAGGACATCGTGTACTGCTGGCCGGTCACCGGGCTGTACGCGGTGATGGTCGAGGCGCCCGGGTTGCTGCCCTTCTCGCCGGCCACGTTCATGGCGAAGGAGCAGGAGGTGTTCGGCCCCACCTGGACCCCGTCGCCGCAGCTCGACACCGGACCGGCCGCGGAGCTGGAGCCAGAGCCCGAGGACTGGCTCTGGGTGCCGACGTTCTGATCGGAACCTCTGCTCTTCTGCTTCTGCAGCTGATTGATCTGTCGCTGAAGCTGGTTCAGCTTGGCCTGGTCGCGGGCCTCCTTGGCGCCCTCAGCCCGGGCCGCGTCCAGCTCGTCCTGGCTGGCGCCGTCATCACCCCCGCAGCCGTAGGCGAAGAGGCCGAGGCACAGCACGGCCAGGACAGCGAGCACTCCCTTGCGACGAGACATGACCGAAGCTTAGCCCCGCTTCACGGGTTCTTGGGGTGTCCACCACGACGTTTCCCACAACCCCCTGAATATCCTGGAGCCATGAGGAGAACCCGAACCGCCATCGCCGGCCTCGCCGCGATCTGCGCCGCCTTCGTCCTGCCCGCCGTCGCCTCGGCCGACTGCTCGCTGAGCGCGGCCAGCGACGACTACCTGTCCGGCGGCACCACCCAGACCTTTTCCGGCCACTTCGACCCGAACCTGAACGGCAAGTTCGTCCAGCTCCCCTTCCACGTGGACAGCGGGACCAGGGGCATGCGAATCCGGTACTGCTTCGCCAAGTCCGACCCGGCCGACGACGGCCCGACCCTGGACCTCGGCGTCTACGGCGCCAGGCCGGCCGGGGAGACCAGCTGGAGCCAGGACGAGCGTCGCGGCTGGAGCGGCAGCGCCCTCCGCACGGTCGGCATCGGCGAGAACGGGTACACGGACGAGACGACTTACAACGCGAGCCGCAAGGCCTACGTGCCCGGGTTCACCACCCGCGCCTTCAAGCCCGGCCCGATCGACGCGGGCGAGTGGGCGGTCGAGCTCGGGGCCGGATGGATCGACCCGGACGGCGCCGGAGTCGACTGGAAGGTCGAGGTCGTGACCAGCCCCGACTCGAACTGGTCGAACGCCCCCTTCACGCCGGACCCGTACTCGTCCTACGTCGCCGATGCGGATCCCGGCTGGTACACCGGCGACCTCCACGCGCACGGCGAGATGGAGCCCGGCAACGCGCCGATGCGGCAGACCTTCGATCTCGGCTTCAAGCCGCTGGCCCAGGGCGGCACCGGCCTCGACTTCATGACGATCGTCGACCACAACAACGACAACTCGCGGAGCGTGCTGGGCGGCTACACCGGCGACTACCCGGGCAAGCTGATCATCCCCGGGGTCGAGGTCACGACCTATGACGGGCATGCCAACGCGCAGTACTCGAACCAGTTCGCGGACTTCCGGTTCAGCGACGTGTACCGCTGGGACGACGACGACAACGACGACGCCGAGACCGCGGACGAGCTCAGCCTGGTCCGTCCCTCGATCGACCCGTCCTCGCAGTTCCAACGCATCCTCGACGGTGACGGCTTCACCCAGGTGAACCACCCGGAGACGCTGAAGAGCGCCCCGGCCGCCTGCCGCGGCTGCGCCTGGACCTACAGCGACGAGCGCACCGGCTGGGGCAAGGTCAGCGCCCTGGAGATCCAGAACGGCGCCGCGGCCTTCCCGGCCAACCAGCCGACCCCGCCGAGCGCGATGAACCCGTTCACGCTCGACGCGATCACCCTCTACGAGCGGCTGCTGGCCGCCGGGTTCCACATCGCCGCGGTCGGTTCGAGCGACGACCATCAGGGCGGCGGCGCCACCGGCCCCACCGATTCAGAGGTGGGTCGCGGGGCGACGGTCGTCCACGCCGACCAGCTCTCGCCCGGCGCGATCGTCGCCGCGGTGAAGGCGGGCCACACCTACGTGAAGCCGTTCGGCGCCGATGCCCCCGACGTCGACCTGACCGCCTCCGGCCCGGGAACCGGGACCGCCCTGCCGGGCGACTCGGTCACCTCCTCGAGCCTCGACATCAAGATCGACGTCAAGGGCGCGGCCAGCGCGGTCCGACCCGGCCCGTACACGCTGAAGCTGCTCCAGGACGGGATCGAGGTCGGATCGGTGCCGGTGACCGGCGACGATTTCAGCCACACCTTCACGGTGACCGAGACGGGCCGCTACTCGTTCGAGCTGACCCGGATCCTGACCGGGACCAACGTCGGGATCGAGGCCTACTCGACCCCGGTCTGGTTCACCTACAAGAAGCCGGACGTCACGCCTCAGCCCCCGTCGAACGCCTTCAGGTTCGGGGCTTTCAAGGCAAACCGCAAGAACGGCACCGGCACGCTCAAGGTGCGGGTCGCGAGCCCCGGCCGGGTCAAGCTGACCGGCAAGGGGATCGCCGCCGCCTCGGCCCGGGTCAAGGCCAAGAACCAGACCGTGACCCTGCGGATCCGGCCCAAGGCCGCGCTCAAGAAGCGGCTGAAGAAGCGCGGTGTCGCCTCGGTCCGCCTGCGGGTGACGAACGCCCCCACCGGCGGCAAGGCCCTCAGCAAGTCGAAGACGGTCAAGCTGCGCGCCAAGAAGGCGAAGAAGCACCGCCGCCGCTAGCGGCGGGCGGTAGTCCTTCGGATCAGGGCGGGGATGACGGTGGCGCCGGAGCCGCTGTCATCCCGGCCAGCTCCGACTGAGCCGAGGCGGCCTCCGACTGGGCCGCCGAGGCCCGCTGTTCGAGGATCACCTTCGCGGCGTCCGACTCGGCGGCCATGCCGCCGGCCACGATCCCGTGGTCGTGCCCGGAGCGGCGGCCCGCGAGGAACCCGCGCCGCGCCATCGCCCGGCTGACCTCTTCCTCGGTCCGCGTCCGGGTCTGTTCGAAGGCCTCCTTCTCACTGAGGTCGGGGCCGTCGTCGCCCGGCTTGGCGGCCAGGCCGATCGCGAAGCCGATCCCGGCCGACACGACCAGGGCCAGGACGGCGGCCAGGGCCGGTCGTCGCCACTCACTCCTGATCATGCTTGCCCTTCTGCGCCTGCTTCGCCTTCTCCTTCTCGGCCTCCTCCTGCGCCTCCTTGGCGGCCCTGACCGCGGATCTGTAGCTCGCCAGCTCGTCGCTGGTCGGGCACCACGAGGGCGCCGCCGGGACGATCCCGCAGTTCGCCTGCCGGGCCGCTATCTCCGACTCGGCCGAGGACTGGGCCGACTGGGCGGCCTTGGTCGCATCGACCAGGCTGGTGATCTCGGCGTTGCCGCTGCCGATCCCGGTCCCTTCCCGCGACCCAGTCTTGGCGCCGGCCGTCTCGCCCCGGCTGCGGCCGGCCTGCAGCCCCCGCTTCGCGGTGGCGTCCCGGGTCTCGGCGAAGGCCGTGTCGAATGCCTGCTGGTAGCCCTCCGCGCGGGCCGACTCGGCGTCGCCGCGCCCGTCGGCGTCGCCGGCCCCGAGCGACCAGCCGATGACGGCCGCGATCAGCACGGTCATCGCGGCTCCGATCAGCCAGGGGGTGAGGCGGCCGGCGCTCACGGATCGGGTACTTCGATCTGCTTGTTCTTGGGCGCGTCCATCCCGGCGTCCTCGTAGGCTCGGATGTAGTTCCTCCGGTAGGAGGCCGTGTAGGACTTCTTGAAGGCGACGTCGCGGCCCTTCTTGAAGCCGTCCGCGTAGCCCTGGGTCGCGCCGGCGACCGCGCCGGCCTGGCGGCCCGCCGCCTCGCCTCGCAGGCGGGCCAGATCGACGTCCTCACCGGATCCCTTGCCCAGCAGGTAGGCCCCGAAGCCGATCAGGAGGGCGGCCATCGCGATGCCGGCGCCGGCCAGGACCTTCTGGCCGTCGATCTCCCGGCGGGGGATCCGGATCTCGCTGACCTTGCCGAGCAGACCGCTGCCGGCCTGCTTGGCCTTCTGACCGAGCTCGACCGAACGGGCACGCATCGCGGCGATCCGATCGGGGCGCTCGGCCTTCTCCGCCGGCGCCTCCGCGTCCTCGTCGTCTTCCTCTTCAGCCTCGTCCTCGTCCTCGTCTTCGTCTTCCTCGTACTCGGCCTCGTCCTCTTCGAAGAGGTCCTCTTCCTCGAACTCCTCCTCGTCGAGCGCGACCTCCGGCTCGGGCTCCGGCTCAGCCGGCGGCGCATCCTCCA
This sequence comes from Solirubrobacterales bacterium, assembly GCA_017304845.1. Lineage (GTDB taxonomy): Bacteria > Actinomycetota > Thermoleophilia > Solirubrobacterales > 70-9 > 67-14. The sequence continues at coordinate 116,304 of JAFKLL010000013.1, forward strand.
GGCGGTACTCCTTGGTCTCCTCGGCAGCCTGAACGGCCCCCTGGGTGAACATCTCCTGGGTGTCTTCTGGATTCGGCTTTCCGGATGTGGGCATTTCCGCTTTCGGATCGTGGGCTCAGACCAATGTTTACGCAAGATGGCCCCGACGAAAACCCTTGACCGAAATCTCCCCGATCCGTTGCCGCCCGGAGTAGGATCGAGATCATCGTGACGGAGCGGCGGATCCGCTCCAGGGGAAGGAATCACATGGGGGACATCTCGAGCAGGGTCAAGGCGTCGACGATCGGGGCGGTGCTCTTGGCACTCGCGTTCTGCGCTCCGGCCACGGCCGGGCCGGCCGGGCCCGGCACCACCTTCCCGATCACCTACCTAGACCTGCCAGCAGGGTCCGTCGCGGGCGGCCCCTCAGGGCTCTCGGGTCCCGGCTACGGGCAGTCGCCGGTGAGCGGGGACGGCCGGTTCGTCCTCTTCACCTCGACCTCGAACAACCTCGTCGCGGACGCGGACAGGGACCAGAACAACCTCTTCCGCAAGGACACCCAGACCGGCGACGTGGTGATGGTCAACCGCCTCACCGGCAAGAACGGCACCTCGACCGCCGGTGATCTCTACTCCTACGCGATCAGCAGCAACGGCAAGCGGGTCGCCTTCGTCACCTCGGACCAGGCCGACCCGGGAGACACCGACGACAAGAGCGACGTCTACCTGCGAGACATCCCCGCCGGGACCACGACCCTGCTCACCCCGGGAACCGCCGACTACTTCGGCGAAGTCGACATCTCCGGCGACGGCAACTACGTCACCTACTCCACGGTCAACGCGATGGTCGGGGGCGACGGCAACGCCGACACCGACATCTACCGCCAGAAGGTCGACGGGGGCTCGCCCGAGCTGGTCTCCCGCATCCCCGCCGCCGTCACCGCCGGCAACGACCGCTCGAGCGAGCCGACGATCAGCTCGGACGGCCGCTGGGTCGCCTTCTCCTCGGTGGCCACCGATCTCGTCACCGGGTTCACCGATGGCAACGGCGGCTTCAACTCGGACGTCTACGCGAGGGACATGAACCTCGGCTCGACCTACCTGGTCAGCTCCCGCTACGACTCGACCACCACCGGCGGCAACGACGAATCGAGCGAACCCGACCTGGCCGGGACCGCCGCCGCGATCGGCGGCCTGAGGATCGCCTACTCGAGCTGGGCGACCAACCTGGCCGACAACGGGATCACCGACCCGGACAGCCAGTCCAGCGTCTACTACAAGACGATGGGCGCAACCGCCTCGGAGTTGGTCAGCCGGGCCACCGGGCCGGCCGGGGCGAACGCGAACAGCCGCGCCCACACCCCGAGCATCAGCGCCGACGGCACCCGGATCGTCTTCTCCAGCGACGCGACCAACCTCGGTGCGCCACCGGACTACTACGGCGTCTACATGCGCGATCGGTCCAACTCGTCCACCTCGCTCGTCTCCGCCAGGACCGAGTACGCGGTCAGCGGCACCATCGCCGGGGACGGCAGCCTCGCCGCCTGGACCGAGCAGGGAGGCGCCACGGCCGACAGCGACCCCGACCTCACCGGAGTCTTCTCGAGAACGGTGCCGAGCGGCCCGATCAAGCTGGTCTCGCGCCCGAAGGGCAGCGAGAAGGTCCTCGCCCCCGGCTTCTACCCGGACTTCGGGGAGAGCGGCAAGGTGCTGAGCGACGACGGGCGATACGTGGTCTTCTCGGCCGCGACCTCCCGTCTGGAAGGCGGGTCGACGAACAAGCCGGAGGTCTACCGGCGAGATCTGGCGACCGGGAAGATCGAACTCGTATCGCGGGCCAGCGGCGTCGGGGGAGCGGTCTCCGAGGGCGCCGACAACCCGTCGATCAGCAACGACGGCAACCTGATCGCCTTCAGCTCCTGGAGCAGCCTTGACGCCGCCGACGGCAACACGGAGGGCGACGTCTACGTGCGCGACATGACCAGCCACCAGACCGTGCTCGCCTCGCGGGCCGACGGCGTGGCCGGGGCGGTCGCCGGCAACGGGGCCGACATCCCGTCGATCAGCGGCAACGGCAAGCGGGTCGCTTTCCGCTCCGACTCGTCCAACCTCGGCGCCCCGGGCGGCACCGACCGCGTCTTCGTCCGCGACCTCGAGGCCGGCAAGACGATCGTCGCCTCCCGGGCCGACGGCGTGGCCGGAGCGATCGCCGACGCCTCCTCGACCCGACCGATGTTGAGCGACGACGGCGACCGCGTCATGTTCATGTCCAGCGCCGCCAACCTCGACCCGGACGATCTCAACGGGATGCAGAGCGTCTACGTGCGCGATCTCGGCGCGAACGACACCACCCTGGTTTCGCGGGCGCCCGGCCTGACCGGCGCCTCGCTGTCCGACTTCGTCTACGACGCGACGATGAGCGGCGACGGCACCCGCGTCGCCTTCGTGACCCCGCAGGACGCGGCCGTCCCGGCCACCGCCCCCTGGCCCGTCGGCTTCGGCCAGGTCGTGCTGAGGAACCTGACCGACGGCTCTAACACGCTGATCAGCCAGTCCGCGGGAGGCCAGCCCGGCGAGAGCTCTTCCCGGGATGCGTCCCTGAACCGCGACGGCAGCGTCATCGCCTTCGAGACCACGTCGCAGAACATCCGACCCGAGATCGACTACTCGAATCGCTCGACCGTCGTGGTCGAGGATCTGAGCGACGGCTCGATCGGCGGGCCGCCCGCCTTCGGCTCCCCGACGGTGTCCATGACCGGCTCGTCCTCGCCCTTCGTCAGCTCGAACGGTCTCTGCGTGGTCTTCACCGCCCTCGGGCACAACGCCATCTCCGGCGATCTCGGCGACGTGGAGTCCGGATACGTCTACGCCCGCGCGCCCGGATGCCAGAACCCCCGGGCGATCGCGCCGAAGCTCAGCCGCGTCACCATGAAGCCGGCCCGGTTCCGGGTCGCGAAGGGTCGCACCGCAACGGTCGCGAAGCGGGCCCGGAAGGCGCCGCGCGGCACCAGGATCGCCTTCACGTTGAACACCGGAGCCGACGTGACCATCTCGATCGAGCAGCGCCTCAAGGGGCGCCGCGTCAAGGGCAAGTGCGTGCGGGCGACCAAGGTCAACCGGCGCAAGAAGGCCTGCGCCCGCTTCGTCAAGCGCGGCAAGCTGGTGCGCCGTGATCTCGGCGCCGGCCGCACCGTGGTCAAGTTCACGGGCCGGGTCGGCAAGAAGGCCCTGAAGCCGGGCCGCTACCGGATCCGGGTGCGGGCGGTCAACGCGACCGGAGCCTCGAAGACGGTCAACCGGGCCTTCCGGGTGGTCAAGCGCTAGCCCCTGCCCGCGTCATGGACGATCTCGATCTCTCTCGCCTCGCCCTTCGTCCGCTCGCGGAGAGCGACACGGCGGAGCTGCGGCGGATCCACCGTCGTCCCGAGGTGGCGCGTTGGTGGGATGAGCCCGCCCCCGACTTCCCCTGGGACGAACCGGAATCGACCCGGCTCACGATCGTCGTCGCGGATCGCATCGTCGGGATGATCCAGTACTGGGAGGAGGACGAGCCGAAGTACCGCCATGCCGGGATCGACCTCTTCGTCGATCCCGCCTTCCACGGGATCGGGATCGGCACCGAGGCGATGCGCCGGGTGGCCCGCCACCTGTTCGAGGACCGCGGCCACCACCGGCTCGAGATCGACCCGGCCGCGAACAACACCGTCGCGATCCGGGCCTACGAGAAGGTCGGCTTCAAGCCGGTCGGGATCACCCGCCGCTCGGAGCGCGACCCGGACGAGCGTGGCTGGCACGACGGCCTGCTGATGGACATGCTCTCGACCGAGTTCAACCCCGGCGACCAGCCCTGACCAGGGTCTCGCCGACGCCGCCGAAACCGAAGTCCGCGTAGGCTTGCGTCATGGCGCAGCACTTCCTCAAGCCGCTCTTCGACCGGGTGGTCATCAAGGAGTTGGAACCCGACCGGATGCGCAATTCCGGGCTGGTGGTCCCACCCGGCACCTCCGAGCCACCGCCCCAGCACGGGATCGTCCTGGCGATCGGCCAGGGAGTCGACTGGTGGGAGGCCGCCGGGGTGCGGATGCCGGTCCGGCCCGGCGATCACGTGGTCTTTCCCGCCCGGGCGGGCAACTGGGTCGAGGTCGACGAGGAACGCCTCCTGGTCTGCCGGGTCACCGAGCTGCTCGGCGTGCTCGAGAACGCCCGGGATCCGGAGACCCCGGAACTAGGCGGCGAAGTCAGAGACTGATGGGCAACGCGCTGGAGCCCGATCCCCCCGGATCGGGCTCAGCGCCTCCCTGCGTGTTGGTTCCCTCCCGTATTTGGAACCCGATTGCCGCTTCAGCATGGGCAATCGCATAGATAAACCGATAAGGGGAGAGGAAGTTTCGGTCGGAAACTCACAAGTTTCTCGGAACTACCGGAGACGGCCGATCAGCCAGTCCGCGGAGGCCGGTGCGGCATGCTCGAGATCGGTGATGTTCTCGTGCGTCCCGCCGGGCCAGACGTTGTAGGAGACGTCGGCTCCGGAAGCCTCCAACTGCTCGGCGACCTCGCTCGTGTGGGACGGCCAGACGACCAGGTCGGCCGCTCCCTGGTCGAGCCGGATCGGCATCTCCGGGAGCTTCAGGGTGCCGGGGTCGTTGCGATCGATCACCGCGTAGATGTCGGGCAGGTAGCGGTCGGACTTCGGACCTTCGATCGCCGCCGGAGCGAGCCCGCCGAACGACTCGGGTTGACTCAGGTCCTTCAGGCAGAGCCGCTGGGTGTCCGGCAGGAGAGCCAGCGCCTCCTGGCTGAGCCCGCCGTCGCGGTACTTCCGCCAGAGGTCCGGCTCGGCCACCGCCGCCCCTTCGAGGATCAGGGCGCCGAGGGCGGAGAAGTCCGCGGTCAGGGCGGAGGGCTGGTCGAAGGCGCGGGCCAGCTCGACGATGTCGCTGATGTGGCTGGCCGGGGCGAAGGCGGCCACGCCCCGGAACGAGAGCCCGGGCGCCCGGCGCGGGCCGACCCGGGCCGTGAAGAGGGCGCCCTGGCCTCCCTCGGAGTGGCCGGCGGCGGCCCAGCGGCGGCCGAGGCCGAGCCGGAGCCCGCGACCGGCGCGGACGATGTCGGTCATCGCCCGGCCCAGCGAGTTGCCGATCAGGTACGGATGCCGGCCCGGCGTGCCGATGCCCTCGAAGTCGGCCCGGGCGACCGCCACCCCGCGCTCCAGCAGGTAGCCGGTGAAGGCGTCGCCCCGGGTCAGGCGCTCCAACTCCGTGTTGCCCGGCGTGACCCGGCTCGGCGCGCAGCGGTCGGCGCCGCCGGTGGTGACGTGGCCGAAGCTGACCACCGGCCAGCCGCCCTTCGGGGCCCGGCCCTTGGGGACGGCGATCGTGCCGGTCATCGCGGTCGGGCGGTTGCGGACCGAGGTGGATCGGTAGGCGACGGTGACCACCCTCGCCGCCCCGGCCGGGCGGGCGAGGCCCCGCGCCGCGCGCACCCAGATCGGCGTCCCCGGGCGGCCCCGGACCAGCTTGGCCGGCGGGCTGTAGAAGCGGGCGCCGGCCGGCGCCTTGGCCAGGCGGGGCTTCTTCGCCACCGCGGGTTGGCCGGCGAGCGCGCCGACGGCGCCGCAGAGCAGCAGCCCGAGGAGAACCTTCCGCCCGAGGCTCATGCCGGCCTCAGGGCGCGACCGGCGGGTCGCCGGGCAGGTCCGAGAGGGGCATCCGGCTCATCCTGTTGACCATCTCCTTGTAGGCCAGGGCCATCGGTCGGAGATGCGGCTTGTAGACCTTGTCCAGAGTGTCCTGCCGGTCGTACAGGTAGATCGGCCCGCTGATCAGGCTGACCACCGGGACCCCGGCCGCGTAGGCGAAGGAGGCGTCGGTCGGAAGCGACTCGCCGAACATGGTCGCCGGGATCACGATCGTCCGGTCGAGATCGTTCCTGACCACCGCGTCCTTGATCACCTGGAGCGGCTTCTCGCCGACGTTCTGCAGGATGCCCGCGACCTCGGGAAGATCCGTCATCTTCAGCTTGCCGTCGACCACCTTGCCGTAGCGCGCGATGTGCTCGATCGCGAAGTTGACCCGTGGGCGACGGGCCTCCGGCACCCCGGTCACGTACTTGCGGATGAACTTCTGGTGGGCCTGGTAACCGGAGAAGTGGGAGTCCATGGTCGCGAACATCAGCGACATCGGTCGCCGCTTCTTCGGCAGGGCCCCGAAGTACTTGGCCAGGGCGAGGACCTCGGCGGTGCCGGAGCCGTCCTCGACCGCGCCGTCCCAGACCGCGTCGTGGTGGGAGGAGATCAGCAGCGTCTGCCTGCTGCGCCCGGGCAGGTAGCCGATCACGTTGCGGGCCGGCGCGGCACGGCGCTCGCCGTTCATCACGAGCTTGGCCTGGGCGGAGGGATCGGCCGCGAGCTGGGCCCGGATCGCGTCGCCCTCGGACTTGGTCACCCACATGCCGGGCACGGTCATCTGCAGACGGCGGTACTCCTCGTTGAAGTAGTACTTCGAGTCGAAGTAGTCGGCGAGCACCCCGACCACTCCCACCGCGCCGCCGTCCATGGCCCGCTGGACCACGTCGACGAAGTTCGTGAGGTACGGCTGCGGCAGCACCTCGCCGGGCGCCACCGTCTCGTCCGGGTCGTAGTAGAAGTCGGCGATCGCCCGGAAGAGATCGGCCGGCAGGCCGGTGAAGCGCAGGTCGAACATCACGACCTTGCCCTTGACGTCGGTGGCCGCGAAGGTCTGCTGGTTGCCGTCTCCGACGTCGACCACCGGCGCGGTGATGCCCTTGGCGCCGGTCCCGAACCTGCCGGTCCTGGTCCCGCCCATGAAGGCGTGGGCGATCGGGAAGCTGTCCCGTTTGATCCCGGCGACCGAGAGCGAGGAGTCCTTGACCTTCCAGGCGTAGGAGCGGACCGTCTGGAACCCGACGTCGCGGAGGCCGAACCGGCGGAAGCTGTCGCGCACGTACTTGGCGGCCCGCAGGCTCGCCTTGCTGCCGGTGCGTCGGTAGCCGACCGAGGTCAGGTCCTTGATGTACCTGAAGATGGTCGCGGTGGACGGCACCACCGCCCGGCGGCGAACCTGCCGCTTCGGCTTCTTGTGACCCTGCCCGGCCTTGGCGGCCTTGGCGTTCTCGGTCTGGTTCTGGGCGGTCGCCGTAGGCGCAGCCCCGATCATCGACGCGGCCACCAGGATGGCCACGACCCCTGCGATTCTCCTCATGCCTCAAGCATCGTGGTTCGCGTCCCGCCCTTCAAACCCCATCCGGGGGTTTTCGACACCCGGTTCGGGTGGGCCGGCCGGATCGGGCACGACCAGGCCCCGCCGGATCGCGATCGCGGTCGCCTCGGTCCGGCTCTGCGCGCCCAGCGCCCGCAGGATCCGCCCCACCCGGTCCTTGATCGTGTGGGGGCTGAGGTGGACCAGCTCGGCGATCTCCCGGTTGGTCTTGCCGGCGGCGAGCAGCTCGAGGATCTCGACGTCGCCCGAGGCGAGGCCGAGACGTTGCGCGGCGACCGTGCCGAGTGCCCGCTGCAGCTCGACGATCTGGTCCTCGTTCGAGGCGCCCGCGGTCAGGGAGGCGAAGCGGCTGTAGAGGGTGGCCATGATCCGCTCCCTCTCCTCCAGCTGCGAAAGCCGCTTGGAGGTCTCGGCCATCTCCGCCTGCAGTTGCTTGATCGCGCTGATGTTGCGGACCACTCCCTGCCGGCCGATCAGCTCTCCCTCGTGGATCAGGTCGGAGGCCCGGATCTCGAAGTCGAGTATGTGGCCGTCCCGGTGGTACGCCTGGACCTCGAAGAAGGGCGAGAGCTCCTCCCCGGCCAGGCCGCGGCTGAAGTGCTCGATCGCGACCTGTTTCGAGGCGGGGGTCAGCAGGTCGAGGAAGTGCCGCCCGAGGAACTCGTCGAAGTCGCTCTGGTCGTAGCCGAGGTACCGGAGGCCGGCCTCGTTGCCCCAGGTGAAGCGACCTTCGAGGTCGAGCGTGTAGACGGCGTCGCCGAGCCCCTCGACCAGCTCCCGGAAATCGGGTTCCCAGCGACTGTTGCCGGCCTCGTCGATCAGGTCATTGACCTCCCTCTCCATGGGGAGAGGATAGACCCGGCTCCGCGATCAGCGACGAAGCCGGCGGGTCGCCGCCGTCTGGGAGACGTCGCCGTTGCCTTGACGGGTGGTGGCGAGGACGCGCAACCGCAGGGAGCCGCGGCGCACCGCCCGACGGGCCCGGGCGCCGAGCCGGACCCGGATGGTGGTCCGTCCGGGCTCGGCCCGGTAGGCGCGGGATCCGACCACCACCTGCCGGTTGTGGCGCAGGCCGAGAGCCCGTCCGCGGGCGCGGATCGCGATCCGTCCCTGACAGGCGTCCATCCCGTCGACCGAGCAGGTGAGGGGCAGGGCCACGGCGGCGACGCGGCCGAGGCGAGGCAGGGTCCGCCCGAGCCGGATCCGGCTGGTGCCGGCGTTGGGCGGCAGGTCGGTGCCGGTGCCGGTCAGCGCGACGGTGGTGTCGGCGCCGTCCGCGTTGGTCTCGACCGTCAGGGCCGCCGACTTGGCGCCCTCGCCGGTCGGGATGAAGGTCACCTCGACCGCGCAGCCGTCGCCGCTGGCGATCACGCGGCCGGAGCAGCCGTTGGCGGTGATCGAGAACTGGTCGGCGTCCGGACCGCTCAGGGTGGCCTGGCCGACGTTGAGATCGCCGGTGCCGGTGCTGGTCAGGGTGAAGGCCTTCGGCTTCGAGCCGGAGCCGAGCAGCTGCTCGCCGAACTCGCCTGACTGCGGCGCCATGCCCGCGCCGGGAAGCAGGGCCGGCAGGCCGGTCCCGGTCAGCGGCATCACGTCGGGCGAGCTGGTCGCGTCCGAGACCAGGTCCAGTTCGGCCTCGTTCAGCCCTTCCTTCACCGGATCGAAGATCGCGACGAGGGTGCAGGAATCGCCCGGGGCGAGCTCACCGGGAACCTCGAGGAAGAAGCAGGTGCTTGCGTTGGCCAGGAAGGGGAACGAGAAGGAGTCGAGCCCGGAGACGCCGGCCTCGATCAGGTGGGCCGGAGCGGTCCCGGTGTTGGTGACCGTGAACTCGCCGGGCTCGCCCAGCTCGCCGCCGACGTTGATCGGGCCGAAGGCGAAGGAGCCGGGGCTGATCTCGATCGTCGGGGCGGGTTCCCGCGCGGCCGCCGGGCCGGCGACGAGGACCGATGCGGCTGCGACGAGGCAGAGGACGAGGACGGACTTGAGCGATCTCATGGGCGCATGGTCCCGGAACCAGATTGCGACTACCTTGCAGCCTGGTCGGGCCGAGGCCCGTAACCTGTGCGGCGATGGCCCTCTCGATCGGAATCGTCGGGCTTCCTAACGCCGGGAAGTCGACCCTCTTCAATGCCCTGACCAAGAACGACGTGCTCGCCGCGAACTACCCCTTCGCGACGATCGAGCCGAACGTCGGCGTGGTCGGCGTGCCCGATCCCCGCCTCGAAAAGCTGGCCGGCCTCTACGGCTCGGAGAAGATCCTGCCGGCCACGGTCCAGTTCGTCGACATCGCCGGCATCGTCAAGGGCGCCTCCGAGGGCGAGGGCATGGGCAACAAGTTCCTCTCCAACATCCGCGAGTCCGACGCGATCTGCCAGGTCACGCGGGTCTTCCAGGACGACGACATCACCCATGTCGACGGCGAGGTCGTCCCCCGGAACGACATCGAGACGATCCGGATGGAGCTGATCCTGGCCGATCTCCAGACGATCGAGAACGCGCTGCCCCGCCTGACCAAGGAGGCGAAACGCGACAAGGACCTCGAGCCCCAGGTCAAGGCGGCCGAGGAGGCGAAGGAGATCCTCGAGGGCGGCAAGGGCATCTTCGAGGCCGGCTTCGACCCCGAGCCGGTCCGCGAGCTTCACCTGATGACCGCGAAGCCGCTGCTCTACGTCTTCAACTGCTCCGAGGAGGAGCTGGCCGACGAGGACCTGAAGGCCGACCTGCGCGAGCTGGTCGCTCCGGCCGAGGCGATCTTCCTCGACGCCAAGTTCGAGGCGGAGCTGGTCGAGCTGGACGACGAGGAGGAGGCCCGCGAGATGCTGGCCGACATCGGTGTCGAAGAGCCGGGCCTCGACGTCCTGGCCCGGGTCGGCTTCGAGACCCTCGGCCTGCAGACCTACCTCACGGCCGGCCCCAAGGAGACCCGCGCCTGGCAGATCCACAAGGGCGACACCGCCCCGGAAGCCGCCGGCGTGATCCACACCGACTTCCAACGCGGCTTCATCAAGGCCGAGATCATCTCCTTCGACGACCTCCTCGAAGCCGGCTCGATGGCCGACGCCAAGGCCTCCGGAAAGGTCCGCCTCGAAGGCAAGGACTACGTCATGCAGGACGGAGACGTGGTCGACTTCAAGTTCAACGTCTAGCCCATGTGGACGGTGCCGTCCTCGTCGATCCTCAGGCCGGCGTTGTGGGCGATCTCCCAGCGGTATCCGTCGGGGTCCGCGAAGTAGCCGTTGGTTCCGCCCCAGTCGGTCGGGCGGGCGGCGGTGATCAGGGTGGCGCCGGCGGCCACGGCCTGGTCGATCACCTCGGCCACCTGCTCGGGCGAGCCGACGTTCTGGGCCAGGGCGATCGGCGGAGCCTTGCCGTCCGGCACGCCGTGGTGGCCGATGTCGCCGGCCTCGGCGGCGAGCTCGTCCACTCCCCAGAGAGCGAGGACGAGACCTCCCGCGACCTGGATGAAGACCACCTCACCGGGCACGTCCATGACCGGCTCCCAGCCGAGCCCGTTCACATAGAAGTCGCGTGACCTGTCGAGATCGCGCACGCCGAGGGTCAGCACTGTCATCCGAGGTTCCATGAACCGAGGCTACCCACCCCGGAGCCGTCGAAATGCAGATCGGGTGCGCTATGTGGCGCGAATCTGCATCTCGCGCCAACCTGGGGTCAGTGCATCGAGTCTCGGAGGTTGCCGACCCGGACCGCCATCAGCTTGAGCAGGTTCTCGAAGAGGATCGCGACCAGGGCCGGGTCGGCGCCGCGCAGGACCTCGAGGTCGCCGGTGTCGAGCACGTAGGCGGAGACGTCGGTGTCCGCGACCGAGGTGCCGATCCGGTTGTTGCCGCTCAGCATCGCCACCTCGCCGAGGGTCATCCCCGGCGAGAGGGTGGCGACCCGGCGGCGCCCGCCGTCGTCGGCCCGCAGCAGGATGCTGATCTTGCCGGCGGTGACGAAGAGCATCTCGTCGACCTCGGTCTCCGACTCGTCGTAGATCTGGTCGCCGGCCCCGTACTGACGGTGCTCGAGATGCTCGGCCAAGAGCGCGATCTGCTCGGGGCTCATGCCGATCGTCGCCCCGTGCTGCGCCAGGCTCAGCTCCGGTTCGGGATCGATGTCCCCATAACGCTCGATCAGCCCCTGCTCGCACCACTCGAGAGCGAGGTCGAGATCGGGGAAGGTCCGCACCGGATGCAGGCCCAGTCCCTCGCGATGCCGGGCCAGGTCATCCGCGAACAGCGGGTGCCGGTCGATGTCGGAGAAGGCGATCTCGCCGCCCAGCTCCTCGTAGCTCTCGATCAGGTGGCTGAAGATCGGCACGTCGATCAGGTCGATCGAGCGGACCGCCCGGAAGTCGAGCACCGCGAAGTCGGTCTCCTCGGCGCCGCTCAGGGCCGAGCTGGTGACCAACTCACCGGCCGCGAAGGAGAGCTCGCCCTGCAGCTCCAGGACCTTGACCCGGGTGCCGTGGATGGCCAGGATCTCCTGCTCCGCGGTCGAGCGGAGGCGCTTCGACCGCGACTCGGTACAGGTCCGCTCCGCCCGCACCGGCGGGGCCGGGCGGCGGGCCGGGCTCATCACATGGAGATGGAGCTCGTCGGAGATGTCCTCGCAGACCTTGATCCCGCGCACGCTGTTGCCGTGGACGTCGAGGGGCGGCGAGTAGACGGCGATCCCGAGCTGGCCCGGGAGGACGGCGATGATCCCGCCGGCCACCCCCGACTTGGCGGGCAGCCCGACCGTGTACAACCAGTCGCCGGCCGAGTCGTACATGCCGCAGCTGGCCATCACGCTGAGCACGTTGCGCACCGTGTCGTCCCTCAGCACCCGTTCCGAGGTGACCGGGTTGACGCCGGTCGAGGCCAGGGTCGCGGCGATCACCGCGAGATCGCGGCAGGTGACCAGGGTCGAGCACTGGCGGAAGTAGGTCTCGACCACGTCCTCGACCTCGTCCTCCACCACGTTCGAGTTGCGAAGCAGGTAGGCGATCGCCCGGTTGCGATGGCCGGTCGCGTTCTCGGATCCGTAGACCTCCTCGTCGACGGAGAGGTCCCGGCCGGCGAAGGCCGAGTACTCGTTGAGGATGCGGTCGATCGGCCGGTCGAAGCCCAACGGCTTGATCAGCGAGGTGGTGGCGATCGCGCCCGCGTTGACCATCGGGTTGAGCGGCAGCCCGGTCCCCGGTTGGAGGGTGATCGAGTTGAACGCCTCGCCGCTCGGCTCGACGTCGACGTGCCGGCGCACCTCCTCCTGCCCTATCGCCTCCAGGGCCAGCGCGAAGGTGAGCGGCTTCGAGATCGACTGGATCGTGAACTCGCGGCGGGTGTCCCCGACCTCGTAGACCGATCCGTCGGCGGTCACCATCGCGATGCCGAACCAGTCGGGATCGGCGGTCGCGAGTTCCGGGATGTAGGAGGCGACCTCACCCGAACTGTCGGCCGCGTGCCGCTCATGCAGACGTTCCAGCAGCGCTTGGACGGGGGACGAGGTGCGAGACGGCGTTTCCTGCTCGGGCATGAGGGGAAGTATTGCGAGGCCGAACCACGGACTGGCGAGGCCAGGTTTTGGCTAGGCTCAAACTGTGAGCCCAGCCGCCGCCCAACCGACCGGAGGAAAACCGGAGACTTCGCTGCCCACCGCAGCCGTCGAGGACTACGCGAAGGCGATCTACTCGCTCACCGGCTGGGGCTCCGAGACCGCCTCGACCAACGACCTGGCCGAGAAGCTCGGGGTCAAGGCCGGCTCGGTCTCGGCGATGATCAAGAAGCTCGACGAGGCGGGCCTGGTCGAGCGGGTCCCGTACCACGGGGTTCGCCTCACCTCCGAGGGCACGCGGGTCGCGATGGCGGTCCTGCGCCGTCATCGCCTGCTCGAGCTGTTCCTGGCCGAGGTGCTCGACGTGCCGTGGGACCGCGTCCACGACGAGGCGGAGATCCTCGAGCACGCGCTGTCCGAGGACCTCACCGAGTTGATCTCGGCCAAGCTCGGCGATCCCGCCTTCGACCCGCATGGCGACCCGATCCCGGACCGTGACCTGGCGATCATCGAGACCGAGACCACCGCCCTGGCCGATCTCGCGCCCGGCGACTCGGCCCGTTTCGTGCGGGTCTCCGACTCCAACCCGGAGATGCTGGCCTATCTCAGCCAATGCGGCATCGCGGTCGGCGATCAGCTCGAACTGATCGACCGGCAGCCCTTCGACGGTCCGCTGACGATCCGGATCGACGGCGAGTCCCATGTCCTCGGGCTGACCCTCGCCCAGGCGATGCGGATCGACCACACCGGCTGAGACCGGCTCATTCACTACGATCCTCCCCCGTCCGCAGCGATCCCGAGGGAGAACGATGAGATTCCTGTGCCTGTCAGCTTCATTCGTGGCGATGCTTTTGATCGGTGCGGCCGGTGCGTCCGCCGCCCCATCCTTCTCCCTCACCTCCAGCCCGCCGACCGGGTCGGGGGCGAACTCGGTCGTGGCGGGAGATTTCGATCAGGACGGCGACCGCGACCTGGCCGTGGCCAACCTCTTCGGCAACTCGATCACCGTGCTGCTCGGCAGCGGCTCGGGCGGCTTCACCGCGCGCCCCAACATCTCGGTCGGGAGCCTGCCCAGCCATCTCGCGACCGCTGACTTCAACCGCGACGGCAACACCGATCTGGCGGTGGTCAACGCGGGCGCCAACTCCGTCTCGGCGCTCTTCGGCGACGGCACCGGCGGCTTCCGCGTCGTCGCCACGGTCGCGACCGGCGTCGCGCCCGCCTTCATCGTCGCCGCGGACTTCGATCGCGACGGCAACCCCGATCTCGCCGTATCCAACTACACCAGCAACTCGATCTCGATCATCTCCTACGTAGGCGGTTCCTTCTTCGCCCTGTCGCAGGTCCCGGTCGCCGATACGCCGGGCGGGCTCGCGCCCGGTGACTTCGACGGCGACGGACGACCCGACCTCGCGGTCACGAACGCCTTCGACGATCATGTCTCGGTGCTGCTCGGCGACGGCCTCGGCGGTTTCACGCTCCATGGGACCGTGCCGTCGGGGACATTTCCGATCACGGTCGCCACCACCGACTTCAACCAGGACGGCAAGGCGGACCTGGCCGTCGCCAACGCCGATTCCGACAACGTCTCCGTGCTGTTCGGCGACGGCACCGGCGGATTCGCCGGCGGCTCCACGCCGGCAGTCGGTGAGATGCCGCAGTGGATCACCACCTCGGATCTCGACCGGGACGGAGACCGCGACATCCTGACCGCCAACTCGAGCTCGGACTCGGTCTCGGCCCTTCTGAACGACGGCACCGGATCCTTCGCGGCCGATTCTCCGGTGACGGTCGGTGAGTTTCCGATCTCGGTGGCGGCACCGGATCTGAACAACGACGGATGGCCGGACCTGGTCACCGCGAACAATGGGACCAACGGGGTATCGGCGCTGCTCAGCATCCCCGTCCTGACTCCCGGCCCGACCAGCCTCGACTTCCCGGCCACGGCCCAGTCGACGAACAGCCCGCCGCAGACCGTCACCCTCGCCAACGCGCCGGGATCCGCGCCGCTCGGGATCACCGGCTTCGATTTCTCGGGCGTCGACCCGGATGACTTCTTCGTCAGCTCCGACACCTGCAAGCAGCCGGTGCAGGGTGGGTCGAGCTGCCAGGTCAAGGTGCGCTTCAGCCCATCCGCGGAGGGCGCGCGCTCGGCTTCGCTCGAGGTGCTCGGCAACACGGTTCCGCCGGTCATGTCGGTGCCCCTCACCGGAACCGGAGGCTCGCTCCCGACCGGACCGACCGGGGAGACCGGCCCGAGCGGTCCCACCGGGGCGACCGGCCCGAGCGGCACGCGCGGCGCCCTCCCGAAGGTCAGGAAGATCGGGTCGTTTCCGGCGCGGATCTCCGCCTCCGGCCGGGTGACCCTGGCCAGGGTGAGCTGCACCACCGCATGCACCTTGAACAAGCTGACCGGCCGGGTCAGGGTTCGTCGCAGGGTCGACGGCGCCGTCAGGACGAGGATCCACACCGTCCGGACCGTCGCGCCCCGGCAGGTCGCGGCTGGAGGCAACGCCCGGATCGCCCTGGTCGTGCCGGCGAACGTCCGCCGGCAACTGGCCAACGGCAACGCGGCCGGGCTCGCCATCGTCTCGGTCTCCGTGATGTCGAACGGCGACGCCCGTCTGACCCGGGGCTCGATCCGGGGCAGGATCGCGCCGTAGGCGGCTAGACGCTGACCAGCAGCCCGGTCAGGTAGAGGGCCAGGGCTCCGCCGCCCAGGGCGACCGCGTTCGCGGGCCCGAGCAGGCGGCCGGAGCCGTCTCTCATCGCGGGCAGCAGCTGGACCACCACCTGGACGATCGCGCCGACCCCGATCCCGATCAGGGCGGCCGCGATCTCCGGGTTGGAGACCTCGCCGCCGATCAGCGCGCCAAGGATGGCGGGGCCGCCGGCGACCAGGCCCAGACCGAGCAGCCTCAAGGGCCGGGCCCGTTGCTCGGCCAGGGGCGCGACTATCGCCAGCCCCTCGGTCGTGTTGTGGATCGCGAAGCCGACGATCAGGAAGGCGCCCAGGGCGAGCTCGCCGACCGAGTAGGCCGAGCCGATCGCGAGGCCCTCGCCGAGGTTGTGGAGGCCGATCCCGATCGCGACCATCAGGGCGAGCCGCCAGGCCGAGGCCCCGGCCGACTCCGCCTCCGAGCGGCGCGATCTCATCCAGCCGTCCAGGCCCGAGAGCGCCAGGAAGGCGACCGCCGCCGCGAGCACGACCAGTGCGGCGCCGCCGAAGACCCCCGATCCCTCGGTGCTCAACTCCAGCGCCTCGAGGCCGCCGTCGACCGCGAGGAAGGCGAGCAGGCCGATCGTGAAGGCGATCAGCACGGTTATCCATCTCCGGCCGCCGCGTCGGAGGACGGGCAGCGCGAGCATTCCCAGGGTGACCGGGATCACCCCGACGTAGAGGCCGATCACGATCATCGAGAGCAGGAAGCCGCCACCGCCGTCCGGCGTCTCGACGGCGGCGTCGATCGCGACCGGGATAGAGACCCCCGAAGAAGTCAGGAGGCTGACCGAGTAGGGAGAGTCGGCCACCCAGGGGTAGTCGAGCGTGACCGTGCCCTGGCCGAGGCGGCCGATCGGGCTGCCCCCGCCCTCGAGGTCGACGAAGGCGTCGTTGACCGAGGCCTGCTCGACCGAGACCGGGTCCGGCCCGGCGTTCCTCAGGGTCAGCTCGATCTCGCCGGGCCGCAGCACGGTCCGCTCGACGCGCAGGTCCTCGACCGGCGGTCCGTTGCGCTCCGGCAGGGTGCCCGCCCCGAACTTCCCGATCGCCAGCAGGGTGACCGCCACCACGAGGACGACCCCCGCGGCGAGCGCCCAGAGCGGGATCCGGGTCGCGCGGCTCACTCGACCACCTCGAAGAATCCCATCCAGCCCAGCTCGGCGAACTCGGACTTGTGGGCGTGGAACATGTACTTGCCCGTGTAGGGGAAGCGCATCTCGAGGATGCCTCGCTGCCCTTGGACCTGAGAGATCGTGTCGGTGAACTCGGTCGGTTCGAGCCGGGTCCCGGTCGGGAAGTACTCGAAGAAGTTGGCGTGGAGGTGGAAGGAGTTGACCGGGTCGTACTCGAGCATGTTGGTCAGGTAGACCCGGACCAGCCGGTCCTTCTTGACCCGGACCGGGTGGTACATGTAGTGGAAGGGGATCCCGTTCACGAAGTAGAACTGGTTCCCCTCCGCGTCGAAGGTGGTGTTGTAGCCGGCCTGGACCATGACCATCTCATCGGCCTCGGGCCGGCCGCCGGGCGGGTCGATGATCAGCGTGCCGTACATGCCGCGGGCGATGTGCTCGGCCAGGGGCGCGGCGTGGCAGTGGAAGAGGTGGATCCCGAACGGCTCGGCGTCGAACTCGTAGACGGTGCGTTCGCCCGGCATGATGAGACCGGCACCGAGACCTGGCACCCCGTCCATGCGGGCGGTGTGGATGCCGTGGAAGTGCATCGTGTGGGGATGGGCGGCGCCGTTGCCGAAGTGGATCCTCAGCCGGTCGCCCGCCTTGCAGCGGAGGGTCCGGCCCGGCACCTGGCCATCGAAGGTCCAGGCCGGGAACTTGATGCCCGGGGCGATCTCGATCTCCTTCTCGACCGCGTTCACCTCCCACTCGCGGAGGGTGCGCCCGTCCGGGAGCCGGGTCGTCTCGCCCCAGTCGAAGTGACGCAGGAAGCGATCGGGGTCGAAGCCGTTGGCCGCGGCCGGGTCGAACTCGGCCCCGCCCCTGAGGGTCGGCCCGTTGGCTCCGCCGTGCATGCCTTGCATCGAGCCGCCCGAGTGTGAGCCGTGGTGCTGGTGCTCCGCGGCGGAGGCGGGAACGGCGACCGCCGATCCGAGCCCCGCGCCGGCGGCCGCGGCTCCGAGCCGGCAGAGCAGCGATCTTCTGGTCAGGTCCTTGTCATCGTTCCCCGGCAAGTTCATTGCCAGATTGAATCATATTTTTAGGCTTGACTAAACTATTGTTTAGCTCAAGTCCGAAAAGCACCGCCAGATTCGAGATCCAGAACCAGACCAGCAGCACCACGATCCCGCCCAGGGTGCCGTAGGTCTCGTCGTAGGAACCGAAGTTGCCGACGTAGAAGGCGAAGCCGGCCGAGGCCAGCACCCAGACCGACAGAGCGACGATCGCGCCGGGCGTGAACCAACGCAGAGGACCGGAATCCGCGTCGGGCGAGAAGTGGTAGAGCACGGCGAACATCAGCAGCACCAGCGCGACCATGACCGGCCACTTGGCGACGTTCCAGACGTCGACCGCGGTCGAGCCGATGCCGAGCGGCCCGGCGACCGAGCGGACCACGGTCCCCGTCATGACCAGGCCGATCGCGAGCAGGGCGAGGATCACGATCATCGCCACGGTGATCGCCAGCTGTCGGGGCTTCAGCTTCCAGAACGGCCGGGTCTCCTCCGTCCCGAAGATCGCGTTGGACGCCCGGCCGAAGGCGCCGACGTAGCCGGAGGCCGCCCAGATCGAGAGGACCAGACCGATCACGAAGGTGACGCCCGAGGCGCCCCGGTTCGAGGTAAGGCTCTCGACCGGGCCCGAAAAGGTGCTGGTCGCGGCATCCGGCCCGAGGTTGGAGACGATCTCGGTCAGCTTCTCGGTGGTCGACTCCGGGTCCGCGAACAACCCGATGATCGAGACCAGGGCGATCAGCATCGGGAACAGCGAGAGCAGCCCGTAGTAGGTGAGGGCGGCGGCCCAATCCATCATGCCGTCGTCGACGAACTTCTTCCCCGTCCGCTTCAGGGTGGAGAAGAGGGAATGGTCGGGATCGCTCATGACCCGTCCCTACCCGGTTGCCCCGGGATGAATACGGCTCAGGCGCCCAGCTGCTCGCGAAGGTCGTCGATCAGGCCCTTGACCTGGGCCAGCTCGTCGCGGAGCTCGTTGACCGAACGCTCCAGAGCCTCGATCCGCTCGGCCTCCGGGGTGTCGACCGGGACCGGCAGCGGCGCCGCCTCGGCCTCGGGAGCATCCTCGACCGCCGCGACCGGCTCGGGGGCGGAAGCCTCGGAAGCATCGTCGGACTCCAGGTGGTTGCCTCCCAGCATCTGCCGGTAGCGCTCTTCCTTCTGGCCGGGACGCCGAGGCAGGCGCTCGACCAGCTCGCGCGAGATCAAAGCGTCCAGCGTGGTCTGGAGCGCGTCGAGATCGTGGAAGCCGAACATCCGCTCCGTGCGCTGCTTGAGCTGGCCCGGAGTCTGCTCGCCGCGCAGCATCAGCACCGCCAGGACCGAGATCTGGTCCTCGGAGAGGCCGAGCTCGGTGTCCAACAGATGCCGGTACTTGAGCGAACGGCTGGTGTGCCCGGAGGCGCCACGGATCCAGCGGCGCCGGCCGAGCTCGCCCAGAGCGCGACGGATCGTCGCCTCGTCGTAGTCGACCACCGGGTCGCGGTTGGTCGCCTGGTTGCAGGCCAGCCGCAGCGAGTTCAGGGTCAGGGGGTACTGGTCGGGGGTGGTGCGCTGCTTCTCGATCAGGCAGCCGATCACCCTCATCTCGACGTCGTCGGGGCCGATCACTTTCCCTCCTCCTGAAGGCCCGCGGCCTCGATCACCCTCTGGGTCGCCTGGGGAACCGTGGCCTTCTCGGCGTCGACGTCGGCCCGCGCCGACTCGATCGCCTCCTCGACCCCGCGCCGGGAATGGACCGCGGCCAGGACCGCCTCCTCGATCATCGAGTCGAGCCACCGCTCGGTCTGATGCCGGCGACGCTCCTCGAGCAGCCCGGTCTCCTCCAGGAGGGCGCGATGCGCCTCGACCGACTCCCAGACCTCGGCCAGGCCCGTGCCCTCGGCGGCCGAGGCGATCTGGACCGGGGTCTCCCAGCCCGGCGTCGAAGGCGGCAGCATCCGCAGCGCGTGGCGGTAGTCGCCGCGGGCGCGCTTCGCCAGCGGGATCCGGTCGCCGTCGGCCTTGTTGACCACGATCATGTCGGCCAGTTCCATGATTCCCCGCTTGATGCCCTGCAGCTCGTCGCCGGCCCCCGGGACCAGCAGGAGCATCAGGCAGTCGACCATCTCGGCCAGCTCGGCCTCGGACTGGCCGACCCCGACCGACTCGACGATGATCACGTCGAACCCGGCCGCCTCGCAGAGCAGCATCGCCTCGCGGGTCTTCCGGGCCACCCCGCCGAGCACGCCGCCGGAGGGAGAGGGCCGGATGTAGGCGTCCTCCTCAGCGCTCAGCTTGTTCATGCGGGTCTTGTCGCCGAGGATGGACCCTCCGGTGCGGGCCGAGGTCGGGTCGATCACCAGCACCGCGACCTTCTTGCCCTGGCCGATCAGCTGGAGGCCGAGCGCCTCGATGGTGGTCGACTTGCCGGCTCCGGGGACCCCGGTGATGCCGACCCGGATCGCCTTCCCGGTGCCGGGGAGTAGCTCGGCGATCAGGTCCTGGGCCAGCGCCTGGTCGTCGGAGCGGCTGCTCTCGGCCAGGGTGATGGCGCGGGAGAGCCCCCCGCGATCACCCGCGAGAACCGCTTCCTTCAGTTCCTCCAGAGACTGGCGCGGCCGCATGAGCCCGTTCAGATGATCGCAACGTCGAGGCCGAGCCGGCTGATCAACAGCCGCAGCAGCTCACCGGCCGCGTCCCCGATCACCGTGCCGGGCGGGAAGATCAGGTCGGCGCCGAGCTCCCTCAACTCATCGAAGTCCGCCGGCGGGATCACGCCGCCGGCGACGATCGCGATGTCCTTGCGGTCGAGATCGTCGAGCGCCTTGCGGAGCGCGGGCACCAGGGTCAGGTGCCCGGCGGCCAGGGTGCTGACCCCGACCACGTGGACGTCCGCCTCGATCGCCTGGCGGGCGACCTCTTCCGGGGTCTGGAAGAGCGGGCCGATATCGACGTCGAAGCCGAGATCGGCGAAGGCGGTTGCGATCACCTTCTGGCCGCGGTCGTGACCGTCCTGGCCCATCTTGGCGACGAGGATGCGGGGGCGGCGGCCTTCGGCCTTCTCGAAGCGCTCGACCAGCCGCTTGGTGTCACCGTAAGCCTCGTTCTCCACTCCGACCTCTCCTTGGTAGACCCCGCCGATCACCTTGATCTCGGCGGAATGACGACCGTAGACCTTCTCCAGAGCTTCGCTGATCTCACCGGCGGTCGCATGAACCCTGGCGGCCTTAACGCCGAGGTCGAGCAGATTGCCCTCGCCGGTCTCGGCCGCCTTGGTCAGATGCTCGAGCGCCTGGCGGACGTCGTCGCCGTTGCGTTCCGCCCGGAGGCGCTCCAACTTCGCGACCTGCGCCGCGTACACCTCGTTGCCGTCAACCTTGAGCACGTCCACCCAGGTGTCGTTCTCGGGCTGGAAGGAGTTGACCCCGACCACCGTCTGGCGTCCGGAGTCGATCCGGGCCTGGGTGCGGGCGGCCGACTCCTCGATCCGCATCTTCGGGATGCCGGCGGCGATCGCCTCGGTCATCCCGCCGTACTCGTCGATCTCCGCCATGTGGGCGAGCGCCTTGCGGGCGAGCTCGTTGGTGAGGTACTCGACGTAGTAGGAGCCGGCCCACGGGTCGATCACCCGGGTGGTCCCGGACTCCTGCTGCAGGAAGAGCTGGGTCTGCCGGGCGATCCGGGCCGAGAAGTCGGTCGGAAGGCCGAGGGCCTCGTCGAGGGCGTTGGTATGCAGCGACTGCGTGTGGCCCTGGGTCGCGGCCATCGCCTCGACGCAGGTGCGGACCACGTTGTTGTACGCGTCCTGCGCGGCGAGGCTCCAGCCGGAGGTCTGGCAGTGGGTCCGCAGCGAGAGAGACTTGGGGTTCTCCGGGTTGAACTGGCGCATCAGGTTGGCCCAGAGCAGGCGCCCGGCCCGCATCTTCGCCACCTCCATGAAGAAGTTCATGCCGATCGCCCAGAAGAAGGAGAGACGGGGCGCGAACTTGTCGACGTTCAGGCCGGACTCGAGGGCCGCCTTCACGTACTCGACGCCGTCGGAGAGCGTGTATCCGAGCTCCAGATCGGCGCTCGCCCCGGCCTCCTGCATGTGGTAGCCGGAGATCGAGATCGAGTTGAACCGCGGCATCTCCTGCGACGTGTAGCCGATGATGTCGGAGACGATCCGCATCGAGGGCTTGGGCGGGTAGATGTACGTGTTCCGCACCATGAACTCTTTGAGGATGTCGTTCTGGATGGTGCCGGTCAGTTGCTCGTGCGGCACGCCCTGCTCCTCGCCGGCGACGATGAAGAGCGAGAGGATCGGCAGCACGGCGCCGTTCATGGTCATCGAGACCGACATCTCCTCGAGCGGGATCCCGTCGAAGAGGGTGCGCATGTCGTAGATCGAGTCGATCGCGAC